>JBFWVD010000045.1:0-43818 GCA_050246915.1 Acidimicrobiia bacterium | reverse complement strand
TGGCTTTGCTATGCGCTCGGCATCATCACCTCATCCACCGCATCGGCTGGAAACTCGAAATGGACGAAGACTTCGTCGTCACCGTCACCACACCTGATGGACGACGACTCACCAGCCACCCACCACCACTGCTGGACTGACGAGGCAGCAAGGTCCAGTGGTTGTACACGAGGAGTGCGGCGCGGCGCGCCCACTCGAGGCATCTGGGCCGAGTGACACGACATCGCAATCGATCATCGCTAGCCACGGGTCCCTGGATCAGGCATCCTGTCATCGTGGCGTTGGCAGTTCGGGCGACCCGGCGATTGATCGTGATGGCCTGTGCGCTGACTCTCGCGGGGTGCGGCGCAAGCACAAGCGGAGTGTCGCCATCGCAACCGACTTCGTGCCCGGGATCCTCCGGATGCGCCACTACTTCGACGATCGATTCACCTACCGTGGGACAACTGCTCGCAGCGGCGTTCGGGTTCGAGGTTGCGTCGCTGCCGGACTTGCCGGACGCCGAGCCCGTCGAGATCATGGGGTACCTCTTCGATCCGAACGCGGTGGACGGGAAGCTCCGCGACCTGACCTCTGACGAACGGGCCGCAATCGAGGGTGCACTGGCGCCAACGCTCGTCGCGTGGCAGATGAAGACCGGCCCGGAGCTCACGACGATGATGCAGCAGCCCGACTACTCGGGCGGGCGGTTCGGCGCGAGCGCTCCGCTCGCCATCGAGGGTCACTTCGAGGTTCAGATCTCGTTTGTGTGTGGCCTCACCTGTGGCCGATTTCGAACAGTGGTCGTGAGTGGGCAGAACGGAACCTGGACGGCATCCGGGACGACTGGCGGTGTCGGCGCGTTCTGAGCGCCACACGTTCGGCCGCACTGGTCGGCCATCCCTACGTCGCCGGTACTGTGCGACACAGTCCATCAACGCATCGTGAGAGGTGGTGCAGTGCCGTGATGCGCTTCAGACCGGCCTCGAGCCTCGAGCGCCTCATCGTCGTCGGCGCGACATGGTGCGTCTCGTCAGCCTTGCTGGCAATCGCGGCGAGGTGGCCCATGGCCTTGCTCGGCGGGTGGGACATCGCCGCCGCCGTCCTCGTGGCGTGGGTGTGGCTCTCGATCGGGCGGCTCGATGCGAGCGAGACCCACGAGGTGGCCACCCGGGAGGACAACAGCCGCGTGGCCTCATCGCTGTTCCTGGTCTCGGCCGCCGTGTCGAGCCTCGGTGGCGCAGGACTCGTCTTGGACCGTGCCCGCGACGTCAGCGGGGGCTCGAAGGCGCTCCACCTCGCCGTCGCCGCAACATCGGTGGTGCTGTCGTGGACCGTCGTGCAAACCGTCTTCGCCCTTCGCTACGCCCACGAGTACTACACACCACCGATCGGCGGCATCGACTTCGGCGACGATGAGCAGCCCTCGTACCAGGACTTCGCGTACGTCTCGTTCACGGTGGGAATGACCTTCCAGGTGTCCGACACCGCAGTGCAATCGACACGCATTCGGCGCACGGTCCTCCGTCACGCCCTGCTCGCCTATCTCTTCGGCGCGGTGATCCTTGCCGTGACCGTGAACGTCATCGCCAGCATCCTTGGCTGAGCAAATCCGCTGAGCGCCTACGGTGGAGCGATGGCTGACGAAGTCGAACTCCTCCTGGCCGAGCGGGAGATCCGCCGGGTGATCGATACCTATGCCCGGGGAGTCGATCGGCTCGATTTCGATCTCGTCCGCGCCTGCTACTGGCCCGACGCCACCGACGATCACGGCCCGTATCAAGGTGGGGTCGATGGCTTCATCGACTACCTCGGCAGCGCTCTGTCCGGCTTCGAGAGCACGATGCACATCTTGGGTAACAGCCTCATCGATGTTGACCTTTCAACCCGCACCGCTCGGGCCGAGACCTATGCCGTAGCGACGCATCGACTCCCTCAACCCGACGCCCCGCCAATCGACTGGGTGTGCGGGCTGCGCTACGTCGACCGCTTCGAACAGCGCGAGGGCCGCTGGTTGATCGCCCGGCGGGTCTGCGCCTACGAATGGGCTCGCACCGACCCGGTGGTCGGCAGAGCTGGGTTCGGACGTCACTTCGTTCGCGGCACACGCGACGCGCATGACATCGTGTGGCACATCATGGAGCCGGACACGTAGTGGTGCGTGCCCGCCATGGTCATCACGAACACACATGAGGGGATCGATGATGGGGGAGTTGGACGGTCGGGTGGCGCTCGTGACCGGCGGCGGGCGAGGCGTTGGGCGTGCCATCGCCGCAGCACTTGCGACCGACGGAGCGGCAGTAGCCATCACCTATCGCCGCGACGAGGCCGCCGCCACCGACGCCGTGGCGGAGATCGTCGCCGCCGGTGGCCGGGCCAAGGCCTACAGGGGCTCGGTGGAAGTGTGGGAAGACGACGTGGCGGTCGTCGAGCAGGCCACCTCCGACCTCGGCACCATCGGCATCTTGATCAACAACGCCGGCATCGCCAGCCGCGGAAACTCCGTGGCCGACACCGACCCGGCCGAGATGGAACGGGTGGTCCGCACCCACGCCTTCGGTCCCCACTACCTGAGCAAGCTGGTCATCCCCGCCATGCGCACCCTCGATCGCGGCGACATCATCATGATCTCCTCGATGGCCACCTTCCGCATGCCCGCAAACGGCGGCCCGTACAACATGGGCAAGGCCGCCATGGAGGCCCTCGCCCTCACGCTGTCCAACGAAGAGGCCCCCAACGGCATCCGAGTGCACACGGTGTGCCCGGGCATCGTGTCGACCGACATGGGTGATCGTCTGGCCAAGGCCGCAGCTGGAGTACCGACTGCGGCCGACCTCGACTCGATGGTGCCTCTCGGACACGTGTGCCGCCCCGAGGACGTTGCACGCGTGGTCTCGTTCCTGGTGTCGCCCCAGGGCGCCTTCCTGACTGGGCAGCGCATCGGCGTCGACGGTGGCGGCTTCGGCGCCCCGGTGCTCGGAGCAGCGAATCGACGCGACGCGTGAGCGGCGTGTCCTCCGACAAGCCCGGCGTTGAGCATCACGAGCTCGTGCTGGTGCGCCACGGGGAGACCGAATGGAGCCGGGCTCGCCGCCACACTGGCCGCACCGATCTGCCCCTGACCCGCATGGGCGAACTGCAGGCCGATGCGCTGGTGCCGATGTTGGCCGGTCGTGCCTTCGCTCTCGTGTTGTCGAGCCCACTCCAGCGGGCACTGGACACCTGCAGGCGCGCCGGGTTCGGTGACCGGGTGCAGCGTTGCGACGACGCGCTCGAGTGGGACTACGGGGTCTTCGAGGGCCGGCTCACTGCCGACATCCGCGATGAGATACCCGGCTGGTCGGTGTGGACACATCCAGTGACCGGTGGCGAGAGCGTCGAGGAGGTCGGCGCCCGCGCCGATCGCATCATCGCCACGGCCAACGCCACCGAGGGTGACGTGCTCCTGTTCGCCCACGCACACCTGCTGCGGGTGCTGACCGCCCGATGGCTCGGTCTCGAGCCGAACCGCGGGCGCAGCTTCGTCCTCGACACGGCCAGCGTCTCGGTGCTGTCGCACGAGCGCGGCGAACCGGTCGTGTCACGGTGGAACGATCCTGGTCGTCCCGAAACTGGACGGGTGACCTGACGAGATCGGCGGGGCGCCTGGCTGATCGAACGGGAAAGCATCAGGACAGATGTATCGTTCCCGATGTGAATGGGGTTGAACTGTTCCGGCTGGGCCGGAGGTTGATGAAGTTGGGGGTGGCCGCCATGCCACCGTCGTACTTCAGCGAACTGCCCACGAGCGTGCGCATGGTGTTGCTCGACGTGTTCGAGCATCCGGGCTGCACCATCGGTCAGATCGTCGAGCGCACCGGCTTCCCGCAGAGCCACGTGTCGGCCGCAGTCGCCCGTCTGCGCGACCTCGGCGTCGTCGTCACCGAAGTCGACCCCACCGATCGTCGTCGCACGCTCGTGGCTCCTGCCCCCGATCACCTGGCCGAGATCATCAAGGCCCAAGGTGATCTCGAGCCCATCGACGGGCGACTGCAAGAACTGTTGACAGCCGGTGGCTCCATGAATGCCACCGATCTCGTCGAGGTCACTGCGGCTCTCGACCTGCTCGCCCGAACGTTCATCTGTCCGAACGAACCTCGCTCCTGACGTGGGGCGCCGAGGAGACATGTTGTGCTGATTCGATTGCTGCGAACCCACCTGGGCAAGTACCGCGGCGACCTCACCGCAGTGATGGCGCTGCAGCTGGTGCAGACCATCGCCACCCTCTACCTGCCCAGCCTCAACGCCGACATCATCGACAAGGGCATCGCCCGCAACGATCACGGGTACATCTGGCGCGTCGGCTCGCTCATGTTGCTCGTGACCTTGGTGCAGGTGGCGTTCGCCATCGCGGCGGTGTTCTACGGATCTCGCGCCGCCATGGGATTCGGCCGAGATGTTCGCCACAATCTGTTCCACCAGGTGACCGGCTACTCCGCCCGTGAAGTGAACCATTTCGGTGCACCATCGCTCATCACCCGCATCACCAACGACGTGACGCAGGTGCAGACACTGGTCGTGATGGGCTGCACGATGCTCGCCGCAGCCCCGATCATGATGATCGGCGGCGTGTTCATGGCCTTGCGCGAGGACGTCGGGATCTCCGCAGTGTTGGTGGTGAGCGTTCCTGTGCTGCTCATCTCGGTTGTCGTCGTCTTCTCGCGCATGATCCCCCAATTCCGCGAGATGCAAGAGCGCATCGACTCGGTGAACCGGGTGCTGCGCGAGCAGATCATCGGCATCCGTGTGGTCCGGGCCTTCGTACGCGAACCCGACGAGGTGAAGCGATTCGGTCGGGCCAACAGCGACCTCACCGAGACCTCGCTCCGTGCCGGTCATCTCATGGCCGTGATGTTTCCCATCGTCACGGTTGTGCTCAACGTGTCGATGGTGGGCGCAGTGTGGATCGGCGCCTCGCGCATCGCCGACGGCAAGATGCAGATCGGCGCCATGGTCGCCTTCCTCACCTATCTCGTCCAGATCCTGATGTCGGTGATGATGGCGACGTTCGTACTCATCATGGTGCCGCGAGCCTCGGTGTGCGCAGACCGGATCGTCGAAGTGCTCGACACCGTCAGCTCTGTGCGTCCAGCGAACCATCCCGTGAGCGAGGTCTCCTCGCAGGGGCTGCTCGAACTGCGAGACGTCGGATTCCACTACCCCGGCGCCGAGTCGCCGGTGCTGAGTGGCATCAGTCTCACCGCCCGTGCCGGGCAGACGACTGCGGTGATCGGGAGCACGGGTTCGGGCAAGACAACGCTGTTGAACCTGATCCCACGACTGTTCGACGCCACCTCCGGCTCGGTGCTCGTCGACGGCGTCGACGTACGCGAGCTGGCTCCCGAGGTGCTGTGGCAACGCATCGGGCTCGTCCCGCAGCGCCCGTACCTGTTCTCGGGCACGGTGGCCACCAACCTCCGGTTCGGCAAACCCGACGCCACCGACGATGAGCTGTGGGAAGCGCTCGAGATCGCCCAGGGCGCCGACTTCGTGCGGGCCATGCCTGACGGCCTCGACTCGCGCATCGAACAGGGGGGCACCAACGTGTCGGGCGGCCAGCGACAACGCCTCGCCATCGCCAGAGCACTCGTGCACAAACCCGAGATCTACCTGTTCGACGACTCGTTCTCGGCGCTCGATTTGGCCACAGACGCCCGACTGCGTGCTGCGCTCGAACCCCACACCCGGCAAGCCACCGTGGTGATCTTGGCCCAACGAGTCTCGACGATCATCCGCGCCGATCAGATCCTCGTGCTCGAAGACGGTGAGGCGGTTGGCCTCGGCACCCACCACGAGTTGCTCGAGACCTGCCCCACCTACGCCGAGATCGTGGCGTCGCAACTCACGGCGGAGGAGGCGGCATGAGCGCGGACGACGCCACCACCGATCGCGAGACCATCCAGCAAGCCCGCGCCTCCATACCCCCCGGCCCGGCCGGTCGTATGGCCATGGCCACGATGCCAGTGGAGCGATCAGCCAACTTCGGTACATCGACCAAACGGCTCATCGCTCGCCTGCGCCCCGAACGCGTCGGTGTCACGACAGTCCTGGCGTTCGCGCTGGTGAGCGTGTCGTTGGCCGTGGTCGGCCCGCGCATCTTGGGGCGCGCCACCAACATCGTGTTCGATGGATTGCGGGGCAAGAACGGCGCATCCGGCATCGACTTCGGCCATCTCCACCGCGTTCTGCTGCTCGCCGCCGGTTTGTACGTGGCGGCAGCGACCCTGCAATGGCTGCAGGCCTACCTTCTCGCCGGCGTCGTGCAACGAACCATGCAGCGCCTGCGTGCCGATGTCGAGGACAAACTCAACCGGTTGCCCCTGCGCTACGTCGACGGACAACCACGCGGTGACCTGCTCAGCCGCGTCACCAACGACATCGACAACGTGGCGCAGAGCTTGCAGCAGACGCTCAGCATGATGCTCACCTCCACCCTCACGCTCGTCGGGGTGCTGGGCATGATGTTCTCGATCTCGTGGATACTGGCTCTCGTCGCGCTCGTCACCATCCCACTGTCGCTGTTCACGGTGAAGTTCGTGTCCAAGCGTTCACGCAAGCGCTTCATATCCCAATGGAGGCACACCGGCACCCTCAATGCGCAGATCGAAGAGGTCTTCACCGGCCACGCGTTGGTCAAAGCATTCGGGCGTCAGGCCGATGTGGAGACCACCTTCGATCGCGAGAACGACCTGCTGTACGAGGCCAGCTTCGGTGCACAGTTCATCTCCGGCACCATCCAACCGGCCATGAACTTCTTGGGGAACCTCAACTACGTCGCCATCGCCGTGGTGGGAGGTCTGCGCGTCTCGTCCGGTGCCATGTCGCTCGGCGACGTGCAGGCGTTCATCCAGTACTCGCGTCAATTCTCCATGCCCCTCACCCAGCTGGCATCCATGGCCAACGTGCTGCAATCGGGCATCGCATCAGCCGAACGGGTCTTCGAACTGCTCGACGCGCCTGAAGAGATCCCCGAGGTCGACCGAGATCATGTCAGTGGGTCCAACGGCAAGGTCGAAGTCCGCGGCCGCGTCGAGTTCGACAACGTCAACTTCTCCTATCGCGCCGATAGGCCCCTCATCGAGGGCCTGTCACTCATCGCCGAACCCGGTCGCACCATCGCCATCGTCGGTCCTACTGGCGCCGGCAAGACCACGCTCGTGAACCTCCTGATGCGCTTCTACGAGATCGACGGCGGGCAGATACGACTCGACGGGCGCAATATCGCTTCGATGCCGCGGCATGAGTTGCGATCGCACATGGGCATGGTGCTCCAGGACGCCTGGCTCTTCGGCGGGACCATCCGCGACAACATCCTTTACGGCAACCTCGATGCCACCGAAGCCCAGATGCTCGACGCGGCCAAGGCCACCTACGTCGACCGTTTCGTGCGATCCCTCCCCGAGGGCTACGACACGATCATCGACGACGAGGGCAGCAACGTGAGCGCCGGAGAGCGTCAGCTCATCACCATCGCCCGAGCCTTCTTGGCCGACCCGACGATCCTCATCCTCGACGAGGCCACCAGCTCGGTGGACACTCGCACCGAGGTGCTCATCCAACGAGCGATGGCCGCGCTGCGCTCCCAGCGCACGAGCTTCGTGATCGCCCATCGTCTCTCCACCATCCGTGACGCCGACACCATCTTGGTGATGGACAACGGGAAGATCGTGGAACAAGGGAACCACGTCGAACTGCTGGCCAGCGGGGGCGCCTACCACGCGCTGTACAACTCCCAGTTCGCCGCACCGGCCACCGACGTGGTGTGAGCGTCCGATACAGCCTGAGCCGTTACTATCGCCGTGCCGCTGCCTGGGGGAGCGGTGCTCGACATTTCGTTCCTTGGGGGATTCATGAGCGTCAGCCACGTGCCGAGTGCGGGTCGTTTCGTCGGCCAGTCGGTGTCACGCAAGGAAGATCTTCGCCTGGTCACCGGCAAGGGTCGCTTCGTCGACGACATCACGGTCAAGGGGATGCTCCACGCGGCGTTCCTGCGCAGCGACGTCGCCCGCGGCAACGTCACCCGCATCGACACCACCGCCGCCAAGGCGTTGCCCGGTGTGCGCCTCGTCCTCACCGGCGCCGACCTCAACCCCCACGCCGGGCTCATGATCCCGTCGATGTTCGTGGACGGACTCTTCGGACCGGTGGGTCCCACCCGACCCCTCGCCGGCGACGACGTGCGCTTCGTGGGCGACCCCATCGCGCTCGTCATCGCCGATAGCCGATACATCGCCGAGGACGCAGTTGACCTCATCGAGGTCGACATCGATCCACTCGATCCGATCGTCGATTACGAGACAGCAGCCGGGATCACCGATCTGGTGCATCCCGAACAAGGCACGAACATCTCGATGTTCATGGAAGTGCCGGCCCCCGAAGGGGCGGCCGAGGCCTGGAGCTCTGCGGCAACGGTGGTGCGCGAGTCGTACTACCAGCATCGCTACTCGACCGTGCCCATGGAGACGCGAGGTGTCGTCGCCAGCTTCGACAAGCATCAGCAGATGCTCGACGTGTGGATTTCGAGCCAGAACCCGCATGAGGTTCGGCTGGCAGTGAGCCGCACGACGGGTCTCTCGGAGAACAAGGTGCGTGTGCGCAGCGGCGACGTCGGCGGTGGGTTCGGCCAGAAGTCGTTCGCCGGTCGTGAGGAGCTGGCCGTGATCTTGGCCGCGACGTTGCACGGCATCGCCATCAAGTGGATCGAAGACCGGCGCGAAGACCTGATCGCCGGCTATCACGCCCGCCAGGCCCGCGCCGATGTCGGCTTCGCCTTCGATGAGGAGGGGCACATCCTCGCCGCGTCGATGGCCCATCTCGAGGACGTCGGTGCCTACACGCTCGGCGGCGGGGCATCGGGACCCATGGCTTGCATGCACTTCCCCGGCCCCTACCGCGTGCCGTTCCTCGATTTCGCCAGCACCGTGGTGTGGACGAACACCTGTGGCCGGGCGGCCTATCGGGCGCCGTGGCAGATGGAGTCCGTGGCGCGCGAGCAGATGCTCGATCACTGCGCCCGAGCGATGGGTATGGACCCGCTCGAGTTGCGCCGTCGCAATGTGCTGCAACCCTCCGACCTTCCGTACATGAACCCGGCCGGCGTCGAGGTCATCAACGTGTCGCCGGCCGAGAGCCTCGATGCGGCCGCTGCGGCCATCGGCTACGACGGGTTCCGCGCCGAGCAGGCAGCGGCACGGGCATCGGGTGCTGCTGCGGAGTCGGGCAAGGTTCAGGGCATCGGCATCTGCCTCTACATCGAACCGTCACCGGCGCAGATGGTGGCCTACGCCAACGAACCGGTGAACATCCGCGTCCATCCCGATGGGCACGTGGATGTGTTCCTCGGCTCAGGCGCCCATGGTCAAGGGCTCGAGACCACCACTGCTCAGCTGTGTGCCGAGTACCTCGGGGTGAACTTCGAGGACGTGACCGTGCACCAGGGCGACACCGAATCGACACCGTTCGGTCCGGGCACCGGCGGGAGCCGCAGCGGTCCCATGATCGGAGCCACCGTCTTGCAGGCGGCGTCAGGCCTGAAGGAGAAGATCCTCACCATCGCCGCCAACCAGTTGGAGGCCGCCGTGGAGGATCTCGCCATCGAAGGTGGCGTCATCTCGGTGGCCGGGACGCCGAGCAAGTCAACGACAATTGCCGACGTCGCCAACCTCGCTTATCACCATTCGTACATGCTCCCCGAGGGGATGAGCGCTGGCCTCGAAGTGGTGAACCGCTACATGGCCCCACCAGCCATCTGGTCCAACGCCTGCCACATCGCCATCGTCGAGGTGGACACCATCACTGGCTTCGTCGAGGTGCTCCGCTACGTGGTGGCGGAGGACTGCGGGAAGATGATCAACCCGATGATCGTCGAAGGTCAGATCGCCGGAGGAGTGGTGCAGGGCCTCGGCGGCGTGCTGTTCGAGGAGAACCTCTACGACGACATCGGGACCCCGATGGCAACAACGTTCATGGACTATCTGCTGCCGGGCAGCACCGAGGTACCCGACGTGGAGTACGTCCACATCGAAACCCCGGCGGCCACGCTCGGAGGCTTCAAGGGTTGTGGCGAAGGGGGCGCCATCGGCGCACCGCCGGCCATCTTCAATGCGGTCAGCGATGCGCTGGCCCATCTCGGTGCGCACTTCACCCGCCAGCCACTCAGCCCGGCACGGATCACCGACGCGTTGGCCGCCGCGAACTGAAGGGCCAGGTTCACGCCGCAAACCCAAGTGCCACAACGATTCCTGGCGCACTTTTGCACCGTGGAGGTGCGAAAGTGCGCCAAGTTCGCGTCTGAACCGAACTCGGCCGTCAGCTACGGGAACGAGTGTTCAGCGCGGGCGGGCCGAGCGCTGGGCGGGACGCCCGCTGCCGCTCGGGTTGGGGTTCGAACGGCCACGGCCCTGTCCCGGGGCACCGGGACGACCATTGCCGGATGCCCCGCCGCGCGGTGCAGTCTCGCCACGCGAAGGTGAAGCACCGCCGGCCGACCGGCTGGCGCCCGATCCACTGGATCGTCCGTTGCCACGGCTCGGCGCGCTGGGGCGCCCGTCACCGGGGTTCGACTGCATCGAGTGGGTTCGGGCACGACCGGAGTTCGGCGATGCCGCCGAACGCGGCGGGCGTTGTGGCGGGCGCCCACCACCGCTGGGGCGATCGTCGAAGCGGGGCTCCTCCACCACCGCGATCGCCATCGCGGCTTCTGCGCCCATGCCACCGGCTGGCAGCTTCGACCATGCGGCGGCGACCTTGGCCTGGCGGAGCAGACCGCGCACCTCGGACACCTGCTCGTGGGCGGCAATGGTGACCACCACACCAGCAGCACCGGCGCGAGCCGTACGACCCGATCGGTGCGTGTACGCCTTGTGCTCCACGGGCGGATCAGCGTGCACGACCAGCGGCACCTCGTCGACGTGGATGCCGCGAGCGGCGATGTCGGTGGCCACCAACACCGAGGCTTCACCGGTGGAGAACAGCTCGAGGTTGCGGGTGCGGGCGTTCTGCGACAGGTTTCCGTGCAGGTCGACCGCACTGATGCCGGCAGCGTCGAGTTTGCGCGCCATCTGCTTGGCCCGATGCTTGGTGCGGGTGAACACCACGACGCGGTTGGTGCGGGCCAGATCAGCCACCACCGACAGACGATCGTCGTTGTCGACCACCAACACGTGATGGGCCATGTCGACCGGCGCCTCGACGGCCACGGCGTGCGACACCGGGTTGTCGAGATACGTCCTCACGATCTTGTCGACACCGCCGGCCAGCGTTGCCGAGAACAACATGCGCTGACCGCCCGATGGCGTTGCGTCCAAGATGCGCTTCACCATGGGCAAGAAGCCGACATCGGCCATGTGATCGGCTTCGTCGAGCACGGTGATCTCGATGGCGCTCAGATCGACGGCCCGCGAGCCGGTGTGATCGAGCAAGCGACCCGGGCACGCCACCAGGATTTCCACACCGGCGTTGAACGCCGCGATCTGCGGACCCGCGCCAACGCCACCGAAGACGGTGGCGGTGCGCAGCCCGACCGAAGCGGCAAGGGGTTCGATGACGGCGTTGACCTGTGCCGCCAACTCGCGGGTCGGCACCAACACCAGTGCGCGGGGCCGCTTGTCGTTGGGGCGACGTGACCCTCCGTCGGCCGCCAGACGAGCAACGATCGGCAGCGCGAACGCCAGCGTCTTGCCCGAGCCGGTTCGGCCTTGGCCGAGCACGTCACGACCGCTGAGCGAATCGGAGAGCGTGGCGACCTGGATGGGGAAGGCATCGACGAGCCCCTGCGCCGTGAGCACGGCAGCCAGTTGGAGCGGAACACCGAGTGAGGCAAACGTGCCCGGACCGGTGGGGACCTGTTCGAGCGGAACCATCGCGGGTGCCGAGACGGGAGCGATCACGGAGCCCGGGCGGCGACCCTGGCCAGAGCCGGCGGTGTTGCTCGGCCGGCGACGTTGACGGTTGGGACGCGACGCGTAGGAAGGATTGGGCATGACGAACTCCATTCACCAGACCGGCCGCTGAGCTGGCAACAAGGAGTCGCGTCAAGACGCGGGCGGCACACAACCACTGAGGTTCAACCCGTTACCGATCGGCACAGGCGGAGCAACCATAACGATTCGGCGGGCCAAACCGGGGTTGTTGTGGTGAACAAGAGCCGGGGCCCGACAAACGTCACACCTCGAATGACGGCCGAACGTGTGATCGGAGTGGGACACGAGTGTTTCCGGTGCGAAGATCCTCATTCTTCCTGTCAATCGCGCCCGGAGGCTCTCGTGCACCCACCTGTCGATCCCGCAGCGCCTGCGTTGTACGCGCGGCGCTGGTGGGCGCTGTCCACCTTGTGCCTCAGCCTGCTCATCGTGATGACGGGCAACACCAGTTTGAACGTCGTGATCCCGACGCTGTCGCGCAAGCTCGACGCCACGAACTCTCAGTTGCAGTGGGCGGTGGCGATCTACTCGCTGGTGTTCGCAGGGCTGCTGTTCTCCACCGCATCGCTGGGTGATCGCTTCGGACGCAAAGGGGCGCTGCAGCTCGGACTCGGCCTGTTCTTCGCCGGTAGCGCACTGGCGTCGCAGTCGACGTCGATGAACCAGATCATCGGCTGTCGAGCTCTCATGGGCATCGGAGCCGCGCTCATCATGCCCTCGACGTTGTCGATCCTCGTCAACATCTTCCCGCCGAACGAACGCCAGAAGGCCATTGCTCTGTGGGCCAGCATCAGCGGCGCCGGCGGCTCACTCGGCCCGATCATGAGCGGCTGGATGCTCGGACACTTCTGGTACGGCTCGGTGTTCCTCGTCAACCTTCCACTCATCGCGCTGGCGTTCGTGAGCGGATGGTTTCTCATCCCCAAGTCGAAAGACCCCGATCAAGGCAAGCTCGATCCGCTCGGGGCGGTGCTGTCGAGCGTCGGCATCGCGTCCCTCGTGTACGGGCTCATCCAGGCGCCCGAACACGGATGGAGCAGCCCGAGCACACTCGTGTGGTTCGTCGTCGCCCTCGTCACCTTGACGCTGTTCACCCTGTGGGAGCACCGCTGCGAGGAGCCCATGCTCGACGTGCGCTACTTCAAGAACCCCGGATTCTCCACGGGCACCGGCGGGATGATCCTGCTCTTCTTGTCGATGTTCGGCGTGATGTTCCTCCTCACTCAGTACTTCCAGCTGATCATCGGCTACAGCGCGCTCGAGACAGCAGTGCGCTTCTTGCCCATGTCGCCGGTGATGATGATCGTGGGGATGCAGAGCCCTCGCATCACTGCGGCGATCGGCGCCAACAAGGCGGTCGCTCTCGGCATGATCTTCAACGCGATCTCCATGTTCATGCTGATCGGACTGCACACCACGCCCAACTATCCGTACGTGCTGACGGCATTCATCTTCCTGGCCGGTGGCTTGGCGTTGTCGATGTCGCCGATGACGGCGGCGATCATGATCGCGGTGCCACCACGTCGTGCTGGCGCGGGCTCAGCCACCAACGACGCGACGCGAGAGATCGGGGCGGCGTTGGGTGTCGCGGTCCTCGGGTCCGTGGCCGCGTCGCAGTTCAGCAGCAAGATCGGTCCGCTGGTGTCCGGGCTCCCGGCTTCTCTGCAGGGCGAGTCGCGTTCATCGCTCAGCGGGGCCTTGCGCTCCGCTGGGGAGATCGGTGGGCCGACCGGGGAGACGCTCGCCGAGGGCGCACGTCACGCCTTCATCGCCGGCATCCACGAAGCTGCCCTCGTCGGAGGTGTCCTGCTTGCTCTCGCTGCGGTGTGCATCTGGAAGTTCTTCCCCACCAGCGTCAGCCACTCCGGGGCTGAGCAAGGACACCACGGCGGTGCACCAGGAGCGGCGAACCCATCCGGAACTCTCGATGACGCCGAGCTGACATCAGTGCTGGAGGATCGCTGACGGATAGGTTCGACTCGTGCGCATCGCCATGTTCAGCGCCAAGTCCTACGACGTGGCCAGCTTCACGTCCGCCAACGTTGGCAAGGAACACGACATCGACGTGCTGGAGGACCGATTGGGGCCGAGCACGGCACACCTCGCCGCCGGAGCCGACGCGGTGTGCATCTTCGTCAACGACCGGGCCGACGCTTCGGTGCTCACGACGCTGTCCGACCTCGGTGTGCGGCACGTTGCGTTGCGATGCGCCGGGTTCAACAACGTCGACCTCGATGCAGCCAAGCAATTGGGATTGACGGTGGTGCGCGTGCCCGCCTATTCACCCAACGCGGTGGCAGAACACACCATCGCCCTCATCCTTGCTCTCAATCGACACATCCCGCGTGCCTACAGCCGGGTGAGGGACGGGAACTTCTCGCTCGACGGCCTGGTGGGCTTCGACCTGGCCGGCAAAACCGCAGGGATCATCGGCACGGGCCGCATCGGCGCCCTGGTGGCCCGACTGCTGTGGCACTTCCGGTGCGAGGTGATCTGCTTCGACCCGTTCGAGAACCCACGGGTCACCGAACTGGGGATGCGCTACGTCGACCTCGACGAGCTGTGGTCGCGCAGCGATCTCATCAGCCTCAATTGTCCGCTCTCCGCCGAGACGAACCACCTCGTCTCGGCATCGTCCATCGCTCGGATGAAGCCCGGAGTAATGATCGTCAACACCGGTCGAGGCGCGCTCATCGACACCGTCGCAGTGATCGACGGCCTCAAGAGTGGGCGCATCGGGTCACTCGCCCTCGACGTGTACGAGGAAGAGGCCGAGCTGTTCTTCGAGGACCGATCCGGCCAGGTGATCGCCGACGATGTCTTCGCGCGACTGCTCACCTTCCCCAATGTGCTCATCACCGCACATCAGGCGTTCCTCACCAACGAAGCCTTGGCGGCCATCGCGGCAACGACGCTCGACAACCTCACGACGCTCGAAGGCGGAGATCGCTGCGCCAACGAGGTGCGCACCGGCTGATCGGCCGGTGACCCGAGCCTCAGCTCGCAACGATGGCCGCGATCATCTCCGCGAACATCACGTCGTAGAACGGCCGGATCTCCTCAGCCCAGTCGTGAGGTCGGAAGTCGGTGATCCACACCAACATGCATCCGTCGGTACCGTCGTCGAGGACCTGCATGGATGCGTGATGGTGCTCGGCGCCGAGCAGGCCGGGGATCGTGTACGACGCTCGCATGTTCTCGGCGTCGACTGACACGTTGAGCTCCCAGATCTCCATACCGTCGACCGTCGTCACGACCCGGTACTCGCCGTCCTGCCGTTCACTCACGCAGTTGGAGAAGATGTGGTTCTCCGACCTCGTGTATCGATCGAGGAAGTCCCAAGCCTTGGCGGCGGGCACATCGATGTGTGCCTTGCAGTAGATCGTGCCCATCGTTCCCCCGGATGGTGTATCGCCCACATGTCGACGACGGTGAGCGCTGGTGCGGTGCGCAGTCTGTGGCGCGGTGCGGCCCCCGTCAACTGTGTCCGGGGGAGCTGGGGCGGTGCGTACGCCCAGCGATATGGGACTCGTCAGCTCGGGCGCGCGGTGAGTGAGGGACCGGATGGACGCAGCACGATGTCGTGACAGTCGAGGTCGGGGGCGGCCAGGAGTGCGGCCAGATTGTCGGCGATCAGCCCGCCGACATGGTCGAGCACCATCGAGTTCGAGGGCAACACACCAGCTGCAGTCCATCGCGGGAACAATGCACGCGCCAGCTTCGGGTCGTAGTCCCGGGTGAACTCCGTGCCTGCGGTGCCGCCGAGGTTGACGATCATGAACCGATGTTCGGGATGCTCGGTGCGCAGACCGCGCACCATCTCTTCGAGCGCCGCCTTGCTCGCGGCGTACGGGACCAATCCTTCATACGGGCGGCCGACGACCACGCTCGACAGGAACGCCATGATCGAACGATCGGGGGAGTGCGCCAGCAGCCGTCCGGAGATGAGGGCCGGGGCGATGACGTTGGTCTGCAGAACCCGGTCCCAATCGGCCGCAGTCGTGTGTTCGATGCGATGCAGGCGAGAGGCCCCAGCGGCGTAGACGAGTACGTCCACCTGACCGAGGCGAGCCACGGCAGCATCGACGAGATCGGCGCACTGCTGCGGATCGGTGACATCCGCTGCGAACGCGGTGCCTCCGCCGGCAGCAGCGATCGCCTCATCGAGCCGGGCGACCCGTCGTCCGCAGAACACGACCTCGGCGCCGAGGGCGACGGCATGCGTCGCGACACTGCGACCGATCCCGGCCGATGCCCCGACCACGACCATCCGTCGTCCAGTCATCGGGCGTGGGCTCATCGGGGTCACCGTACCCCGTGAAGGGCGCTCGACGATGCAGACGCGGAGGTGGTCGATGAGGTTGACTGGGCGTCCGCGGTCGCCATGTCCACCGACGCGCGTTGGGGGAACGAGATGACGTCGAACAACCCGAACCTGAGTCTGGCTGAGCGAGTGGCCTCCGCGCTCACCATCCCGCAGGTCGAACTGAGGCCGGCGGCCGGGGGTGCCGGCAACCTGGCGTTCGAGGTGCACGATCCGTCGCTGCCGGGGGCGCCTGTGGCGTTCCTCCGCTGCAAGCAGGGCGACGGCGGCCGCGAAGAGATGGGATACACGCTGGTGCGCGAGGCGGCGTTGCTGCGCCAGGCCGAGCGCATGGGTTTCCCAGTGGCACCGGTCGTGGCCACATTCACCGATCCCGACGCCATCTTGATGCGTGTTGTGCCCGGCACCAGCCGGCCCGAAGCGGACGAGATCGAGATCGTCGGACCCAAGTACATGGCGCTCATCGCCGCTGTCCACGCCAGCGACTCGTCGCTGTACCCGGTCGAGCAGCACGCCACCATGACCGACGCGATCGCCGCGGAGTTGGCCCTGTGGACCAACGAGGCCCGCGACCGCGGCGTCATGGACATCGCGCTCACCGCGCTCGCGCAACGCATCTTGACCGAGCAGATGCCGAACGGGTCGCAGCGCCCGTCTCTCGTACACGGTGATGTCGGAGCCGGGAACTTCATGTGCCAGAACGGCGAGGTCACCGCGATGCTCGACTGGGAGCTGGCCCACCTCAGCGATCCACACGAAGATCTGGCGTGGATGTGGATGCGCGGCGCCCACACGAGCTTCGGCGATCCGCAGCGTCGCATCGCCGAGTACGCGGCCGCATCGGGAGCATCGGTCGATCGTCAGCGCCTGGATTGGTTCCTCGCTCTGGTGATGTGGAAGTCGGTGGTGTCGGTGCAGTCGCGCTTGCTGAGCGTTGTGCCCGGTGAGTTGGCGATGATCTCGACGATCGTGCGACTCACGTACGACGCCCTGCTCGGCAACCAACTCGTCAAGCTGCTCGGCGGCAGCCTTCCGTTGCTCACCCAAACGCCCGAACGGAGCAACGAACCCGAGGCCAACTTGGCCGAGGAGCTCTTGACCGTCGGCAGTCTCGCTCCCGACCAACGTGTCGTCGTCGAGTTCCTCCGCGACTCTGCCGCCAACGGACCCTGGGAAAGGCGATGTCTCGAGGACGACTGTCGCAGCCTGCTCGGTATCTCCACCGATGAGTTGCGTGGCCACATCGATACCTGCCCCAGCGACGAGCTGCTCCCACTGGCGATGGTGGTGGGACGCCTGGCCGATCGCAAAGCTCAGGCGATGCCCAAGGCGGTGCGCCGCATCGAGCGCGCCCAACGCATCGGGCTCGGGGTGGCGTGAGCAAGCCACCGCAACTGTGATTGACATTCGCTTGCGAACGACAGGAGCACCTGAATGACGATGCAGATCGGCCTCATCCCGGCTACTGGTGCGGGGGTCGGCTCGACCCCGCAGTACATCACGGACTTCGTCGGAGCCGCCGAGGCGGGCGGCTTCGACTCCGTGTGGATGGGGGAGCACCCGGCGCTCCCGGTGCATCCCGACGTCCCCTACCCGGGCAGCGGTGAGGGCGTCTCGGGCCCGTCGCGTGAACCGTTGCCCGATCCGATCGACTGGCTGGTGTTCGCGGCGGCCCGCACGACGACACTCCTGCTCGGTACCGCCGTGTTGCTCGCTCCGCTGCATTCACCCGCGGTGTTGGCCAAACGCGTTGCCACGCTCGACCAGGTGTCGGGTGGACGGTTCCGCCTCGGTCTCGGCATGGGATGGAGCCGCCAGGAATACGTTGCCTGCGGCGCCACGTGGGAGACGAGAGCGAAACGTCTCGACGAGACGATCGAAGCGTTGCGTGTGCTGTGGTCACAGGAGGAAGCGACCTACACCGGCGAGACGTTCAGCTTCGAACCGGTGCACTGCCTCCCCAAGCCGCGCAGCGGTTCGGTGCCGATCCTGATCGGTTCGTCGAGCCTCGCCGGCGCCCGACGCGCCGGTCGCCTGGGAGATGGGTTCCTCCCATTCGATCGTGACCCCGAGAAGCTGGCCACGTCGATCGCCGAGATGCGGCGGGCCGCCGAGGCCGCTGGTCGGGATCCCGACGCGATCGAGATCACCGCGCTCGGTGGGGTGCGCCCCGAGCGCATCGCGGCGTTGGCCCGACTGGGCGTCAGCCGCATGCTGCTCTACAGCTCCGATCCCAGCGCGCTGGCCGACCTCGGCGCCCGGATGCACGACGTGATCGCCAGCGTCAGCTGACGAGACGCGCCGACCCCTCACGGCAAGCCCGCCGCGTCCGATAGGAGCCGATGACCAGGCCACGGGATGACCGCGCCTTCACCTTGGTGGAGTTGATGGTCGTCGTGCTGGTCATCGCCATTTTGTTGTCCATCGCGGTGCCGACCTTCCTCGGGGCCCGAGGCCGAGCCCAGGACTCCTCGGCGAAGTCATCGCTGCGATCCGCCGCTGAGGTGGCCATGAGCGCCTCGACCGGGACCGATCTCTCGGCGCTCGACGCGGCCACGCTGGCGGTCGACGAACCGGGGCTGGTCTTCGTGAGCAGTCCCTCGCCTTCGACGGGACCCAAGGTGATATCGGTGAGCGCCTCTACGACCGGCTGGGCGGCCGCCGCCATGTCGGCGTCGGGCCGCTGCTTCGGGGTCACCGTCACCAGTCGAGGAATGTCCGATCTCACAGCGTTGAGCGGCGGAGCCTGCACCGGTGCGGCTGCGGCCAACGGCGCATTGCCGGTGAGCGGGACGGCGCTGTGGCTCGACGGTAGCGATCCATCCTCTTTCACGCTCAGCAGTGGCATCGTGACCGCGTGGCACGACCGCTCCGGCAATGGAAGATCGGTGACGCCGTTGATCACCACGTACGCGTTGCCCAGCGGGCTGCAACTCGGTGGCGGCTTCAGCGGTACAGAACAGTCGACGGCGGCCATCGGAGAGGTGCTGATCTACCCCCGAGCCCTCACCCTCGCCGAACGCAGCAGTACCGAGGCCTACCTGGCGGCGAAGTGGGCAGTGCCCGGACCATCGGCCACGGCGTCGATGGCGTCGGGACCCTCGGTGTGGCTGGACGCCGCCAACGCATCGTCGGTGACCATCACGTCGGGACAGGTGTCAATCTGGCTTGACAGCAGTGGGAACGGCGTGGACTTCACAGCAAGCGGAGCGGGCGTCATCTACTCGCCGACCGCGCTGAACGGACAGCCCGCCATCGTCACCGATGGCGCCAGCGTCCTCTCGAACAGCTCTATCGGATCGCCAACGGCGATGACCATCCTCGTCGTGGCCCGCCAGATGGGCGCCAAGAGCGGCCGCATCATCAGCGGTGTCAACAACAATTGGCTGCTCGGCTGGTGGCAGGGCCGCATGGACCAGGCGTACTACCAGGGATGGGTCTCGAGCCCCGCAACCCCTAGCGATACGTCGGCCCATCTGTACTCCACCATCGTGGGCACCTCACCGCTGGTGGGCACGTGGAACGGTGGACTCTCCATCAATGGCGGCGGCTTCGGCGTCGGAGCCCGTACCGGCGTGGACACCATCAATGGACTCGGAGCCCTTACGACGAGTGGACAGCCCCTGGCGATCGGGTCGCTGGGAACCGTCAGCGACGGCACGACCGCGTTCGTGGTCGCCCGACAGAAGGGAACTGCGAGCCAACGCATCCTCGGCGGCGTCGGCAACAACTGGCTGCTCGGCTGGTGGCAGGGCCGGGAGAACCAGGCCTACTTCGACGGATGGCTCTCGAGTCCAGCCATTGGGACGACAGCGAACACCATCATGTACAGCGCCACCACCGGCAATGGCCAAGCGAGCGTGTGGCGCAACGCCACGTTGCTCGCCACCGCCAGCGGGTCGTTCACCAACCCGAACGGACTCCAGGTCGGTGGGGGCTATCTGACCAACAACGAGTTCTCCGACGCTGTGATCGGGGAGGTGGTCGTCTACAACCGGATCTTGACGCCGGCCGAGCGAGCGTCGGTGGAGACGTACCTGGCAACCAAGTGGGGTGTCACGCTCGGAAGTTGACGGCCTCGCCGCCTCAGCGGCTCACACGATGGGTTCGAGGGTCATCGCCACGAAGCCGAGAATGCGATCGTGATAACCACCATCGGTGAGGCGCACACGACAACGAGCCCGTCCTCGATCGCTGGGGCGATCGCGGGCGCTGTGCTCGGCGGTGTGATCGATGGTGTTGTCGATGGGCTCCACGGTGGCCACGACCGGCCCGACCCGCATGGGGTTGAGGAAGCGGATGTCGAGGTCTGTGGCAGCAAGGCGTCGCCCGCCACCGAGCACGTGCTCCGCGGTCAGCTCGGCGAGCAGCGACTGAGCGCCGCCTTGCACCGTCGCCTTCATACCGTTGGTGAGCCGTTCGACGGGATGCAGTTCGAAGGAGTTCTCGTCGCGGATCTGATGTCCGAGGAACGCGTCGAACGATGGCTCCGCCATCACCGGCGCAACTCGAGGCCCTTTCGGAAAGCCGCCGCCGACGATGTTGTTCATGAACGTGGTCATGCACCGCGCGAACGGTTCGGTGTCGGGGTCGCCGCGCAGCTCGGTCTCCGACACGATGAGCCGAGACCCGATGCGCAACGGCCGGCTGTAGATGTGGATTCGACCCTCGGTCGGTGGCCGGCTGAACAGTTGCATGCGCAGGTCGATGGTGGGACCGACCGGGCCGATCGCCATGTGCCCGGCCACCAGGTCGACCATGGAGCACAACAGGCCGGTTCGGATGTGATCGGTGCCGGGTGCGAAGAGCTCGGGGCGAACCGTCACCGTCGCCAGAGAGTTACCGCCATCGAGCCCGAGCTCGATCGCCATCACCAACAGATAGTGGTCCTCGGGCAGGATCGGATCGCCACCGTCATCGACCGGACCGTGGATGGAACCAGTTGGCGTGACCGGGCCAGCGTCGCTCATCCGCCGATCTCGAGGCGTCGATGCGAGAACTTCCAGCCGTCGGCGGTGCGGCGGAACTGATCGCGGTAGCGCCCCGCCCCACCCAGGGTGGGCACCGCCTGGATGTTCTTGAACAACACGAACGGCGTCACTGCCGAGGCATGGTCGCCGTCGATCGTCACCTCGGACGCGGCGAGGAAATGCAGCGCGTTCGAGCCGGGCCCATAGGCCCCCGAAGCTCGTCCCTTCTCCGAACCGGAACGCAGACCCTCATGACCAGATCGGGTCGGGAGCCCGGGAATCTCCATCTCGGCGTCCTCGGTGAAGACGGTGATGTACTCGTCCATCGTGCCGATGTCGGCCAGGCGCGCCAACCGGGCGATGAGGTTGCGGATCTCGAGTTCGTCAGCGATCGGATCGGGCATGGCATTGCTCCTTGTGTGGTGGATCGAATTGAACGGTGTGAGGGCTCACAGCTCAGGGCCGTCACGGCTGATGAGATCGGCGAGGACGGTGCGTGATCCGCCGAGCATCTCGTCGAGCACGTGCGACCGGCCGACGAAGCGATGCGCTCCATGCTCCCAGGTGAATCCCATCCCACCGTGCACCTGAACGTTGTCGGCCGAGTTGCGAATGGTGGCATCGATGGCCACCGCGTAAGCGGCGTCGGCCTGCAGCGCTGCGTCGTGACCATCGGTGTCGAGTACCAACGCCGCGAAGCACGCCAGGGAGAAGGCCGCTTCGGCCCGAACCGCCATGTCCGCGCAACGATGCTTGACACCCTGGTTGACCCCGATGGGACGACCGAACTGCACGCGCTGCGCCGCGTACGCAGCCGAATGGTCACGGGCTGCCTCGGCCATGCCGGTGGCGAATGCGGCGGCCAAGATGCGCGAGCGCGAAGCGATGGGATCGAGCTCCGTAGACACGCTCGCCGAGGCCGTTGCGCCCGAGAAATGGAGGCGCTCGAGCGAGACCGTGGCGTCGATGCAGTTCACCGTGCGCACGTCGCAGGCATCGTCGCGCCGATGCAACGCGGTGAGGCGATCGTCGATGAGCAGCAGGTGCGTGGCGTCCACACCATCGAACACTGCGATCTCGCCGGTGAGCGCGCCGCCGATGCCGCTGGCGTCGATCGTTCGGCCCCAGCCCACGATCGTGTCCCCGGCCAGTATCGATGCTGCCAGCTCGCGCGCGCCGGCGAGCGCGGCGACACGAGCGCCCAGGCACGTGGCCAGGAATGGTCCAGGAGCGAGCACCCGCCCGAGCTCTCGGAACATGAGCACCTCTTCTGCGGTGCCGTACCCCACGCCTCCGACCTCCTCGGCGAGCCCGAGGCCGAACCAACCGAGCTCGGCGATCCGCTGCCACAGAGCGCGGTCGAGGGGTACGGGCGCAACCCCGGTGTCGAAACGCGGCGGTGCGGGGATCTCACGGCTCAGGAATGCGGCCACCGCGGCGGCGATCTCGTCTTGTTCAGCGCTGGGGAGCAGATCCATCGTTCCTCCTCACCGCGGCAGCCCGAGAAGGCGTTCGCCGATGATGTTGCGCTGCACCTCGGAGGTACCGCCGGCGATGGTCGAGGCGTACGAGCGCAGATAGGTCCCCGACCAACCGCCCTTGGTGCGCATGGGTTTGAACTCGAGCGCGTCTGGCCCCAACACGTCGAGCGACAAGCGGAAGGTGGCTTGCAGCCAGGTGCTGTACAGGAGGCGGAGCATCGAGGCCTCCGGTCCCGGGGCGCCGTTGCGTTCATTGCGCGAGATGGCCCGATAGGTCATGGCCCGCAGCGATGCAGCACCGGCGCGGGCCATGGCCAGACGCCGCGCCAACTCATCGTCGGCGATGGCCGGTCGCTTGTTGGCCTTTCCGGGCGCCGAGCGCGTCTTGGCTTCTTCGATCAGCTCCTCGACGTAACGGCTGAGCTCGATGATCTCGGCCATGAAGCCGGTGCCGCGTTCGAACGAGAGCGTCGACATCGCCACGCTCCATCCATCGTTGACGTCGCCGACGACGTTCGACAGCGGGATGCGTACCTCGTTGTAGAACACCTCGCAGAACTCGGCCACTCGGGCCATGGTCGCAATGGGACGGATCTCGATCCCGGGGGAGTGCATGTCGCAGATGGCCCACGTGATCCCCTTGTGCTTGAGTGCGTCGGGATCGGTACGCACCAGGAGCTCTTGCCAGTCCGCTACATCCGCGAAGCTCGTCCAGATCTTCTGACCGGTGACGACGAGTTCGTCGCCATCGACCACGGCACGGGTCGTCAGCGACGCAAGATCCGATCCGGCATTCGGCTCCGAGAAGCCCTGGCACCAGACGACGTCGCCGCGCAAGATGCGTGGCAGATGGAAGGACTTCTGCGCATCGTTGCCACGGGCGATGAGCGTGGGACCACCGTGGTTGATGCCCACGAAACAGGCCCCGATCCACGGGGCGCCGGCCAGCGCGTATTCCTCGAACCAGATGAGCTGCTGCATGGTGGACAGTCCACGGCCACCGAACTCCGTGGGCCACGCGATGCCCGCCCAACCGCCGTCGTACTGGCGACGCTGCCACTCGAGATCGAACGCCCGCATGGCCACCGGCTCGTGGGGCCGCTCTTCGACAGGCACGTTGGCACGGAGCCATGTGCGCACCTCGTCGCGGAATTCGCGCTCAGCCGCCGTGAAGTTCAGATCCATCGACCGGTGTCCTCCGCTCGCCCCCCACGGGCCGCGGCGGCAACCTACCACCGCGTGTTTTCGAGGCCATGATCTCGCCGCTACCCGTGGCAGACTGCCGCACAGGACCGCACCGGTCCTCGTCTGGGGGACGACATGGCTGCTGCCAGCACTGCTGCGACTCCGGTGTTCATCGATCTGGCGAACGATCTCGGAGCTCATCGCGAACCGACTGCGGAGATCTGGTACGTCACCGGTCGCGTGGTCAACGGCGATCGACGATTCGGCGTGCAGGTGATGATCACCACGAGTCCGTCGGGCCGAGCGTTCACGTCGGTGTCGTTGACGGACTCCGCCACTGGCGCATCGCATCACGCCACCACGCGCCACGATCCGGGCACTGCCCGGCTCGACCATGACGGCCTCCACATCGACACGGGCAACGTGACGTTGGTGGGACCGCTCGAGTCGATGCGCGTCACCGCTGACGTCGACGGCGAACGCATCGATCTCCGGCTCGATCAGAGCTCCCCGATCCTCTACAGCTGCGGCACCGGGCTGTTCCCCTATTTCACGGGGCCGACGCACCAGTGTGCGAGCCCGGGATTGCGCCTGTCGGGGTCGGTCACCGTTGCCGGTGAATCCATCGAGGTGACCGGACGGGGTTGGTTCGATCGACAGTGGTCGGCCAGTCGCGACGCGTTCGGTATCAAGAACGGGTTCACCTGGTTCGGGCTGTGGCTCGAGGACGGACGAGGCCTCAGTGTGTGGGACACCACCGACCCCGGCCGCCATGTGCAGGCCCCATCGGGAAGATCGTGGGCAACGATGGTGGCGCCCGACGGAACCCACACCGTGGCGGCCATGACACCGTTGGCTTCACTGATCGACGGCGGCAACGGCACCTCGTGGCCCGGGGGCCAGCCGCCCGCGCGTTGGACAGCCGAGTTGCCGGGCCTCCATGCACTGCTCATCATCGATCACGAGCCGGTCCACGTGGAGAACCGCTTCTATTCGGGCATCTGCACAGTGTCGGGCCGAATCGGCGGAACGGCCGTTTCGGGCCACGGCGTGCTCGACACCGTCCCTCACTGAGCTCACAGAGATGATCAGCGATCGGGCGCGGTCACACCCCAGCCGCGCCGTTCGAGCTCGGCGGCCAACAACCCGGCGGGCATGCCCCGCAAGATGGCGATGCGCTCGTTCTCCAGACGGTCCGCGGCCGAGATCTCTTCGCCCATGCCGGAGCGTCCATCGTTGTCACCCTCGCCCGACTCGTTCAGGAGCCGATCGATGAGGGCGGAGGCCTCGGTCTTGGAGAACTTCCCGCCGGCCTGACGTTGCGTGAGACCGAGAGCTCCCCGCGCATCACGAAAGCCGGTGTGCCCTGCCTTCTCCACCAGCGACAACAGGTACTGGACCTGCTTGGCGGTAGCGGGTGGGGCGCTCTGTCCGAAGCTCATGTCACCAGTGTCGCAAGTGGCTGTGACGTCACTGCGGGATGATCATCGAGTTCTCAGTGGCGCGCGATGGCGACGGCCCGTCGCACCAGGTCCGCCCACACCTCGGGATGATCGGTGTGGGCGACGTGCGCAGCTCCTTCGGCGAGGAAGAACTCCCCGTTGGCGTGCTGGGCGATCCGTTTCGCGCCTTCGATCATCCACTCGTTGGTGAGCGAGCCGGCCCCGATGACCAACGGCACCGAGACATCATCGACGTGGAACGGCGGCTCGACCTGCGAGCGCAGATCGGCGTTGAAGGCAGTTCCTTCGGCTCGCAACAGGTCCTTGGTGCGCTCGGCCAGCGAGTCCCAACGCTCATCACCGATCAGCCCACGGTTGTACCTCTCCCCGAGCTCAGCGGGGGGCAGCGCGACCCATGTCGGGAGCCACTCCTCGTGGTCGCCGGTGGGCCACCACGTTTCCCACGGGGTCGGCGACTCCCACACTCCCACCGACAAGAACAGCTCGGGCGCCTTGATCGACGCCATCATGGTGATGGCCCCGCCCGCGCTCTGGCCGCACACCACTGCGGGCCTGCCGTCCAAGATGGCGATGAGGTCATCGACCTGGTCGGCAAACCCGGTGCTCGGCGGCTGCGCATCCAGGGACTTTCCGTACCCCCGGCGGTCGTAGACAGTGACCGGGAGGTCGCTGAGCAGGTGGACCACTCGGGCGAAGTTCTTGCTGCGGTCCGGGCACCCGTGCACGATCACCACACGGGGACCGTCGTTGTGGGGATGGTGTTCGACGACGTGGAGACCAGCAGGAACCATATTGGTGACGGTAATGGCGAGTACGAGCGGCGGCGAAGTCGACCGGCGTCGGGTGATGTGGCGCGGCGCGGTCAGATCGGTTCGGCGACCAACGACCGTTCGGCCCGCTGGCCCCTCCACACTTTGGACGTGATGTAGATGCCGCACGGCAGGATCACACTGTGCGGCATGAGCACGAGGGGATCACCGATCACCAGGCCATAGGCCACCCACATGACCGAGGACGACACGACGAGCGCGTACATCGGTACTGACACCCCGGCGAGGCTGGTGGCAGTGACCACATAGCGGGTCTGCGGGATGATCGACGTCATCCCCACCACGATCGCCAACCACCCGGTGAGGGTCGAGGAGATCACCAATGACCCGACGGCGAGGGCCACGAATGCGACGATCGCCGACGCGAGCGCCGGAGGATCTGGGTCGGGGAACTCAGGGTTTGCCGGGCGGCGCCAGTTCGAAGACGTTGCGGCTGCGACGCTTGGCCCGGTACAGCGCTTGGTCCGCAGCACGCAACAGCGCGTCTGGATTCTCGGAGGTGATGGGGTAGAGCGCGATGCCGATCGACGCGGTCTGCCGGGCTCCGTCGGGGAGCACAGCGGCACACGCCTCGGGGGCAGCGGCCAGCAATCGATTGGCCAGGGCGACAGCTCCCGCCTGATCGCAGGCTGGGCACACCACCAAGAACTCCTCGCCACCCCAGCGAGCGACCGTGTCGAACGATCTCACCGAGGCGCTGAGCATCTCGGCGAATGCCACCAACACCGCGTCGCCGACGTGGTGACCGTAGTCGTCGTTGACCTTCTTGAAGTGATCGAGGTCGAGCATGAGCACCGCGATCGACGTACCTTGGCGCTCGGCCAGGTTCCGCGCCGCGACGAGGGCCCGAGAGCCCATGCGACGGTTCCCGATCCCGGTCAGCGGATCGGTCTCGGCTTCACCGCGCAGGCGCACGCCTTGCTCGGCACGATCGATGGTGGCCAAGAAGCTGTCGATGAGTCCGAGAATCTTCCCGTCCTGCTCGATGGAGTGATCGCTGTGCAAACGCACCCACACCTTCACCGGGGTGCGCGCATCGGCCAACGCCTCGCGCTCGATGTCGCGGTGCCCATCAGGTCCGACGGTCACGTGGATGGCGCCGCCGAGTCGCCCTGCCTCCACCGTGATGCCAGCAGCGTTCGCGCCGGGCATCGCCGCCAACGCCTCACAGAAGTCGCGCAACTGCGGCACGCCCCACTGCTCATCGATGGTGGACAAGGTCTCGAAGGCGCGACCCGCGGCGGCCTGTCGACGCAGCCGCTCCGATTCGACCATCTGTCCCATGCCCCCGGCGAGGTGTCGGGCGGCCTGCTCGATGAGACCGGCACGCTGCAACGGTGCCGGAACGTTGCGAACCGTGAGGTAGCCCTCGCCGCCCTCAGGCAGGACGATGGGATAGCGGGAATCGTCGGGATGCGAGATGCCGTCAGGACCGTCTGCCATGCCGGTCGAGGCGTGCACTGCTGGCAGATCGTCGGTGGTCACGCCCAGCGCGACCTGGTCGATGGGGGCGAACTGGGTGAGCACCGACACCGCCGCCTCGGCGAACGCCGAGAGATCCAGCGTCGGGTCCACCAACTTCGACAGCTCCAGCATGATCGACGACGTGAGGAACGCCACCAGCATGTCGGAGTGCTCCCCGGAGCGCAGCTGCTCGAGCGCGCGCTCTTGCATGTCGCCGAGGAGGTTCGACACTGGATCGCTCGGCGCGTTCACCGGGACCCCGCTCTCACCAGGACTCCAGGGACGCCAGCCGTGCGAGGTCGCGCTGCACGTCACCCACGATGATGGACGGCCGGACACCGGTGACACCGGACAGTCGCAGTGCCTCGTTCACCGACAGAGGGGTCTTCCCGTCTCCGGCTCCTGCTTCGGCGGCGAAGGTCTGTGCCGCCTGGACCAGTCGATCGAGGAGGTCGATGATCGCGTCGGGCTTGTCGTGATGATGTCGAACCGCAGATACCAGGGCCTCGGGGATGTTCCAACGCTCGAGCAGATCGGCGCCCCGGTGGGCGTGGTCGTCATCGGCGTCGCCATCACCGGTCAGCACTCCGATGTCATGGAGCAACCCTGCGGTGTACGCGTTCTCCACTGACGTGCCGCCGTGGCGGGCCAGGCTGGCGGCTGCGGCTGCAGTGGCCAGCGAGTGCGGCCAGAACCACGCCGGCGCCAGAACCGGATTCTCGTCGAAGGCAAGGTCCGCTGCTCTCGCTGCCGCAAGCGCCGTCGTGACATCGGAGCCGAGCATGACCATTGCCTGACGGACACTGCCGATTCGACGGGCATGACCCAGATGGGTGGCGTTGGCAGCTCGGAGCACGGCTGCACACAACGCGGGGTCGGCCTCCACGACGCGGCCGAGGTCGGCATCGGGCGACGGTGACGCCAACATGGCGATGACCTTCGACGCGATGATCGGCTGCACCACCAGTCGCTCGCGGCTGCTGTGCTTCATCGCTCGCCTGCGACCTTCACGTCTCCACCTTCGATCACGATCCGCACCTGTGGGGGACTGATCCGTTCCCGGTCAGGGAGCCGAACCGCCGCCTGCGCGGTGAACCGTAGTTGGTCAATCGATACGTGCGGCGGACCGACCAGCAACGCCGCCGGCGACGGCAATGGGCAGGTGCCGTGTCGGTCCACTGGTCGGCGATGTGGAAGGGTTGGGCAGGGGATGAACACCGCACGACGCAGCACGCCTGCGGAGGAAGGACCATCGAGATGACGGACATCGTTCGCGTCGAACGCCATGACCACGTGGCGTTGATCGTCATGAATCGGCCGCAGGCTCGTAACGCGATGAACGTCGAACTCGCGTCGGCGACATGCGACGCGATCAACGCCTGTCAAGACGCTCGTGCCATCGTGCTCACCGGCGCCGACCCCGCGTTCTGCGCCGGACTCGATCTGCGCTCCTTGGGAGTGACCGACCTGGTCGCGCTCCCGCCGTTCAACGCCACCGCCGCCGCGTCGAAGGTGCCGATGATCGCGGCCGTCAACGGGCCCGCCGTCACCGGCGGCTTCGAGTTGGCCTTGGCCTGTGACTTCATCATTGCCTCCGAGCGCGCCGCGTTCGCCGACACGCATGTGCGCGTTGGCGTGTACCCCGGCCCAGTGCTCGTCGATCTGCCCAGGCGTGTCGGCATGGCGTGGGCGCGGCAGATGTCGATGACCGGGGATTTCGTCGACGCCGCCACCGCCCTACGCATCGGTTTGGTGAACGAACTGGTACCTCACGAAGCGCTGCTGCCTCGTGCACTGCAGCTGGCATCGTCGATCGCCGATCAGGACCCGAAGATGATCGCGGCCATGCGGGAGGACTGGGACCAGTCGATGGGGCTACCCATCGCACAGGCCCACGAGGTCCATTGGAACAACTCGATCGCCGGTGGCTTCCGCGACGCCGCGTCGTCGGACACGCTCGAGGCCAACCGTGCCGCGGTCATGGAGCGGTCCAAGCAGCAGCGGGGACATTGACATGCCCCCTGTTCCCGTCACCACCTGGGCGCCGCAGGCCGACGACGGCGGCACCGTGCTCGATCGCGTCGTCAATCATCGCCCGGACTACGCCGATGCGATGCGCTCCGTCGACGCCGCCATCTGGTCACAGCGAGCCTTGGACCTCGGTGTACTGGAACTGTGCCGATTGCGGATCGCCCAACTGCTCGGTGCTCCACACGGTGTCGACAACGTGCGGAGCGAGGCACGCCCGTATGTCACCGATGAGCAGATCACGCGATTGTCGCAATGGCCGGATGATCCGGTGTTCACGGCCGATCAGCGCGCTTGCCTCGCGCACGCCGAGCAGCTGCTCATCGACGCGACCGGTGTCGACGACGCATCGGCCGCCACGGTGATGGCCGCGGTCGGGCACGACGGTTTCGTGGTGTTGAGCTATGCCTGCGGGTTCTTCGAGACGACGACCAGGGCTGCGCTCGTGGTCGAGGGGAGGCAATGAGATGTCCATCCGAGTGAACGCTCCCGACGTGTCAACCGCACTTGCCAGTGCCGCTCCGGAGTTGGGGGCAGCGATGTCGGCGTTCATGGCCGCGTCGCTGAGGGGAGCCAAGGTCGACATCGTGACCCGGGAACTGATCCGCATCTACAGCGGTCGCGCCTCGAACTGTCGCTTCTGCCGGAACCTGCGCGTCAGCGGCGCACTCGAGCGTGGACTCGACGAGGACATGGTGGCCAAGCTCGACGACTTCGAGCACAGCGACCTGAGCGACCGGCACAAGGCTGCGCTGCGATTGGCGCATGCGTTCCTCCACGACCCGACATCGTTCGACGGATCGATGCAGGCCGAGTTGCTGGTGCACTTCCGCTCCGATCAGATCGCCGAACTCATCTTGGATCTCATCCGGCTCCGTCCGGGCTCGAAGCTGTCCATCGCGGCCGGGACCGACCCCGACGTCGATCAACTCGTGACCATCTGAGCATCCATGAGGTACGTGAAGTTCGGCAACACCGGTTTGGACGTCACTCGGATCTGCCTCGGGTGCATGAGCTTCGGCGTACCGGAGCGGGGGCCCCACCCGTGGTCGCTGCCCGAGGACGAGAGCCGACCGCTCATCCGCCAGGCGCTCGACGCCGGCATCAACTTCTTCGACACGGCGAACGTCTACTCCGACGGCACCAGCGAGGAGATCGTCGGTCGGGCGTTGGCCGACATGGCGCGGCGCGACGAGATCGTCATCGCCACCAAGGTCCACGGACGGATGCGCAAAGGCCCCAACGGTGCTGGCCTGTCGCGCAAGGCGATCATGTCCGAGATCGACGCCAGCCTCCGTCGGCTCGGCACCGACTACGTCGATCTGTACCAGATCCATCGATGGGACAATCGCACGCCGATCGAAGAGACGATGGAGGCGTTGCACGACGTCGTGAAGGCCGGCAAGGCCCTCTACATCGGTGCGTCCTCGATGCATGCATGGCAGTTCGCAAAGTCGTTGCACGTCGCCGAGCGCAATGGGTGGACGCGGTTCGTGTCCATGCAGAACCACTACAACCTTCTCTATCGCGAGGAGGAGCGCGAAATGTTCCCGCTGTGCATCGACGAGGGCATCGCCACCATGCCGTGGAGTCCCCTGGCACGCGGCAGGCTGACGCGTGATTGGGACGAGACGACCGCGCGCTCGGAGACCGACCTGTTCGGCAAGACCCTCTACAACACCGACGCCTCCGATCGTCAGATCGTCGACCAGGTCGCCGCCGTGGCGGCGGCACGGGGTGTCCCACGGGCGCAGGTGGCCTTGGCGTGGATGTTGCAACGCCCCGGCGTGACCTCACCGATCGTCGGAGCGACCAAGGCCCATCATCTCAGTGACGCCGTTGCCGCGGTCGACCTGGTGCTCGACGCCGACGAGGTCTCGGCTCTCGAGTCGCCGTACGTTCCCCATCCGGTGGCCGGATTCTGAGTGGCACCAGATTTCGCGCGGCGCTTTACGGCGTAGGGACGCGTCCGGCAGAATCGCCGAACGCAACTGACGGTTGCGTCACGTCGCTGGGGGAGCGCAGATGACATCGAGCCCGATCGTGGACGCCGAGACACAGGTCGTCGTCGACTGGTTGACCAAGAACGTCGGCGGAAAGGTCACGTCCATCGCGCGCCAACCACGCTGGCGCCCGCAATGGATCGCCGATGTGGAGCGCGACGGGGAGCTCATCCCCCTGATGGTGCGCGGCGAGCGTTACGACATGGTCCTCACCTGGAGCCTCGACCACGAGATGCGCTTCCAGAAGGTCATGGCCGATGTCGGCGTCAACGTGCCCAAGGTATGGGGCTGGCTGGACGAGCCCAAGGCCTTCGTGATGGACCGCGTGCCTGGCCAGAGTGACTTCAAGGACACATCCGACGCGGATCGCGATCGGGTCGTCGACGAGTACCTGCAGCAACTGGCGATCCTGCACACCGCCGACCTGGCTCCGTTCGTGGCCGCCGGCATCGACCGCGCCGACTCGCCGGAAGAATCGGCGATGCTGGGCATCAGGCGCCTGAACCACGTGTACCGGACACAGAAGGTCGGCTCCGATCCACAGATGGAGTTCTTCCTGGCGTGGATGGAGCGTCATCCACCCAGGAGCCACGGACGCGAAGGTGCGGTGGTATGGGACTCGGGTCAGCTCATGCACAAAGACGGTCATCTCACATCGGTGATCGACGTCGAGCTCGGTCACATCGGTGATCCGATGATGGATCTGGCGGCGTGGCGAATGCGCGACTCCATCGTGCCCTTCGGACACTTCGCGTCGCTGTACGAGCGGTACGGCCAACTTGTCGGTGAGCCGGTGGATCTCGAAGCCATCGAGCTGCACCACATCTATTTCACACTCTCGAACCAGCTCGGCTTCTCGCACGCTCGCCAGAACCCGCCTGTCAATTCGGATTTCGCCACCAACATGCAGTGGTGCAACGAGACCAACCTCTACGCCACCGAAGCGCTGGCGGAGTTCCTCGACATCGACTTGCCGACCGTCGACACACCCGACGATTACGACTCAACCGCCAGCGCGGCCGCCGAGCATTTGGTGCGCACGCTGTCGACCATCCGTGTCGATGACGAGTACGCCCGCTACAAGTTACGAGGTGCGTTCCGTATGGCTCGTCATCTGCAGCGCCACGACCAGATCGGCCGGCAGCTGCTGGAGGCCGATCTCGACGACGTGCACCAACTCATCGGGCGGCGCATCGATGACTGGCGCGAGGCCGACAGAGCCTTGGAGGAATGGGTCATCGTCAACAATGCCGATGGCCATCTCGATGCCACGCTGTGCCAGTTCTTCCACAAGCGGAACCTGCGGGCCCAGATGTTGAACGGACCAGTCGGCTCGGCCATGGCCCGTCACATACCGATTCAGTCGTTCCGATCATGAGCGGCGTCGGCCCCCTTCGCCCCGTGGGCGATGCCACGTCGCAGTTCTTCTGGGAAGGCTGCCAGCAGGATCAGTTGCTCATCCAACAGTGCAACAACTGCGGCGCGTACATCCACTGGCCACGGCCCATGTGTCGCCACTGCCTGTCGTTCGACCTGAGCCCCAAGCAAGTGAGCGGCCGGGGATCGATCTACACGTTCACCATCTGTCGCCAATCGTTCCATCCCTGGTTCCACGACAAGCTGCCCTACGTGCTCGCCGTCATCGAACTGGTGGAGCAGCCCGGGTTGCGACTGGTCTCGAACATCATCGACATCCCCGTCGACGATGTACGCGTCGGCATGGAGGTCGAGGTCTACTTCGATCACATCGATGACGAGCTCACGTTGCCGATGTTCCGTCCACTGATGGACCTGTCGCCCGCCAGCGCGATCGATGTCGAGAAGGACGCGGCATGAAGGGACAGCGTGTAGCGGTCGTCGGAGTCGGGTACTCGACGGTCGCTCGGAACAGCGGGCTCAGCCTCGAAGCGCTCAGCGCACAAGCGTCGGTGGCAGCCATGGCCGACGCTGGCCTGAAACCCAGCGACATCGACGGGCTGGTGACCCACTGCTTCCCGCATCAGCTCGTCTTCTCAACGCAGATGGCCGACATCTTGGGCATCCCCGATCTCGGTTTCTACTCGGGCTCGTTCGACGGGGCCGCATATGCCGTGGCCGCCATGCACGGTGCTGCCGCGGTGGCGTCGGGTTCGTGCCACACCTGCCTCACCATCAGACCGGTGCACCGACTCGGTGCCTCGGGCAGTACCCGCACCATGGACCCCTCCGAGGTCAGCGGTCCGCAACAGTTCCTGGCCCCGTTCGGCGAACTCACCGCGGCGCAGTGGGCAGCGATGTACATGATGCGGCACATGGCGGAGTTCGGCACGACGATGGAACAGTTCGGGCACTTCGCCATTGCACAGCGCGAGTTCGCCACGAAGAATCCAGACGCGTTCTTCCGTGATCCGCTCACCATGGACGACTACCTGTCCTCGCGGATGGTGGCCGATCCGTTGCACATCCTCGATTGCGACTATCCGGTCGATTCAGCCTCTGCGCTCATCTTCACCACCGAGGAGCGAGCGCGCGACCTCATCCACAAACCGGTGTTCATCGAGTCGTGGGCTGCGGGCACCACGCCGATCATGGAGTTCAACCTCCTGGACAACATGCCAGTCTCCTCACCGTGGAATGCCGCCAAGCGCATGTGGTCCCAAACCGATCTCACGGTGAACGACGTCGACATCGCCGGTCTCTACGACGGCTTCACCTTCATCGCCATGCAGTGGCTCGAGGCACTCGGGTTCTGCGGCTTGGGGGAGAGCGGTCCGTTCGTCGAAGCCGGTAACACACGCGTCGGGGGTCGCATCCCTACCAACACCGATGGCGGAGCGTGCAACGTCGGCCGCCGGCACGGCGCCAACTTCTACATCGAGGTCACGCGCCAGTTGCGCGGTGAGTGCGGCGATCGTCAGATCCCTGGCGCCGAGGTAGGCGTCGTGAGCAACTCCGTCGGCGGGTTCGCTGGATGCGCACTGTTGACCGTGTGAACCAGCGAGCGAGAACCCGAGAGCAGATGGTCATGGGAGACATCGCAGCGCGGGTCCGTTGGCTCTCCCTTTCTCTGGAGGCACGAAGTGAAGCTGGTCATTGATCCCGACAAGTGCACCGGTCACGGCCGCTGCTACGTGCTCGAACCGACACTGTTCGAAGACGACGAGTTCGGCCACGGCATGGTGCGAGGCGATGGGAACATCGTCGAGGCACAGAAGTCCGCGGCATTGCGCGCCATCGCCGCATGCCCAGAGGCTGCCATCAGCCTCGAAGAGTGATCCGCCCGTGTCGACTGCGGCCAATGATGTTCGAAGCCCGCGCGCGCTCAGGCCAGCACGATGTCGGCAAAGGTGGTGAGGTGGTCGCGCAGCGCGCTCAGGCTCCGTGACGGCGGGTCGACCATGATCCAGTTCACCCCAGCCGCCTCGTACGCCCCGAGGTTCTTGCGCATCGCGCGGCAGCCCTCGGCCCAGTCGGAGCGGAAGTCCTCATAGGGCGAGCACGCGATCTCGAGCGGCGGCTTGCCGAGTGAAGCGCGCTTGGCCTGGGCGTCGGCGGTGCGGGCCGCCATGAGATCCAAGGTGTGCAGCGAGTCGGTGCCGAACGACTTGGCGACGGCCGGTGGCAGCCAACCCGGCATCCACCCATCGCCCTTCTCGACGGCACGGCGCGCCGCACGAGCAGCGTTGCCGCCGATCCAGATCGGGAACGGGTCCTGCGCTGGGGCAGGCAGCGAGGTCATGCCCACAGCGGCGAAGCGACCGTCGGGGCGGTTCATCGACCGGCCGGTCCACACCTCACGCATGGCGTCGATGGTGTCGTCGAGCACGGCGCCACGCTGCGCGAACTGATCGCCGACGCCGAGCGCGTCGAACTCCTGCTGCAAATATCCGGCCGCCATCCCGGCGATGACCCGTCCACCCGACAGCTTGTCGACGCTGGCCAGTGCCTTGGCCGTGATGTACGCGTTGCGATAGGCGCCGATGAGGACTCCGGTGAGCAGCTTGATGTGTGTGGTGGCTTTGGCCGCGAAGCTCAGGGCCACGAACGGATCGAACGAATGGTGACCACCGCCCGCCATCCACTCATCGGTGGGGAGCGGGTGATCGAACACCATGAATGCATCGAATCCCGCTGCCTCGCTGATGGTGGCAGCGTCTTCGAACCTGCCGTCCTCCACCCATCGGTCGTAGTTCTTCAGCCCCCGATGCGGAAACACCATCACGTAGCGCATGACACCCCCTGATCGATCGTCCCTGCATCGTTCCATGTCCCGGGGGCTCGAGGCCATGTCGCTCCCGTCGCGCGCATCAGCGATGACGGCCAGGAAACTGATGGGAGACTGCACTCGAGACACACGAGGGGGATGGATGTCGCAGATCTATCGATTTCGCTCCGGGGCGAACATCGCGCTGCCGGGCCCGGGCGACGACATCGAGATCGAGGCAGTGAGCCTCACGGCCGAGGACGGGGGCGTGTCGCGCGGTGTGCTCCACCGGCGCAGCGGGAGCCGACCACGCGTCGGTGTCCACCTCATGCACCCGCGCACTGATCAGTCGCAGAACTACAACATCGCCCCGCTGGCCCGCGCCGGGTACCTGGTGCTCGGTCGTGCCGGGCGTTGGGTCAACAACGACATCGCCACCGAGCACGAACGTCTCCTGTTCGACATGGCCGCTGGCGTGCGCTTGCTGCGTGAGCGCGGCTGCGATCAGGTGGTGCTGCTCGGCAACTCCGGGGGCGGGACGCTGGCTGCGTTCTACCAATCGCAGGCGCTGTTGACACCAGGGGAGCGCATCACCCACACCGCTGCCGGCGGAGCGATTGATCTGGCCGTTACCGACCTCCCACTAGCGTCGGGCATCGTGCTCATCGGCGCGCACAGCGGTGAGGCGGCGTGCCTGGGCAAGTGGATCGACCCGTGCGTCGTCGACGAAGCCGATCCGTACGGTGTCGATCCGACGCTCGACATGTACGACCCGAACAACGGGTTCGCGATGCCGCCGCAAGCAAGCCACTTCGATCCGGCGTTCCTCGTCCGCTTCCGCGCTGGGCAACGTGCCCGTCTCGAGCGGCTGGACGCAATGGCCCGCGGGTTCATCGCACAGCGCAACGGTGAAGCTGCCGCAGCGGACCGCAGCGACGGTTTCGACGCGGTGCGTCATGAGCGGCGCGCCGTGGTCCAACACCGGATGGTGATCCATCGAACGATGGCCGATCCGGCGTTCGTGGATCTGTCCATCGAGCCCGACGATCGGGTCATCAGTGCCTACAACAACCATCCTCGACCGGACCTCGTGAACTTCGGACCGTCAGTGGCCTCCGTGCTCACTCCGGAGGCATGGCTCAGCACCTGGAGTGCATTGTCGAGTCATGCCGACACTGCGGCCTGCCTGGTCGGGGTGCAACAGCCGCTGCTCGTGGTGCACTACTGCGGCGACGTGATCACCCGTCTCAGCGAGGTCGAGCGATTCTTCGGCGCATGCCCATCCTCCGACAAGAAGCTGGTGCACGTCCGTCACGCTGATCACTACGGGTTCAGCCTCGCCCCCGACGGGACCCGGGGCGAGCGGACCTCGGAGGGCACCGAGGCGGTCGTGTCGTGGATGCGGGAACGATTCGCGCCGTGAGCCAGCATGGGAGCCGCGTGACGAGGAGAGCGGAGCTGCGATGACCTACTACCAGCGCCAGGGCACTGTGCCCGCCAAGCGCTTCACCGAGCTGCGCACCGACGACGGCACCTTGGCCTACGAAGAGCTCATCACGTCGCTCGGTTTCCTCGGGCCCTCATCGCTGCTGTATCGCCGTCATCAACCAACCCGTGTACTGCGCACCACGGTGGGCCAGGGTCCGATGCTTCGCCACGGCGACGACGGCGTGGTGCGCAATCGGCTACTGAAGGTCGCCGATGTGCGCCCCGGCCTCGCACCCGTTGCCGAGCCGCCCATCGAGCGTGCCGGGCTGCATCTCGTCCGCAGCGATCCCTCACCGGCCCGTGATGAGTTGGCCAGTCGCATCCCTCTGTATTTCAACGACGACTTCGTGTACTCCGTGAGTCGGCCCGCCTCGACTGAGCAACGCTTCCAGCGCAACGGCTTCGCCGACGAGGTGTTGGCCGTGGTCAACGGCACTGGTGTGATCGAGACGATGTTCGGTGAACTCGCGTATCGACCGCTCGACATCATCTACATCCCGCGGGCGACGACCTGGCGCCTTGTACCCCATGACGACGTAGAGCAACTGCTGGTGGTGATCGAGACCAGCTCGCCGTGCGGGCCTCCCGCCCACTATCGCAACAGCTCCGGCCAGTACCTGCCGCGTGCCATCTACGCCGAGCGCGATCTGCGCGTTCCTGTCCTGCAACCCCCGGTGCTCGACGGCGGTGAGTTCGTCGTCTCGGTGAAGACCGGCGACGTGGTCACCGATCATGTGATGGCCAACCATCCCTTCGACGTCGTCGGCTGGGACGGAGCGCTCTACCCATACGCCTTCAACATGAGCGACATCGAGACCCTGAGTGGACGCGTGCATCTGATGCCGGACATGCACCAGGTCTTGGTGAGCGCGGGGGTGATGATCTGTGCGATCACGCCCGGCCGACTGCCCGATCATCGCTCGGCGTATCCGGCGCAGGCCGACCACACCGCCGATTGCGACGAGATCTACTACCGCTTCTGCACCGACGACGGTTCCGCGATACCCGGCATCGGCACGATCACGATGCACACCCGCGCCGCCGCGCACGGGCCAAAGCCCGGCTTCGAGAACAAGCGCTTGCCCGAGCGCTCGCCGATCTTCGGTCTCATCCTCGATGTGTTCCGCCCCGTGAAGCTCACGGAACACGCGCTCGCGGTGGACGATGCCACCTATGCCCAGGCGTGGCTGTGAATCAGATCGCGAGTCAGGTGGGAACTCACCTCGCCACCTCGCTGGTTCAGTCCTCGTGGGGAGCGCCGACTGGCTAGTTTCGCCCATGGGGATCGACACTGTGTCCGCCCCGAGGGGGATCGACGTGGCTGCAGACATCGAGCGTTGGAATGCAGCAGGTCTGCAGTACTCGGTCGAGGACTCGGTGGCTTGGCTGCGGATGAACCGGCCGGAACGCCGCAATGCCATCCACATCCCGCTGCGCACCGCGCTCTTGCAGGCCATCCACGAGGTCTCCGAAGACCCCGACGTCCGCGCCGCCGTGATCACCGGGAACGGGGTGGCCTTCTCCTCCGGCGCCGATCTGGCCCAAGAGGGCGGCGCCGGCGAACTACCCAAGGAGCGTTGGCGCAGCATCGAGACCGCCCGCCGCGACGATTCGATGCTGTATGCATGGAACCGTCTGATGAACGCAATCTGGAACAGCGACAAGGTGTTCATCTCGGCGGTCAACGGAATCGCCGCCGGCGGTGGATGTCAACTGGCGTTGGCATGTGACTTCATCGTCGCGTCGGAGGAGGCCTCGTTCTGGGAGGTCTTCGTGCACCGTGGCTTCCCCCTCGAAGGCGGGGGAGCGTGGATCCTGCCCAAGCTCACCAGCTTGGTGCGGGCCAAGGAGATCGCCATCTTGGGCGAGCCACTCACTGCGGCAGAAGCGCTCCAGTTCGGGATGATCAACCGATGCGTCTCGGCAGACGCCCTCGAATCGACGGCCCGTGACATCGCGGCCCGGGTCGCCAAGGGACCGACCATCCGCATCGGGCACATCAAGAGCCAGCTCAACGCCTCCTACGAGCAGACCAAGGACCAGTCCTTCCGAGACGAGGCCAACTACATGGGCCTCCACGGCGGCAGCGACGCCACTGAGGCGATCACCGCCTACATCGAGCGCCGGCCACCGAACTTCACCGGTCGTTGAACGATGTTCACTACTCCGCCGGCCAGCGATGAGGAAATCGAATGAGCAGCGACACGATCGTGTGGATCACCGGAGCGACGAGCGGCATCGGCGAAGCAATGGCCGCCACGGTGCCCTATGCCGACGCCCGCGTCATCAACATCGCGCGACGCATCCATCCCACGCTCGAGAGCGTGCAGGCCGACATCTCCGATCCGGCCGGATGGAATGCCATCGACAAGCACTTGCAGGCGGAGCTGGCGACCTTCACCGGTACTCGCGCCATCTTCGTGCACAATGCCTTCTTGCCCGAGCCCGTGGGCTTCATCGGCGAGATCGACCCTGATGCCTATCGCCGTCACATCCTGGCCAACGCGGCGGCGCCGTTGATCATCGGAGAGATGTTCCTTCGCCATCTCCCCAACGGCATCGAAGGCGGCTTGGTGATGATGTCGTCGGCCGCGGCGCGCATCCCCTACGCGGCCCGTGCCGGATACGGCTCGGGCAAAGCGGCCATGGAGCAGTGGGTCAAGGTGGTGCGTCTGGAACTTGCCGAGCACCGGCCCGAGTCATGGGTGGTGGCCGTACGCCCCGGTGCCGTGGACACCCCCTCGTTCCGGGCCGACGCCGCCGGTGACCCCGAGACCAACCCCGTCGCTGCCGCGATGCAGGCGGCGCTCGACGCCGGCCTCGTCGACTCCTCGGAAGTGGCGGCCCGACGTATCTGGGACGCGCTGCCACCAGCGCCCGGCACCAAACCCGTGTTGCTGTTCGGTGAGATGGTCGCCCCACCGCGCAAGGACACGGTCTGAGCCCCACCTTCCAACAGAACGGAATCGCCATGACGATTGCTTCGGAGCTCGTGCTCTACGCCGGATGCCTGCCGGCCACGCCCTTTCGCGAGTACGTCGACGCTGCTGCGTCGGCAGGGTGGAATGCCATCAGCATCTGGCCCCACATGTATCGCCGAGCGATGTCACGCGAAGGCCTCGACGTGGCGACGATGCGCCGGATCGTGAGGGATGCGGGCATCAAGCTCACCGATCTCGACTCCTGCGGCTCGTGGCTCCCTGCACCCGTGGCCAAGGCCGGCGAGGCGGAGGCCCCCAAGACCATGCGCTCGCTGTGGACGACGCAGGAATTCATCGATGTGGCCGTCGCCCTCGAGGCGGACACCTTGGTTGCCGTCCATCTCTCGGGCGAGAAGATCGAGCATCAGGTCGCGGTCGATGGTCTCGGCACGCTCTGCGACGCGGCGGGCGCGGCGGGCTTGCGGGTGGCACTCGAGTTCATCCCCTTCAGCGGAATCGTCGATCTGCGCACAGCCATCTCCATCGTCAACGACGTGGGGCGGAACAACCTCGGTTACGTGGTGGACGTCTGCCATGTCCGTCGCAGCCACAGCGACCTGGCGCTACTCGCCGAGGTGCCCGCCGACAAGGTGTTCTCGGTGCAGCTCGGGGACGGCGTTCGTGAGATGCCAACCGATCTCATCGACGAGGCGATGTACCACCGCGGCGATCCAGGCTCGGGGGATTTCGACGTGCCGGGATTCGTCGCAGCGCTCGCTGCACGAGGTGTGTCCACCAGGGTCGGCCCCGAGATCTACCGACGAGGGTTCTCCGAACGTCCGGCAAGAGATGTTGCTGCAGATCTCATCGCGTCCACCCGCGCCGCTCTGGCGACACCTATCACCCGGTGACCGGGAGCTGCACACCGATCGCGGGCAGTCGCGATCGATTGCGCTGATTCGAACCTGAGTGGACCGCTCCGCGAGGATGAGGACATGACCGCCAGTCATCCCACCTACGCCACACCGGCCGAATACTCGGCGGCGGTGACCGCGTTCCTCGACAGCGATCCGCGCATCGCCGAGTTCCGGGGTTTCCGTCCCGAGGACATCGAGGACGGGTTCGCGCACCTCAACAAGCTGCAGCGGATCCTCTTCGACGAGGGCTGGTCGCGGCTCGGTTGGCCTGAGCAGGCTGGTGGCCTCGGTGGCGATCCTCGCTTTCGGGGCTGTCTCTTCGAGGCGCTGTGGAACGCCGACATCCTCATTCCCGAGGCGTTCACCACCCTCGAGATCCTCGTACCGGTCATGCTGGTGTACGCCCCTCACATCGCCGAAGAGTTGCTCCCGCGAGTCCTGGCCGGCGATGAATTGTGGGCCCAGGCGTTCTCCGAGCCCGACGCCGGCAGCGACCTCGCCTCGCTGCGCACCAAGATGGAACCCGACGGAGACGGCTGGCGCGTCACGGGTCAGAAGGTGTGGTCCAGCTACGGACATCTGGCGCAGCGCTCGGTTCTCATGGCCCGCTCCGGCGGTCCCGGCCATCGTGGCATCTCGATGGTCCTGATCGATCTCGATCAGCCCGGAGTCGAGGTTCGACCCACCACTGCGCAAGACGGTGACAACCACTTCTCCGAGATCTTCCTCGACAACGCCTATGTGCCCAACAGCCGCGTGGTCGGTGAGCTGGGCCAGGGTTGGGCGATCGCCATGTACATGCTCCAGTGGGAACGCGGCGCATGGGGATGGTTGCAGCAAGGTCGATTCCACAATCGTCTCGAACTCGCTCTGCGCACCGCTCCCAGCCGCTCCGCCGATCCCGGTGCGCTCGGCCGTGCCTATGCCCTCACGAGCGCGCTGCGACTCCACACCCGTGAGACGGTGAACCGTCTCGCCCGAGAGGAAGCGCTCGGACCCGAAGTGTCGATCGACAAGCTCGTGCTCATCGACGCCGAGACCGCGGTGTGGGATGCCATCCGCGACCACTTCGGAGCCCAGTTCGATCTGGACCCGTCATTGGCCTGGCTCGAGCGAGAGTTCATGTTCAGTCGTGCCGCCCCCATCTATGGCGGTTCGCAAGAGATCCAACGCACGCTCGTCGCCCAACGCGTGCTCGCAATGCCGAGGGAGTCGTGATGGACAGCGAAATGCTCGACATGCTCCGCACCAGCTTGGAGCACGTCCTCACCGAGGAGAGCACCCAACCATTGAGCCAACGGCTCGATGAGCTGGGCTGGTCCGAGGTGCTCGACGACGACGCACCCAGCGCGCTCAAAGCGCTGTTCGAGGTGAAGGGCCGCACGCTGTCGGCCGCCGACGCACTCGGACCATTGTTGGCAACGACCATTGCCAGCGTCCTGGGCGACGAGACGGTCGGTGGTGCCACGGTATTGCTGCCCTCGACGCTGTCGGCCAACGATCGCACCACCATCGATGCCGCCGGAGCGCTCACCGTCGATGGCGTCGTATTCGCGGTGCCTGGCGCGGGCACACCGGTCCTTGCACCGGTCGCGGCTTACAACGGCACGGCGTTGGCCCTCGTCACCATGGCCGACAACGCCACGGTTGATCAACTGCGCAATACCGACGCCAACCTCGGGCTGTCCCGGGTCCAGTTCTCGGTCCCGAGCAGCGACGTCACCTGGTTCACGGGACCAGAAGCGACGCAGGCATGGGACGCCGCCGTGGCGATCGGGCGCTGGACGCTGTCGGCAGAGTTGCTCGGCGCCGCCCGGCACGTCATCGCCGAAGCAGCCGCCTACACCGGGCAGCGCATCCAGTACGGCAAGCCGATCGGCACCTTCCAGGCGCTGCAGCACCGCCTCGCGTCCGCGCATTCATCGGTCACCGGCGCCAGCCATGTCATCGACGAGGCAGCGGTGACCGGGTCGCCATGGACGGCCACCGTTGCCAAGACCTTGGCCGGTCGGGCTGCCGAGTTCGCGTGCACGCAAGCCCAGCAGTGCTACGGCGCCATCGGCTTCACCTGGGAGCACGAGTTCCATCGCTCGCTGCGTCGCATCTATCAACTCGATCGGGTGCTCGATGGCTATCGCACCCTCGAAGTCGAGATCGGCAAGCAGCTGCTCGCTCAGAAGTCGGTTCCCAAGATCGGGGCGTTCTGACGCCGACCGTCGGTGGTCAGTGCCAGCGCGGGATCTCCTGCAGGAACACCGATGCGCCCATCGCCTGACCGCGAGGTCAACGGCGCTGGGTCGGGTCGCTGATCCGCCCGAGGAACAACACCGCCCCGGTGGGCACGTCCCGCAACGCGTAGAGAAACGGGCGGTCGATGTTCAGGTCCACGACCTGCGGTGCGATCGTCGCCGCTGCGCGAGTCCAACGCACTCGACAGGGCGTTCATCGCGGTGTGCAGCGCAGTGGGGTCGCTGCCCACCAACGCCGAATGCAGTACTGCGTCCATCTCGGCGGCGGTGGTGCCGCTCGCCCCGGCCCTGGTCATGGCCAGAGCCAACATGATGCTGGCGGGGGAGAACACGAAGTTCTGCGTCGGGCTGCTCGATCTGATCTGTTGGTACA
>JBFWVD010000044.1:0-45421 GCA_050246915.1 Acidimicrobiia bacterium | reverse complement strand
TCCTGCAGATCACCCGTGATCACTCGTTCGTGGAAGATCTGGTGGCGGCGGGCGAGATCACCCACGAAGAGGCCCGTCATCATCCCCGGCGACACATCGTGACCCGCGTGCTCGGCATCGAGCCCGACGTCGTGGTCGACACCTGGGAAGTCACCCCATTCGCCGGCGATCGCTATCTGCTGTGCTCCGACGGACTCACCGGTGAGATCGACGACGAAGAGATCGCCAGCGTCCTGCGCACCGTGTCCGACCCACAGGCCTGTGCCGACGAGCTCCTCGAACGGGCCCTCGTCTCTGGCGCTCGCGACAACGTGACCGTGCTCGTCGTCGATGTGATGGCCGACGATCCACTGGTGGTGTCACACCTCGAGCCCGAGCTCGGCGGCTGGCTGACCAACGGCGATCATCCCGCGCCCGTCCCGTTCGCGCCCCCTGCTGGCGCGGCGACGGATGCGGGCGACCTCACGTCAACCAATGTTGCATCGGCTGTGGGCACAGCCGCGGCGAGCGGAAGCGTCGGAGAGGTCGACCCCACGGTCGGCAACTGGCTCGGTGACGAGCAGGCGTTCACCAGCGATGACGGCAGCGACGGACCGGGGCAACCGGTGCACGTTGTCGTTGGCGATCCCGATCGACCGTTGCGCCCGCGCACCTCCACCTGGCGCACGTTCGCGTTCGTCGGTCTCCTCGCCATCACTGCAGCGGTGGGGTTCTCGGCCATCGCTCTCTACGCCCGATCCGGGTACACCGTCACCACGGTCGGTGACGACGTCGTGGTGCAGAAGGGTCGACCCGGCGGGCTGCTCTGGTTCGACCCGACGCTCGAGGAGAAGACCTCGTACACGCTCATCCAGTTCCCCGAAGCCGATCGGGAACGCATCGTGTCCGGCCGCCATTTCGGATCGCTCGAAGAGGCTCGCACCTACGTGGCTCGCAAGGTGGCCGAGAAGGTCGAGCAGGACAGCCCATCGGGTCCCACCACCATCGCCGGCACATCGACCACCATCGACGTCACCGCGACGACCCTTCCCGGCGCGACACCGCTCGGCACGACGGTGCCCGCCAGCGCCACCATCGTTGCGCCGGCGGCCACTCCCACCACGGTCGCGCCGGCAACTGCGCCGACCACGGCCGCATCCGTTCCCTGATGGCCGCACCTCGCCGTAACACCGAGCTCGGCCTCATCGTGATGGCCGGGTTGGTCACGGTCGCCGCCTACGTGTTGGGCGAGCTCGGCCAGACATCGGCGCTACCGACCAACATCATCCCGTTCTCGGTGATCATGCTCGGGTTGTTGCTCGTGCCGCATCTGGTGGCCCGCGTCATGGTGCCCGGTGCCGACTCGGTGTTGCTGCCACTTGCGGCGTTGCTCAATGGCGTCGGCTACGTGTTCATCGCTCGCATCAACGACGATCTCGCCGGCCTGCAGGCGACCTGGACCGCGCTGGGCGTCGCCGCGTTCGCCATCACACTGCTGGCGCTGCGCAGGGTGCGTGATCTGCAGCGCTATCAGTGGACCTTCGCACTCGCCGGCATCGGGCTGCTGCTGTTGCCGATCGTCCCGGGTCTGGGTTTTGCTCCCAACGACGCCCGACTGTGGATCCGCGTCGGCACCATCACCTTCCAACCCGGCGAGGTGGCCAAGATCTGCCTGGCCCTGTTCCTCGCTGCGTACCTCACCGATCGCCGCGAGGTCATCGCTGCCGGCACATTGCGCATCGGTCGACTCTCGCTGCCCGAGCCGCGCGACTTGGGACCGGTGTTGGTCGCGTGGGGTGCGTCGTTGATGGTGATGATCTTCGAAAAGGACCTCGGCTCGTCACTGCTGTTCTTCACGCTGTTCGTCGTGATGTTGTGGGTGGCCACCGAGAAGGGCCGCTTCCTCGTCATCGGCGCCGGGCTGTTCGGCATCGGCGCGTATGGCGCATATCAATCGTTCCAACACGTGCGCACCCGGGTGGCCACGTGGCTCGATCCGTGGAGCCGCGTGCAGGGCAAGGGCTACCAGTTGGTGCAGAGCTCGTTCGCATTTGCATGGGGCGGCGTGACCGGAACCGGCATCGGCCTCGGTGACCCGACCCGCGTACCGGCAGTGCAGACCGATTTCATCCTTGCTGCGATCGGCGAGGAGCTCGGCCTCGTCGGTGCCACCGCCGTCCTCATCAGCTACATCCTCATGATCGGCGCTGGCCTGCGCATCGCGCTGGCCACCGAGCGGACCTTCGACAAACTGCTCGCCACCGGCCTCACCACCATCTTGGGGGTTCAGGCGTTCGTGATCATCGGCGGTGTTGTGCGCCTGGTGCCGCTCACTGGTGTCACCCTGCCGTTCGTGAGCTACGGCGGCAGCAGCTTGCTGGCCAACTACGTGCTGATCGCCATCTTGATGCGCATCAGCCACGACAGCGCGGTGCGGCGTTGCGAAGTGGCAGAACCACCGACGCGCATTCCCCGTCGCGTGAAGCGCGAAGCGGCTCGCAAGGCAGCTCATCGTGAAGAGGTCGCCGGCGATCTCACGGTCATCGATGCGCGACCGAGCGCAATTGCAGTTGACACTCAGCCCAGCGACGTCGCCGAATGGAATGACGAGCAGTGAACACCCGCATCCGTCGTCTCGGCATCGCGCTGCTCGTGCTCTACTTGGCGCTGTTCGTCATGCTCAATTGGATCCAAGTGGCCAAGCGCGACGAGTACAACGCATCGCCGCTCAACAGCCGCCAGACCGTGCGTGACTTCGCCCAAAGTCGCGGCGTCATCCAATCGGCCGACGGTGTGGTGCTGGCCAAGAGCGAGCCGGTCGATGATCGCTATCGCTATTTGCGCACCTATCCCACCGGTCAGCTCTTCGCTCACATCACCGGCAGTCTCTCGTTCGCGTTCGGTTCTTCGGGTATCGAGCGGCAGTACAACGATCAACTGGCCGGCCAGACCGCAGAGCAGAAGGTGAAGGGTTTCATCGATCTCTTCATCGAGCGCACCCGACTGGCGGACGTCACGCTCACCGTCCGCAACGACGTGCAGACCGTTGCGGCCCAAGCACTTGGCGAGCAGGAAGGATCTGTGGTCGCCCTCGATCCGCGCACCGGCGCGATCTTGGCGATGTACTCGTGGCCGAGCTACGACCCGAACCTCCTGGCGTCGCACGATTTCAATGCGGTGAAGCAGATCCGCGAGCAACTCAACACCGCCACGGGAAAGCCGCTGCTCGGCAACGCGTTCCAGGAGCGCTACTTCCCGGGCTCCACGTTCAAGATCGTCACCGGTGCCGCAGGGCTCGAATCGGGAAAGGTCACCGCGTCGACGCCGGTGTATCCGGTGGAGCAGTCCTTCACGCCGCCACTCACCACGAAGGCCATCGGCAACTTCGGTGGCGCCACCTGTGGCGGCAACTTGGTGGACGCGCTGCGCGTCAGTTGCAACACGGTGTTCGCCCGCATGGGCCTCGAGATCGGGGCACCCCAGATGGTCGCCACGTCGGAGGCCTTCGGGTTCAACTCCCCGATGCCGCTCGACCTGCCCGGACCAGTCGCTACCTCGTTCTTCCCGTCCGTCGCCGACTTCGATCGCAACGATCCCAAGTTGGCGCAGAGTGCGTTCGGTCAAAACGACGTGCAGGCCTCGCCGTTGCACATGGCGTTGGTGGCCGCGGCCGTGGCCAACAACGGCACCATGATGGCCCCGCACGTCCTCAAGGAGATCCGCGACTCCGACGGTGAGCAGTTGGCGTCGGAACCGGTGCAGGTGTGGAAGCGGGCGATGTCACCCGCCAGCGCCTTGGTGCTGCGCGATGCGATGGTGGAAGTGGTCCGTGCAGGCACGGCGACACGCATGGCCATCGACGGCGTCACAGTGGCCGGCAAGACGGGCACCGCTCAGCTCGGTACCGACCCGCCCAGCTCACATGCATGGGTGGTGGGATTTGCTCCCGCCGAGGCGCCACGAGTGGCGGTGGCGGTGCTGGTGAAAGCCCAACCTGGCGTGAGCGAGGTGACCGGTGGACGGGTTGCCGCGCCGATCGCGCAACAAGTGCTCACCGCTGCCCTTGCGGTGACGAGATGACCGTGACCCGGCTCGCGGCCTGGGCATCGGTAGTCTGACCGATCGACATGTCCGACCCGACGCGCCCTGTGTTCAACGATCGCTATGAGATCCAGTCCCGTGTGGGCCGGGGTGGCATGGCGGACGTATTCAAGGCACACGATCGTCTTCTCGACCGGCCTGTCGCCATCAAGGTGTTGTTCCCCGAGTTCGCGTCCGATCCGAACTTCGTCGAGCGCTTCCGTCGCGAAGCCCAGTCGGCCGCGAACCTCACCCATCCCAACGTGGTCGGAGTGTTCGACTGGGGTCAGCAGGGCGGCACGTACTTCATCGTCATGGAGTTCGTCGACGGACGATCGCTCGCGGACGTACTGCGCGTCGGTGGACCGTTGCCAGCGGGTCGCGCCGCCGACATCGCCGCTGATGTGGCTTCGGCCTTGGGTTTCGCCCATCGCAACAACGTCGTGCACCGTGACGTGAAGCCGGCGAACATCCTCGTGTCCGACTCCGGCGTGGTGAAGGTCGCCGACTTCGGCATCGCTCGGGCCATGAACACCCGCACCGAGCAGGACCTCACCCAAGCGGGCGCCGTCATGGGGACGGCCACCTACTTCTCACCCGAACAGGCCCAAGGGGGTCAACCCGATCCGCGCAGCGATCTGTACTCGCTCGGGATCGTGATGTACGAGATGGTCACCGGTCGTCCACCGTTCACCGGTGACAACCCCGTGTCCATCGCCTACAAGCAGGTGCACGAGATGCCGGTGCGGCCGAGTCAACTCAACTCGGCCATCCCGCCGCAGTTCGAGACGGTCATCCATCGCCTCCTGCAGAAGGATCCGGTCAAGCGCTATCAGTCCGCTGATGAGTTGCGCATGGATCTGCGTCGCTTCCGCGAGATGCAGTCGCGGCCAGAGACCTCCGACCCGGTGAACGCGGCCCGGAACCTCCCCTTCGACGCAACGACGACAGTTCCCGCTGCGGGCGCAGCGAGTGTGGGCGCGACCGCAGCGGTGCCGTCGGTTGCACCGCCCACGACCGTCGCGCAACAGCGCGGACAAGCGGCCTACTCGAACGCTACGCAAGCTCTGCCCGCACAGCGCGTGCAGCCGCCGGTGGTGCACGGCGGCCTTCCGCCGGTCACCTACGACGAGCCGCCTCGACGCGTCGGGGCCATCGTCGCTGCGGTCGTCGCCACCATCGTCGTGCTCGCCGCAATTTTCTTTGCGCTGTACAAGTTCCTCGACAACCCCAGCGATGGTACGGCTGGTCAGGTGGAGGTGGCGTCGGTGGTCGGTGAGACCGTCGAGTTCGCGACCAACGCACTGCAGAGCCAAGGTCTCAAGCCCGTCGCGGAGCAGGCCACGTCGGACACGATCGAGTTGGGCAAGGTCATCTCCCAGACCCCGACTGCGGGCACGAAGGTCGATTCGGGCACTGAGGTGAAGCTCGTCGTGTCGGCGGGCAAGGAGCAAGTCGACTTGCCCAAGGTCGATGGCACCATCGCCACCGACGCGCAAAAGACGCTCGAGTCCCTCGGGTTCAAGGTGACCATCACGCCGCAGGCATCCGACACGGTCGCGGCGGGAACCGTGATCAGCCAGAACCCGCCAGCCGGCAAGGTGGCGCCGGGAGCCAGCGTGGCGCTGGTGGTGTCCTCGGGCAAGGACAAGGTCATCGTCCCCAACGTCCTCAACCTCGATCAGGTGCCGGCGGCCACCCAGTTGACCAAGCTCGGCCTCGAACCGGTGGTGGTCAACGAAGCGAGTGATTCGGTGAAGGTCGGCGCAGTCATCCGGACCGACCCCGCGGTGAACGTCGCCGTCGACAAGGGCTCCACGATCCAGGTCATCGTGTCGTCCGGGCCGGCCCCGGTGGTGGTGCCGAACGTGGTCGGACTGACAGAGACGGAAGCCACGACCGCACTGCAGGCTGTCGGTCTGCGCCGGACGGTCACGCTCGTGAACATCGCCGATGTCAGCCAGGCCGGCAAGGTCGTGAGCCAGTCGCCCGAAGGCAACAACAAGAACACGCTTGCCGCTGGTCAGACCGTGGTGCTCAACGTAGGCAAGGCTCCCGATCCCACGACCACCACCGCTCCGCCGCCGACGACCACCACCCCGACCACTGTGGCGACCACGACGACATCGGCGACGACGACCACGACCGGCCCCTGACCGAGGCCGTGTGCCGGTTCTGCCTCAGGCCGGCTGGTGCGCGGCGGCCTCGTTCAAGAAGTTGCGCAGGAGATCGTGGCCCGAAGCGGTGAGGATCGATTCGGGGTGGAACTGCACACCGTGCACCGCGAAGGTGCGATGACGAAGCCCCATCACGGTGCCGTCGGCGGTCTGGGCGATGATCTCGAGGCACTCGGGCATCGTGGAGCGCTCTACCACCAGCGAGTGGTATCGGGTCGCTTCCATCGGTGACCCGATGCCCGCGAACACGCCGACACCGAGGTGTTCCACCATCGACGTCTTGCCGTGCATGAGCTCGGGCGCACGAACCACGTTGCCGCCGAACACATGCCCGATGGCCTGGTGGCCGAGGCACACACCGAACATCGGGATGCGACCGGCGAAGCGCTCGATGGCCTCGCACATCACGCCAGCATCCTCGGGCCGGCCGGGACCCGGTGACAGCAAGAGCGCATCTGGAGCCAAGCGCTCGATCTCGGCGCAGTCGATGGCGTCGTTGCGATAGACGATGGGCTCGGCGCCCAACTCGCCGAGGTACTGGACGAGGTTGTAGACGAACGAGTCGTAGTTGTCGATCACGAGGACGCGGGTCACCTCGGCATGCTCCCATGCGACGTTGTCGCCGCGAAAGCGCATTGTCCCGGTGGTCGGTGGCCTACCATGCGATCGCTATGGCACCTCCGAAGCGCAAGGGCGGTCGCACGCTCCCTGGAACCAAGACCGACGGCTCGGCTGCCAGTTCGGCACCGACCTCGGGCCGGGTGACCAAGAAGGTCACGGCGGGCGCCGCCGACAGCGTCGATCGTGCTCACCACGCATCCGACTCGTCGTCGCGCTACACGCCGCCCGTGCCCAAGACCATGAAGGTCAGCCCCCCGTGGTTGCCGTGGCTGATGGGCGGTTTCCTCATCGCCGGTGCGCTGTTGATCGTCGTCAACTACATCGGGTCGTTCTGGGATACCAGCAACTGGGTGCTGCTCGGCGGTCTCGGCCTGATCCTGGCCGGCATCATCACCGCCACGCAGTGGCACTGACCGCTGGTCACGCAGCGGCACTGACCGCTGGTCACTAACCGCTGGTCACGCACCGCTGGTCACGCACCGCTGACTGCCCGTACCGAGGCCACCACGGTGGGCGGGCGAACTACACAGCTGTGAGTTCGCACAGGCTTATCCACACCTGTGGATAAGTAGTTAACCTACTTTGAGCTGGCTGTTCATTCGATCGGCGCCACGAGGTCCATGTCCTCTTGACAATGACGCGGCGGCTCGGGGAGTTCCTCGGCGGCGGTCGTCATCTTCACTTCCGTCCCGCAGATCGAACAGCGGAAACGGATGTTCACCTTGCGCATCTCGCCGGCTGGAGGTGGCGGCGGCAACGGCGTCCCGAACGACCGGAGCATGCCCATCCCGATCTTGAACACCACGACGCCGATCACGATGGCGCCGAGAACCCACAAGAACGTGCCCACGGCCGGGAGGCTACGGGGTCATGGCCCGCGCCGACGAGCGAGCAGTGCGCGTTTCGGCGATCGGCCGGCCGCCCGGCACTGACGCGGAGCGCGAACCGTGTCACCATGTGTCCTGTGACACAGCATCGAGGGAGGGTCGCTACCATGCGTGACTTCGCTGCCGAGGACCGCGAGATCGCCGCGGCGGTCGCCGGCATGACCGGACCAAAGGCTCTTCTGGCCACTGCCGCTGCGCATCCCGATGTGCTGGCGCTGCGGGTCTCCCGATCCGACGCACGCGACTCGTGGCAGACGTGGACGTGGGCGCAGTATCGCGATGACGTTGCTCAGGCCGCGGCGGGCCTACGAAAAGTGGGCATCAAGGCGGGGGACCGCGTCGTGCTCATGATGCGTAACCGGCCCGAGTTCCACATCCTCGACACCGCGCTGCAGTTCCTGCGGGCCACCCCGGTGTCGATCTACAACTCGAGCTCGCCGGAGGAGATCGAATACCAGGCGCATCATTGCGAGGCGACGGTCGCCATCGTCGAAGACGGTGGCTTCCTCGCCAAGGTGCTCAGCGTGAGGGACCAACTGCCGAAGCTGCACACGATCATCGTGTTGCTGACCGGACCGCAGTCGTTGGCTGCGGGGTTGGTGCCATATGCCGATCTCTTCCAGCACGGAACGGTCGATCTCGACGAGCTGGCGGCGCTCACCTCGCCCGACGATCTGGCCACGTTGATCTACACCTCCGGCACCACCGGACCGCCCAAGGGCGTGATGCTCGATCAGGCCAACGTCATGTACACCGCCGAACAGTTGATCCGCTGTTACCGCGATCTGCTCGGCGAACAAGGGACGGTGGGGCGCCGGGTCATCAGCTATCTGCCCATGGCCCACATCGCCGAGCGGATGTCGAGCCACTATCAACATCTGCTGCTGGCCATGACCGTCACCTGCTGCCCCGACATGGCGCAGCTGGGCAGCTTGGTGAAAGACGTGCGACCCGAGGTCATGTTCGGGGTGCCGCGGATCTGGGAGAAGTTCTACAGCGGCGTGAACGCCGCGCTCGCCACTGACCCCGACAAGCAGACCAAGTTCAACGAGGGTGTGGCCTTGGCCAAGACCATCGTGGCCGCTCGTCGCGCCGGTACAGCGACCGCCGAGCAGCTCGAGACGTTGGCGTTCCTCGACGCGGTGGCGTTCGCTCCGGTGCGCGCCATGCTCGGCCTCGACGACGTCGTGTTGGCCATCAGTGGTGCGGCACCGATATCGCATGATCTCATCGAGTGGTACAACGCAATTGGAGTTGCGCTGTCGGAGATCTACGGCATGAGCGAGTCGAGCGGCCCGATGAACTGGGAGGCCCATCCCGATCGAATCAAGCCCGGCTCGGTCGGACCGGCCATCCCTGGCTGCGAGGTGGCGCTCGCCGATGACGGCGAGATCATGTGCCGAGGCGGCAACGTGTTCCGGGGCTACTACAAGGCTCCTGACAAGACGGCCGAGACGGTGGTCGATGGCTGGCTGCGCACGGGTGACATCGGCGTGATCGACGCCGACGGCTTCTTGAAGATCGTGGATCGCAAGAAGGAGCTCATCATCACCGCGGGTGGGAAGAACATCAGCCCCGCCAACCTCGAGCTCGAACTCAAGACCATCCCGCTGATCGGCCAGGCCTGTGCGATCGGGGACGGTCGCAAGTTCGTGAGCGCGCTGTTGGTGCTCGATCCCGAGTACGCGCCCATCTGGGCCAAGGCCCACGGGATCGAGGGCACCTTGGCCGAGCTGGCCGAAGACCTGCGGGTCGTGGCTGAGGTGTCCGAAGGCGTGCGTGAGGTGAATGCCCGCTTTGCGAGCGTCGAACACATCCGTCGCTTTCACCTCATCGGCGAGGAGTGGCTGCCCGATTCCGACGTGCTGACACCGACATCGAAGCTCAAGCGCCGCGGCGTCCACGCCCGCTACGCCGCCGAGATCGAGGCGATGTACAAGGAGTGACGCGATCGGTGCCCGACGCGCCGATGCTCACAGATCAAGCTGAGCGATGAGCCCGGGCAGTTCGAGGATCGATCCCAATACCGGGAACTGAGAATCGTGATCGTGCACGATCTCGTGGACCCATGTCGTCTCGTACGGGATGTGCACCCCGAGTGCGCCGATCTCGAGCACGGGCAGCACATCTGACTTCACGCTGTTGCCGACCATCACGAAACGGTCCGGCGCCACACCGAGCTCGTCGAGCACGCGGCGATAGGTATCGGGATCTTTCTCGTTCACGACCTCGATGGAGCGGAAGCGCTCCGCCAATCCGGAGCCCGCCATCTTGGCTTCCTGGTGCAGCAGATCGCCCTTGGTGATCACGACGAGATCGAAGTCGCTGGAGAGTTGATCGACCACCTCGGCCACGCCGTCGAGCAGTTCGACCGGATGAGCCAGTATCCAGCGGCACCACTCGATGCACTCGTGGATGTCGGCTGCTGCGATACGACCACCGGTCACCTCGATGGCGGTCTCGATGAGCGACAACGTGAAGCCCTTGGCGCCGTAGCCGAACAGCGCGAGGTTGCGTCGCTCGGTGTTGGAGAGCCGCTCGTCGAGATCGGCGCTGTCGACGTAGCGACGGCACATGGCCACGAATCGGTCGGTCACGTCGATGAAGTAGCGCTCGTTGTGCCAGAGGGTGTCGTCGGCGTCGAGGCCGATGGTGAGGCCGGTCGGGTTCATCGCTGGGGGCATCGGGGATCCATCGGTCGTGTCGGGCGGATCTTCATGTTGTCGCGCAAGTGTGCCCGGGCTCGATCAAGAAACGTCGATCGCCCAGATGCCGCGGGCCGAGCCCTGGTCGGGTCGGAAGCGCAGCCAGTAACGACCGGTCGACGAGGCGGGGAACCACACCTCGGCGCGCAACTCGCTGTTGCCGGCCATCTTCGAATCATTGACCAACCCCGGGGTGGCGTACGAGGTGGGGGCCACGACACCTTGCGGCGTGAGCAACGTCCATTGTGAATCGCTCACCCCTTGGGTGCCGTTGTCCCGGTTGATGATGCGGATGGTGATGCGCAGGAACGGGCCCGTTGCCGCATCGGGACCCGTCGCCTCTGCGGTCACCTTCTCGGTCCATACGCTGAACCCGCTGAGTCGAGCGGGTTCGGTGCCGACGCCCACCGCTCGCTCCTGGTCGTTGTCGCTGATGTCGGGCCGACCGGGGTAGATCACGCCAGGGTTGGGATCGTCGCCCTTGTCCCGGTTGGTCTCGGCGATGGTCGTCCCCACGACGGAGGTCGCGCTGCCGGGCGTTGTGGAGGCACCGTTGGGGACGGTCGTCGAGCTCGCGGTCGTTGGGCCCACGGTCGTGGAGCTGACCGCAATTGTGGTTGCACCCGGGACGGAGACCGTCGTGTTCGACGGTGTCGCCGTGGGCAGTGGCGTGGTGACGTCGGTACCGATGAAGGCGTCGGTCGTGGTGGTCACTGCGCCGTTGGACTTCCCGCCGTCCGACGATCGAGCCAACAGCCATGGACCGACCACCGCAACCGTCGTCAGCAACGCCGCCACCACGTACACGGCGCGCCGACGAGTGATGTTGGTGAGCCAATCGAGCACACGGCCAGTTTGGCGTCCCCGACCGGTGTTCCCCGGTCATGGCGCCCGCCCCGGAGCGCCATGACCCGGACAGTGGCCCCTGACCGGACGTCAAGCCATGGCCACGACGCTGGCTCCGCCGTCGACGGCAGAACCGAGGAACGGCGCGTCGCCGAAGGCGAACACGCCGCCGTCGGATGCCACGAACCAGTAGCCGTCGCCGGTCGGCGTCGGCACGATGCCGATGATCGGCTGGTTGAGCGTGATGTCTCCCGTCGAACCACGAAACGGCGCGTCACCGAAGGCGAACACGCCTCCGTCACGAGCGACCAGCCAATAGCCCTTGCCACTTGGCGTCGGGGCCATGGCTACGACGGGTTGGGACAGCCGAAGGTCACCGGTCGATCCGTAGAACTGCGCATCGGGACCGAAAGCGAAGATGCCGCCATCGGCGGCCACGAACCAGTAGCCCCGTCCGCTGGGGCATGCCGCCATGCCGACGACGGGCGCCGCCAGTTTGAGGTTGCCGGTGGACCCGTAGAACTCGGCGTCTCCGAAGCTGAACACGCCGCCGTCGCGGCCGAGCAACCAGTAGCCCATCCCCGATGGGGTGGAGACCATGTCCACGATCGGCGAGGCCAGTTTGGTGCCGGCCATGTCGCCCCAATGCACCGCGGAGCCGTAGGGGTAGACGGCGCCCGTCGCCGTGGTGATCCAGTAGCCGTCCTTGAACGGTGTTGAAGCGATGGCCACCGCACTGACGCTGGACGGCGCGTTGCCCATGGCGCTCACGCCGCCGAACGCCGTGACCTGTCCGTTGTTGGTGAGTGTCCAGTACCCGGTACCGGCCGTTCCGCCACCCGAGGCAGTCGGCCCGCCAGGTCCCCAGCGGAAGAGATCGAACGGCGTGTACGCCCGCCCCAGGATGGGTTGGGACGGTGCGCTGAGCCAACCGCTCAGCATCGACGCATACACCTGGCGGAAGTCGCAGGTGGCCACCAGGTTGTCGTCCTCATCGAGCGCGGTCAGGGATGGGGCCGTTGAGTGGAACCCGCCTCGTACGCCTTGACCGATCACGAACAGGGGAGCAGCGGTGCCGTGGTCGGTGCCGCTCGAACCGTTCGCTTCGGGTCGGCGACCGAACTCGGACAAGGTCATGAGCGTGACGCGGGACAAGAAGCGACTGGAGAGCTTGGTGAAGAACGCATCGATGGCGGCGTCGAGCTCGGCCAGCAGCGCGGCATGATCGCCGGCTTGGCCTTCGTGGGTGTCGAACCCGCCCATCTCCACGCTGAACACCCGCACGCCGACGTTGGCGTTGATGAGACCGGCGACGAGGCGCAGTTCGCGCGTCAGGCCGTCGCCTTCGATGTCGTTGTAGGCGGGAGACACTTGATTGCCGAGCGCGATGGTCTCTCGCTCGAGCAGTCCGATGCGATCGGCCCACGCTCCGCGCGAGTTGGGGCTGGCGCCGTAGGAGCTCACCAGATCGATGAGCCGCGCGTAGTAGTCCTCGGATCGATCGGTCCCGAAAGCGCTGTCCATGTCCGGTGGTAGCGCCACGCCGGAGTACGACGCGCCACGTAGATGCGGAGGGACGTTGCCGCCGATGGACACCAGCCGAAGAGAGTCGGGATTGGGCAAGCCATCGAGCCAGCGGCCGACCCAACCGGTGCCGGGATGGCCTGCGCCACCCCAACCGGTCATCCATTCGCCCATGGAGTCGAAATGCGACAGGTTCGGGTCGGGATAGCCGACGCCCTGCACGATGGCCACGGTCCCTTGATCGAAGCGACGCTTGAGAGCGCTCAACGATGGATGCAGCGCGAACCCGTTGCCGATGTCGTGCGCCCCATGGGCGCGGGTGATGGCCAAGCCGCCGCGGAGATCGCGATAGCGACTCGAGTCGATGGGGATGACCGTGTTGAGGCCGTCGTTACCGCCGGCCAAGGTCACCAGGACCAAGATGCCCTCGTTGGCGGCAACCGGAGTTGCGGCCTGGGCTTGACCGAAGCGGAGGAAGTCCGGAACCAGCGACGCTGCGCCGGTGGCCAGCGCGGCTTGGAGGAAGTGCCGGCGATGCAAGGAGAGTTGCTTGTGATCGGTCATGCCAGCTGGAACTCCGGGGTGAGCAGCAGGGCGGTGGTGAGCCCCGGTGGGATGAACCAGCGATCGTTGGCCCGCTCGGTGGCGATCCAACTCTCGAGGCGTTGCCTGGTCTGCGGCGACGGATTGGTGATACCGAAACGATCGAACGCAATTTGAATTGCGGCTGACGGGGTAAGGGTGTTGGCCTTCAGATCCTCGAGCAGGCTGCCCTCACCCACCTTCCATCCGAGGTTCTGGGCGAACGACGCCTTGGCCCACAGCGACGTTGCACTGAGCCAGTAGGCGTTCTGCTTCCAGCCGGCCACGTTCGGTGGCTCGAGCGGCTTCTGCCCCATCTCCGACAACCACCACTGCGGGTTGGCGTCGTACGTGCCGACACCGGTGTGGCGGATGGCGGCGACCGCGAACTCCACCGGCGTGCGGATGAGGCCGTTGCGGGCGGTGTCCGACCAGAACTGATCGTGCATGAACACGGCCCGAACCAGCTCACGTATCGACAGCCCGTTGGCGATGAACACGTCAGCCAACTGCTGCACGATCGTGTCGCTCGGGCCCGGGTACGCGAAGAACGAGAACACCTTCTTGGCGATGAAGCGCGCCATGATCGGTCGCTTCGCACCGTTGCAGATCTCATCGATGATCTCGGGACCATCCCAGTTGCGGGTCGTGCCGAAGAACGTCTTGTTGCCGTTGTCGTGCTTGGTGGGATGGAACTCGTACACCGGGTAGGTCTCGGACTCGGTGAGGCCATGGCCCGTCCAGGCGCGTGCCGAAGCGATGATGTCGTCCTGCGTGTACTGATCGAGGCCGAGGGTGAACAGCTCCATCAGTTCGCGTGCGAAGTTCTCGTTGGGGCTGCCGACCTCGTTGGGATCGTTGTCGAGGTACACGAGCATCGCCGGATCGCGCCCGACGGCACGGGTGAGATCTCGGAAGTTCCCCAGCGCATTGGTGCGGAACAGATGCAGCTGGTCGTAGAGATGCCGTGGACACTGCACCTTGTCGCGGCCGACCACGAAGTGGCCGTGCCAGAACAAGGTCATCTTCTCCGACAGCGGACACGGGGAGGTCGCCATGCGGTCGATCCACCACATGATGAGCTTCTCGACCCGTTCCCACTCGCCGAGGTTCTCGTCGGTGATGAACGCTGGCATGGTGTCCGGCGGGGCCGAGGAGAGATCGAGGATTCGGTTGACCAACCCGGCACGGTCCAGGTTCAAGCTGGTGAGCGCGGCGATCTCCGCACTCGTACCGCCGAACCCGGCGCGCCGGAGGAGGTGGGCGACTTCATCAGATGAGACAGGCACTGCCCGGAGTTTCGGCGTTCCGTGACACGGCCTTGATCGCGTCCGGAGGTTCTTAAGCCGTCCTTCAGGCGATCTTCATGAGCGCGTGCGTCTGGAGCCCACCGATCGGGGGAACGAAGACAAACGGCGAGCGCGTCAGCGACACAGCTCCGCGATGGCTTGAACTTCGATCCCGCCGCGAGGACGTTGCGTCAAGGTGACCGTGACACGTCGGGGCTGCGCGGAGGACATGATCTCCTCGGCGATCTGTGCGGCCATCGCTTCGGCGAACACGGCCTTGTCACGAAAGCTCCACAGGTAGAGCTTGAGACTCTTGGACTCGACACAGCGTTGATCGGGTTCGTACTCGATGACGACCGTCGACAGATCTGGCTGCTGAGTGACCGGACACATGGAGTTCAGCTCGTCGTTGGTGAAACGGACGATGCGGACGTTCTTCGGTGCGGGGAAACACTCCACGTGCTCCACCGGATGACGGACCGTCGCCCCCAAGATGGTGAGATCAGCGGTCTGGGGGTTCGGTTCGCTCTGGGCCACGGGGCCATTGAACCACTGCCGACCCACTGGGCGCCGATCGATCGTGGCCAGGCGCGGACCGTTGCGTCTGCGACCGGATGACGCGGTCTGTCACGATGGGGTCGATGGCGGCGGAGCGGCGAGAACGGCTTTTGAACCTGGTGACGATGCTGTTGAACTCCGACGGGCACACCCTGACGGAGATCATCGAGACGGTGCCCGGGTTCTCCGACGTACGCGAGAACGCCCGGCAGGAGTTCGTGCGCGATCGGCGTCAGCTCGGGTTGAACGGGTTTCCGGTGGAGACCGTGGACCGCGGTGATCGGACCGAGGCCGACCAGAGCGACCGTTGGGCCTATCGGATCTCCCCCGAACGCAGCGTCCTGCCCGAGTTCGGGCTCACCGACGTCGAGGCCGGTGCCATTCGTCAAGCGCTGTCACTGGTCGACCTCACTGGCGAAGCCGACACGTTCGCACTGTGGAAGCTAGGGGGCAGCGATCCACTGGCCGATCTGCCGGTGGGTGATCTGAGCGCGCCGAGTGAGGTCGGCGATCTGCTGCGAGCGGCGTCGCTGGGATGCGAGGTCGAGTTCGTCTACAACGGACGGCCCCATCGGGTTCGACCGTTCGGGCTTTTGATGCGCCGCACGAACTGGTACGTGTCGGGCGAGCTCATCGGCGATGGGGTCCGCACCTACCGCATCGACCGCATGAGCGGTGTGACGGTGGGGGAGCCCGGAGCGTTCGAACGACCGCAGGAGTGGGATCCCGAACAGGTCATGCCGAGCGAGTCGTGGGCCATCCCGCAGGGCGAGCCGGTCATGGTCGACGTCGCGGTGCGGGGGCCGTTGGCAGTGTGGGTCGAGTCGACGTTGCGTTCGGGGTCGGTGATCGCCGAGGTCACCGGTGACGGACCCGACGGTGACAACGGCGTGATCGTGCGGCTGGCGGTGTCGTTTCCCGAAGCCCTGCGCACCTGGGTCCTCGGCTTCGGAGACGATGCCTGGGTGGTCGGGCCACCAGAGATGGTGGAGTTCGTCACGGACTGGTTGAAGGCCATGCGCTCCACGGAGGCCTCATCGCTCGAGTCGGCGCGCCGGTCTCGACCTCGTGCCAGCGTTGCACCGCAAGCGCGAGCGGCGTCGGGCCCGCAGAAGACGCAGCCGGCGATGCGTTGGCTGCGACGAACGATGGCGATGCTCACATGGCTGTCGCGCCAAGACGGCCGCGCTGTTGCGGTGTCGGAGTTGGCCTCGCGCTTTGGTGTGCCGGCGTCCACCGTGATGGAGGATCTGCAGCTGGCGTCGGTGTGCGGGGTGCCGCCGTACAACACCGAGGATCTGTTCGAGATCGTGTTCGACGACGGTGACGACGTCGATGGCGTGCTCGATGATCCGAGCGCTGACCCCAGCACTGTCGAGGTGAGCATGAGCCCGGTTCCGGTGCTTCAGCCTGCCGGGCCGGGGGAACTGACATCCGCGGAGGTGCTCGCGGTGTGCACGGCCGGTCAGGTGCTGCTCGAGGTGACCGAACCCAAACGCCGCGATGCGCTGGCTTCCGCTCTCGACAAGGTGCGGCGATCGCTTGATGCCGCGCAATTCTTGCGCGTCGCGCTCGACACACCGGCACACGTTCCGGTGTTACGGGCCGCGGTGCGCGATCGCCGGTTGGTGCGCATCGACTACTTCGCCGCTACCTCCAATCGCATCAGCGAAGGACGCTGGATCGAGCCGCTCGACGTGGTGCTCGACGCCGGGCGCTGGTATCTCGACGGATGGGATCGCAGCAGCGAGACCGTGCGTCGCTTCCGCATCGACCGCGTTCTCGATGTCGAGCCCTCCGGCGAGACCTTCGAACGATCGGCTCCCCGCAAGCGGGCGCCGTGGCCGCCCGAAGGCTCCGAGGTCGTCGTGCTCACTGCGCCGGCGCGCGCTGCTTGGGTGGGCGAGGTCCACCCGGCGACGCTCTCCAGTTCTGGTGCAGATCGCTGTCGAATCGAGCTCCCGGTCGCCGATGAGCGGTGGCTCGAGCGGTTGCTCTTGCAGATCGGCCCAGGTGTGGTCGTCGAATCGCCCGAGCGCTTCGTCGGGCTCCCGGCCGCGGCCGCCGCACGCGTGCTCCTGCGCTACGACGTCGGGTCCGACTCGATCGAGTGATCAGGAGCCTTCGGCGGCATCTTCCCGGCCGGACGAGCGAGCATCGTCTGGCTGGCCAGGCCGAGCAGCGTTCCGTCCTCGGCCCACAGTCCCGCCGTTGCGTGCATCACGTTGCGATGCATCGCATGCATGTGGATGTCGAGCAGCACCCAGTCGGTCTGCCGTAGCTCGCACATGCGCAACGTGTTGTCGATGCTCGAACCGGTGAGGTTCTGCCCCAGCGGCTGACCGATGTCGAACGGCACGAAGTCGGCGACGATGGCCAACTCGCCTGCAGTCACCGGGCCCGACATGGTGTCCATGTGGATCCAGAGCGCGGAATGACCATCGCTGGGTGTTCCATCGAACTGGTCGACCGTACGACCGATGGCGCGTCGCATGTCGGTGTGATCGGCGATGGATCGCTCGGCTGGCCCCGCCGTCTTCAGATCGATGCGGGCGCAGTCGCGTGGATCGGGGGCCTGTGGGCGTGTCAGCCACGTTCCCTCGAACCCGTCGGCCCGCCGGCCGAGGGCAACGTCGACCGACAAGATGGTGTCGTCCCCGTTGCGCAGCACGGCACGGCCGTGCGAGGTCGTGCCCCCTTCGCGATGCAGGGCGAGATCGATCTCCAGGACTGCGGGCGCATACACGAACGATTCGAAGTGGCATGAGGCCCACACGACGGGTCGACCGGTCACGTTCTCGAAGGCAGACATGCACGCCGCGAAACCCGACCCTCCGTTCATGAAGTGCTGTGGGGTGGTGATGCGATCGTTGAGCTCGAGCGTCCACCGCAAGGGGTCGGCGGTGGGCTGCAGGCCGAGATAGGCGTGGAGATCCATACAGTGGTGATCTTCGCGTCGGGTGCCCGACGACGTTGAATCGGTTGGCGCCCTCGGACGTCTAGGGGCTCAACGTCAACGACGTGGCTGCCGTGACGGCAACGTTGGTTCGCTGCGCAGTGCCGCCGGTCCAGCTCGCCGTGATCGAGTCGTAGTTGTCGGGCAACATCTCCTTCGCTACAACGCCGCCAGCACCGGTGGTGCCGAACGAGTTCCAATACGGATTGGCGTAGCTGACCGTCGCTCCTGATACCGAGGTGCCCGAACCGTTGAGCACTGTGATGGTGACGGGGACGGTGGTGAAGGTGATGGTGGTGGCGCCGGTGATGGCGACGTTGGTGCGGGTGTTGGTCCCGCCGGCGTAGTCGAGCTGCAATGTGCTGTATGTCGCGGGGAGCATCTCTTTGGTGGCGGTGCCGGAGGCGTTGGTGGTGCCGAGTGTGTTCCAGTACGGGTTGAAGTAGTTCACGGTTGCGCCGGCGATGCCGGTGCCGGTGGATGAGAGCAGCTGGACGGTGACCGGCACCGTGGCAAAGGTGATCGTGGTCGCCCCGGTGATCGAGACGTTGGTTCGGCTGCTCGTTGCGCCGGCGTACACGAGATCGAGTTGGCTGTAGGTGCCGGTGAGCATTTCCTTGGTGGCGGTGCCGGAGGCGTTGGTGGTGCCGAGTGTGTTCCAGTACGGGTTGAAGTAGTTGATGTCCGCGCCGGCGATGCCGGTACCGGTGGACGTCCGGAAGTCGACGGTGACGGGGACGGTGGTGAAGGTGATGGTGGTGGCGCCGGTGATGGCGACGTTGGTGCGGGTGTTGGTCCCGCCGGCGTAGTCGATCTGCAATGTGCTGTACGTCGCGGGGAGCATCTCTTTGGTGGCGGTGCCGGAGGCGTTGGTGGTGCCGAGTGTGTTCCAGTACGGGTTGAAGTAGTTGATGTCCGCGCCGGCGATGGGCGTACCGGTGGATGAGCGCAGCTGGACAGTGACCGGCACCGTGGCAAAGGTGATCGTGGTCGCCCCGGTGATGGACACGTTGGTTCGGCTGCTCGTTGCGCCGGCGTACACGAGATCGAGTTGGCTATAGGTGCCGGTGAGCATTTCCTTGGTGGCGGTGCCGGAGGCGTTGGTGGTGCCGAGTGTGTTCCAGTACGGGTTGAAGTAGTTCACGGTTGCACCGGCGATGGGCGTACCAGTGGACGTCCGGAAGTCGACGGTGACGGGCACAGTGGTGAAGGTGAGGGTGGTGGCGCCGGTGATGGAGACGTTGGTGCGGGTGTTGGTCCCGCCGGCGTAGTCGAGCTGCAATGTGCTGTATGTCGCGGGGAGCATCTCTTTGGTGGCGGTGCCGGAGGCGTTGGTGGTGCCGAGTGTGTTCCAGTACGGGTTGAAGTAGTCCACGGTTGCACCGGCGATGCCGGTGCCGGTGGATGAGAGCAACTGGACGGTGACCGGCACCGTGGTGAAGGTGATGACGGTGCCCGGCCCAACAGTGGCCACGGTGCTCGCCCGTCCTCCGGCGTAGTCGAGGTTGATCGTGACCGAGCCGGGCGACAGGTTCGCCGTGGCCGAGCCGTTCGAGCCGGTCGTACCGAAGGTGTAGGTGTACCCACCGAGCACATAGGTGACCGAACCGCCCGACAGCGGTGCGCCAGTGCTGCTGAGGAGTCGCACGGTTGTGAGCGGCGTCGCAGCGGTTGTCGTCGTGGGCGTCGTGGTGGTCGTCGGAACAACTGTCGTGGTGGTCGCCGCAGTGGTGGTCGTGCCGGTCGGGTTGAGCAGTGTCGATGACAGGAATGTGGTCGCGAGGCACGCACCGGTCGTGTCCGCGGTGATCCGACCGGTCGAGCGGCTGGTGCCGATGACACAGGTGCCGTCGGTGCCCGCCACCGCCAAGGTGATGTTGCCCGATGCGGTAGCGACGGACACGACGCTGGGACCAGTCGACACTGCGGCCGTGAACGTGTACGACGTCTCTTGCGCCTGGAGACGGGCCACCGTTGTTGAAAGTGGTTCCGAGCCGATGGTCGTGGCCTCGGCGAGAGTCACCGTTGCGACGTCGAGCGCCTGGGTGAGCGTCGAACGAGCGGCGAGTGCCTGTGCTCTGGTGCGCGCACCGAAGAAGCTGGGGATGGCGATCGCGAGCAGCACGGCGATGACGAGAACCACCACCATCAACTCGATGAGGGTGAACCCCCTCTCATCGTCTCGTACGTGCGCGCGCGTCACGTCCTGCTGTCGGCCGTCTGACGCTCTCCGTCAAGGGTTCTTGAGACGATCGGGACGATCTTGGGTGGAACCCCTGCATTGTGTGGCGAATCTGTGAACCGCCGCCATTCGGTAGTGGGCGGCGCGTAGGTTGTCGTTCATGTCGAGGCGGACAACCCCCCTGGCGGCCGACGCATCTGAGCGTCGTTCCGCACCCCCGGTTCGAGTGCTCGTGGCCGTGGTGCTGACCTTGTTGGCCGCGTCGCTCGTGTCGGTGGTCGGCGTCGATCAGCGGCCGGCCGCGGCCGTCGAGACACCGTCGATCGTCCCGGTGTCGCCGGCGCGTGTGGTGGATACGCGGCCTGGTGGTGTGACGGTTGATGGTGGGGGTGTTGGTGGTGGGCCGGTGGTTGCCGGTTCGCCGGTGGTGTTCGGGTTGTTGGGTCGTGGTGGTGTGCCGTTGTCGGGTGTGGCGGCGGTTGTGGTGAATGTGACGGTGGTGGAGCCGTCGGATGGCTCGCATGTGACGGTGTGGCCGGCTGGTGAGGTTGAGCCGGTGGCGTCGTCGGTGAATGTGGTTGCTGGTGCGACGGTCGCGAATTTGGTGGTGGCGAAGGTTGGTGTTGGTGGTGGTGTTGCGGTTGGGAACTTTGCGGGTTCTGCGCATGTGGTGATGGACGTTGTCGGGTATGTGCCGACGGGTTCTGGGTTTGGTGTTTTGTCGCCGGCGCGTGTGGTGGATACGCGGCCTGGTGGTGTGACGGTTGATGGTGGGGGTGTTGGTGGTGGGCCGGTGGTTGCTGGTTCGCCGGTGGTGTTCGGGTTGTTGGGTCGTGGTGGTGTGCCGTTGTCGGGTGTGGCGGCGGTTGTGGTGAATGTGACGGTGGTGGAGCCGTCGGATGGTTCGCATGTGACGGTGTGGCCGGCTGGTGAGGTTGAGCCGGTGGCGTCGTCGGTGAATGTGGTTGCTGGTGCGACGGTCGCGAATTTGGTGGTGGCGAAGGTTGGTGTTGGTGGTGGTGTTGCGGTTGGGAACTTTGCGGGTTCTGCGCATGTGGTGATGGACGTTGTCGGGTACGTGCCGATCGCTGGCCTTCTCGCCGACGAACCGGTCGAGCCGACGCTCCCGCCGACGACGACCAGCACCACGACCACGACGGTCCCACCGACCACCACGACGCGCCCACCGACCACGACCACGACGGTCCCGCCGACCACCACGACGCGCCCACCGACGACGACCACATTGCCGTCGACGACCACCACCACTCGACCCCCGGGTGGCGGGGGTGGTCCGATCTCTGGCGGGATGGTGTCGCTCACCTTCGACGACGGCTGGCTCTCCCACCTCACCGCTGCATTGCCGAGGCTGCAAGCCCACGGTATGACGGGGACGTTCTATGTCCTGTCTGGCTTCCAGAGTTCGCCCTACATGAACGTCTCGCAAGTGCGACAGCTCATGAACGCGGGGAACGAGATCGGATCACACACCATCTCCCATCCGCATCTGCCGACGCTCAGCGCCTCGGCGCGGCATCGTGAACTCGCACAGTCGCGATCGGACCTGGAGTCGCAGCTCGGAGTGAGCATCTCGAACTTCGCGTCACCGTACGGTGAGTACTTTGGAGCTGGTGTTCTCGACGACATCAGATCTGTGTACGGCTCACATCGCACCGTGGAGTCGGGCTTCAACTATCCACGGGCCACTGATCCATATCGCCTGCAGGTGCAGAACGTGTTGAACACGACATCGGTCGATCAGGTTCAGTCGTGGGTGAATCAGGCGCGCTCGAGCAATACGTGGCTCATCTTGGTGTTCCACAACATCGTGGACAGCCCGACTACCTATGACTCTTCGCCATCGATGTTCAATGCCTATCTGGATCGCATCGCGTCGAGCGGGATCTCCGTTCGTACCGTGCGCGACGCGTTGTCGGTCATCAACAACTGAGCCAGCCTCGCTGGCTGCGCAGGCTTTGTGACCGGTCGGCGTTGTCGGTCGGCGTTGTCGGCCGGCGAACGTCGGTTGGCGAACGTCGGTTTTCTAACTTGTTGCAGTTTTCCACCGCATAGGTGCGAAAGTGCGCCATCTTCGCTCGGCGTCAATCACACTTGACGCTCTTGGTTCAGGTGGGGATCTGTTCCCACCACTGACACCACCATTGTGATCCCACGAGGATGCGCAGCTTGGGGTGCCAGCAGTAGGAGATCTCTGCGGAGTTCTCGAGGTAGTAGAGGCAGTTGTCGCACTTCTCGTTGCCCGATGGGGCGCCCTTCAGCACGGCGTTGTCGGCGAGATGGCGCAACTCGATGGCGAGGCGCTCGTCGATCTCCTTGGGCTCGGGGTCAGGGATGACGTAGTCAGTCATCGTCGGGGAGGCTCCGGTGCCGTGTCCATTGCCGCGAAGTGCCCGGCGTCTCGGCCGCTGAACCAGGGTCGGCGCCGGCTGGCCCGAATCGGTTGCCATCCGAGCGTCGGCCTGCACCTAACCTGGTCCCAGTCGGCCGAGCTCGCTCGGACGCGGGCCGCTAGCTCAATTGGCAGAGCATCGGACTTTTAATCCGCTGGTTCTGGGTTCGAGTCCCAGGCGGCCCACCAGCTCTACCTGCGGTTTCGTGTCGGCTGGCCACGCTCGATGCCGCCGCGGGCTGGTCGATTGTCAAACGCTTGTCACGGGAGGTTTCGCCGTGGATCGACGGGGATGTGCTCATTCACGCGGTGGGAAGTGTCGGCTACCCGGTGCTCAGTCCTACGTTTCGATGTTCATCGCGGTAAGTCGAAGTTCGGTTGCGGCGGCGATGAAGTCCTCTATTGCCTCGTTGCGGCATTGAATCGATGTGTGGACCGCGAAGTGACCGCCGATGAAGCGGGGGCCGTTCACTCGAAGAGCGTCGGGGGCGTGCCCGTGGATGCCGGAGTTCGTTGGCTCCCCGAGTTGGAGGGACGTGATGTCGGACCATGGCAAGTGGCGTCTCACGAAGATCGATCGCCACGTGAGGCCGCTCGATGTTGCCTCTACCCAGTCTGTGGCGATGGCGACGCGCACGGCGAGCAATCCCACGATTGCCAGCGCCAACAGCCATCGGTCACGGGTGGAGTACAGATCCGATGTGAACACCGAAGGCGACCAGTAGACCGAAAGCCCAAGTGCGCCGTACGCGTAGACCTGTGTCATGGTTCCGAGCCGAAGACGCGAGGCGATGCCACGTCGCAGGCGGATTGGATGAGCACCTGGTGTTTCAGCGATCTGCGCTCGCCGACGGGTCGCCCACCGCTTGCTCACCGGTGAAGCTTGCCCGATCCGAAGCGAATGTGGCGACCCCTAGAACGCCCGGCGCGATGCTGGTTTCGGGGCCAAGGCACGGTTGGAGCGCATGCGTTGAGTCACAGCTCCGCTCGAGTCATCCTGGGCACTGCGTCGTTGTCAATTGAAGTTGACGATGGCACCAGCGTTGCGCGCGAATGGCAAGGCCCGAGGTCAGAGGTCGTAGATCTCCACGTCGGCGACGCTCTTTCGAACGTGACGAAGCACGGCGAGGTGTCGCTTCCAATGTTCGGTCGCCCCAGCTGCGTCGCCCGCTTGCACCATGCTCACGAGGCGTCGCAATGACTTGGCAACGATGGTCAGCTGGTCCGGGCTCGTCTCTGCGGTCGAGTACACCAAGCTGCGAGTCACCGCATCGTTGATGAGGGTCATGAGGCCCGTCACGGTGGTGTTGCCGGCGCGTTCGATGACCAGGCGATGCATGGCCAAGTTGGCGAGACGCGTTTCGGCGTTGTCCTCTTGCGCGGCAGCGATGAAGGCTCGGCTCACGATGGCGTTCATGGCCGCGAGGTCAGCGGCAGTGCGCGTGACGGCCAGCTGCCCGGCCAGCTGGGGCTCGATGATCTCGAGGGCAGCGCCGAGATCGCCGAGCGTCGTGTGCTGCATCTGCAGCACGGTCACGATCGGCAGCGCGAGATGCTCGAGCGACGGGAGCGTCACCGTGCCGCCGCCACCGCGTCCACGGCGGATGGTGATCAAACCGGCCGCCTCCAAGATGCGTAGTGCTTCGCGCAGCGTGGTGCGGGCGATCCCGAACGCCGCGGTGAGCTCTTCCTCCACCGGGAGTCGATCGCCGATCTGCAACTGTCCGGACAGGATCCGCCTCCGCAACTCGTTGGCGACGAGGCGGCTCGTCTTCACCTCTGGCGCGCTCGCGCCCGGTGCGCCGACGGGACCGAACCATGCGGAGTTGGTGCTCTCACGCGTGCCGGTGAGGTCGAGGCCGATCTCGCGATCAGAGTCGCGAGTGGCCAGATAGCTCAACTGCGAATGCCAATGCGCCTGCACGAGTTCCGGGTCGCCGGAACGGACCAACGCTGTCAACTTCGCGTATGACTTCGCGGCCCGCCGCATCTGTTCCTTGGTGGCTTGGCTCGCCCCGGTCGCGTATCGCCAACTGGCGAGATCGACGAGCAGAGCTCCGAGCGTGGCCAAGGTGATGTTGCCGCCGCGCTCCACGATGGCGATGTGCAGTCCTGCCGCCGCGGCGCCGAACGCCGGTCGGTCATCAGCAGCAGCGGCTTGCGAGGCCGCGTCGACGAAACCGTCGAGCACGGCGAGGTCCTCGGGCCGTTGTGTTCGGGCGAGGTTGGCCGCCAACGCCGGCTCGAACATCAGCCTCGCGTCATCGAGATCGCCGCGCCGGACCCGATTCAGCTGGAGGTACGCCCCCAGCGTCTCGCTGGCCTGGGTGAGCGTGGGAAGGGTGACGACCCCGCCCCCACCTCGACCGCGACGAATCCGAAGGAGGCCTTGTGCCTCGAGGACCCGTAGGGCCTCGCGCAATGTGGTCCGCGCCACCCCGAACGACGCCATGAGCTCTTCCTCTGGCGGGAGGCGGGTGCCCACGGGGAGGTCCCCGCGCACGATCCGTCGGCGGATCCGATCCGCGACGAGTTCGCTCGCCTTCTGCACTCGGATCTGATCGTCGGTCTCGGGGAACATCGTTTTCGACTGTAGGTCCTCGGGTCGGTCGTCGCGATCTGCGTGCATCCCATAACGTCGATCCATGCCCGGATCACTCATCGGAACGTCCGTCATCCGCGTCGAGGACCCCGATCTGCTCACCGGTCACACCACCTTCGTCGACAGCTTCCGGATCCCCGGTCTGCTCCACCTGGCGTTCGTGCGCAGTCCGTATGCGCATGCGGAACTCGGGGCCATCGACATCGACGGGGCGCTCGCCGTCGATGGCGTCGTGGCCGTCTACACGGCGGCCGATCTCCAGTTGCCGCGCTTCAATCTGTTCGGCGTGGTGCTGCACCCCTCCATCGCCCAACCGCCGCTTGCGGTCGATCGCGTCCGCTATGTCGGCGAGGCCGTCGCCGTCGTGGTGGCGACGTCGAAGGTCGCGGCCGCTGACGGCGCCGCCGTCGTGGATGTGGACTACACGCCGCTCGAGGCTGTCGTCGACCCCGAGGATGCACTCGCTCCCGGCGCGCCGCTGTTGTTCGCTGACGTCGACCGCAACCTGGCCGCATCGTTGCTCGACGATGACTGGACGCTCCACGATGGGGCGCTCGACGACGCCGAGGTGATCGTCCGTGGCCGGTTCGTGAACCAGCGGTTGGCGATCATGCCGATGGAAGGCAACGCCATCACCGTCGTTCCCGCCATCGATCCCGCCGATCCGTACGTGGCGACCGTTCATCTGTCGACCCAGCAGCCGCATGGCTTCTTGCGCCTCGCCACCAGGTCCTTGGGTCTGTCCCCCGATTCGCTCCGGGTCATCGCCCCGCACGTCGGTGGAGGGTTCGGCGGCAAGGTCGGCGTCCTCGCCGAGCACTTCGTGGCCATCGCCGCAGCGTTGCGCCTCGCTCGTCCTGTCGCCTGGGCCGACACCCGTTCCGAGCACCTGCTGTCGCAACCACATGGTCGCGCCCAGGTGCACTACATCGAGATGGGGTTCACCCGCGCTGGACGCATCACCGGGATGCGGGCTCGCGTCATCGGCGACGGGGGTGCCTATGCCGGCTTCGGTGGTCGTCTTGCCATCGGGCCGACGCGACTCATGGCACAAGGCCCCTACGAGATCCCGAAGATCAGCTTCAGCGGTGCGGTCGCCGTCACCAACACCACGCCCACCGGTGCGTACCGAGGTGCGGGACGCCCCGAGGCCGCCGCGTTCTTGGAACGCATCATGGACATGGCCGCTCATGAACTGTCTCTGGACGCGGTCGACATTCGGCGCAAGAACTTGTTGAGCTCGGATGCGTTCCCGTACACCACGGTCACCGGTGCCCGCTACGACGTCGGGGACTACAGGGCGTCGCTCGACGAGGCACTCGACCGAGCGGGATACGCCGAGCTGCGTCGCGAACAGCAGCAACGGCGTGAACGCGCAGATGTGAAGCAGATCGGCATCGGCGTCTCGACGTACGTGGAGATCACCGCCGGCGGGTCGGGACAGGAGTACGCCAGCGTCGTCATCGAGGTCGACGGCACGGCCACGGTCTCGGTTGGCACGTCCGGACACGGACAAGGGCACGCCACCACCTTTGGCACGATCGCAGCCGACACGCTCGGCATCGACCTCGACAACATCCGCTACGTGCAGTCCGACACGGCGTTGGTGCCGCGCGGCGGGGGCACGGGCGGTTCGCGTTCACTGCAGTTGGGTGGATCGGCCGTCCTGATGGCGTCGAGGGAGATGGTGGTGCGGGCACGCGAGATCGCGGCGCGGGTTCTCGAGGCAGATCCGGCCGACATCATCGTCGTCGGTGACGGGACCCTCGGCGTCGCGGGAGTGCCGGCGCGCACGGTGAGTTGGGCAGACATCGCCCGACACGAACTCGAGTCGTCAGGATCACCGCTGTCGGTGGCCCTCGATCAGGCGCAGGGCGGCGCGACCTTCCCCTTTGGCGCGCACGTCGCCGTCGTCGAGATCGACACCGAGACCGGCAAGGTCGAGTTGTTGCGCCACATCGCCGTCGACGATTGCGGCACCGTGGTGAACCCCATGATCGTGGCCGGGCAGCAGCACGGCGGCATCGCCTCCGGTATTGGACAGGCGCTGTTCGAGGAGTTCGTCTACGACGAGGACGGCAATCCGCTCACGTCGACGCTGGCGGAGTATGCGATGGTGAGCGCGGCCGAACTCCCGAGCTTCGAGACCTTCAACACTCAGACCCCGACACCGCTGAACCCCTTGGGCGCCAAGGGGATCGGAGAGTCCGGCACCATCGGTTCGACTCCTGCGGTGCAGAGCGCGGTCGTCGATGCGCTGACGCATCTCGGGGTGCGGCATGTCGACATGCCGTGCACTCCGGAGCGGGTCTGGCGCGCCATCGACGCGGCTCGCCGCGCCGAACAGTCGAACGTGCCGCAGCGCGATGTGTGGACCGAACCGCCATCGATCTTCGACGTGCTGCCGCGTGACCGGCCGGTGCAAGCTGCGGTGAGCGAGGTCGATGTGTGAGCCGCCGCGTCAGTGCAGTCGCTCCAGTGCAGTCGCTTCGCTGAGGAACGTCGGTGCGGGCGATCAGCTGACGATCAATGCCACCGCAGCGAAGTGACAAGCACCAGCGGCGACGGTGAACGAATGCCACACCTCGTGATAACCGAACGTCTTCGGCCACGGATTGGGCTTCTCGGTGAGGAGTACCGGGAACCCCGCGGTGTACAGAACGCCACCAGCAACGATCAATGCCAGTTGCGTACCGGTGAGACTGTCGGCCAACTGCGGCCCAGCTGCCACGGCGATCCACCCCATGATCGGGTAGAGCGCGTAGTGCAAGATGCGCCAGCGATTGAAGGCGAACACGGTCGTGGCCACACCGATGAGCGCACCGACACCGACGATCGCCAGGATCGGTATTCCCCACGCCCGGGGCAGGGCCAACAGGCAGATGGGGGTGTAGGTACCGGCGATGAGCACGTAGATCATCGAATGATCGAGGCGTTGCATGATGGCCGTGGCCTTCGGCGATCGCGTCAGACGGTGGTACCCGGCCGAGGTCCCGAACAGGGCCAACACGCTGGCGGCATACACCGAGGCGGCCGCAATCGCGGTTGCTCGGTGAGCATGGAGGATGAGGAAGATCGCCGCCGGGATGGCGGCGAAGAACACCAGTGCATGCATTGCGCCACGCAGCCGTGGTCGTTCGTGCGGGGGTGTCGGAGTAAGGCCCATGGGGGACCACCTCTCAGTTCGTGCATCGACCGTACCGGCCAGGGAGATGTTTGTGGGACCGCGCAACGGGGATTTCACATGGCATGAGCCGTTCGGCAGGAATCCGCCCCGCGGGAATCAACGACTCCTACGATCGACGGATGGACCACCGAGTGTTGGGAACCGTCCGCGGGGTAGCTCTTGTCGCAGTCATGGCGTTGTTCGGCGTCGGCATGCACATGACAGCGACAGCGGACTCGGCATCAGCAGCCACCAAGCCGCGCGTGACGTTCCTCGGCGACTCCACCATGGCCGCGACGAGTTGGTACGACGGTATGGGTGTCACCCACTCGGTGGATGTGCTCGATCAGCGATTCGATGCAGAGATGATCGCCGAGAGTTGCCGGCGCATCATCGGTGTGAGTTGCACCGGCCTCGACCGCATCACCGGCGCTCGCTACAAACCAGCCACCGTCATCGATGAGATGCGTGCCCGGCGGGGCCAACTCGGTGACGCCGTGGTGATCATGGCCGGGTACGACGACAACGACATCCGAGCCGGCATCGATGCAGTGATGGCCGAGGCCAACAGCCAAGGCATCCCGTACGTGATCTGGATCAACTACCGCACCACCACGAGCTACAACGTGCCCGGTTACGGATCGGCGCGTGGGCTGTTCGAGAAGCACAACACCCACTTGGCGGAGAAGGCGGCGCAGTACTCCAACCTCATCGTCGAAGACTGGGACGGGTACACGGCGACGCAGTGCAATCAGCCGCGCACCTCGGTGGGCGCACCCGGATCTCGAGGTATGGAGACGAACACCGGCTGTTGGTTCTGGTGGGACGGGATCCACATCACGCCCGTCGGCACGATGGCTCTGGTCGAGTGGCTCGATCGTGTTGTGGGCGATGTCGTCCTCGGCCGTTGTGCCATCGCTGGTCGCTCGGGTGAGGCGCTTCCCACCACAGCACCGTTGACGGTGACGACGCCATTGAGTGGATTCGTGTCGATCACGCCCGATCGCGTGGCCGACACCCGAGCCGACGACATTGAGGACCCGTCTCGGACGGAGCCGCTCGGCGCAGGGCGTCGCCTGCGCGTGGACCTCACTGGCATCGCCCCGGCCTCGGCCACGGCCGCCGCGATCAACCTCACCTCGGTGGGTCCGTGCGGCCCGGGGTATCTCACGGCACATCCCTGCGACGGAGGCGTGCCCGGTACCTCGAGCCTCAACGTGGTGCGTGGTCAGAACGTGGCCAATGCCGCCATCGTTCGACTCGGTGCCGATCAGGATCTGTGTGTAGCAACAACAATTGACACCGACGTGCTGATCGACGTCGTCGGATGGTTCACACCGGCCGGCGCGCGCTTCACGCCGAGCGGTCCATCCCGACTGGTCGATACTCGTACGGGCGGCATCGCTCAGTTGAGTGTGAAGGGCCGTCGCACCGCCGGTCAGGCGACCGAGCTCGATCTCAGCTCGGTTCCGAACATGCCGGCCAACGTGAGCGCGGTGTGGCTCGGCATTGCCGGTGTCGATCCCGCTGGGGCGGGGTTCGTGTCGGTGCAACCGTGCGGTGTGAACGCCGAGACGTCGGTGCTCAACGTGGATCCGGCGCGAGTCGGCGGTCGAGTGGTGTCCAACGCCGTGCTCGCCCCAGTGGTGGGCGGCAAGGTGTGCGTGACCACGTCCTCGCCGATGGATCTGGTCATCGATGTGTTCGGGACGTTCTCACCGTCGGGCCGCCTCGGCCTGTTGGCGGTGACCCCATATCGCCTCAGCGACACCCGCAGCCCCGGCGGCGCCGGACCCAATGGTGCGCTCAACGGACTCTCGCTCCCGGCCGTGACCGGCGTCGAGGTCCTCAACGTCACTGCCGTGAACCCCACCGCTGATGGCTATGTGACCGTGCAACCGTGCGGCACGACGTCGGGCACGTCGAACGTCAACTACGCGGCGCGCACCATCCGACCGGTCATGGCACTGGGCGCAGCCGACGCGAATGGCACGTGTGTGCGAGCGTTCACCGCGGTCGATGTCGTCACCGACGTGACCGCGGTGTTCGTCGACCCCAGCGCCTGACTCGCCGCGACGCTTGCCGAGAAGCGGTCCGCACTCTGATCCGTGAAGGGGGACATCGCGATGCCAGACGTTCTGGTCTTCGGACTGATCTTCACTGGGATGGGCCTGCTCGCGATTCTTCTGATCGAGGGGCCTCGTGGATGGTTCCACCCGATCCGGAGCATCGCTGATCCGGCGTACTTCGACTGGTTCAGGCGGATCGGGACGCGGCTCTGGCTCCTCTGCGGTCTTCTTGGGACCGGTTTGGGTCTCATGCAGATGCTTCTGCGCTGAGCCACACGAACCCGGTATCGGCTGAGCGTGCACGTCAGGGCCCGGCCGACGGACGAGCCGGGGTCGAGTTGAGGGTCAGCCCACCAGCATGGCGGTGCCACCGGTGATGAGCGGGTAGAGCCCATCGGGTCCGGCCTGCAGCGCGTAACCGGCGACGTCGGTGGTCCACGCTCGTGGACCGCCGAACTCGTGGCGCCATGCCCACAGCCGGCGGCTGAAGTGGTGGAGGGTGTACTCCTGGGTCAGGCCCATCGCACCGTGGGCCTGATGCGCAGCGCGCGACGCAGTCACGGCCGCATCATCGGCGAGGGTCACCGCGCTGGCGATCTCGAACCGTGCATCGCCATGGAGAGCAACGCGCGCTGCAGTGGCAACGGCGATGGTGACGATGGCGGCATCCTGCGCCGTGTGCACCAAGTGCTGCTGGATGGCTTGGAACGAGCTGATCGGCTTGCCGAACTGATGGCGCTCGTTGGTGTAGCCGACGGTGATCTCGCTCATCCGCTCGAGTGCACCGGCCATCTGCGCGGCACGAGCGAGGCCGGCACGGAGCCGCAACGACGCGGCGTCGGCGCCGTTGGCCGCGGCCGTGGCAACAGGCGTGACGGCGCTGGCCGTGATGGCATCACGTGGCTCGCCGGCGATGTTGGTGGCCTGATCGACGGTGAGATCGGCGGCGTTCAACATCACGACCTGCGGCCCGCCGTCACTGTCGGCCAACGCGACGATCGTGTCGGCCTTGCGGGCCCACGGCACGTACTTGGCCGAACCTGAGACCTTGCCGCCATCGACGCGCAACGTGTTGAAGTTGGTGGCGGTCACCGCCGTGACGACGCCGTCGGGCAGGGTGAGGCCGGCCGATGCGGCCAGCCATCCGGCGATGACACCGTTCTCTGCCAATGGGATCGGCGCGGCGTGACGACCGGCGGTGAAGAGCACGGCCAACGCGTCGACGAGCGTTCCGCCCACGCCTCCGTTCTCCTCCGGTACGGAGATGAGTTGCAGGCCGATGTCAGCGGTGGCGCCCCACACCGCCGGCGCCCAGCCGTCGCGCTCGGCATCTTGGAGCGCGCTGTGGGTGCAGGAACTGGCGAACGCCTTGTCGGCGGTCTCGATCAAGAGGGGATCGACGTCGGGGAAGTGGCTCATGAACGAAGTCCCTTCGAGGCAACGGAACGGAGGATCTCGATGGTGCCGCCGCGGATGGTGAACCCACCGTTGGTGAGCGTCGCTTTCACCAGCAAGCGCTCGAACAACGACGACGATTCGGGCGACGGTTCGAGGTCGACGAGACGACCGAGTTGGTAGATGACGTCCTGCTCGAAGCGGCTGCCCATCTCCTTGACCAAGGACGACTCGGCCGATGGTGCACCGCCGGCATCGATCTTGCGGGCGACCGAGAGCGAGAGGCGACGCAGGCCGAACCACTTCGCGGTGGCCCAGCCGATGAGCTGCTGTCCGGCATCGGTGGCTGCCAGGTCGGGCATCTCGCGCAAGAAGGCTTGCACCAGCACGAACGGCGACAACCAACGATCGGGACCGCCGCGCTCATAGGCCAGCTCTGACGTGTTCTGTGCCCAGCCCATGCCGACCTGTCCGAGCACCAGCTCGTCGGGCACGAACACGTCGGTCATCACCACCTCGTTGAACTCGGCGGTGCCGTCGAGGTAGGGGATGGGCTTCACCTCCACGCCCTCTTGGTGGAGGTCCACGATGAGCTGGCTCAGACCGTCGTGGCGCTTCGAGTCCGGGTCGGTTCGACACAGCACGATGAACCAGTCGTTGATGTGGGCGTTGGTCGTCCAGATCTTCGTACCGTTCAGCAACCAACCGCCGTCGGTCTTCGTGGCTCGCGTCGACACCGAGGCCAGGTCGGAGCCGGAGTCGGGCTCGCTCATCCCGATCGAGAAGGCGATCTCGCCACGGCAGATGCCGGGCAGGAAGCGTTCACGCTGCTCCTCGGTGCCGAACTTCACCAGCACGGGGCCGGTCTGGCGATCGGCCACCCAGGTGCGGCCGATCGGCGCACCCCAGCGGAGCAATTCCTCGACGACCACGAAGCGATCGACGGCCTTGCGCTCGCCGCCCCCGTAACGCTTGGGGATGGCCATGCCCAGATAGCCGTTGGCGCCCAGCTTGAGCGAGAACTCCTTGTCCCCGTGGGCACCCATGCCGAGCCCGGGCTCGAAGGAGCCCGGTGGCAGCTCACGCTCGAGGAAGGCGCGCACCTGTGCCTGGAGCGCGAGCTCGTCGGCAGTGAGGTCCGTCGGGTAGAAGGACAGTTCGTTCGATGCGGTCATTGATCAGAACCCATCTGTAGCGAGGAAGTCAGTGGTGAGGTGGTCGAGAGCAGTCTTGACGTCGACCGACAGCGGCGTCGACGCCGCCGCGATCGAATCGGCGAGTTGCTCGGGCTTGCTGGCACCGATGATCGGAGCGGTGACCGTGGGGTTGGCCAGCACCCAGGACACGGCGAGCGTCGCCAGCGAGATGCCGAGCTCGTCGGCGAACGGACGGAGGGCGTCGACGGTGTCGAACTCACGGTCATGCCAATAGCGCTCGGTGTACATCTTTCCGGCGTGTCCCAGCGTGAAGCGCGTCCCGTCCGCTGGTGCGGTCGATCGCTGGTGCTTCCCGCTCAGCAAACCACCGGCGAGCGGGTTGTACGGGATGACAGCCAGGCCTTCCTGCTCGCACAGCGGGAGCAACTCTCGTTCGATACCGCGCCACAACAGGCAGTAGCGGGGCTGCACCGAGACCATGCGCACGATGTTGCGCACATCGCTTCGGCCGAGGGCGGTGGCCAATCGATAGGCGAGGAAGTTCGAGCAGCCGACGTAGCGGGCCCGGCCCGATTGCACGATGGTGTCGAGCGCGGCCAGCGTCTCGTCGAGCGGTGTGGACCGATCGTCGCCGTGCAACTGGTAGAGGTCGACGTAGTCGGTGCCGAGGCGACGGAGCGATGCGTCGATGCCATCGAGGAGATGCTTGCGCGACGTGCCGCGATCCCATTGACGTCGGCTCATCGACGCAAACGCCTTCGTGGCCACGATGACGTCGTCGCGCCGTCCGGCCATCCAGCGTCCGATGATCTCCTCGGTGCGTCCGACCGTGTCGACGGTCCCGCCCACCGGGTAGACGTCGGCCGTGTCGAGGAACGTGATGCCGGCGTCGTATGCAGTGTCGAGGATGGCGTGGGACTGCTGCTCGTCGCACTGGAGACCGAAGGTCATGGTGCCCAGGCAGAGGCGCGATACCCGCAGCCCTGTGCTCCCGAGCCGTACGTACTCCACAACCGTCTCCTCAACCGTGATCAGCGATGCGCGCGACGGGTGCGACCATATCCGTCCACTCCGTCGGGCCTACAAGGCGGAGTGGACGGCTCGACATCAGTGGGTGCTCACCGTGTGGCGATCACTGGGGTGCCGATCACTGGGGCCTGATCACTGGGGCCTGATCACTGGGGCCTGATCACTGGGGTGCGGATTCGGCGCTCTCCGGCGGCGGCAGCTCAGCGGCCTCGACGGCAGCGGCTCGGTCCTCGGCGGCGTTCTTGCCCTGCACCATCTTGATGAGTGCAGCGGCCAGCCCTTCGATCGACCCGCTGCCGCCGTTCGACCCGGCCACGAGCACGTCGGGCACCACCTTGATGTTGCCGTCTGCCACGGCGTTGGCCACGGCCACGATGGCGGTGGCTGCCGCACCCAGGGCCCGTTGCTGAGCTTCGAAGCCCTCGGCCTTGGCCAGTCCCAACGCTTCGGTGGCCTTGGCCTCGGCCAGACCGATGGCCTGGATCCTGGCGGCTTCGGCCTCGCCGGTGGTACGAACGAACGCGGCCTCGCCTCGGGCTTCGGCTTCGCGGGCATCGGCTCGGTTGGAGTTGATGGAGATCGACACTTCCGACGATGCCAATTGGCCTTGCATGTCGGCGGTACCGCGTGCCTTCTCGGTCTCGATTCGAGCGGTCTGGGCCCGCTGCTGCTCTTCGAAGGTGGCTCGCTCCTGCTTGGCGATCTCTCGCTCGGTGAGGACCTCCACCAGCTCGGCCGGGAAGTTCACATTCTGGATGTAGACGCCCTTGGTCTCCACCTCGTATGCGCCGAGGTACTCGGTGACCGCCGACAGCGCCGCTCGTTGCACTTCCATACGGGTCTCGATGAAGCGAACTGCCTCGAGGTCCTGCAAGGTGTTGCGGAAGTGGTTGCCCACCGCGGATTGCAGCACTTCGTTCACCAGGTTGAGCATGGTGCCGACCATCGAGATGACCTTCGGGGCCTTGGTGTCGGGAACGTGGATCTGCACCTGCAGTTCGATGGTGAACACGAAACCCTCACGGCTCTTGCCCTCGATGGGTCCGAGGTTGGCGTCGAGCGAGTGCGCGCGGCTCACCTCGTTGGACCAGTTGAGGGTGAGGATCGACGTCGGCACGATCTCAGCCGCGTAGCAACGGGGGTTGATCGGGTACTTGCCGGTGCGCAGCGGCTCTTCCCAGATACCGCGATGGCCGGGACGGACGATGGACCCGAACTTGAACTCCGCACCCGAGGTGTCGAGGGTGGGAAGGCCGACGAAGGCCTTCACCACGGCCACCTCACCTTGCTTGACCACCAGCATCGGTACGAGCTCCACCGACACGAGGAACGGGTTGAGCAGATAGGCGCCGTAGAGCAGCGGATCGTGCTGCAGACCGATGCGGCCGCCGGAGTCAACGAACTTCTGGAAGTCCTGATAGTTGTTGTGCAGACCGTTCTTGTTGCCGAGCAGCACTTCGATGATCTCGGCGTCGAGGGCGTTGGCCTGCTCCATGGCCAACACGTCGGCGTACCCACCGAGTCGTGCCGCGATGTCGCCCGATGGCAATGGCTCGCCTTCCAGCGCGGTCACGACGCCGATGCGGTCGGCGTTGCCCTCGGGGGCGATCACCACCACCTTCAGCTGCTGCGGCGTCAGGCCGAAGGCCTCGGGTGTCAACCCACCTTTACTGGAGGTTCCGCGCAGATCGGGTGAGACCGGGAGGCCGTACACCTGGTAGGCGGTGAGGACCAGGAAGGCCACGGGATGGATGGGGAGCAAGGTGCCCGGTGTCAGCACCGGACGTTGCACACCCTTTTGCCCACCACCGCTGAGGAACGTCCCGACGTCGGAGAAGTTGCCGAACTCGGGTTTGTAGACCGCGCTCTTGGCGCCGATGGGGAGGTTGGCACCGACCTGGGCGATGACCACGCCGATCTCGCCAGCGGGCACCTGCACCCACGGATGGCGGGCCACGCCGTACACCGGCCACAACTTGAATCGAAGACCCGGCATGAGTAGCTCGGCCTGATAGCCGGCCTCGCCGTTGAAAGCGATGGGATCACCCTCGCGGAGCTTCTTGCGGGCGAGGCGTTTGTTGACGAGGCCGACCTGGGTCGGTCCGATCGAGTACAGCGATCGCAGCAGCACGAAGAGCGCGACAACGACGATTGCGATGATGAGGATGAGAACTGGCGACACGCCGACTCCTTGACGCCCTGTGTCCGCCGAGGTGACGGACGCCCGTGGATTGTGTGCCGACCAGACTTCCCGGCGCTCCGACCAGTTGGTCTACTCCTCGGCCCGGGGAATGGGAAGGGGGACTTTCGGCAAGAAGTTGGGGTCTTTTCTGGAGTTCTTCACTGGCTCTCACCATCGGTCGGCACAGTGCCATGCGTCGCCCAGCGATCGACGTCGAACGCCCCCATGCCGGGGGTCATACCGAGGAGCCCCTATGCCCCTGCGTCCTGCCGGAACCATTGCCAGTGGCGTGCTCGCCGCGGTCTTGCTCGTCGGGTGTGGCGGCGGTGGTACCAAGACCGCCGGCATCGCCACACTCACCACGGATGGGACCGACGGCTCGACGGTGAGCACGTTGGCCACCGATGGTTCCAAGCTCACCGAGGACAAAGCTCTCGCCTATGCGAAGTGCATGCGGGACAACGGGGTCGAGAGCTTCGCTGACCCGACCGTTGACTCCGACGGCAACGTCCGGCTGTTCACCCCGGGTGCCGGCGGTGGCGATCTTCGCTCCGATCCCGAGTTCGAGACGGCCCGGACCGCGTGTGCCAGCTTGATCGAGGGCGTCACGTTCGGCGGCGGGCGCGGTGGGTTCGCCAACTCGACCGAGATCCAAGACGCCATGGTGAAGTTCAGCGATTGCCTCCGGGGCGAGGGTCTCGACGTCGGCGACCTGACGCTCCCGGGACCCGGCGGCGGCCGACCGGGCGGGACGGCCAATGGAGCAACGGTTTCGACGGTGGCGGGCGGCTCTGCGGCTGCCAACGGATCAGGGCCGGCCGGTGGGCCTCCCGCTGACGGTGCACCGCCCGATGGCCCACCGCCCGACGGCGCGGCCCGCGGCGAGCGTGGACCCGGGGGCGATCCCTCGGCGCGCATCGCCGAGGCCCTCGGGCTCGATACGAGTGACCCGGCGGTGACCGCAGCGCTGACCAAGTGCCAGCCGATCCTCACCGACGCGTTCCAAGCAGCCCAGGGGTCGACCACCACCACGACCACGTCATGAGCGCGGACGGTCAATCGCTGGCCGACTTCCTGCCCAAGCCCCGACGCCGTTGGCCGATCGCGCTCGCCGCGTTCGTGCTCGGTGCCGGGGCGATGGCAGGAGTGTCGGCCATCCGCGACTCCACGAACTCCGACGACGCAGTCGTGAAGAAGGCCGCGACCACCGTCGTCAAGGCAGAGACGCGCGATCTACGGACGTACCTCTCGTACTCGGGCACGTTGACGGTGAACGGATCGCTCACCGTCTCGGCGGCATCGAGCGGAACCCTCACCGAGATCGTGCCGGTCGGTACCAAGCTGACCACCGGGATGGTGTTGGCCCGCATCGACGCCTCGCCGATCACGGTGATCGAAGGAACGGTTCCGATCTGGCGGGACCTCTCGTCAACCAGCGCCGCCGGTGCCGACATCGAACTGATCGAGGGCTATCTCGTCACCGCGGGTTTCGACCCGAACAACAAGATCGTGGTGGACCAGACGTGGACGTCGGCCACGACGGCCGCGGTGAAGCGTTGGCAGACAGCGCTCGGTGTCACCGCGAACGGTGCTGTGGCGAAGTCGCTCGTGGCGGTGGTCCCGAGTGGCGCCATCGTCAGCCAGACACCGACGGTCGGCGAGGCCGTGCGCAGCGGTGGATCGCTGGCCGAGTTGCAGACCCTCGCCGCGCCGACGGTGTCATTGGCCATCCCGGTGTCGGAGATGGAGAAGTTCAATGTGGATGACGCAGTCGACATCACGTTGGCCGATGCCACGACCACGGCGACCGGGAAGGTCGCCAGCGTCGGCTCGGTCGCATCAGCGGCGACCGGACCCAACAGCTCACCGTCAGTGGCGGTGAAGATCACCGCGGAGGTAGATCCGGCTACCGCAATCGAAGGTCCGGTCACCGTGAAACTGGTCGACCAGAGCGCGCTCGGTGTCGTGACCGTGCCGACGCGGGCGCTGGTGGCGCTGGCCGAGGGCGGTCTCGCTGTCGAGGTCCGCAACAGCGATGGGACATCGAAGTTCGTCGGCGTGAAGACGGGCATGTATGTCGATGGCTATGTGCAGATCACCGGCAAGGTTGCTGCCGGCGATCAGATCGTGGTCCCGGCATGAGTGCGTCGGACGCGCTCGCGGTCCACGCGGCCGATCCGCACTCCGGTGACGTCCCAGCCGCGCTCGAGTTGGCCGGGGTGTCCAAGATCTATCCGGGCAATCCTCCGGTCGTGGCGCTCGACGACGTGTCGCTGCGAGTCGACTCCGGCGAGATGATCGCCATCGTGGGTCCATCCGGATCAGGCAAGTCCACATTGCTCAACATCGTTGGAACGCTGGACCGGCCGACGTCGGGCGACGTGCGCATCGCCGGCCATCTCGTCTCGGACATGTCGGACCGGCGCCTGTCTGCGGTGCGGGCGAACCTCGTGGGTTTCGTGTTCCAACACTTCTTTTTGATGGAGGGCGAGAACGCGCTCGACAACGTCGCCAACGGGCTGCTGTACACCGGGATGGCCATCCACGATCGGCGAGCGCGGGCCTTCGAGGCGTTGCGTCGGGTGGGGCTCTCGCATCGCATGGGGCATCGACCCAACCAACTCTCCGGAGGCGAGAAGCAACGCGTCGCCATCGCGCGCGCCATCGTGGGCCGTCCATCGTTGGTGCTCGCCGATGAACCCACGGGCGCGCTCGACTCCAAGACCAGCGCGTCGATCATCGAACTCCTTGGTGAGCTGCACGATGAGGGATCGACCATTGTGATCATCACGCACGACAACGATCTGGCCTCCCGGATCGGTCGGCGGGTCGTGTTCCGTGACGGCCGCATCGTGGCCGATGAGTTCACGGCCGACGAGATCGCCACCGACATCGCCACACACGTGCGTGCCCCGCGGTCCTCGATCGGTGGATCGCGATGACCCGTCGCACCGCTGTCGATCAGATCCCCTCCAGTCGCCTCCGGGCACTGGACGTGGCTCGGACTGGATCGTCGGGCCTGCGCACCCGCAAGCTCCGTACGGCATTGTCGGCGCTCGGCATCTCGATCGGCATCGCTGCGTTGGTGGGCGTCCTCGGATTGTCGAAGTCGAGCAGTGCCAACCTCAAAGCAGAGATCGCCACGCTCGGCACGAACCTCCTCACCGTTGCGCCCGGCACCGGCTTCGGTGGATCCACGGGGACCTTCCCGGCCGATGCTGCTGCGAAGGTGAACCGCATCGCGCCGGTGCAGAGCGTTACGTCGGTCATCGACTCCTCGGCCACCGTGCTGCTCAATGCTGCGATCAACGCATCGCAGACCGAGGGCGTGAAGGTGATCGCCACGGATGCCAATCTGCTCGAAGCGCTGAACGGCAAGGTGGCCACGGGGAGCTGGTTCAACACGGCGACGAGTCAGTATCCGACCGTCGTGCTGGGACAGATCGCGGCGGAGCGGCTCGGCATCACCTCGGTGGACTTCGGTCAACAGTTGTTGCTCGATGGGACCTGGTTCACCGTCATCGGAACGCTTGATGCGTTCCCTCTGGCGCCCGATCTCGATCGGGCGGCGCTGGTCGGCGTCGACGCTGCCGTGACCTATCTCGGCGTCACCAACGCGCCCAGTCGTCTGTACATCCGAGCGGTCCCGGAGTTCATCAACGATGTGCGGGGCGTGCTCCCCCTCACGGTGAGCCCCGAGAATCCGCAAGAGGTCACGGTGGCCCGTCCCTCTGATGTGCTCGAGGCGCAGGCCAAGGTGGACGAGACCTTCACCTCGCTGTTCCTCGGCCTCGGCGCCGTGGCCTTGCTGGTCGGAGGCATCGGCATCGCCAACGTGATGGTCATCGCCGTCATCGAGCGACGCAACGAGATCGGTCTGCGACGCGCGCTCGGCGCCACGCGCCCGCACATCCGCCGCCAGTTCCTCACCGAGTCGCTGGTGCTGGCCGGTATCGGTGGTGTTGTCGGAGTCGGTCTCGGAGCGCTGACGACGGTCGTGTACTCGCAGATCAAGGATTGGAAGGTCGTGTTGCCGTGGCCGGCCGCGCTCGGCGGCGTTGGCGCGGCGTTGGTGATCGGTGCGATCGCCGGTCTCTATCCCGCGGCGCGTGCCGCCAACTTGTCCCCCACCGAAGCATTGCGAGCGAGCTGACATGACGCGATCGAACTCTCGCATCGGGGTCCCGGCCGGCATCGTCGCGGTGCTGGCAGCAGTGGTGGTGTCCGGCGTCTTCGTCGTGGGCCGATCGGTGGCCCAGGAATCCACATCGACATCGACACCCGCAGCAGCGACGTCCGCGACGCCGATGGTCGACGGTGCCGCATCGACCACCACCGCCGCGCAAGCACCAGCGAGCATCGCCTCGAAGTCCAGTGCCGTGACCCGCGGTGATCTCACCGAGACGTTGTCGACCAGGGGCACGTTGCGAGCGGCCACGACATGGGTCATCTCGCATCAGTCCGATCAGGTGGTCACGTCCAGCGCTGCTGCCAACGCGGGCGCGGCGAACGCGGGCGGAGGCAACGCCGTTGTAGCGGCAGGCATCACCGCCGCGGCCGAAGGCGATCCTCCGACGGACTCGTCCGCGACGCCAGGTCCCACGAGTACGACGGCCCCGACCGACACGTCGGCCCCGACCGAGACGACGACGCCCCTGAGCCCGACCACAACCGTGAGCACCACACCGGCAACCCAGGCCCCGGCGACCCAGACCGGCGGTGCCGGCGTGACGGGCGGCGCCGGTGCTGCACCAGGTGGCGCTGCGGCCCGCAGCGTTTCGAGTCCCAAGTCGTTCGTCCTCACCTCGATCGCCAAGTCGGGGGAGCGGATCGACTTCGGATCGACGCTGTACTCGGCGGACGACGTGCCCACGATCTTGCTGCCCGGATCGATCGGAGCCTATCGCACGTTGAACAGTGGCGTGAGCGATGGCGCCGATGTGCAGCAACTGGAAACGGCGCTGTCCGCCGCAGGTTTTGATCCTGGAACGATCGACACGCACTTCGACGCGTCGACCAAGACCGCCGTGACGGCGTGGCAGGAGTCTCGCGGTCTCTCGAGTACCGGCGTGGTCGCACTGGGCGACGTCGTGTTCTCGCCGACGCCAGTGGTCGTCGAGTCGGCGTCACTCGCGGCCGGGTCATCGATCAGCGACGGCACCGAGGTGCTCACCGTGCGATCCACCGACATCGTGGCGGAGATCGCGGTCACTGACGCCCTGTCGCCCCATCTCCACGTCGGCGACAAGATGCAAGCTCGCTTGCCCGACCGGTCAGCGGTGCCGGTGACGATCGCGGTCATTGTGAACGATCCGGCCAACGGTCGCATCGCCATCGCCACGTTCGACAAGGCACCTGCGATCACCGTCACACCGGTGCCGCTGACCGTGAGCCTCACCGTTGCGATGGCGTCGAATACCCTGATCGTCGACGCGCTGGCCATCGTGCATCTCGAGGGCGGCGTCGATGCCGTCCGGCTCGACTCCGGCGAGCTGGTGCCCGTGACCATCGTGGCCACTACTGGGTCCAAGGCGGCGGTGACGGGCGACAAGCTCACCACGGCATCCAAGCTGATCACTTCCTGACGATCCGAAGATCTCCGGGCCGGGCGCCAAGACGTCAACGCGTCGGCAGCCCTCGTAGTCTCGGAACCATGACCAGGCCAGCACTCGCCCGCCATCTCCAAGGTTTCGGCACGACGATCTTTGCCGAGATGAGCGAGTTGGCCACGCGGACCGGCTCGATCAACCTCGGTCAGGGCTTCCCCGACTCCGACGGCCCACCCGAGCTGCTGGCGTCGGCGGTTGCTGCCATCGGCGCAGGCCACAACCAGTACCCGCCAGGCCCGGGGATCGCGGCGTTGCGGGTGGCCGTGAGCAACCACCAACGGCATTGGTACGGGTTCGACTACGACCCCGACACCGAGGTGCTCATCACCGTCGGCGCCACCGAGGCCATCGCGTCTGCGGTCATGGCGTTGTGCGAGCCCGGTGACGAGGTCGTCGCCTTCGAGCCGTTCTACGACTCCTATGCGGCCACCATTGCGCTGGCCGGAGCGATCCGACGTCCGATCACCATGCGTCCGCCGCACTTCGGGTTCGACGTGGATGCTTTGCGCGATGCCATCACCGACAACACCCGCATGCTGTTGTTCAACAGCCCCCACAACCCCACCGGGCACGTCGCCACCGAGGCGGAGTTGGCCGCCATCGCCGAGCTGTGCGTCGAGCGGGACCTGTACGTGGTGTGTGACGAGGTGTACGAGCACCTCACCTTCGGTGTTCCTCACCGGAGCCTGTCGAGCTATCCGGGTATCCGTGAGCGCTGCCTCACCATCGGTTCGGCCGGCAAGACCTTCAACTGCACCGGTTGGAAGGTCGGCTGGCTCTGCGGCCCGGCCGAACTCGTGGCCGCCGCTCGTACGGTGAAGCAGTTCCTGACCTACGTGGGCAGCGGCCCATTCCAGTACGCGGTTGCCGACGCGCTGGCCTTGCCCGATGAGTACTTCCACGCACTGGCCAGCGATCTGCAGGCCAAGCGAGACCTGCTGTGCGGCGGCTTGCGGGCTGCGGGCTTCGAGGTGTTCCAGTCCGACGCGACGTACTTCGTGACGACCGACGTGCGGCCCCTCGGCTTCGACGACGGCTTCGAGTTCTGTCGCCGGCTGCCCGAGATGGCTGGTGTGGTGGCCATCCCGGTGAATGTGTTCTATGACGACAAGCAGGTCGGGGCACCGCTGGTGCGTTTCGCGTTCTGCAAGCGTCAATCGGTGTTGACGCAGGCCGCCGAGCGACTCGCAGCGATGAAGCGACCGTCGTGATGGCGAGGGCCGTGCGTCGCGTAGAGATGGAAGGGATCACCCGATGAAGATCGCCGCCGTGCAGCACGACATCGCGTGGGAGGATCCGGCCACGACGCGCGCCTCGTTGGTGGAGCCGTTGGCCCGAGCGGCCGACGCCGGAGCGACGTTGGCATTGGTGACCGAGATGTTCGCCACCGGGTTCTCCATGGCGGCAGAGCGGATCAGCGAACCGCTCGATGGGCCGACCACCGTGTGGATGCACGAGCAGGCTCATCGTTCCGGGATGTGGATCGGCGGATCGATCCCGACCAGCCGAAGTGGTGGACGGCCTCAGAACGTGTTCACCATCGTGGCCCCCGATGGCCGTGTGCATCGTTACGCCAAGCTCCATCCGTTCAGCTACGCCAAGGAAGATCAGCTCTACGATGCCGGTGACGAGCGCATGACGCTCACCATCGACGGGGTGCGCATCACGCCGTTCGTCTGCTACGACCTCCGCTTCGCCAACGCCTTCTGGGACATGGCTGGCGACACCGATTGCTATGTGGTGGTGGCCAACTGGCCCGAGTCGCGACGTGAGCATTGGATGGCCTTGTTGCGGGCCCGGGCCATCGAGAACCAGGCATACGTAGTGGGTGTGAACCGCGTCGGCGAAGGTGGCGGCTTGAGCTACAGCGGTGACTCGCGCATCATCGACCCGCTCGGTGTCGAGTTGGCCACCGCGCATGCCATCGAGGCGTTGCTGGTGGCCGACATGGATCCCGAGCACGTGGCATCGGTGCGGTCACGCTTTCCGTTCTTGAACGACCGACGCGCCCTGTGAGCCCAACCCTCTGTGAGCTCAACAGCGTGAGCTCAACACTGTGAGCACCACACCGTGAGTCAGCAAGGCAAGGGCCGCATCGCGGCGCGCCTCCTCGACGACGATCATTCCGATGAGGTGCTCGGTGCGGTCACTGTTCTCACCGGTGCCCGATGGGCGGCCAACGCCACGCTGCGTTTCAGTGGTCCGTTCATCGCCATCATCGGTCGCGGGCTCGGGGTGTCGTTGGGTGACATGGGTGTTGCGCTGTCCGTGGGCGAACTCTCGGGAGTGACGGCCCCAGCGGTCGGTCGAGCCGTGGATCGTCAACCGCGACGGCGCGCCATGGTGGCAGGACTGGCCATGGTGGCCACCGCCGCCGCCCTCGCGGCCGCCAGCCCCAACGTCGCGGTGTTCGCCGTTGCCTTCACCATGATCTGCGTCGGCAAGATCGTGTTCGACTCGGCGATGGGTGCGTGGATCGCCGATCGCGTCGCCTACGAGCGGCGTTCGCAGATCACCGGGTTCACCGAGACCTCGTGGGCGCTGGCGATGTTGGTGGCCGTCCCGTTGCTCGGCATCGTCACCGCGGTGTCCTCGTGGCGAGTGGCGTTCGCCATCATGGCCATCGTCGGCGCGCAATGCTCATGGCTCGTCCATCGCCACATCGCCGATGCTCCCGCTCGCGTGGCACATCGATCCGAGGGCCGGTCGGTGAAGGCCATGCTGCGCGTCGGGTGGCCGGTGTACATCGGCTTCGGTGTGCTGATGACGGCCGCCAACTGTGTGTTCGTGGTCTTCGGAGCGTGGTTCCAGGACAGTTTCGGCATGTCGACCGTGCAAGTGGCGGTGACCGCCACCACCCTCGGCCTCGCTGAACTCATGGCGTCGCTCGGCTCGATGCGGTTCACCGACCGCGTCGGCAAACGGCGCTCGGTGGTGTTCGGCGCGGCAGTGATGGCTCCGGTCGGATGTGCCCTCGGATTTGCCGACCACTCGGTGGTGGCCGGCATCGTGCTCATAGCGGTGTACTTCCTGGCCTTCGAGTACGCCATCGTCTCGGGCATACCCCTCATCGGTGAGATCATGCCTACCGCTCGAGCATCGTCAATCGGTCTTGCCGTCGGCCTCGGGACCGTCGGTCGCGGGATCTCGGCCATCGTCGCCACTCGTGCCTATGACGAATGGGGCATCGTCGCGCCTGGCCTCATGGCGGCAGGATGCGCCACGACGGTCGTGCTGCTGTATGGGTTCGGCGCCCGTCGACTGCACCAGTGATGGGTCCCGTCACCGCTGCTCGTCGATGACCGGATCGAAGTGCAAGACCGTGGGGAACGGGTCGTAGAAGTGGTGCAGGAGTGCGCGCCAGCGCTGGTATTGGGGTGAGCCGCGGAAGCCTTCGGTGTGATCGGCCAGGGTGT
>JBFWVD010000043.1:0-46373 GCA_050246915.1 Acidimicrobiia bacterium | reverse complement strand
CGATCGTGGTTGGCGAGCGAAGAGGTGATGGTCTCGATGAGCGCGGCCGCCTTCCACGGTGCGCGCACCACATCGAAGTCGAACGCGGTGTGCAACTGACCGGGCACGAGGTATGCCGCCAAACGCTGCGGCGTCGGTACCCATGCTTCGGCCACGAACACCCGCGGCGGATCGTAGGAATCGGCAATGGCACGCCAACGCCGGTAGATCTCGTGCACCTCGGGCCGATCCCAATGAGGATGATCGAGCCGCATGCTCGTGACCAACGGGCTCTCGTGCTCAGCTCCCAGATCGGGCAGTGCCGGATCCTTCATCAATCCGTGTGCCACATCGATGCGGAACCCGTCGGCCCCCGCGTCGAACCAGAAACGCAAGATGTCCTCGAACTCGGCGCGCACCTCGGGTCGGGTCCAATCGAGGTCCGGCTGTGTCACGTCGAACAGATGTAGATACCACTGACCGGGACGGCCATCGGCTTCGATGATCTGGGTCCATGCCGGCCCCCCGAACACGCTCGTCCAGTCGTTCGGCGCACGCTCGCCGTGGGCGCCACGACCGTCGCGGAACAGATAGCGCTGCCGCTCCGGCGACCCCGGTGGTGACACCAACGCAGCGCGGAACCACGCGTGTTGATCGGAGGTGTGGTTGGGGACCACGTCGAGCATGATCTTCAAGCCCATGTCGTGGGCCTCGGTGATGAGGGCACGAGCATCGGCCAACGTGCCGAACAACGGCTCGATGTCGCGATAGTCCGCCACGTCGTAGCCCCCGTCGTTCTGCGGCGACGGGTACCACGGGTTGATCCACACTGCATCGACGCCGAGATCGCGCAGATGTCCCAGACGCGATCGGATGCCGTTCACGTCACCAACGCCATCACCGTTGGCATCAGCGAAGGACCGTATGTACACCTGGTACGTGACAGCGCAACGCCACCAGTCAGCGCGGCCGGGGGGAGTCGTGTCGCTGACTGGTGGCGTTGGAGCTGGCGACCCCACGCGCTCGTCGACGTTGCCGCCGTCGCTCACGCCCAGATCGCAGAACGGGTGTCGAGGTCGAAGAAGTGTAGGCGCTCGGTCTCGACGGCGAACTCCACCGTCTCGCCATCACGCACCGCGCTACGCGGTCCGAAGCGCGCCACGACGGCGACGGAATCGGCCGAGTCGGCCAGCGCAATGGACCTGGTGTCGTCACCACCGCCGTGGGCGTCCTCCACTGAGACCTTCCGACCGCGCATGGACAGATGCACCATGAGGTCGGAGCCGAGAGCCTCACGCAACTCGACCTTGGCGGTGAGCTTCTGATCGTCGGGATGCCCCGCTCGCTCGGCGGGATCGTGCAAGTTCTCCGGTCGGATGCCGAGCGCCACGGTACGACCGACATAGCCGCGGAGCGCCGGATGGCTGGCCACCGAGGCCGCTGACAGATGCAACTGCCCCGCGGGGCAGGTGGCCCACAGCTCACCACCACGATCGACGATCTCCGCTTCGAACAAGTTCATGGCCGGCGAACCGATGAAGGCGGCGACGAAGAGGTTCTGCGGTGTGTCGTAGAGCGCCTGCGGTGTTGCCACCTGCTGCAAGATCCCCTTGCGCATCACGGCGACGCGATCTCCCATGGTCATGGCTTCGACCTGGTCGTGCGTGACGTAGATGGTGGTGACGCCGAGGTTGCGCTGGAGCTTGGCGATGTCGGCCCGCATCTGCACGCGCAGCTTCGCGTCGAGGTTGGAGAGCGGTTCGTCCATGAGGAACACCGCGGGACGACGCACGATGGCGCGCCCCATGGCCACGCGCTGTCGCTGCCCACCAGAGAGCTGACCCGGCTTGCGTTCCAGCCACTCGTCGAGCTCGAGCATGCGAGATGCTTCCTTCACCCGGCGTTCGATCTCGTCCTTGGGTGTCTTCTTCAGCTTGAGCGCGAAGCCGATGTTCTCAGCCACGGTCATGTGCGGATAAAGGGCGTAGTTCTGGAACACCATGGCGATGTCCCGATCCTTCGGATGAACGTCGTTGACCACACGGTCACCGATGGACAGGGCGCCCGAGGAGATGCTCTCGAGGCCGGCCACCATGCGCAGCGCCGTGGACTTGCCACACCCCGACGGGCCGACGAGGACGAGGAACTCGCCGTCGTTCACCTGCAGCGAGAGGTCGGACACGGCGTGGAAGCCGTTCTCGTACACCTTGTTGATGGCATCGAACGTCACATTTGCCATGGCCGGGCCCCTCTAGCCCTTGACGGAGCCGGCGAGAAGGCCCCGTACGAAGTATCGCTGCAGCGAGAAGAAGATGATCAACGGGACGACGATCGACACGAACGCGGCCGCCGGGAGCAACTCGGTCCCTTGGCCTTTCGAGGTCACGAGGTTCACGAGTTGGATGGTGAGCGGGCTCGCCTTCGGGTTCTGGGACAAGAAGATGAGCGCCACCAGATAGTCGTTCCACACCCACAGGAACTGGAAGATGGCGAACGCGGCGAGCGCCGGCTTGCTGAGCGGGAGCACGATGCGCCAGAAGATTCCGAAGTGGTTGGCACCGTCAATTGTTGCTGCCTCGAACACGTCACCGGGCAACGACGAGATGTAGTTGTGCAGCAGGAAGATGGCGAGCGGCAAGCCCAGCGCGGTGTGGGTGAGCCACACCGAGATCGGCTTGTTCACCAGGTTCAGGTCGGGGAACAACGGGATCGTCGTGCCGAAGATGGTGAGGTGCGCACCATTGTTGTACAGCTGCAACAACGGGACGAACGTCATCTGCAACGGGATGGCCATGAGCGCCACCGTCGTGATGAACAGCCAGCTGCGCCCCTTGAACGGGATCCAGGCGAACGCATACGCCGCCGCGGCGGCGATGAGGATGGGCACGATGGTGGCCGGGATGGCGATGGCGAACGAGTTGATGAGCGCACGGCCGAAGGAGATGTAGCCGCCGGGTGGGTTGAAGATGGCCTTGTCGTAGTTGTCGAGCGTGAAGTCGCCGGTCTTGAACGCCGTCCACCAACCAGTCGACAGCTGTGGTCCGCGGGGCCGGAACGAGTTCACCAACAACCCGATGGTGGGCAGTGTCCTCAGCGCGACCAACAACCACAACAATGGTGTCGGCACCTTGGACAAGAGGCGATGGGTGCGCTCGCCGACCGGCTCGAGCGCCGCCGGTCCGCTCGATCGCTGCACCTTCACCCCGGCAGGGATGGGCGGGTTGGAGCTCATCGGGCCACCTCCTTCTGACCACGCCGGAAGTTGAAGATCATCACGGGCATCACCAGCACCAAGATGATGACGGCGAACGTGCTCGACAGTGTGAAGTTTCCGTCTCGCAGGTTGTCGTACATGCGGTTCGCCAACACGTCGGTGCCGAAGTTGCCGTTGGTCGTGGCCTTCACGAGGTCGAAGATCTTCATCACCGTGACGGCGGTCGTCGTGACGACCACCACGATGGTCGGGACGATCTGTGGAACCGTGATTCGCCAGAAGACTTGGACGTCGTTGGCGCCGTCGACCTGCGCTGCTTCGGTGAGCTCAGCGGGAACCGACTTGATGGCTGCCGACAGCACCACCATGGCGAAGCCGGTCTGGATCCAGATCATGATGATCATGATGAAGAAGTTGTTCCACGGGATGATGTCGTTGTCGCGCAGGAAGTCCACCGGCTTCACGCCGAACCAGCTGAGAACCTCGTTCAACAAGCCGGGCGACTGACCCCGAACCGGGATGTTGTACATGTACGACCAGATGATGGCGGCACCGACCATCGAGATGGCCATGGGCATGAAGATGAGCGTCTTTGCCGCGGTCTCCTTGCGAGAACGATCGGCCAACACGGCCAGTCCCAGACCGAGCACCGTGGACAGCCCGGTCACCGCCGCCACCCACCACAGGTTGTTCCAGATGATGCCGCGCAAGGTGGAGAAGATCGCCATGAGCACGCAGATCACTGCGGCGGTGATGAGCAGCATCGATGACGGCGCCGAGAAGTCGAGGCCCGCACTGCCGCCGCCGCTCAGTCGTCGAGACGAGAGCCAGGCGGCCAGTGCGGCGATGGCCACCATCGCCACCGAAGCGATGAACAGCCAACTGGTGAAGATGTTGCCGATGTTCGAAAAGCTGATGACCCGATCGTCACCGAGGGTCGTTCGATAGTTCTCGAGTGTCCACGAGCCGCTGCCCCGCCGGCCGCCGTGGAAGCTCAGATAGATCGTGCGAAGGGCCGGTACCACCAACCCGATGAACAAGAACAGCATGGCCGGACCGACGAACACCCACGGCCGGATGCGATCGTCCCATCGCTGGGACATCCGGTTCACGGCGAGGTTGCATCCGGTGAAGAACGCGGCGAGGACGCCGACGGCCACGATGACACCCACCGTGGTCGATATCAATGCACCCATGGGGTGATCCTCTCTCCAACTGCGATGGGCGGCTGTGACAGCTGCTCGGCCCGGTCCATGTCGGTGAACTGCGAGGGGGGTGGGAGCATCATGTCACTCCCACCCCACCCGCTCGTTCACCAGAGGGTGATCAGCTCTTCGGCCAGGATGCCTGGACGTTCTTCAGGAACTGATCCACGGTCTCGGCACCGCTGACGTAGTTGGTTCCTTCTTTCCAGAACGAACCAGCTCCGACTTCACCGGGCATCAGGTCCGACGCATCGAAGCGCACCACGTCACTGGTCGTCAGCAGTTTGGCGAACTGACGGTCGAGGTCCGAGGCGTACAACGTGAGGTCGGTCTTCTTGTTGGGGGAGATGAAGCCACCCTTGTTGGCCGAGATGCGGGCGTTGGCGTAGGCCGGATCGGCGAGCACCTTCATGAACGCGACGGTCTCGGGCTTGTCGTTGAACGCCACGGCGTAGTTGCCGCCCGACAACATGACGGTCCCGAAGTCGTTGGAGATCGTGGGCAGGTAGAACGCATCGAAGTCGCCCTCGGGTCCGAACTTGGTGTCCGGCTTCTCGGCCAGGATGTTGGCGGCGGCGAAGTTGCCCTGGCGGTGCAGGAAGCAATCACCATTGACAAGACCCACGGGCGAGGCGCCGAAGCCGGTCGACACGATCGAGGAACGACCGCCCGACACGTTCTTGTCATCGAACCAGATCTTGCCGATCATCTCGGCGACTTCCTTGACCTTGGGATCATCGAACTTGAGCTCGTTCGACACCCACTGGTCGTAGACATCCGGTCCCCACTTGCGCAGCATGAGGTCTTCCATCCAGTCGGTGAACACCCAACCGGTGGCAGCACCGGACTCGATGCCGATGCACCACGGCGTGCCGCCGTCGGTCTTGATCTTCTCCTGCAACGCCATCAACTCATCCCACGTCTTGGGGACGGAGTAGCCCTTGGCCTTGAACGCCGTCGGCGAGTACCACACGAGGCTCTTCACATCGGCCTTGAGCGGCACCGCGGTGACCTTGCCGTCGAACGTCACGAGCTTGGTCCAGATGGGGTCGTAGTTCTCGTTGAGGGTGGCCACGAGGTCGGCCGGCAGTGCGGGGATCTTGTCGACGAAGCTCTTGAGTGCACCCGGCTGCGGGAACAGCGCGACGTCGGGCAGCGTGCCGCCTTCGTAGGCGACGCGGATCTGCGTCTCGAAGTCACGGCTGCCCTGGTAGTCCACCGTGCCACCGGTGAGCTTCTCGAAGGCCTTGAAGCCGGCGATGCCACCCTCGGCCTCGGTGCCGGTCTCGGAGCCCGACACGACGACGGTCTTGCCCTTGAACTCCGAGCCGGTGAATCCGGTGCCGGACCCGCCCTTCGCCGTGGTTGCTGTTGTGTCGTTGCTGGAGCCGGAATCGTCACCGCATGCAGCGGCGAGGAGGCCGACAGCCACCACCCCTGCGAACAATGCCCGTCTTGTTGTAGCGCTTCTTCTCATTGGGTTCCCTCCCTGATTGGTATCGCTGAGCGACCCGGCGACCGACGAGTTCGGTAACTGGGTCTGTTGGTGATCACAGTCCGAGCAGCGATGTCCGCTGCAGCGGCGCCGCATCGCGTGCAATTGCGCGGTACGGATTCGTTGCAAACACGGAAGTGCAGATGGATCGGCGAACAACGGGGCGCATCGTAACGGCCTGCATCGATGTCACGCTCTCCCCCCTGGTATCGCCATGGTATCTCCCGTGGAAGATCATGGAACTGCTTCCACGTATCAAACACAGCTCAGGAGTGGTTCGTCAAGGGTCTATCGCCTGACCTATGACCCGTTTGTGATCCATCACAGGGCTGTCCTCGCCGTCCGATGCAACCGAGCACAGCCGTGTTTCCCCAGCTCATGGCCGGTAGATTGCATCAGTCACCTGGAAGCGCCGACGGTCCGGCGCCGGCAGTGCGACGGCGTCGGCTCAGCTGCCGACGCCCGGGGCCCTGGTCCCCGTGGACTCCAGAACAGATGGAAGCGTTCCAAGGAGTTCCGATTGGGTCCACGGTCCGGACTCCATCGGCTTGTCCATGGCAGCGGCGGTAGCGGGATGTGGGTACACACCGACGTGGCCCCCGCCCACATCGAACACCTTTCCGGAGATCTCGCCTCCCGCGTCGGACGCGAGGTGGATCACCAGCGGTGGGACGAAGTGCGGCGGCGGCGGCGCCTCCCCGGCCCCAGGGGGGACGAATCCACGCGACGCCACCCGTTCCATCCACTGGGCACCTTCCACCAGACGGTGCTCGGTCCCGGCGTTGGGCAAGATGGCGTTGACCGTGATGCCGTGCCGCCAGTACTCGGCGGCGAGCGCGTAGGTGAACCCCAACAGCGCGGCCTTGGATGTGGAGTAGGCCGCGAAACCGACGCCACCGAACGCCGAGGCCGACGAGGTGTTGATGATCCGCCCCCAACTGCGCTCGACCATCATCGGCAGTGCGTGCTTGCAGACGTTGAACGCCCCCTTGACGTGGACGCCCAGCTGATCGTCCCACTGTTGTTCGGTCATCTCGTCGAACAGCACTCCATGGAACACGCTCGCGTTGTTCACCACGATGTCGAGGCGACCGAAGTGCTGTCGGGCGACGTCGACGATGCGTCCTGCCGAGGCGTGATCGGCGACGGAGTCGTAGTTCGCCACTGCGACGCCACCGGACGCGACGATCTCGGCCACCACCGCGTCGGCCGGATCGTGGTTCGAGCCGTGCCCGTCGAGCGACACCCCGGGATCGTTCACCACGACCGACGCTCCCGCCCGCGCGAACGCCAGAGCGTGCTCACGCCCGATGCCACCTCCGCTCCCGGTGATGAGCACCGCGCGGCCCTCGAGCAATCCAGCCATGGGTCCCCTCCAGATCAGTTCATCGGTACACGGCGGGCCAGCCGTCGGGTTCAGAGGTGGGAGTTGGTCCCACCGTCAACTGGAATTGACTGCCCCGTGACATGCCGAGCGATGTCGGACGACAAGAAGGCGGCCAGAGCCGCCATCTCCCGCGGCTCACCCATGCGCCGCGACGGGATGCCATCGGTGACGGCCGAACGCACCACCTCCACCGGGAGGTTGCGTTCCTTGGCCAGCCACTCCCAATAGGAGCGGTTGCGTTCGGTGAGGATCGATCCGGTGAGGATGTTGTTCACGGTGATGCCCTCGGGTGCCAGCCGCCTGGCCATGATGCGATACATGCCAGCCACGGCCGGGCGCACGACGTTGGGCAGGACATGGGGAAGGGTCTTGGTCGGCTCACGCGCCACGCCGGAACCGATGTTGATGATGCGACCCCACTTCTGGGCACGCATGTCGGGCAACACAGCTTCCGCCAGTGCCCACGCCGAAACCAGCAGATGGGTGAACTCCTCGCGGTAGTCATCGGCGGCGATCGACGTGAAGGTGCCGGCGCCCGGGCCCTTGCCTTCCTTCTTGGCATCGATCACGTGTCCGATCACATTGCTCACCGCGACGCTCACCGGGCCGAAGCGTTCGTGCGCCACATCCACGACGCTCTGGACCCCATCGACCGAACACATGTCTGCGCTCACGCCGACGACCTTGCCGGGGTGCGCCGCACTGATCGCGGCAGCCGCTTCGTCGAGATCGCTCTGGCGGCGTGCCGCGATCACCACGTTGGCGCCTTCGAACGCCAATGCCGTTGCGATGGCTCGCCCGATGCCCCGGCTGCCACCCGACACGATGGCCACACGTCCACGAAGTCCCAGATCCATGTCAACTCCTTCGCGAACAGCTCAGTAGACGGCGGGGCTGATGGCCCCGTCGAGCGAGATGGTGACGCCCTGGAGGTACTCGGCGTCGTTGGACAACAAGAAGGCAACGGTGGCGGCGATCTCGTCGCTCGCGCAATCCGCACCGCGCAACACCGCGTTGGTGGCGATGCCGAACTGGGCGATGTCGGCCACTGCGGCTTTGTGCAGCCCCAGCACTCCGAGTCCAGCCATGACACCGAGTTCGTCGATGCCATCGTCGAGCCACTTGACCGCGCCGGTCGTGACGCTGACGAGTCGACCCCAACCGATGTCGCTCATGGAGGGCACCGCGGCGCGAAACGCTGCGGCCACCGCCTCGACCGCCGACCAGCTCTCGTACAGAGCCTCGATCTCTGCGTCGATCACGTTCCGTCCGGCGACATCGGGGAGGAACGCCGCCACTCCCTCGACCCGACCGTGCTCGCTGAGCGCCCGCGCCACCGCGTCGGCGCCGCCGGCGAGTGTGTCGGACTCCATCACGATGGCGCCCTCGGTGGCCAGCAGCGTCACGCAGGCCCGGCGATCGGCGTCATCGCCTCCGGCCACGACCACCACGCGGTCCTTCAGTCCAAGATCCACAAGTCCCCCCTCGTGCCCTGCGCACCTTACGCTGCCGACATCTCAGACCCGAAGGAGACGACATGCCCAGCGCCATCGTGACCGGAGCAAGCCGAGGAATCGGCCGGGCCATCGCCATCTGTCTCGGGGAGCAGGGCTACACCGTGTTCGTGACCGGCCGGTCGCGAACCGAAGGACCCATCCCGGGAACCATCGACAAGACCGCCCAGGAAGTAACCGCGGCCGGGGGCACGGGCGTGGCCGTTGCCTGCGATCACGCGGACGACGAGCAAGTGGCGGCCCTGTTCGAGCGGGTCGCCGCCGCCGGCAATGGGCTCGACGTGCTCGTGAACAACCTGTTCCCGACCACCGACGTGGCCGACTACGAGAACGTGCCGTTCTACGAACAGCCCTTGGCCAACATCGACGGCATCGTGGCCACTGGTCTGCGTACCCACTTCGTCAGTTCGTGGCACGCGGTGCCGCTGATGCGCGAGCGCGGCCGAGGCCTCATCGTCAACATCTCGTCGGCGGCGGCCATCTACACCGTGGTGTCCCCGGTGTATTGCGTGGCCAAAGCGGGCCTCGACAAGTTCACCGTCGACGCGTCACGCGACCTCAAGGGTCTGGGCATCGCCATGGTGTCACTGTGGCCGGGGCCGCTGGTCGGCACCGAGATGGTGCAGCAACGGCCGATGCCCGCGTTCAGCTCGACCATCACCGAGTCGCCGTTCGTCACCGGCCGGGCAGTGGCGGTCTTGGCGTCCGATCCGAACATCATGCGCCGCTCGGGACGGGTGCTGGTGGCCACCGATGTGCTGGCGGCCACCGGTCTCACCGATATCGACGGAACCCTGCCGCCCTATCCCTTCGACGACGCTCAGATGCAACAACAGTTGCTCAAGCGATTGCCGACGAGGCTCGGCTGAGGCGATGCCGGCGGCCGTACGGTCACCACTGGTGACTTCGGACGCGTGTCCTCGGCGGCGAGCTCGCGTCGAGCCGGTACGGTGCAGCCCCGGCGGCCACAGTCGGTGGTCGCGTGAAGGGAAGTCACTCTCGATGGGCATCATGGACATCCTCGGCAGTCTCACGGGGAAGAAGAAGGCGTCGAGTCGTTCGTCGTCGGCGTCGGGCCTCCCAGACCTCGGTGGCCTCGGCGGTCTCGGTTCTCTGGTCAAGGGGCTCGGTGGTAGCGGCGGAGGAATGTTGACAGCACTGCTCCCCATGCTGATGGGCGGCGGCCTGGGCGGACTGCTGTCCAAGCTGCAGGGCGGCGGACAGGCCAACAAGTTGGCCTCATGGGTCGGCACCGGCCCGAACGACGACATCCATCCCGACGAACTCGAGCAGGCCATCGGCAGCGACCAGATCGCCCAGCTGGCCCAGCAGGCGGGGGTGTCGCATGACGAGGCCAAGACGGGTCTCGCCAAGTTGCTTCCAGGTGTCGTCGATCACCTCTCGCCCACTGGGTCGCTACCAGTGGGTGGCGGGCTCGACGACGCGCTGTCGAAGCTGAAGGGGATGTTCGGCTGAGCACCTCGCTCGACCGACCCACCACGCCACGCCACAACGACGCCCGGGCCACGCGGCCCGGGCGTCAACTTTTATTGCCTCGGCTCACGTACGCGGTATCCAACCCCCATCGATGTTGAGGGTGTGTCCGGTCACCCAGTCGCTGGCCGCCGACGCCAGGTACACCAGCCCGCCCACGAGGGCCTCGGGATCGGCGAACGGGAATGGCACCGTGGCGGCGATGAACGCCCGGTTCTCCTCGTTCGCCGAGCGAAATCCTGCATCGGTGTTCACGTAGCCGGGCGCGATGGCGTTCACACGGATGCCGAACGGTGCGAGCTCATGGGCCAACGAGATCGTCATGTTGATGAGCCCGAGCTTGGTCACCCCATAGTGATGCGCGGGCAGGAACGCTCCACCGGAGGACTGGTTGATGATCTTCCCCCATCCCTTGGCCTTCATGTGGGGGATCGCCGCACGCGAGCACAGCAGCGGTCCGGTCAGGTTCACCGCCAAGGTGCGATGCCACACCTCCATCGGCACGGTGCTGAGCCCACCGGCGCCCACGATCTCGGCCATGAGTGCCGCGTTGTTGACGAGGATGTCCACCGAACCGAACGCCGACACCGCGGCGTCGACCATGTTCTGGACGCTCTCCTCGTCGGATACGTCAGTGGCCACGGCCTTGGCCGAGAATCCCTCGGCCGCCAGCTCATCGGCAACCGCTTGCGCGTTGGCCACCGCGATGTCGGCGATGACCACTGCCGCGCCGGCCTCGGCCAGGCCACGCGAGTAGGCGCGCCCGATGCCTCCTCCGGCTCCGGTGACGATGGCGACTTTGCCCTTCAACGGTTCTGCATCGATCATGACGATCCCCAATCGCTCGAGCGCACTCCCCGAGTGCGTGACATCGACCAAGGCACTTCGCCGTGCGGTCGCGGCGCGAACCTATGCCACACCCGGGGGCGGTCATCACGGATCCGCCGTCATCACCGATCCCTTTCATCGGGGTCCGGCAGGAAGGTCTTGACCCTCAAGTCGACTCGAAGGTTTACCGTGGGTCCGTGACCACAACGAGCCTGAAGATCAAGGAGATGGCCGAGCGCAGCGGGGTCACGCCGGCCACGCTCCGCTACTACGAAGAGATCGGACTGCTGCCGCCCGCCATCCGCACCGCGGCCGGCTACCGGTTGTACGACGACCGGACGCTCGAACGGTTGGCGTTCGTCAACCGGGCCAAGCAACTCGGGTGCAGCCTCGAGGAGATCGGCGAGCTCACCACAGCATGGGACGGGGGCAAGTGCAGCCCCGTGCAAGACCGGTTGCGTACCTTGGTCCTCGCCAAGATCGACGAGGCCCGGCGAAAGATCGCCGAGTTGACCGCGCTCGCCAACGACTTGGAGCGGGTTGCGACCGAGCTGGACGGACATCGCGCCGAGGGCCCCTGCGACGACAGCTGCGGCTGCATCACCAGTGAGATGTCGATCGACATCTCCACGAGCGTCGGCCTCAAAGCCGACCGCGCCCGACCCAAGGCCCGAACATGAACGGCGTCGGTCGGTCAGTGCCCAGCGTTCAGGACCGCACCGCGTCGCGCAGCGGGGTCGGGTTCATCGGCCTCGGCGCGGCGGCGTGCGCCGCATGTTTTGCTGGTCCCATCGTGGGAGCGATCGCCGCGATCGGCATCGGCACGGTTGCCGGGGTGGCCCTGTTCGGTGGCGCCGGGTTGGTGATCGCCGTGGTCGGCGGCGCGTGGTTGGCCCACCGCCGTCGTGGCCGCAGCTGCGCCCCTCCCGACTCGCCGGTTCCGGTCGCCGCGCCCGTTGTCAAGCGATCGCTTTGACTCAACATTTTCACGGCAAATGGTTGACCTGAGACGGAGTCTCGTCGTACCTTGCCCGCATGGCGCCGATATCGCTCAGCGACACCGACATCGCTCGATTGCTCGAATCGATCGCCGATCCCCGTACCGCCGTACTGGTGCGGATGTTGGTGATCGAGGGGTTCGGACTCGGCGAGATCCTCGCCCTCGATCACGAACAGATCATCGGCCCTCGCAAGTCAATGTCGGCCGAACTGGAGCGTCATGGTCGCCCCATGTCAATCGCGCTTGACGTCGACACTGCGGCCGCAATCACCACCTTGCGAGCATCGGGTGCCATCACCGGACCGCTGCTCACCAGCACCTCCAACGGCAAGGGAGCCGGCCGCATCACTCGCTTCGGTGCCGACTACCTCATCAAGCAAGCCTCACTCGCGGCAGGACTCCCCATGGCTGTCTCCGCCAACGTCCTGCGACGATCGCACGCCGCGGCCGCCCAGCGTCGTGGGGTCCACATCATGGACACCCGGGATCGCATGGGCCATCAAGACGTGCGCACCACCCATCGACACCTTGTCGATGGCAACTCATCCACACCATGAACAGTTGAAAGGAGCCCTCTCATGTCCACTCTGCTGCGCTTCGACCCGGTCGGCGACTTCGACCGTCTGTTCGATCAGGCGATCCAGCGTCGCCGCCCCAGCTTTGCCATGGATGCCTATCGTCACGGTGACACCGTCGTCGTGCACTTCGATCTACCTGGCGTCGATCCGGACTCCATCGCCCTCGAGTACGAACGCCAGATGCTCACCGTCTCCGCCGAGCGATCGTGGCGACCGGTGCAGGGCGACCAGGTCCTCGCCGCCGAGCGAGTGCACGGTCGGTTCCATCGCCAACTGCTCCTCGGGGACGGCCTCGACGCCGACAAGATCCACGCCAGCTACGAAAACGGTGTGCTCACCGTGACCGTGCCCATCGCCGAACGGGCCAAGCCGCGCCGCATCACGGTGTCCTCACAGGCCCCCACCCTCGAGAGCGCATCGCCCGCCATCGAGACCACGGCTGCCTGACCCGATGGACATGTGGCCCAGCGATCGCATCTGGGCCACATGTCTACGATGCCCCGATGACCACCCACCGTTCCCCTCGAATGGTCGTACGGGGCACGGCGCTGCAAACACCAGCACCTGATCCACTCCGGGTGCTCGACGTCCAGAGCATCCATCGAGTTTGAACAGAAACGACGAGATGTAACTCGGCATTCACCTCGAGTTCAGCAATGGACTCGGGAGGCCCGTGTGGGACGAGTGATCATGGCGGATCCATGAGGTCGATCCGCCGACGACACCACTACCGGCCCGGCGTTCGGCGCATCCTCGCCATGGAGATCGTGTCCGGCGTCGGCGACGGTGCGTTCTGGGTTGCTCTCACGTCGGCATTGCTCGATCGCGGTGCAGGCCCAGGGGTGCTCGCGCTCGCTGCCGTTGCGCGGCTCGGCCCCCGGGCACTCATCAGCGCACCCGCAGGCGTCATCGCCGATCGCGTCGACCGATGCCGTCTGCTCACCACTCTCGATCTCGGGCGCGCCGCGCTCATGGCTCTCCTCGCTGCAGCGGCGTCACGAGAGATCTCGGTGTTCTGGATGTTGACGATCGTGCTCGCCACCTATTCACTGGCCGCCCCATATCGTCCTGCGCTCACTGCTGCGATGCCGCTGGTGGCCGGCGAGAGCGATCTGTCCTCGGCGAACGCGCTGGTCGGCACAGTGCGGCAGGTGATGACGTTCATCGGCCCATTGTGCGGAGCGCTGCTACTCGAGATCGGCTCAGCCTCGGTCGGGTTCGCGGTGAACGCTGCGACATTCCTCATCGCCTCGATGTTGATGGCTTCCACGACCGAACTCGCGACTCCTCGGCGCGCGGTGTCGCTGCGAACGATGACCGACGAGCGTCGCGCCTGGTCCCAGGACATGGCCGACGGCTGGCAGGAGGTGAGGAGCCACGCCGGTCTGATGACGGTGACGATCCTCGTGTTCGTCATGTACGCCACGCGCGGCGCCGAGATACCGCTGCACATCCTGATCGCCAAGGAACGACTCGGCCTCGGAGCCCCGGGCATCGGACTCTTGGCCGGCGCGATCGGTCTCGGCGCGCTCGTCACGCTGCCGCTCTCCGATCGCATCGCGCAGACACGACGACCGGCATCGACGATGGCCCTGTCGGTCGCCGTGAGCGCCGCTGGAATGATCCTCCTCGCTCCAATCCGATCGGCGACCCTGACCTGCATCGTCCTGGTCTTCGTCGGTTCCGCACTCGTCGCGTTCGAGGTGTTGTCCATCGTCCTGCTCCAGCGATTGGCACGGTTGTCGACGCTGGGCCGAGTGTTCGGAATCGTCAACTCCGCGAGCAACGCCGGCAAGCTGATCGGAGCACTGGCGGCACCCACTGCGGTCGCGTTGTTCGGTTTGTCCCGATCACTCGTCGCCATAGGGGCGACGACGGGAGTCGTCACTCTGGCAAGCGTGCCGGGACTTCGCCGGTTGAGCTACACGGTCAGCGAGCGGCGCGATCAGCTGGGACCGATCGTGGACGTCTTGAGGTCGCTGTCGATCTTCGAGGCCGCCTCCACGGCTTCGTTGGAGCGCCTGGCGGCATCGATCGAGGTCGAATCACCCGAACTTGGACGAGCGGTCGTCATTCAAGGCGAACCCGCCGACGACCTCTTCATAGTTCGCGGTGGCCGATTCCGCGTGCTCGACGGTCCTGTCGAGATCAACCACATGACGGCCGGTGACTGGTTCGGCGAGATCGGGCTGCTGCAGAACGGGCCCCGTAGTGCGTCCGTCGTCGCTGCGTCCCCAGGTTCGCTCTGGAGAATCCCAGGCGACGTGTTCCTGCTTGCGCTCAACGACCAGGCCGCACCTCCGACAGCCTTGATCGACGCCATGAGTGACCGACTCGCCCGCTCGCGCGTCAGTCGGGCTGGGGGCGAGGTCCAGCAGGGCCGCACGGCCATCATGTGACGAGACAACGGCGAACCGCGTCTACCAGCGCCGCCGGCCGAGGATCGGCGTCGATGCCCGTCTGCATCTGGTTCATCACGTACCCGAAGCCCAGTTGATGCTGGGGATCCGCGAAGGCCAACGATCCACCGGCTCCCCCGTGCCCGAACGAGCCAGGCCCGAGCATCGGGTTGAAGTCGTTGGCCAGCATGAACCCGAGACCGAAGCGGGTCGAGCGCCCCAGGCACACATCGAAGCCACCGACGCGATGACGACGGACCTCCTCCATCGTGTCGTCGGTGAACAGGCGAACACCGTCAACCTCACTTGACAGCGCTCCGTACATGCGGGCCAAGCTGCGGGCGTTGGTGATGCCGTTCGCTCCCGCCAGTTGGGCTCGGTGCACCTGCGGAGCGTTCCACGGACCACCCATGGCTATGGCACCGCCCATCGTGAGCGCCGTGTCCCCCAACGTCCCTGGACCTGTCCGCGCAGCCAAGGTGGCCAGCACCTGTGGATCGCTCGGCAGCGGCGCACCCCGCAGTCGCGCCACTCGCGGCTCGAGCTCCTCGGGCAATCCGATCCACATCTCGAGTCCCAGTGGTGCGGCGATCTCGTCGGCCAGGAACTGTCCGATGGCTCGACCTCGCGGATCACAGCGACGCACGATCTCACCGGCGAGCCATCCGAAGGTGATGGCGTGATAGCCGTGGCGTGATCCCGGCGGCCACATCGGTGTGGTCGCCTCCAGTGCCCGCACCACGGTGTCCCAGTCGAGGATCTCGGTCAGTGTCAACGAAGGTTGCACCGTGATCAGTCCCGCCTGATGGCTGAGGAGTTGCTCGACCGTGAGATCGCCGACCGGGAGCTCGGGCCACCATCGGCTCACCAGGTCGGTGGGGTCGAGCCAGCCGCGCTGCACGCACAGCCCTACACACACCGACGCCATGCCCTTGGTGGTCGAGAAGACCAACTGGAGCGTGTCGTGCCCGTAGCGCTCCGTTCGATCCCGATCGCGATGACCGCCGACGAGATCGACGACCGTCTGGCCGCGGTGCACAACCGCCACGGCCGCGCCCAGATCGCCCCGATCGGTGAAGTTCGCGGCGAAGGCCTCCCGCACCGGTTCCCATCCGGGTGCCACGTCACCTTCGATGAGCGGCGCCCCGCGTGCCTCAGCCATGGTCGCAGCGTAGTGACGGCCTCATGACTGCCTACGCCGTTGGATCAGTGCAGCAGCACCGAGACACCGTCCTATGGTGAGGCGGTGCGTATCGGCCTCATCTCCGACACCCACATGCCTGCGGCCCGAGCGACGTTGTGGGAGGAGGTTGCGCTGGCGTTCACCGGTGTGGACCTCATCTGGCACGGTGGCGACATCGTGTGGCCGACCGTGCTCGACGAACTCGAGCTGATCGCACCCACCTTCGCAGCCCGGGGCAACAACGATGGGGCGTGGAAGGACCCACGAATCGCCGATGTCCAGTGGCTCGACGTGGAGGGCTATCGCCTCGCCATGGTCCACGACATGGAGCCCGAAGACCGGCCGGTGGCCGAACTGCGAGACCGATACCTCGGTGGGGAACGCGCCGACATCATCGTCACCGGCCACACCCACATCGTACGGCTCGACTGGCGTGAGGGCACGTTGCAGATCAACTCCGGTAGTGCCACCCATCCGCATCTGTGGTCCACGCGCCTGGGCACGGTGGCCATCGTGGAGATCACCACCATCGGCCCCCGAGCCGAGATCATCCGGCTCGGGGAGAGCGAAGGGTTGCGGAACCCCGGCGTCGCCCATCGATTCGACGGTGGTCAGGTGGCGAGACTGCCCTGAACACCGGCGATCGAGTCGTCGAGCATCTCGAACACGAGGTCGTCGAGATCGTCGGCCACCCGATCCGGACCGTAGATCGGCGCGTCAAGTCGAATTGCGAACACGGTGTCGAGCGAGGGTATGTATGCGATGCGGACGTCACCGCCGTCGTGGAACACGTACAGATAGTCGCTCGACGTGCCGGCCGTCGTCGCCCCACAGGGGCAGCGACGCCAGGCCCCGAGTCCGGAGAACTGGGACCATTGCGACGCGCCCCACACCATCTCGTCGAGCCCATCGTCGTCCAGCACGATGCGGCGACGCATCAACGCGTCGTACCAACGGCTGAGATCGCTCACCGTCGACACCACTCCACCGCTGGCGAACCCGACGAAGCCGTCTCGGCTGTTGTCGATCAATTCGGTGTCGTGCAGTCCCAACGGTTCGAACAACCACGTACGCAACACGTCGGCGAGGGACTCGCCGGTGACCTTCTCGATCACCAGACCGGCCAGAAGATAGTTGGCCGATGAATAGCGCACGGTGGTGTGCGACGTGTCGCTGTCGGCGAGGGCGACGGCGATGGCTTGCGCCGGAGTCAACACCGCATCTCGTCGATAGCCGCGCGATTCGCGGTAGTCGACGAGGCCTGAGGCGTGGGCCAGGAGGCGTCGCATCGTGACCGAGGACGTCAACCGCTGATCGACCCCATCGATGGGCGGCAACGGTGCATCGAGATCGAGGACCCCGTCGCGTGCCAACTCGATGGCCACGGTGGCCACCATCGTCTTGGTGACGCTCAACACCTCGAAGCGATCGCCAGCGCCGATGGCATGCGAATTGCCGGCCACCGTCAGCACCGGTGTGGGCGCGCCGGGCTTCATGGTCGCCATGACCGCGCCGGTGGCTCCGTGAGCGTGCAGCCAACTGTTGGCGTCGCCCACGGAGGCGTCGGCCGGTGTGGCGCGGTTCATGCCACCACCCACCGCAGGGCGCCCCGATGGTGCCGGTGGACCGGCGGCCGAGGTGTTCTCCGGAAACAGCGTTGGACCGGTGGCGAGAAGCACCACGATGGAGCACACGAGCGCCAGGCGCAGAGGGCGCAGCCGATGCTGCTCGGACCGGGTGCTGTGACGACGACCCATGTGCTCCAAGGGCCGCACCACGCTCACCAGGGACACCAGCACGACGGTGAACACCGCACCGAGCACCAACTGATCAGCGACCGACGTCGGCAGGCCGACCAACTGGTAAGCCACGCACACCGCCAGCGTGTGCCACAGATAGATGGTCATCGAACTACCGGTCACCCAGGACACCAGCCGAGCGATCACCGGGATCGCGGCGAACGAGCGGACGTGGTCCTCGACGGTGAGCAGTGCCATCAACCAACACAGGCCCACCAAGGTCATGGACACGTAGGTGTTGTTCACCACCATCTGAGGGGGAGGATCGGTGATGGTGACCGCGGCGGTCACGGCGACGAGCACCGCCAGCAGGCGGAGCCGCCCGGCGCGTCCCAGGCGATGACGTTCGCCATGCGCCACAGCGCCAAGGGCGAAGAACCCGCCGAAGCACACGACGTCACCGATCCCACGCACGATGGCGGTGGCCGACGCAGTGCGTTGTGCGGCCACCAACGCGTCGAGACCCACGATCGCCCCGGTGAACACGGGCACCCAGATCCATCTCGGCACCCGACGACCGATAGCGACCATCACGGGGGCCATCGCCATGACCAGGAACAGTGCTCGGATGAACCACAGGGGAGTCGACAACCAGCCCGCCTCCCACGGCAACGGGGCTGGGCTGCGATAGGGCACGACCCAGGAGAGCGCGTCGCGCCAGTGCCGCAGCAGTTCGTGCGGCACCGCCAGCGCAACTGCGGCAAGGCCAACGGTGAGGAACGACAGGTACGGGACGATCAGTCGCTCGAGCCGGGCCGCGACGACCCTGGTGATCGGGGCACGAGCGATGCTCTGGGCGAAGATCGCTCCCGAGACATAGAACACTGCGGGCATGGCGGCGAACAGCCACGAGATCCACCAATAGCCGAGGGCATGCCAGAAGAGCACGCGGATGATCGACACGGCGCGGACGGTGTCGAGGAATCGATCCCGTTCCCCGACCGATGACGGGTTCGAGATCGCCGACCCCGCACCCGGCTCGACGGCCGGGCACAGGACATCACCGTGTGACCCGTCACTGGTGTGCGATGTGGGCTCAGGCGAACGGCGTGTTGCGAGCGCAGTGGGCAGCGCGGCGGCGGCCAGGACCACCACGGGCGCGAGATCGAGCAGCGAGTATCGCTGTGCGGCGCGCACGCCCACCATCACCAAGATCGTCACGAACCCGATCACGGCAGATCCGGCGACGATGTCGGGAATGCGATCGGTGGGCTGGCGCCGCGTGCCGGTGCGCACGCCCCCGGTCGGGATCCACTCCTGATCGCGATCGGTGAGATGGTCGCGCAATGCATGGAGATGAGCGACCTGTGAGATGACGCCGACGCGCCGCGATGCTCGCCCGTCGGGGAGGTGAAGCCAGCGCGGTTGCACGACGAACTCGGTGAACAGCGCAGGCAGCAACATGGCGGTGGGGGCCAACGAGATGGCGTCCGGCGCCTCCGCCAGCGTCAGCACCGGTACGACGATCGCCACCACCGGGCTGAGGGCGCTGGTGACGTAGAAGATCCACCCTTCCCAGATGGAGAGCCGCTGCATCGGTGTCATCCGCATGCGCTTGAACAGTGGTGCGGTGGTGAGAGCGAAGTTCCCTCTGGCCCAACGGTATTGCTGCGACGCCAGCGACGCCGTGGTGGAAGGGGCAGACCCGGCGGCCAACACCAACGGGAGGTACTCGACCCGATACCCAGCGTCCATCACCTTCATGCCGGTGAAGATGTCTTCGGAGTGCTCGAGCAAGGCCATGCCACCGCGCGAGTCGAGCGCCTCACGGCGATACACCGCGTTGGTGCCCACACAGATGGCGGCCTGTCGACGATCACGGGCTCGCATGCCAATGCGGTAGAACATCTCCTGCTGCGCAGCGGCGCCGCGTTCCACCCAGTTGTCCGATGACACTCGGAAGAACTGGGGTGTCTGCACGATGCCGACTTCCTTGTCGTCGAAGCATCGGATGGTGTGGCGCAGGAAGTCGCGCCGAACGGCGAAGTCGGCATCGAGGACCAAGATGAGCGGACTGGTCGTCTGGTTGTACGCGAAGTGGAGGTTGCCCGCCTTCTTCATCCAGCCACGGTTGGGTCTGCTCAGGTAGGTGACGCCACGGCGATCAGCGATCTCGCGCACTGCTTCGGAGTTGCGATCGTCGAGCAGGAACACCTTCACCCCACCGGGATGATCCAGCTGGATGGCGTGCCACACCGTGTTGTCGATGACGGCAGGGTCTTCACCGCACGTGGCGATGAACACGTCCACCGGTTGATGGCGCAGATCGCCCCATCCGAGCAGCTTGTTGTGGAGCCAGGTGTGGAAGGGCTTGATCTGGGTGGACCAGATGAGGCTCACCAACGAACCGGCCACGACGAGCAGAGCGAACGGCGCCAACATCAGCAGCCATTGGCCACGGAACGACAAGAAGGCGAGCGCAAGACCCAACGACATCTTGCTGAGCGCTGAGAACTGCAGGAAGCGCCGACCATCACCGTCCACGTAGGACCACATCTCGATGTCGCTGGGCGGTTCGATCCCGATCCGATCGGGTGGTTGCAGTCGGCGCGGATCGCCCGCCACCGCCACGTCGCCCTTGAGCCACATGTCCTCGGCGTTGTCGAGGCTGATCGGACCGCCGACGCGTGGCTCGGTGAGGGGTTCATCGATGGCGTCGACGAGATCGGTAGGCGATGACGGGGTGAGCAACGTCCACAACGGCGAGACGTCGGATCGAGTGGCTGGTGTCCAGGTCTCGAGATTCATCGGGCCACCGCCACGGCCAGCGCGGTGAGCGGGACAGCGATGGTGGCGAGACGCAATGCGACGGTCACCTCGGCATGACCGGCCGCGAAGATCATGGGGTCGCGGTCGGCGTGGTTGATCTGCACGGCCCCGTCTGGTTCGTACCGCGATCCGATGCCACCCAGGCAGGTCCCGATGAGCGCAGCGATGGTGATCTCGAACCACGCGCTGACGATGAGTTCGGTGGCGAGGTCATGGCCGTACTGCTCGATCGGCATGGCCAACACGACGGCGTGGTGCACGACCAAGCCGACGTACGCAGCGATCAGCACGACACCGACGCGACGCGAGGTCATGGGCTCTCGCGTCGACATCACTCCGAGCAGCACCACACCGGCGACCGTGATCCAACCACGGTGGGACATGGCGCCGTACAACCGCCACGGATGCTGATCGATGCCATACGCCCCGATCGAGGCCAGTCGTCGGTAGATGATGTTCGAGGGCACGGCGATGGTGGCGCGGCACAACGGTTCGAGAACCTGCGCCACCGGGTACCAGGTGAGCACGCTCATGGCCACGACTCGGCGTAGGAGGAACAGGCGCCGAAATCCCCATGTCGACAAATACGTGGCGCACACCGCGACGGTGAATGCCGGCCCGATGGCCCACTGTGCCCACCGGGACCCGATCATGCACACCACGGCCACCACGGCGGCCATCGCGACGATGGTGTGATGCCAACGGACCGACACCGATCGGACAGGTAGGTGCTCGAACGTCGGACGCCAACGGACCACCGACGCCACGATCGCCAGTGATGCCAGTGCTGGGATCGCTCCGATCGCCGCACCGGAGTCGTCTGCCCCATGGCGCACTGCGGCGGCCAGGACGAGGACGCTCGATGCCACCAACAAGGTGCAACCGAGGGAGAGGTGGGGGGACTGCGTCGAGGCGGTGCGGGTGTCGCCCGTCGCGGGGCCATGAGAGGTCGCCGTGATCATGCCGAGAGGTATCGGACGACAACGCCTTCTACCGAAGCACCGTTCGGCAGAATTCTTTTTGTTCTTTCGCCGGTGGCGAGAACCAGACAAAACCTTGACACCAGATCGGGCGCTGTTCGACAGATCTTGCACGGACTTTCCCGACTCTTGTGTCAGGTCACGCGCTCACGTCCCGCTGGCGTCAACGAGCCTTGCACGCGAGACGGGCGCCGCAGGTGTCGATGAACCCCAAATCTTCCTCATGTCACCCGGGCGACGCCGACACAGTCAGCGAGCTCGTCGGGCGATCGTCAACTGGGGTTGCGCGCCGCGAAAGCGAACTCCTTCCCACCGAACGCGCCTTTGCCCCCCGTGCAAGCGGTGTCATGCGTCTGAATCCAGACGTTACGATGCGGCGTTCCGACGTCGACGGAGTGGACCTTGGGCGATGACCCCGATCATCGTCTCCGTCGGGCCGACGTCACCGACCTGACGAAGGTGACGGTGGATCAGTCGCAGTCGTGACCCCAGCCCCGATGCGCATGTCGACGAGGCGCGTTGGCGACGTCGAACGACGCGACGATGGTGACGGGCGCACCGTCGCGCACGGCGACGATCGCCTCGATGCGGTAGGCGCCGTTGAGCAATCGACCGGTGTCGATGGCCACATTGTTGCGATGGCCGCGGCCGGACGAGAACGGCGACCAACGATCCGATCCCTCCAGCACGGTGGTCCCGGAGGAGTCGATGATCCGGAAGGCCACGGACCGGATCGAACGATCACGCCCGATCGGCGTACCAATGGCATCGGTGAGCGACAGCGTGATCCGACCGGAGACACGCGCACCGTTCAGCGTCGACGGTGTCGAGCCTCTGGAGTCCGAGCGCCACCGCACATCGAACTGCGGCGTCGTCGAGGGCGGATCGACAACCGGCGGCGGGGCGACGACGCTGTAGGTGGCGTTGGCGATCACGACGTTGCCGGCACCATCGGTGCACGACGCGGCGTACGTGAACGTCGGGCCGACTGTGGCGGTGGCGACCGCGGGCAGGTCAGGTGACAGCGCCGTGCCGTTGTCCGTGCAGATCGCCGCCGGGGCGATGAGCTGTCCTTGCGTGAACACGCTGCCGTTGGCGGGAGACGACAGCGTCAGCACCGGCGCCGTGGCGTCGACGGTCCAGGTCCATGCGGGCGGGCTGGTCTCGGCGACACCATCGAGGGTGAGCGATCGCGCGACGAAGGTGTGACTGCCATCGGCAAGGCCGCCGTAGGAGACCGGCGACGCGCACGCGAAGAATGGACCACCATCGATGGCGCACTGGATCGTGGCATCGGCGCGGTTCGAGGCCACGACGAACTGAGCTTGACGGGAACTCACGATGGGCACCAACTGCGAGGCGATGGTGGTGACGGGCAGCGGCCGCACGGTGATGGTCACCAGCACTCCGTGTCGCTCGACGGACCGTCGCTCACGTCCTAGGTGAACGTGTCGGTGCCGCTGAAGTCGGGATCAGGTGTGTACTCGAAGCTCCCGTCGTCGGCGATGGTCACTTGGCCGTGGGACGGCCCGACATCGCCCGGAGCGGCGCGCAGGACATCGGCATCGACATCCTGATCGTTCGACAGCAACGCAGAGCCGAGAGCGCTCTGCGACAGCACCGAGCCCTGATCCATCACGTAGTCGTCCGCCGCGCCCACCGGCGGCCCGTCGTTGACGGACGCCACGGTGATGAGCACTTCGGCCGGAGCGGAGTCGGCGAGTCCATCGTTGACGACGTACGTGAAGCGGACGACGCCATGGAAGTTCGGTGCCGGTAGGTAGGTGAAGCCGCCGTTGGCCGCCAACGCCAACGTCCCCGGTTCGTCGGGGTTGACACTCGAGGACGTGATCACCACTGGACCGGTGACGAGGCGGACCTGTGGCTCGACGCCCGGTGCCGTCTCGACGTCGTCGTTGGCCAGCACGCCGGGCGCCGCCACCTGCAGTTCGGTGTCCTCGGTGGCGTCGAATCCGTCGGCATTGCTCACCGGGACGCCGGGCGCCGCCGAGGCCGGCGACGCAACCAGCACAGTGCTACCGACCGCCATCGCCGTCACGAACACAGCGGCGAACCGGCGACGTCCACGCGCTGCGGCCATCGACTCGATCGCCGCTGCTCTACTCGGTTCGGTCGACTGGTGCTGCCATGGCTGCATGTGGTGCCCCGCTGTCTGGTGGAGTGCGACCGCCGCGCGAACTGCCCGTTGGCGCCTTTATCGGCAGCAGTGACCTCGGCGATGAGCATCCTTGACAGGGACCGAAGGCGCACCATCGAGCCAGCCGCTCGCCGCCTTAGGCACGAGCGCCAGGAACACGGGCAACAGCACGACGCGAGGAAGGAGCGACCGGTGCGGTTCATCGCCGTGCGCGTCAACGCTATTTGACACCTTGCTCACCGACTCATCGATCGTGTCGTCACCGACGTTGTCTCGGCTGTCGGGGCTGAGGAACATCCAGCGCAGCTTTCCCGTCTGCACCACGACGAAGACGCAGTACACCGCGGCGGACGACACCGCTGAGAAGGCCAACTGGGATCCGGTGAAGGTGGGCCCGTTCGAGCTCGAAGTGAACGAGGGCATCACCAAGCTGAGGGTGGCCAATGTGAGGACCGTCCCGAGCAGCGCGTTGGCGCCTTGGTCACTGAACCGCACGGTGTGGTCCTTGCGGGCGTCGAGGATGACGGTGACCGAACACAGCCAGCACCAGCGTACCGAACGGCTCACCGACACGATGAGCGATCTCCTCGGCATGCACCACCGACACCATCACCACGGCGATGTGGCTCGCCGCCACGGCGACTGCCAGCGCTGCAGGCAGCTCACGGCCCACACTGCCCCAGTACCACGAGCCCGACCAACGGCAGTGCCACGGATGCGATGTGGACGATCTTGTTGGCGATGCTCTCGTCGGCTTTCGCCATCAGTACCTCAGCACGGCAGCGACACGGCCGTGCTCCGTCAGATCACCATCGGGCACGACGACGACCGCGCCCCGTGTGGCGATCACGGCCTCGATGAGCTCATCGACCACGTCGTCGATCACGCCCAGGGCAGCCGGGTCGGTCACCTCGACCAGACGTCCCTCGGCGATCCGTCCAGCCACCCGGAAATCCTCCTCCACGACGAGGAGGTCCACCCGGCCGTCCTGGGCCAACTCCCACACCTCGCCGAGGCCACCGGCGTAACGGCGCGCACCGCGCGCTGCGCTCAGCCGGGCGAACGCAGCATCGCGATCGGCGGCCAGCCAGGCTTCGATGAGCGGCCAGGTCGCGCCGTGGAGATCGACCCAACCGGTCCGGTCGTGGTTGCCAGGCACGCTGGCCACAACCGTCGCCAGATCGGCCCCGACAACGGCACGCACGGTGCGCTCGACCCCGGCAACGACAGTGGGGAGGTTCTGATCGCCGTCGGCGTCGAATCGGCGTCGAATCGCCGCCGACGCGGTGCGGGCCCAACGTTCGAGGCTCTGTCCGTCCTCGCGGCGCAGCGGCCACTGGTCGTCGCGCACCTCCACCAGACAATCCCGATCTCCTATGAGCAGCCGGATCATCCGGTCGCTCGCCGTCAGCACCCGATATCTGGCGCTGCGGTTGGCATCGGCCACCATGTCCCGGGTGGCGAAGGTCTCGTCGATGATGCAGCGCGAGCGCACCGGGCCCCCGAGCCGCACCACTGCGCTGTGGTCGGGCGACGCGCACACGGCGATCGCCGCGGTCGCCGGTTCGTGCGCTGCCGACGCGATCAGCTCTGCCAACCGAGCCACGAGCGCGTCTCGCACCTCATCGGCCACCTCACCGGAGAGCCGCCAGTGGGCGAACTCCGCCAGGTGCACCAGCACCGTCACATCCTCCGGGTCCATGGTGGGGCCGGCTGTGGTGGTGTGCAGGAGCGTGACGCTGGGATAGACACGGCGGCTCTGGAGATCGTGCATCACCGAGACGTGGGGCATGGCGAAGACCTTTCGACGAACGAGGGTTCAGTCGAAGGTCTCTCCCGCTGCCGCCGATTGGCGTTACAGCGACGCAACCGGGGGCGGATGAGCCGACCCGTACTGACGGCGACGTCGACGCTCAGCGACAGCTCCGCTGAGCGAGGGATACTCCCCTTCGCCGTTGAAGCTACCGACAGACACCGCCGAGGGCAACGCGCTCGGCGAGCGGATCATCGCCGTTCAGGCCAGTGCCCCACCGTCGATGAGGTATTCGGCGCCGGTGATGTAGCGGGCCGCGTCGCTCACCAAGAAGCACACCAACTCCGCCACGTCCCCGGGCTCACCGACGAATCCGAGCGGGATGGCCGCCGTCATCTCGTCCTCGTGATAGCGCAACAACGTCGCCGACATCGCGGTGCGAATGAGCCCGGGGCACACTGCGTTGACCCGTATCCGATCGGGACCGAGTTCGAGCGCGGCGGCGCGCGTCAGGCCACGCAGGGCGAACTTCGCGGACACGTAGGCCGAGCTGAGCGGTATGGCTTTGAACGCCGACGCCGACGACGTGTTCACGATGGACCCGCCGCCGCGAACGCGCATGTGCGGCACCACGGCCCGCATGGCGAGGAACGGAGCCATGAAATCGGTGTCCATGATGAAGCGCATCGTCGACTCGTCGGTGTCGTCGAACGATCGATTGAGATGCACTCCGGCGTTGTTCACCAACACGTCGATGCCGCCGAACAACGAGAGGGTCTCATCGACGATGATCGCCCACGCGTCCGGCGACGTGACATCGGCCTCGACGAAGTGCGCCGCCGCACCCAACGATGCCGCCGCCTCACGACCGACATCACCGAGCTTGTCCACCAACACCACGCTCGCTCCCTCGGCCAGGAACTTCGTCGCCTCGGCGAGGCCCTGCCCCCTTGCCGCGCCCGTCACGATGGCCACCCGTCCGTCCAACACCCCGGTCACGTTCCCTCCGTTTCCATCCATCGCGCGAGCTGCGCGCAGGTCACCGTGTGCCCGCTCCAGCGCGCGTCTCGGCGAACCATCCACACGAGCTGCTCGGCCACCGCTTCGGTGGAGATGAGGTCCAACGTGCCGCCCATCGCCACGACGGCTTCGCCTTGCGTGGCCAGAACATGGCGCATGCCTTCGGTGGTGACGTTCTTCTCGATGCGGAACGCGTTGAACGACACACCCTTGCCCCCGAGCTCCAGATGGAGGTAATCGTTGAGGCGCTCCATCGCTCGCTTGCTCACCGCATAGAGCGACAGCCCGCTCGCCAAGGAGACCGCGGCCGCTGAGCTCACGTTGACCACGCGTCCGCTGCCTCGCTCCAACATGCCGGGCACGAAGCCCTGCACCAACTGCATCGGTGCGACGACCTGCAGACGCATGGCCTTCTCCCAACGACTCGCCGGGACGGTCAGCAGAGGGCCATTGGAGTTGTAGGCAGCGTTGTTCACCAGTACGTCGCAACGTCCGTACCAGCCGAGGGTCGCATCGACGATGGACTGCGTCTGTGCGACGTCACTGAGGTCGGCCTGCACGACTCGCGCCTCGATCCCCTGCTCGGTCATCTCGGCCAGCACGCTGTCGAGCGTTCCCGGCAACACGGCGTTCGGCGCGTCCTCACGCGTGCGCCCGACGAGGACCACCCGCGCCCCAGCCCTACCCAACGCGAGTGCCGCCTGCTTGCCGATCCCTCGCGTTGCACCAGTGATGACCGCCACCGCGCCGGGCAGATGGAACAGCTCCCCGGTCCGATCCGGCATGATCGCCTCCTCGGCCACGGCACCCCCTTGGTCTCAACCCCGAGCGATGGTAACCAGCAGCGTCACGACACCGCCCATCAGAGGTGATGCCACCTCAATGCGAGACGCGTACGGTGTCGGCCGAGGCGCGCGACGATGACCCGACCCGACAACTCCCCACGCCGCCGGTGGCCCGGGCAGGCAACCGAGATCCAGCGGCGCATCGACAAAGCTGGTCGCGTCGCCGCCATCAGCTGACCGCCCACCGCGGCGGGGCGACGACGTATTGCCGCGACGGGCTCACAGCGCCAACATCCGCAGCGATCTCGAGGCCCGCGCCGCGTACTCGAACGCCGACTCGCCCGCATCACGCCGGCGTTGCGACGGGGCCTCGACACCGACCACCACATCTGGACCGATCGCTTCGACGAGCGACCGCAGAGGTAGCTCGCCCTCGCCCGGGAGCATGCGCTCGGTACCGGCCTCCCACACGTAGCGATCCGGCGCGATCGTTGCCGGCCCATCGCACAGTTGCACATAGGAGATGAGCGATGGATCGAGCGCCGCCACGTGGGCCGCGGTTCCCCCCGAGCGCGCCAGATGCACTGCATCGATGGTGAGAGCGGCGTTCGTGACTGCGGATCGGGTGATGAGTCGCACTGCGTCGTCAATCGTGCGGACACAGGTGATCATCATGAACTCGATCCCCGCTCCGACCCCGTGCTCGGCACCCAACGCGCACAGGGCGGCGAAGCGATCGCACAGACGGGCCTCGTCGGGATCGTTGCCGTTGACGTTGAACCGAGCAGCCCCGAGGTACGCCGCGGATTCCATCATCGGTCGGAACGACTCGACATCGGTGTCGGGCTCGAGCCGGCACGTGGAAGCGTCGTACAGCATCACCCCACAATCGTCGAGACGTCGCCTCGTCTCGCGGCGCATGGCGGTATCGCCGTGCATGGGATATCCCGCCCCGATCCCGACGGGGAACTGGAGCATGAGGCTCACGGCGTCGAAGCCGACCTCCGCCGCCAACGTCACGAGATCCGGTGGGGCCACATCGATCATCGTGTAGTGACACAGCGCCAAGGGGTGGGGCATCACGACTCCTCTCCGGCATAGTCTCCCAGCGCCGACGACCAAGGGGAATGTGTCGTGAAGATCGCTCTGAGCCATCCCTTCATCCACCCTCGCGTGTCGGTGAACTCGTCGTTCATCGGCGATATGACACTCGATGACGACTGCGACTGGGCGCGCTCGATCGGAGCACGCTGGATCGGCGTGTCGCCGGTGAAGTTGGACAAGATCGGATGGCAGCGCGGCATCGAGATCATCCGTCAATCCCAATTGCGCGTCTCGACCGTCGTCAGCAACGTGATGTTCCGTCTCGATGACCCGTCATCGTGGCCCGAACAACACGAGATCGGCCTGCGGACCATCGACGCGGCGGTGTCGATGCGAGCGCGGTGCATCTACGGCGTCACCGGTCCCCTGGGCCGTCTCACCTTCGAAGAGGGGGCCGAGGCATATCGACGGGCCATGGGGCCGTTGCTCGATCACTGCCGGACCGTAGGCATGCGATGGGCGCTGGAGACGCTGAACCCGGTGTACATCAGCTTCAACCTCGCCGGCGGGCTCGCCGACGCGATGGACGTGGCCGATCTCGCCGGCGTGGACCTGTGCCTCGATGTGAGCGGCTTCTTCGCTGAATCGCGCCTGGCCGAGAAGCTCGAGGCCGTCGGCCCGCGCGCTGCGCTGGTGCAGGTCAGCGACACCGTGTACGGCGAGATCGGCCGGTGCGTTCCTGGCGATGGCGACATCCCGCTCGAACGTCTGCTGGGATGGATCTTGGACGCCGGCTACGACGGCCCGTTCGACATCGAGTTGAACGGCCGACGCATCGACAACGAGGGGCAGCGGCCCGCCACGCTGCGGGCAGCGCGGGTCCTCACCGAGATCCTCGATCGCCTCGGCGCGTGATCGCTCGCGACCCGAACCCGATCAGCGATCCGGTTCGCCGTCGGGCAGCGCCTCGACCCACTCCGTGAGGTGCTCTTCGCGGATGCCCCACGGCGTTCGGTTGGTCGCGCCGCCATCGACCACGATCGTCTGTCCGGTGATGCGCTCGGCGAGCGACGACGACAGGAACAGCGCGGCGTTGGCGATGTCCATCGGGCGGGGCGGCGCCAGCGAGTTGCACGGGTCCTGACCGAAAGGCACGTCCGGCACGCCCCACACGCCACCGCCGACGTTGCCCGGGGCAACGGCGTTGACCCGGATGCCGTGCTTGCCGACCTCGTCCGAGAAGCTCTTCACCAGCGAGATGACCCCGGCCTTGGCGGCACCATACGCCGCGTGGAACGTGGAGGCGCCGATGCCGTCGACCGACGCGATGGCGACGACCGAACCCCCCGTGCCCTGCTTGACCAGATGGCCCATGATCGCTTTGAACACGTAGAAGACCTGATTGAGGTTCTTCGACATCTGGGCGTCCCAGTTCTCGTTCGAGTAGCTCGACGACAATCCGAAGATGGCTTCGCCGACCACGTCGATGCACACGTCGACGCCGCCGAGCAGAGCGACCGCCTCGTCGATCACGCGCACCGCCTCGGCCGGGTCGGTCACATCGCCGATCACAGGGAACGCCTTGCCACCCAACGCTTCGATCTCGGCGACGATCTCGGCGGCTCGACCTTCGTGCTTGTCGATGCAGGCCACCATGGCGCCGGCTCGGGCCAGGTTCAGGGCGCTGCCACGTCCGTGGCCGGCGCGCTCGGGGATGAACCCAGCCCCGACGACGATGGCCCGCTTGCCTTCGAGTCCCAGATCGATCATCTCTCATCCCCCTGTGCTGAGGCGCCGACGCAACCGAGCGGCGATGGCCGCTCCGGGACCCCCTGCCCCGGCATCGATGACGCAACGACATTCCTAGTCCCCGGGGACCCCGGATTGAAAGTGTGAATATCGAGCGCGCGACTTCGTCAACGGTGGGCGCGCGCCGTTTTGCGGATCTCGAACCACGTGACGCCCACAGCCGACGCGGCCAACGCCACCACGGCGTCGACGATCGTCATCGGTCCGAACGTGAACGCCCGTCGCGGGCCGGGCACGGTGAGCATCACCACGAGCATCGACACCGCCGCCACCATGATCCACTTCAGCGTCGGGTTGCGCCGCTCCTGGAACGTCCGCCACACCGGCAGACGCCACGATCGGTTCACCAAGATGAGCCCGAGGTTGGCCAGCACCAACGTCGCGAAGGTGATCGAACGGACGATCGCGTCCGGGCGATCGTCGAGCACGCTCCACAGGTAGACGGCCATCACCGCGGCGAGCACCGACAACCCTTGCAGCACAGCGATGGCCAACAACTGACGATCGAGGATGGGGGTCGTGGTCGATCGAGGCGGGAGGTCCATGATCCGAGGATCGATCGTCTCGGCCTCGAACACCACCGAGCACGCCGGGTCGATGATGAGCTCGAGGAAGGCGATCTGCACCGGCAACAGCACGAGGGGCCAGTGGTCGACGAACAACGGGAGGATCGACATGCCCACGATCGGCACGTGCACGGCGATCACATAGGCCATGGCCTTGCGCAGGTTGTCGAAGATGCCGCGGCCCTGACGGATACCCCCTGCAATCGAGGAGAAGTCGTCATCGGTGATGACCAAGGCCGCCGCTTCACGGGCGACGTCGGTGCCGCGTTGACCCATGGCGATGCCGATGTCGGCGGCCCGCAATGCCGGCGCGTCGTTCACGCCGTCACCGGTCATGCCGACGATCTCCCCGTTGGCCTTCAGCGCTCGCACCAACTGCAGCTTCTGCTCGGGCACCATTCGAGCGAACACGTTCACCTCACGTACCCGGAGTGCCAACTCCTCGTCGCTCATGACCGACAGTTCGGGGCCGGTGATGCAGCCAGCGGCATCTTCGAGACCGATCTCGCGAGCGATGGCCAGAGCTGTTCCCGGATAGTCGCCGGTGATCATCACCGTTCGTACCCCAGCGCGAGCGCACTCGGCGACCGAGTCGGCGACACCGGGGCGGATCGGATCGTGCAGGCCGGCCAGCCCCATGAACTCGAATGCGAAGTCGTGCTGCTCGGTGGGGAGCCGTTTGGACAGATCGAACCGGGCACGCGCAACGGCCAGGACGCGTTGACCGTTCGCGGTCGCGTCCTCGACCTGCGCCGTCAGTGCACCGAGACGATCGGGATCGAAATGGCACAGATCGGCGATCGCCTCCGGTGCACCCTTGGCGGCGACGACATAACGCGACGAGTCGGGCGATTGCCACACGTGCGACAGCGCCAGCAATTTCGGCGACAGCGGGTACTCGCGCACCAGGTTCCAATCGCGATGCAGGTGCTCGGTCTCGGACAGATAGGTCTCGCCGAGCGATCGGAACGCCTTGTCCATCGGATCGAACGGGTCGACGGGCGACGCGAGCACAGCGATCTCGGCCAAGGCGTGGAAGGTCTCGGGCAACGACGACTCGTCGAGCACGTGCAGCTGATCGCCGACGATCAACTCCCGCACCGTCATCTGGTTCATCGTGAGCGTGCCGGTCTTGTCGACACAGATGACCGTTGCCGAACCGAGGGCCTCGATCACCGGAGCGCGTCGGGTGAGCACGTGACGTTGCGACATCCGCCAGGCACCCAGGGCGAGGAACACGGTGAGCACCACCGGGAACTCCTCGGGGAGCATGGCCATGGCGGTGGCGATGCCGGCCAGCAAAGCAAGAAGCCATCCTCCGCGGATCACCCCGTACAGCACCACCACGACGGCGGCGACGACGAGCGCGAACACCGCAATCACCGCCACCAGACGGTCGATCTCACGCTGCAGTGGCGTGCGGTCGGACTCGATGGTGCGCAGCGCGTCACCGATCCGGCCGAGCTCGGTGCGAGCACCGGTCGCTGTTGCCACCGCGACGCCGTGGCCCTTGACCACCAACGTGCCGGAGAAGAGCCACGGCGTGTCGTCGCCACCGGGACGCCCCGTGGCAACGGTCCGGTGCGGTTCGGTCGAGGTGCCGACCGACGGCGGGGCTTTGCGGACGGGGACCGATTCGCCGGTGAGCGCCGACTCGTCCACCGAGAAGTTCACCCCGTCGGCGAGAACACAATCAGCCGGGACCCGATCGCCTTCGGCCAACAAGATGCAGTCACCCACCACCACGTCGCGGCCGGCGATGCGGGTCTGCTGGCCGTCGCGGATCACGAGCGCCCGCGGTGACGACAGATCGCGCAGTGCCGCCAACGCGTTCTCGGTCTTGTGCTCCTGGTAGATCGAGATCCCGATGACCACGACCACGAACGCCATCAAGATGACACCATCGAGTGGCTCGGCGAGGAGGAAGTTGACCGTGCCCGCGCCGACCAGCAACAGCAACATCGGCTGGCGCACCACGTCCCACGCTTGGGCCACCAGGTTGCGCTTGCGCGCCATCGGCAGTTCGTTGGGGCCGTCGGTCGCCAATCGCTGCGCCGCCTCTTGCGCGCTGAGACCACCGGCGGCGATGTCGATGATGCTCACGAATCGACGTTCACCCAACGGCCACCTCGAGCACCACCGGCCGAAGGCTCATCCTTCCCGGCACAATGCTCATCCCTGGTCGCGATAGAGCCCTTCGAACACCGAGTGCTCTTCCATGGGAGCCAGGCCGTTGAACAACTCGGTGGCCGTCGGCTCCGAGTGCGGATGCGGCACGCGCGACGCCATGATCCCTTCGCGATGACGCAAGTGGTACATGCTCTCGCGCATGCCCGAGTAGGTCACCGGCTGACGCAACATCCAGATGATCCCTTCGGCGGCGACTTCGGGCGGCTCCCAATCGGAATGATCGACACCCGGGGTGTTGGCGACGAACCCCTCCGACGCCACCGCGATGTCGATCCGGAAGCAGTTCACCGCGATGTTGAACTGCTGCAACTGCTTGGCGGCATCGATGGTGAGGCGTTCGAGGGCGATCTTGCCCATGCCGTAGGAGATCTGATCGGGAAATGGCAACAACGCGGCCAACGACGAGACGTTGAGGATCGCCCCGCCGCCTTGGGCCTTCATGATGGCCGCGCTCTCCTGCAACGCGATGAACGGCGCCCGCAAGTTCACCTCCATCTGCACGTCGTGACGTCGCATCGGGACATCGATGGTGCTCACCAACGAGATGGCGGCGTTGTTGACCAAGATGTCGAGGCGACCGAAGTGCTGGTGCGCGATTCGCACCATGTCGACGACCTCATCGGAGACGGCCAAGTTGGTGGGGACCTTGAGCCCCCGGCGTCCCGTTGCCCGAATCCGGTCGATCGTGTCGTCCAACGTGCCGACGGTCTTTTGCGGTTGTTCAGCCGTCGAGCGCGCCGCACACGCCACATCACAGCCGGCTTCGGCCAGTGCCACCGCGAGTGCCGCACCGACACCACGGCTGGCGCCGGTCACCAAAGCGACCTTGTTGGTCAGGTCCATCACGTCAGACCCTCACCAGTTCGGCAAGCCGGTCCACCTGATCGACCTCGGCGATGGTCGGCACGAAGTAGAACTCGTCGACCCCGATGGCAGCGAACTGCTCCATGGCCTCGGCGATCTTGGACTCCGCGATGGTGAACTTGTCGTAGTAGAGCTGCGACGGTCCCGCGCTGTGATGCCACGCCAGATACTCGTGGCACTTGGCGTCGGCGTCGGGACCGACGGCGAAGAACGCCCCAGCGGCGAAGTAGGGCTTGCCCTCGCGACCGGCCTCGGTCCACGCCTCGCGCGCCGAGTTGTAGACCTCGAGATGCTCGGCGGGGCTGGCACCGAAGCTGGCGATGCCGTCGCACAGCGCAGCACGTCGCGCCGCCTTCGGCGTCAGAGGCCCGACGAGCACGCGAGGCCCACCTCGGGTGAACGTGGGTGGACCGATCTGCGGCTCACCGTCGGCGGGCGTACCCGCCCATTGGCGACGCATGTAAGCCAGTTGCTGCTCGAAACGATCGAGGCGAGAGGGCTTGTCGATACCGGCGGCCGCGTAGTCCTGCGGTCGATGTCCCACACCGACGCCGAATGTGAAGCGGCCCTGCGTCATCACGTCGAGGGTGGCCACCTGCTTGGTGATGAACCCCGTGGAGTGCAACGGCAACAACGCCACCGTGCTCATGAGCCGGATCCGTTCGGTCACCGCCCCGACCATGGCCAATGTCGTCATCAACTCCGGCGTCTCCGAAGCGAGCCGCTCGCCGCTGCACAGACAATCGAACTCTGCCGCCTCAGCGCGGCGCGCCCACGTCAATAACAGTTGACGGTCGACGCCGGCGAAGAGCCCCGGGAACCCGATACCGATCTCCATGGCCGAACCTCCTCTCAGAACGCCGAACGATGATGACCACCGTCGACCGCGATGTAGTGGCCGTTGACGTAACCACCGAGCTGCGAGCACAGGTACACCACCGTCGAGGCGATCTCCTCGGGTTCACCCAAGCGGCCGGCCGGAACACCGGCCTTCTCGATCATCCAATCGCGACGCTGCTCGTCGTCTGTCAACCCTTCATGCGTCGACAGGTACCAGTTGGTGGTCTTGGTGGCGATCCAGCCCGGGGCGATGGTGTTGATGGTGACGCCGAAGCGGGCGTACTCGTCGGACACGCTCTTGAGCAACCCCACCGTTGAGGCTCTGGTCCCGTTGGCGACGGTGTGGGGCGGCTTGTTCACCGGTTCCTTGGCCGTGGCCGAACCGATGTGGACGTAACGACCCCAACCGGCCTCCACCATGGCCGGCAACACTGCGTGGAGCATGTACACCTGGCTCATCGTGTACGCCCGATATGACTCGACGTAGGCCTCGGAGTCTTCGATCTCGGCGAAGAACCCGCGCACGTGGAAGTCGGCCTGGGTGATGACGATGAGTGGAGGTCCATACGCCGCTGTGGTCTCGGCGACGGCGCGCTCGATCCCGTCCTTGGTCGTCATGTCGGCCGAGATGCCGACGGCGTCACCGCCGTCGTCGCGGATGGCAGCGACGGTGAGGTCGATGTGCTTCTGCGTCCGGGCCACCACAGCTACCCGACATCCTTCGGCGGCCAGCATCCGAGCCGACTCCTTGCCGATGCCCTTGCTGCCCCCGACGACCAGAGCGACGCGACCCGCGATTCCAAGATCCATGGACCGACCCTACGCGCACGACTCGACGCTCCGGGAAGCCACCCGGGTCGCTAGGCCGGGAGCAATTCTCCGATCGGCGCCAGTCCTTTGATCTGTCGGGCCTCGTCCGGTGTGGCCGGCTCTCGCCCCAGGGCGCGGGCCATGTTCACCAACCGCTCGACCAACGCCGGATTGGACGGCGCGCCTTGCGACCCATAGGCGTAATCGCCGAGGCCGGTGCGAGCATCGCCTCCCTGCGCCAAGGCGAGCGCAGCCACGGGGAACCCATCGGTGGCCTGCACCACCGGCATCCACCGCAACTGCTTGTCGGTGAACAACTCCCGCGCCAACTCCAACATGTAGCGAAAGCGGGTGGGCAGCGCCGTACCACCGAAGAAGAACAGCTTCAGGCTCAGCTTCGCCTCCGGCACCAGACCCATGTCGATCATGTTGCGGAGGTTCAACAGGCACATGGAATCGGGCGCGGCGAACGACTTAACCAACCCGTGCTCCTCGCAGAACCGGGCGAGCCAGACGTGGTCGTATCCGTTGTTGATCTGATGCCCTCGCACCATCGTCCAACCACTCACGGGTTCACCCGGTACATCGATGCCAGTACGAACGGCGTTGACGTCGTAGAACGCTCCGAGGTCGATGGGACCGATCTCCAACCGCACGTCGCGTCCCACCGCTTCCACCAGATGACGGAATCGGTTCTGCGACGGTGTGCAGATCTCGTAGTGACCGTCCATCACCGGCACGACGTCGCCATAGGTGGGATAGGCGATGAGTGTCGTGCGCTCGGTGATGGCCCGTTGGATGGCGATGTTCAGTTCGGCCTCACACGACATCGACGCGTCGATCGGATCCCGGCCGTGGTAGTGGATGACCGAGGCTCCTGCGTCGAGGCAGCGTTGCGCGTCGGCCGCTATCTCCTCGTCGGTGTACGGGATGTTGGCGTTGGTCGACTTCAACTGGTTCTCGTTGATGCCGACCTCGATGATGACCTTGTCGTCGAGCCTCATGAGGCCGCTCCTCTCGCTGTCATCCCCCGATGAGTCGAGCAGCCATGATGGTACCCGTTACTGGCCGGAGATGGTTCCGATCCATCGACGGGCTCATGTGTGGCTGAGCGACGTGGACGAGGGGATGAGATGAGCGGGGATGGCAAGCGTTCGGTGCTCGTCACCGGAGGGTCACGGGGTTGGGGTCGAGCGATCGTCGAGCGGTTCGCACCGACGTCGTCAACGATGTTCATCAACTACGCCAACGATGCCGGCGCGGCCGCGGAGGCCGCCGAACTCGCGCGCTCGGCCGGTGCGGACGCCCACGTGATCCACGGTGATATGGGTTCGGCCGATGACATCTCGGCGATGTTCGATCAGATCGAACGTCGCACCGACGCACTCGACGTCGTGGTGCACAACGCGTTCCACCTGACCTTCGCCGATCCGATGTCAGCGACACGCGAGCAGGTGCTGCGGGCCATGGACGTGGGGCCGCTCGCGCTCATGAGCATCGCCCAGCGCGCGGTGCCCATGCTGCCACCCAAGACCGGGCGGATCATCGCCACCAGCAGCGTGGCCACCATCCGGTTGTTCCACCCGACCCAGGGTCTGGGCTACTTCCCCATGGCGGCGGCCAAGGGTGCGCTCGAGGTGTCGGTCCGCTATCTCGCCACCCAGCTGGCACCCAAGGAGATCACGGTCAACGCCGTTGCGGCGGCCTACATCGAGACGCCGAACCTCATGGCGGCTCCGGAGGAGTTCCGCCGCGCCATCGAGCGCAAGACGCCGTATGGGCGCATACCGACCGCACTCGAGATGGCCGATGCCGTGCACCTGCTGGCGTCGCCCGACGCGGCGATCACCACGGGACAGGTGCTGGTGGTGGACGGCGGATTCACCTTGGTGTGAGCCGCGGCCTCGCCCCGCGTCGTCGGGTGCCGCGCTCCGCTACGGTCCACCCCGGGGATCCGCTCGGTGAGAGCCGCAGCGGCACGGTACGAACACGGGGTCCGACATGCAGTTCACCTATCCATTGCCACATCTGCTCGAGCTTCCCGCGCTCACTCAGCCGTGGGAAGCCGCGGTGACCGGGCCGCAGCAGACCCAGGCCATCAAACGCGCCGAGGCCATGGGCTTCGACATGATCAGCGTGTGCGAGCACTTCGTGGTGCCACGCGAGCACGTGGAGTTATCGGGGGCGTTCTACTTCGCCGCCACCGCTGCGCAGGGATACATCTGCGGCGCCACCGAACGGGTGCGCGTCGGCACCACCATCACCTTGTTGCCGTTGCAGCATCCGATCGTCATGGCCAAGTCGTTGTCCACCATCGATTGGATGTGTGGCGGTCGCCTCGTCGCCGCGTTCGGCGTGGGCTGGTTGAAGGAAGAGTTCGACCTCCTCGGTGTGCCGTTCCATGAGCGCGGTGCGATGGCCGATGAGTACCTCGCGGCCATCATCGAACTGTGGACCAAGGAGTGGCCCGAGTTCGAGGGCAAGTACGTGTCGTTCAAGGACATCGCCTTCGAGCCGAAGCCGGCCCAGAAGCCCCACATCCCCATCTGGATGGGTGGTGATGCCGACCCCGCGTTGGCCCGCATCGCCAAGTTCGGATCGGGGTGGATCCCGTTCCTCACGCCGCCGGAGAAGTTCCCCGAGAAGATCGACTTCATCAAGTCCCATCCGGCCTACACCGACCGGGGCCATCCGTTCGAGGTGTCGTTCAGCCTGTCGACCATGAGCGTGGGCGAAGGCCATGTGGAGCTCGACAACCCGCACGCGCAGCTGGCCAAGAACGCGCAGGAGATCATCGACAAACTCAACTGGCTGTCCGACCTGGGTGTCACCATCACCAACGCGCCGATCCCTCAGGTGAAAAACATCGAAGAGCACCTCGAGATGGCGCAATGGGTGATCGAGGAGATCAAACCGCACGTGAAGTGACGCACCGCGGCATCGAGGAACGGAGGACGCTCATGGCGCTGGGGATGTTGAACGGCTATGTGTGGGGACCCATCAACCCTGAGGACGTGGTTCCCATCCCGGGGACAACATGGGTGGTTGCCTCCGGCATGCTCGGACCGACCGCTCCACTCGGTCGGCTCTACATCATCGATCGGCATGATCTGTCGTGCTCGGAGCTCTTCCCGTACGGCGGGCGCTTCGAACCCGACATCGATCGGTTCGGGGATTGCCGCGTACTCGATCCGGCAACGTTCGAGCCGCACGGCATCGACGTCACCGTACGATCCGATGGCGTCGTCGAGGTCTATGTGGTGAGCCACGGGGGCGGCGAGTTCGTCGACGTGTTCGAGGTCGACCTCGGCTCGCTCCGCCCGACTGCAACCTGGATCGGGAGCGCGGCCATGCCTGAGTTCACCTTCGGCAACGACGTGGCCGCCAGCGGCGACGGTGCTTTCTTCGTGTCGAGCACCTCCGACACCGAAGGTGGCGCGGAGGTCGGTTTGGCCCGCATGGCCGCCGGCGAGGAGACGGGCAAGGTCGTGGAGTGGCAGCTTGGACGAGGATTCACGACGGTGCCGGGCAGCGCCATCTGCAGTGCGAACGGTGTTGCCGTATCGGCGGACCGTCAGTGGTTGTACATCGCGGGATGGAGCTCGCGCTGCGTGCGCAAGGTGTCCCTCACCAAGGACCCCATCGAGATCACGACGGTCGCCACGGACATCATGGTGGACAATCTCACATGGACCCCCGATGGTGATCTCCTCGCCGCGGGCGCGTACGACACGTCGATGGAGGAATTCCTCGCCGGCCACTACGGGACGGGGCATCGGCTCGGCCTGCCGTCGCGTGTGCTGCGCATCGATCCCGACACCCTCGCCATCGAGACGATCATCGACTACGGCCCGGAGACCTACGGCGTGGCCACGACCGGCGTCCAGGTCGGCGCCGAGATCTGGGTCGGCGCCGCGCGGGATCGTGGCATCGCCAGGTTCACCGTCACCTGACGGCGACGGTCCGCGTCGGCACCGAGGCAGCGCTCAGTTGCCGTCCTCGGTGCCGATGCGGGCAAAGCGCGGCGGCCGCTTTTCCCGGAACGCGGCCACGCCTTCGGTCAACTCGGGCCGGGTGAAGCTCTCCTTCATGAGCGCGTGCGCTTCAGCTTCAGCTGCGGCCAACCCGACGTGCAGTTGTTGGTACACCTGACGTTTCATGATGGCCATCGAGGTCGGTGAGCAGCGGGTCGCGAGATCCTCGACATAGCCAGTTGCAGCGACGAGCAACTGTTCGGGTTCCACCGCTTTGTTCACCAGCCCGAGCCGTTCGGCTTCGTCCGCCTCGACGCGCCGCGACGAGAAGAGCAGATCGAGCGCTACCGCTGAGCCGACCAGGCGAGGCAGGATCCAGCTGATCCCCCATTCGGCGACCAGACCACGCTCAGCGAACGCCGTGATGATACGCGCGCCACGGGCCATGAAGCGCATGTCGCAGCTGAGGGCGATGGGCACACCCATGCCCGCCACCGCTCCGTTGATAGCGGCGATGACCGGTTTCGGGATCGACATCGGGAAGGTATACGTACCGCGCAGGTCCTCCCCCCATGACGGTTCCCCAGGTCGCGCCAATGCATCGGGTCCGATGGAGGTGCCGATCTGCCCGCCGCTGCCGAGCACCTTCAGGTCCGACAGGTCAGCGCCCGAACAAAAGCCCCGACCCTCGCCGGTGAGCACGATGCCGACCACGCGTCGATCGGCGCTGGCGCGGCGCAGTGCGTCGCTCACCTCATCGCCCATCTGAGCCGTCCACGCGTTCATCTGCTGCGGACGGTTCAACGTGATGACCGCCACCGGGTCCGTCACCTCGTATCGGATCTGCTCGTACATGTCGTCCCTCCCGGGCAGATCCTGCCAGGGAGGGCGACATCACACGGCGCCCGGGCCCGCCGGACTCAGACCCCGGCCATCTCCTTCACCCGAGCATCGACCTGCGGTTGCAGGTTGGCCCGCTTGAAGAGCTTCGCGGCGTTGCCGCCCAAGATGGCCACGAAGTCCTCGGTGGTCGCGTCGGGGTGCTCGGCGATCATGCGATCGACGACGTCCTTGGAGAACGGGAAGGTGCCCTCTGAATGCGGATAGTCGGTGGCGAACAGCAGGGCATCGACGCCGACGCCTCGGCGGGTCGCGACCGAGCCGGTGTCGTTCTGCAGGGCGCAGTGCACTTGATCGCGCACGATCTGGCTCGGCAGTCGGCTGAGCTTGGGGCTGATCGCAGGAGCATGGCCCTGATACACCTCGTCCATCCGTTCGGCCAGACCCCACAACCAGCCCGCCGAGTGCTCGGCGAAGAGCACGTGAGCACCCGGGTTGCGGTCCAGCACACCACCGGCCACGAGTTGGGTGATCACGTCGACGGCGTCGTTCATCTGGCGCGTGTAGTTGAACAGCGCGCCGCCCGGGTTGCTGAGCGCTCGGATGTTGACGTTGCCGATCCCGGTGTGGAACACGATCGGGATCTGCTGCTCGGCGGCGAACGCGAAGATCGGATCCCATTCGGGCCGGTTGTAGTTGTTGAGCCCCTCCCACACGCAGAACGCGGCGAAGCCCTTTGCCGCTGTGCGCTTGCACTCTGCCAACGCGTCGTCGAAGTCCGAGCTCGGGATCATGGCTGCGGGGACCAGGCGGTCCCGCACCGGCTCGCAGTAGTCCCACACCCAGTCGTTGTAGATCTCGCACGCGACGCGTTGCGCTTCGAGATCGGCGATGCGCGGCAACATCAGGCCCAACGACGGGAACACCAACTCCGCGTCCACCCCGTCTCGATCCATGTCGGCCAAGCGCAACTGCAGATCGCGGGCGCCGCGCCGGGTGGTGTCGACCGCGCAGTCGCTCACGAAATTCTCGCCGGCATCGGTGCATGAACGATCGGCGGCCTGCTGCGCGAACGCCTCGTCGGACAAGCCGGTGCGATGCATCGGGAAGTTGGTCTGCATCTTGAAGATGACCGTGTTGCCCACCATCGTGGTGCGGACGCCGTCGCCGATCTCGGCATGGATGGCGTGATCGTGCATGTTGGCGGGCATCTTGGTGAGGAACAGATCGGCCGGTTCTGCGACATGGGCATCGCAGGAGAAGACGAACGGGCGAACGGACATCGGACTGCCTCCACGGGTCCCCAGCCCATCTTGGCTGGAAGGCTTGAAAATGTTGTTTCCAAACATATGGGGGTCACGGAGACGCGACTAGGGCCCAAGGTCCCGACCACGGCCCAATGGGGAGACCTGTCGAGCCATCCCCCCTGGGCGCATCACGCACTAGGTTCATCACGGCGTCGTGGGGACCCGAAGCAACGGCGCCCGAGGGGGAACGCATGTCCGGCACCGATGAACGCACCGTCGCCGTGTACTGCCGCATCTGCATGGCCCAGTGCGGACTGGAGCTCACCGTCACCGCTGACCGGGTCGTCGGCGTGCGCGGCCAGGCCGACCACGCGGTCTCCCACGGCTACACGTGCAACAAGGGCCGGGCGCAAGACGAGTTGCACAACGACCCGGACCGACTCGATCAGCCCCTCATGAAGATCGACGGCGCGTTACGCCCGGTTGATTGGGATCGCTGCCTTGATGATCTCGGCACACGCCTGGCAGCCCTGGTGGCCGAACACGGACCGGCCGCGGTGGGCTTCTTCCACGGCGGCGGCATGTACAACGACGCCGCCGGTCACTGGGCCACCAACCGGCTCGAGCGCGCCATCCGCACGCCCAGCATCTACAGCGACTCCACCGTCGACTCCGCCGCCAAATGGCGCGTCGGGGAGCTGATGGCCGGCACCACCTCGCTGCTGCCCCACCCCGATGACGAGCCCAACATGCTCCTCCTCATCGGCACCAATCCCGTTGTCTCCCATGGCCAGACGACGGCGTATCCCAATCCGGTGGAACGCCTCCGTCGTGCCCGCAAGGGCGGCCCGGTATGGGTCATCGACCCGCGCTTCACCGAGTCGGCCCGCCACGCGGATCGCTATCTCGCCATTCGGCCAGGCTTCGACCACGAGGTGCTCGGATTCCTCGTCCGCGAGGTCATGGCACGTGGCATCGACATCGACGCTCTGGCGTTGCGGGCCGATGGCATCGCGCAGCTCCGCGACGTGGTCGAGCAGTTCACGTTGGCGTCGGTGAGCGTGCGCAGCGGCCTCAGCGTTCACGAACTCACCGAACTGCGAGACGCGGTGTTGGCCGCAGGTCGCCTCGCCATCATGACCGGCACCGGAACGACGATGGCCGCAGCCGGCAACCTCACCGAGTGGATGGCGTGGTCGCTGCTCGTCGTGACCGGCAGCTTCGATCAGCCCGGCGGGATGTGGTTCAACCCCGGCTACCTCGCTCGGCTGAACGAGCGCACGTCATTGCCGCGTGCCACATCGGGACCGGGCTCGCCCAGTCGCCCCGACATCCCGTCGGTCCTCGGCGAATGGCCGGCCGCGCTCATCTCCGACGAGATCGAGTCGGGTCGGATGAAGGCCTTGTTCATCATGGGCGCCGCGCTGCTCACCACCGTGCCCGACGCCGCCCGTCTCGAGCGAGCTCTCGCTCAGCTCGATCTGGTGGTGTGCTTCGACGTCATCGACAACCCCACCGTGCAGGCGTCCACCCACGTGCTGGCATGCAAGAGCCCATTGGAACGGCCCGATGTTCCGCTGCTCGCCGACATCTTCGCCGCCGAGGTGTACACGCAGTACACACCCGCCGTGTTCCCGGCCAAAGGCGAACGCAAGGCCATGTGGTGGATCCTCGAGCAGATCGCTCGGCGCCTCGGATCGCACGTGTTGCCCGACACCGTCGATCCCGACACCGCTACCGATGAGGAGATCTTGCGTCTGGTCGCAGCGCGCGTCGATCTTGATCCGCTCATCGCTGCCAAGGGGCCCGTGATCCGCGAGGTGGAGCGGTTCGGATGGGCCGAGGCCATGCTGCCCGATGGGGTGTGGCACCTCGCGCCCGATCTCCTCGTCGCCCAGATGGCGTCGCATCAACAGCGATCGATGATCCCGCTCGCGCTCATCCCGCGACGACAGAACCGCAAGATGAACTACCGGGGTTTCGGCGATCGACCGGACCTGTTGGTGAACACCGCAGACGCCGAACGGCTCGGCATCACCGACGGTGCACGCGTGGAGATCTCCACCGGCAATGGTGCGGTCAGCGCGCTCGCCAAGGTCACCGACGACATCCGCCCTGGTGCAGTCTCACTGCCCCACGCCTGGCCGGATGCCAACGTGAACGTGCTGCTGCCATCGGCCGATCTCGACCCTCTCACCGGCATGGCGCTGCTGTCGGGCGTGGCCGTGCAGCTCCGCCCACTCGACGCCGTACCGACCTGACGGCCGATCGGCCGAGCCTCAGGCCGTGGCGTGATCGCGCGCCAGGCGTTCGATCACGGCGCGGAACTCTGCCACCGTTCTATCGATGATCTCAGCAACCGGCTGGACGTCTTCGATTCGGCCCGTGCCCACTCCGGCCGACGCGAACGCGGCGTTCATGTCACCGTCCACGTAGAGCTTCATCATCGACGGGATCAGCTCAGCAAACGGGTCACCCTCACCCGAGCGCTCGTAGCGTTCGGTGGTCTCGGTGCGCAGCACGCGCAGCGGCGCGCGGTTGTGGCGGTTGATGACCACGGTGTCGGTCTCGGCCGCCGCCACCAGCGCGTTCTTGTAGTTGGCGTGGACGGATGCCTCGACCGACGCGATGAAACGGGTGCCCATGAGCACGCCTTCCGCACCCAAGGCGAAGGCTGCAGCCATCGAACGGCCATCGACGATGCCGCCCGCAGCGATGACGGGCAGATCCACGCGCTCGGTCACCAACGGCAACAACACCATGGCGGCGACCTCGTTGGGGCCCCGCAGCGCGCCGGCTTCACTGCCCTCCACGATGAGCCCGTCGACGCCAGCATCGGCGGCGCGCTTGGCCTCCTCGAGTGAGGTGACGACGTGCAACACCGTGATGCCCGCCGCTTTGAGCTGCGGGATGTACGGCCCCACCGGGCCGGTCGATGTGGTGACGCAGCTCACCTGTTCCTCCAACATCACGTCGAGGATGGCCGGATCGGCGAACCGGGTGGGGATGTTGACACCGAACGGCCGTGCGGTCAGCTCACGGGTCTCGCGGATACGAGCGCGCGCGCCGACCGGTCCCATCGAGCCGGGGATGAACCCGATGCCGCCACAGTTGGCCACCGCGGCGACCAACGGTGCGGAGGCCACACCGCCCATGGGAGCGTTGGCGATGGGGATATCGACGCCGAGCAGCCGCGTGATCCGGTTGTCGAACGTTCCATCACCCATCGCAGTGCCTCCGGTGGTCGCGCGCCGTGCCGATCGAGCGGTCAACCTACCGGTTCCTCCTACGAGCCACCGCGGCCGCTGCGATCGATCGATCGCTGACCCGCTCCATCGCTCGGCGCTGTACTGTCGCCAGCGCGGATCGACACCGTCGCAGGAGGATCGACCATGCAGCAGCTCAGCGCCTTGGACAACGGGATGCTCGGTTTGGAATCCTCACGAACCCCGAACCATCTCTGCATGGTCAACATCTACGACGTCAGCACTGCCCCGGACGGTCAGGTCACGTTCGAGGACTTGGCCGAGACGATTCGACAGTGCCTTCCCGGCACGCCGTCACTTCGGCGCAAGCTCGTCCGGGTCCCACTCGGCCTTGACAACCCGTACTGGATCGAGGACGACGAGTTCGATCTCGAGTTCCACCTTCGTCAACTAGCGTTGCCACGGCCCGGCGACTGGGTGCAATTCCGAACGCAAGTCTCACGCCTCCACTCGAGGGCCCTGGACATGAGCCGGCCACCGTGGGAATTGACGATGATCGAAGGTCTCGATCACATCGCCGGGCTACCCGCCGGGTGCTTCGCCATCGTGCTCAAGGTCCATCACGCGGCAATCGATGGCATCTCGGGCGTTGAGCTCTTGAACGTGATGCACACGCTCAGCCCCGACGAGCCCATCGGGCACTTCGCCGACTCCTGGCATGCCGAGGCCACCCCGTCGCCGTGGGAGCTGCTCGGCAAGGCTGGCGTGCACGCGCTCGTTCGACCGGTCGCATCCATCCGACAAGTCGCCGACCTTGCCCTGCCGACCATCAAAGGGTTGCCCAAGTTGGTGACGGACCGCAGCACCCGACTGCGCGTTCCTCGCACCCGCTTCAACAACAAGGTTTCTGCTCACAGGGTGTTCGACGAAGTGCGCTGCCCGCTCGACGAGATGAAAGCCATGAAACGAAGCGTCGATGGGGCGACGATCAACGATGTGTGCCTCACTGTGGTCGGTGGGGCGATGCGCCATTACTTGTCCGACAAAGGGGAGCTGCCGGAGCTCTCGATGGTGGCCATGGTGCCGGTGTCCACCCGCCGGCCCGACCAGATCGGCGAAGGCGGCAACCACGTCTCGATGATGCGCGCCTCGATGCACACCGACATCGCCGACCCCGTCGATCGCTTGGCCGCGGTCCGCGCGACCACACGGCAACTCAAGCAAGCGCAGGAAGGGATCGGGGCAGAAACGCTCCTCGAGCTCGGCCAGACATTGCCCGGCGCGCTGCCCGGTCTGGCCATACGGGCGGTGAGCGCGGTGTCGCGCAGCGGACCACTGCTCGCCAACACGGCGGTGACCAACGTGCCCGGCTCGCCGGTCCCTCAGTACTTCCACGGAGCGAAGATCGTCAAGAGCACAGGCTGCGTGCCGGTGTCGGATGGG
>JBFWVD010000042.1:0-46393 GCA_050246915.1 Acidimicrobiia bacterium | reverse complement strand
GTTCAGGTCGGCGGCTGAGGTCTTGCATGATCGGTCCGAACACTGAGAGTTCGTCGGGATGCACTTCTTGGACCTCGTCGACGAGGATCATCAGTCCGCGCCGGTCCTTCGTGCAGTGCTCGCCGACGGCCAGTACAGCGCTGGCGAACTGTTGGGCGATTGGGATCGCCTCGCGCCGTTCGCGTTTGGACTCTCGTCGGTAGACGCCGAGGTTGAGCGTCTGCGATTCCTCGCCCCATCGTTCGCGCAGCTCGACGAGTTCGCGGCTCATCTTCTTGGTCAGTCCCGTGCAGTCGTGGAGCTGTTCGACGATCGCGCCGATCGGGTCACCGGGTGAGCGGGCCTCGTGACGCACCACAGCCCACTTGCGTTCCATCGCGATCGCCGCGTACCGATCGAGGAGCACGGTCTTCCCGACCCCACGCGGCCCGTACAGGACTTGGAACGACTGGCGCCGGTTCCCGCTGGTCCGGACTGCAGTCTCGACGAGCTGCACGAGGTGCTGGCGGCCGGCCAGCAGCGGCGGTTGCGTTGCGAATCCTGGCCGATACGGGCTCGGTGTCGACATCATCGCTCCTCTCGATAGGAAACGATAACACAACCGGTTTATAAGAAGCTATCGACAGTCGTATTCGCTGATGTCGCGTGGTCGGCCGCGTTGGGGTGGGGAATGTCGCTGATGGAGGACTCGTCGATCGTGTTAGGTCAGCCGGTCCGTTCGTCGCGCCTCCAGACGTTCGCGACGAGTCAACTCGCGAGCGATCGCGGCACCAACGAGGTCTTGCACGCTGATGTCGTCCTGGCGGGCGCGAACTCTCAGCCGCTTGATCAACGAGCGAGGCAGCTTCGTGGCCAGCGGGTCGATTGGTTCGTCTCGTTCGATACGAGGGCGCGGCACAGCGCGAGAATACGACTGCTCGCAGACGGCTCGTTCACACGGACTCTGACGGCGCGCCGCATACCGGCTTACTTGTATACCTCACCCGCGAAAAACGAGTTCGGCGGCGGTGATACCGTGACGTGCTCGGGGGTAGCCATGCTCCACACCACGCCAACTCAAGCGGCGGTGGATGACCTGGAACAGCGCGGCCCCAGAGCAGGAACCATCGGTGCTGGCCTCGCAATTGCGGCCCTGCTCGCCGTTGTGTACGTCGGCCGGGCAGAGGTACTGATGATGCCGGCGCTCGGGATGACCGCAGTCACTGCGGCCGTGATCGACGCTCGCACACTTCGGATTCCGAACTGGCTGACCGGCACGGGTGCTTTCCTCTTCACTGTTCTCAGTGTCCACCTTGTAGTTGTGGAGAACACTGCCTGGCAGCCGATCGCGGCGGGCGCGGCGATCATGGGTGTGCCGCTTCTCGCGGCACATCTCGTCAGCACGTCGCGCACGCCTGGCCTCGGCGACGTCAAGCTCGCAGCTGTGCTCGGTGCGCCACTCGGCGCAGTCTCACCGGCCGCCGCGTACTGGGCACTGCTCATGGCACTGACAATCGGTGCCGGGTTCGGAATCATCTACCAGCGGGCGACGAAGCGTCGGGCGTTTCCCCTTGGCCCAGCAATCTCGCTAGCATCAGTCTTGACAGCGTTCGCATTCGGTCTCACCGGCTCGAATGGGGTGTGGGCGCTGTGATTGCGATCGCGACCGATCGCCTCCTGCCGACCTTCGGCTGCGCACCTGCGCATCGCCGAGAGGAGTTGTCATGATGCGATCCCACCCAGCCTTCTCGTTCATCGTCGTTGCCGCGCTCGTGGTCGGTGCCTGCTCGAGCGGCGACAGTGCGAACGGCGACCCGACCGTGCCGATCCCAACCGCTGGCACGTCACCGCCCAGCACGACGTCGACCAGCACTCCGTCGAGTGAGGCTCCGACCGGCTCGACGACAACCGCCACCAGTTCGGCGACAAGCGATGCGCCAACCCCAACGGTGACAACGACAAATGTGCCAACGACCACCCTGATCCGACCGGCCGATCTGGTGACCGACCCCAACGATCCGAACAACCTGCACACCAGCCTGCCCGAGCACCAGCCAATTATCGACGCCTATCTCGCCGCTGTGAACGCTCAACTCATCACTTACTCGAGGTGGCCGCTTGACCCGACGAGCCCGGAACTGACTGCAGCACCGATCACCGATCGAGTCCTGCAGGCGAACAACGACGGCATGGTCGAGCGCACACAGAAGAATCAGGTGCTCGACATCTCGGGCGGCGTCACGCTGCGGCCGTACGTCGTCGAGAACGATGACCCGACCCGAGCGTTCGTATGGGACTGCCAGATCGACGCGACGTTCTGGAAGGACAAGGACACGGGCGAGAAGGCACCGCCCGATGCGTGGCCCAATCTGGGGCCACCCGGCGTCGAGACCGGCGTCGTAGCTGTCATGGTGCTTGTCGACGGGCGGTGGTTGCTCGACGACGGCGGACTGGAGCCGCAGGCATGCGAGTAGGTCGCAGCTTCGTCGCGGCCGTGGTGATGGCGGGCGCACTCGCGGCGACGCCGACCGTGCACGCAGCACCGCCGGTCGGTCCTGGGGGCGACCCACCGCCGCCACCTCAGCCCGGACCAATCACGGTGCAGTATCGAAATGGGTTCGGTGGACTGTCGTCGACGACGTCGATTCCAGTGGGGTCAGCGTTCCGTTCGGCGGGTGGGTCGGATCGCGCTCCTTGCACGTTCATGTACCTCGGCCTCGACCCGGATGGCGACGGCCCGCTGCAGCCGATCTACGAGCCCCGTGAGTCGCTGCAATGGATGTTCCGCGAGACGACCGACCGGGTGGTGGAGTTGACGGACGAGGAGTGGGCCGCGGTTGCATTGATGGGCGGCTCGGATGTGGCGTCGGTGTTCGCAACGTATGGCCGTGTTGAGACGGCGTACCGCCGCTTCGACGTCTATTGCGTCGGTACGCAGGGCTCGGGCACGACGACGAACTCGCTCGTGACGTCGACGTTGGTCTCCATTCGTGACGTGTTCTGGGACCCGTACGCGCGGATCGAGACGCTCTGGACAGGGCTGCAGTTGGATCGCCCGGTTGCGTTGACGGTGCCTGACAGCGGCTTGTTCGGGGGACTGCCTGTGAACATGCCGGCGACGCTGCAGATCGACGCACCACCGTGGAGGACCTACGTCTCGGCGCCGTCCACGTATCGGGGTTGGACGTCGCGGTTGGTGTTGTCGCCGGAGTCGCTGGTGTTCGACTTGTCGTTCGATCCCGATGACGGCCCCGCCATGTCACTCACTGTCGACTGCTTGGAAGGCTCGGCGGATCAGCCGGATGCCGGTGCGATCCCGAGACGGTCTAACGACGTGCCTGACTTCGCGGAACCGGGGCAGTACGAGGCGCCGTGCGTGTGGATTCCGCCGAAGCCTGGCAATCTCACCGTGACGGCACGGATCACCTACGACGTGATGTTCACGGTGTCGGGCTTCGCCGATGTGCTGGCCCCGTATGTGTGGTCGTCGAATCCGCTGACGGTGCGAGTCGACGAGCTGAGCGTGGTCAACACCCGGACCGGCAACTGACGAGGAGGCTCGAGATGACGGCGACCGAAACAACTCCGCTGGCAGGCCGACGATCCGGTCAACCTCGCGGCCCGTCAAGACGAGTGCGGCTGCCGTGGCTTGCCGCCGCTGCCGGGTTGGCGGTCCTGGTTGCAGCGTTGGTGTTGTGGGGGTTCGGTCGGGCAGCCGATCGCCGCGAGGTGGTGATGGTCGTCGCGCCGGTGGAGGCGGGCGACCCGATCACGGAGGCGGCGTTGGGCTCAACGATGGTGGCCATCGATTCGTCGGCGACCCAACTCTTCTCGTCGTCACAGCGCGCGGATCTGGTGGGCAAGATCGCCGCGGTCGACCTTGAGCCTGGCGACCTACTCGGCCCGTCGCTGATCTCGACCGGCGCGACTGTGCCCGACGGCTGGTTGGAGATTGGTGGGCTGTTGCGCGCTGGCCGATACCCGGTCTCGTTGAGTGTCGGCGACCAGTTGCTGGCCCTCCCGATGGACGGCGCCGATGTCACCCCGGTTGCGGTGTTGGTCGTCGAGTCGTCGGTCGGTGATGACCGGGCGTTGATGGTCGTGTTGGCGGCAGCGCCCGAGTCGGCGGCGCAGGTCGCGCAGTGGGCGGCATCCGATGATCTGGTGTTGGTCCGTGTCGGAGCGCAGCCGTGACGTGGGTGATCGCTGTCGGCTCGATCAAGGCCTCTGGCGGCGCCACCTCGACGGCGTTGGTGCTTGCGGCATCAGCAGCGGCGACTGGCGAGCACGTCACCCTGGTCGAGGCGGACCCGTCCGGTGGGTCGCTGCTCGGCTGGTGTGCCGACCTCGACCCGTCCGGCCCAGGACTGTACGAGGGCGTGTTCCAACGCGATCTGGCCGTCGGTGTGCAGCTGCTTGGCGAGTTTGATGTGGTCGCCGCACAGGGTGACCCGTGGCGGATCTCGGCCGCGCTGGACCGACCTCGAGGATGGCGGCAGTTGCTTGACCCCCTCGACGGGGTCGTGGTGGTCGACATCGGTCGGCTGTTCCCTGGGTCGCCGGCGGCACAGATTGCCGGTGTCGCGGACGTCGTGGTGTTGGTCGCTCCGCCCGAGCCCGGCCCGTTGGCGGCGACCTTGGAGTGGGCCGCCCGTCGCGGCCAGTTCGCCGCCACGGATGCCCAGATCGACGCCGGGCGGGTGAGGATTCTCACTGTCGATGTCGCGGCCGAGCGTCGATTGCGGATCGACCCGGGTCGTTTGGCGCGTGACGAACTCGGGCCCGCCTACGCCGGCCATGTCCCGTTCGATGACGGGGCGCTCGACCTGTTGTGTCGCGGTGCGTCGATCGGGCATCGCTCCTTGCGTCGATCACGATTGGTGCTCGGCATACACGGCTTGTTGGCGCGGCTTCAGGTGGGGGTGACGGTGTGAACGGGCCGCAGGATTGGTTGATGGAGTTGGCGGAGCGGATTCGCCGCGAGTTCGGCGCCCAGCTTCCGGCCGCACCGGTGCGTGAATCGCACGCTGATCGTGACCGTCGGCAGGAACAGACCAAGTTCGAACTGGAGACGAAGGTGCTGCCGATCGTCAACGAGCAGCGCGTCGCCGGTCGGGAACCGGCGCTGTCGGAAGCGGAGGAGGACATCGTCGTCGAGTTGATCCTTTCGGCGATGTTCCTGCTCCCTCGCCTGTACGGGATTCTCGCCGGGGAGCCGTTGGCGGAGGACGTGCTCGTGTTCCCCGGCCAACCGGTGCGCGTCGATCGTGCCGACGGCACCAAGAGCTACTACCCGGCGCTGGCGCGAACCGCCGAGGAGTTGACTCAGATGATCGCCGATGTGGCTGCGACACATCATCGGCCGTTCAGTTTCGAGCATCCGTTCGTCGACGTGCAGTTATCGCCGAGGCTGCGTTTCCATGGGCAAGGGTTCGACGTCGTGTCCAGACCCGCGATCTTCATCCGCGTGCACCGTGTGATGGGCGCAACCTTCGATGACCTGTTCGAGTGGGGCTCGATCTCGAACGGGATGCGCTACCTGCTCGGCACCGCAGCGGTTGAGGCCCAGCTGTCCGCGGCGACCACTGGTGTGCAGGGCTCAGGCAAGACAACGGTGTTGCGCGCGTTCCCGCTGGCGTACCCGGCGGACACTCGGATCGTCACCGTCGAGACCGATTTCGAGTTGGGGTTGGTGTCGTTGGGGCGGCCGTGGACACAGGAGATGCAGGCGCGGATGCCGATGACGTCGACGTCGCGTGGGATCTCGTGCGCCGACATGATGGCGCCGGTGCTGCGCACCCGCGGCGAGCTGAACATGATCGGCGAGGTCCGCAGCGATGAGGCCGACCCGGCGATCCGCGCCGCCAACATCGGTCAGGGCACTCTGGTTTCAGTCCATGGGTCGTCGGCGGTGGCGGGGCTCGGGCAACTGATCGATCGGATCTGTGAACGCGGCTCGAGCGAGCGTGACCAGGCCGCGCGGATGGTGTACCAGGCGTTCGATCTTGTCGTGCATTGCTCGATGGCCCGCGATCGGCGACGTTGGATTCAAGAGATCGTCGCTCCATCGATCGAAGGTGATCGCTGTGTCGTCCACACCCTGTACGCGCCGCAGCCTGGCGCCGGCGATCTGCGTGGCCGGGCGTCTCGCACGCCATGGCCGGATCTGTTGGTCACCAAGATCCGCACCAACTTCCCCGACTTCGAGCTCGCCGACGCACTCGACGACACCTACCTGCCGATGCAAGCAGCGGCCCACGCGACCGGGTCGCCGTTCTCGCTGGAGGCGGTGTCGTGAACGCCACGATGAGGCTCCTCGTCGCCGTGGCGGCCGGCCTGGCGGCGGGCGGAGCGGTGTGGTGTGCCGCCGAGTCTGTGCGCCCACGATCAGCCTCCAACCCGAGAGCTCGACGTCGCTCGCGACTGGCCAGCGGCAACGCATTGGTCGTCGCCCTCGTTGCCGGACTGGTGGTGTTGTTGGTCACGCGCTGGCCGGTCGCCAGTGCGGGGACGATCGCGCTGGTCGTGGTGTGGCCGAGGTTGTTCGCCGGCAAGTCGGCGACCGTCGAGCGTCGCCGTCTCGATGGGATCGCCAAGTGGTTGGAGGACCTACGTGATCTTCAGCTTGGATCGAATCTCGATCTGGTCGAGGCCTTGACCGAGTCCGCCAAGCGGGCGCCGACGGTGATCGAGACGGAACTCGGCCGGCTTGCCGGTCGGCTCGGCCATCACATGCCGTTGCGCGATGCACTCGTGCATCTGGCCGACGAACTCGATCACCCCGTGTCGGACACCGCCGTGGCGTCGATGTTGTTCGCCGCCGGGCACGCCTCGGGTTCGGCGCTGCAGGACACCTTCGCCCAGCTCGCGGTGACGGCCCGCGACGAGCTCACCGCCCGCGACCGCATCGACCGCTTGCGAGCGAACTTCGAACGGTCGATGCGTCGGATGCTGGCGATTCTGGGCGGCCTGGTTGCGTACATGATCGTCGTCGCCTCGGAAACTCTGGAGCCCTACCGGTCGCCCGTCGGGCAGATCTGGCTGTTGTTGCCGTTGTCGATCTGGGCGCTCAGTCTGATGTGGCTCCGCAACCTGTCCCGCTATGAACGCTCCGGCAGATTCGTCAGCCGTGAGGCACTCGCCGAGGCACGGCCATGACCCTGACCCAGCTCGCGTTGGTCGCCGGTGCAGCGACCGTGATGGCCGGATGGTGTCTACGACGAGCCATGCAGTTCGGTCCGGCAACGGTTGCCACCACCTACCGACGCTTGTACTCGACCCGGTCCCCTGTCCCCGACTCCGCTACCGGTTCGCGGTGGGATCGCTCGTTCGCCCGCTTGGGGACACGACTCGCAGCCTCCGATGTCGGTCAACGGATCGAAGCACGCCGTCGCTACGCGTTCCGTGCCGGGGGTGTCTCCGTGCCGCTGCTCGCCACTCGGATCGTGTCGGCCGCAGTCGTCGGTTTCGTTGCCGGTCTGGTGCTCGTGCTGGTACCGACGATGACTGGTGTTGCGGTCCCCTGGCCGATCATCGCGGTCGCGCCGTTCGGTGTTGCCCTGTTGATGGGCTGGTATCAGTTGTCGAGCGTCGTCGCGGTTGCCGATCGTCGCTACCGGTCATTCCGGGCCGGGGTCGCCGCGTACGTGCAACTGGTCGCGGTGTGCATGACCACGAGACGATCGATGACCGAAGCGATCAGCTACGCAGCCGAAGTCGGTACAGGGCCAGCGTTCGAAACGATCGCCGCCGCAGTGCACGCCGCCCCGCAGATGGGCATCCGGGTCTGGGAAGCACTCGACAGCGTCGGCGTCGAGTACGACTGCCGCGAGCTACAAGACCTGGCGTCGTCGGTCGGCCACGTCGCCCGGATCGGCGTCGGTGTCGAAACCACGGTCATTGCCGTGGCGACACGGATGCGCCAGGTCGCGCTGGATGACATGCAACGTTCCGCTGATCGCCAAACCTCCACGATGTTCGGACCGACCCTGCTGTTCGTCGCCGGTGTCGTCGCATTCCTCGGCTACCCGCTGATCGTGCGCGTGTTCGACGCCTTCTCCACCACCAGCTAACCGAAAGGAACGACATGACATCACCCGCTCCGTATGTCACGAGCCCGTACGTGACAAGCGTCGTCGATCAGGCCTACATCGGCCTGACGATGCTCCTGCGCACCTTGCGCGTCTGGTCTGCCCGAGACGAGGGCCTCGACGAGTCACCGTCCAAGCTGCTCTACATCGCCCTGGGGATCATCGTCGCCGGCATCGTCGCAGGGATCGCCTACGCGATCGTCCAACAGGCCGGCGACAACATCCCCGACCCCGTGGTCCCCGCCGGACCCTGAACCCGCGACCGCTTCTCGATGCGAATCCGTCGACGCCCACGACGAGCGGTCAGTGCCGCGCGGCGACGTTTCGACTGGCGCGACGACCGAGGGGTTTCGAGCAGCGTCGAGCAGCTGTTCGCGTTCGTGTTCCTCCTGATGTTGTTCCTGTTCTTCATGCAGGTGATCGTGTGGTGGCACGCCAAGAACATCCTCGAACAGTCAGCGGCCGAGGGCGCCAGGGCCGCCGCAGCAGCCGACGGTGGATGCACCGACGCAGCCACCGCGGCGACGTCAATCGCGACACGGATCGGTGGCGGCTGGGTCAGAAACCTCGACGTCACCTGCACCGGTGGCGCCGTCGAGGGCGAACTCGTGACCGTCACCGTGACCGCATCGACACCAGGGTTCGTGCTCCCCGGATCGCTCACCGTGACGGCCGTTGCCAACGCACCGGAGGAGTCACCGTGACCGCCCGCCCGATCCGCTGGCGTGACGATCGCGGTCAAGCCGTGAGCACCGAACTGCTGTTGCTGCTGATCGTCGCCCTGATCGGATGGGGGTTCCTCGCGTGGATCGGACGGCTGACCTCCACCTCACAAGACCTCGCCAACAGCGCCCAATCCGCAGCCCGCGCCGCATCACAACAGGGCAACCCCACCGACGCGCTCACCGCCGCTCGCGCCGCCGCCTATGCGTCGAACCTGCAGTCGCCATGCACCACGCAACCTGCCGTTGCCATGTCGTGGCAACCAGGCCCGACCGGCACATGGCGCGGTGGCAGCGTCACCGTCACGCTCACGTGCACCGTCGACAATCGCGAACCGATCACAAACACAGGCCGCACCATCGCAGCGTCAGACACCCAAGTCATCGACCGCTACCAGGAAGCAGAATGAAGCGCCGCCTGCACACACTCCGCCGAGCGATCGCGGACGACCGTGGCGTCATCGGTCCTGCTGTGGCGATGCTGCTGATCGTGGTCCTCATCGGTGCCGGCCTCGTGTTCGACGGTGGCCGGGCACTTGCCGCGCGCCGTCAGGCGATCAACACCGCCGAGGCCGCCGCCCGCGCCGGCGTCGCGACTGTCACCGCCGACGGCCTACGCGAAGACCCGGCACGCGCCGCGACACTCGACTTCCTCGACGCTGCAGGCGTCGCACGAAGCAACATCGTGTCAATCACGGTCACCGCGACCACGGTCACCGTCGTGCTGACGGCTCGGCGGGACGCGGTGTTCGGCCAACTGATCGGCAACGACAGCATCGTCGTGCGCGGCAGCGGCGAAGCAACAGCAACGTTCGGGAACAGCCCATGATCCGCCAAGCCCTCCGAATCCTGGCGCGCCTGGCCGCCGGCCTGCTCGTCGTCGCCGTCCTCACCGTTCCCGTCGCACTGATGGCGAGAATCGCCGGGAACCCGTTCGGTGGTGACCTGTTGCGCCGCGTCCAGGATCGAACCGTCGACGACGCCACAATTCTGCGGCTGCTCTCCATCGGCTTCTACGTGCTGTGGGCATGGTTCGCGCTACCCGCCATCCGCCAGGCAAGGCTGTGTCTCAAGGCCCGCCATCCCCGCCCATCGGCTCAGGCCTCGCCTCGCTCGGTACCCGTCATTGTTGACCGAGGTCCACAAGGGTGGCTCACCAGGCTCGTGCGCTACGCGCTGACTTCGTCCACGATCGCCGCGATCACCACCACGACCACGCTCGCCGTGTTCCCCTCCTCCGCGCTCTCCAGCATGCATGGCACCACGCAGGCCACCGGCCGACCCGCCGCGACGGTCGTCGTGAACGACGCTCGCCACTCGATTCAGTCCGAGCACGGTGAACGTCCCGATCTGGTCAGCGAGATCGTTGCTCGACGCCGGGACACCCCCTACTCGATCGCCGCCCGGCTGTTCCCTGACCGACTCGACGGCGCCCGAGACGAGATCCTCGCACTGAACGTCGGCCGACCGACTCCCGGCGGTGGCATGTACCAAGGGGGAGCCTTCCCGGAGGGCATGACCGTGCTCACGCCTCGCGGACAGTCCGCCAGCGACCAAGCTTCGCCCGCGACCAGCGGCGACGCCGGCTGGCTCCCGGGCGAGACCGTGGTAGTCCAATCCGGCGACAACGTCTGGGACCTCAGCGCCGAACGGCTCGATCGCGCTGACGGCGAGACACTGACGCCGACGAACGCCGAGATCGCCGACCACATGCACCTGGTCATCGACACCAACACCTTCCCCAGCGGCAACCCGAGCCTGATCTTCCCCGGCGACACGATCAACTTTCCGGCGATCGGCAACCCGCCACTCGCGCCACCGACCCCGCCGCCGCCACTTCCACCCCAGCCCGAGATCGATCTCCCAACGCCGCCGACAACCGAGGCTCATCCCCCGCCGCCGGCCCCGCCCGACGTGCCCACATCCACCGAAGCGCCGACCAACGTCATCGAGACCGGCACCACGGTGCCACCCCGGCATCCCACTGACACCCCGCCCGGCACTGAGCAAACCGCACCCCCGGTCACGGACAACGACACATCCCCGGACCGGTCGCTCGTCACCCTCGCCGGAGTGACCGGAACCGTCGCGCTCGCCTCCGGGCTCACCACCGCCCTCGTGCGACAGCGGCGTCGTCGCCGCGCCCTCGGCACCGGCCCACCGAGTCGACTCTCGAAACGACAAGCCGAAGTCGAGACCGCGATCGTCGCCGCCTCCGACGTCCCCTTCACCCGTTGGGCCGGCCAAGAACTCGCCGCGCTCGCTCGCCAACTCACACCAACCGCCATCACCGGCGCACCGCTCGCCGTCGAACTGGAACCCGGAGTCGGCATCGAGATCCTCTGGAGCCAACCGTGCCACACCGCACCAATCCCATGGGAAGCAACCGACGGCGGCTGGTCATGGCGCGTCCACTACGACCCCGACGAACCAACACCCCTCGCCGAATGGCCCTCACCCATCCCCGCCTTGGTCACCGTCGGAACACGCGGCCACCGCCAACTACTCGTCGACCTCGAAGCAGTCGCAACACTGGCAGTGTCCGGACCGCCGGCGGACGTCGAGGGATGGATCCGAGCGGTCGTGCTCGAACTCGGGGCCGGAGACGACCTCGCCGATGCCAGCGTGCTCACCGTCGGCAGCGGAGTTGACGGCGTTGAACACCTCGAACGAGTCGCGCACGTCCGTCCCGACGAAGCAATCGGAATGCTCACCGCCAGGGCCCACGACGTCACAAGCCTCCTCGACGAACACGTATCGCTGTTCCACCGTCGCCTCGGCGAGAACCCAGTGCTCGGTCTCTCAACGGACGTAGTGGTGTGTGGCGACATCGACCTCGAGACCCAGAGACAGATCGCGGCCTGCGTGGTGCCTCGTCACGGGGCAGCCGTCATCCTCAGCGCCGACATCGGACACGCCGGTGCCCGCCTCGTTCTCGACGGCTACGGCTCCGCGGTCCTCCACGGCATCGGCACCGACCCGATCCTCATCACGCCCGTCGGCGTCCCCCGAGAGACTGCCGCCGAGATCGCCGTGCTCCTCGACCACGAACACGACGCGTCCGCCGAGGAACCGCTCACCGACGAACTCGTCGCGGAACTTGTACCGGACTTCGAGCAGCGGCCCACTGACGTAGCGCTGGAGGCAGCGCGCGAACCGAGCGCCGCCTTTGTCCAGAACAGCCTCCTCGACTCCGCGGGTTCCGACAGCGGCGACGACGAGTGGTGCCGACCCGAACCCGCGCTGCTCGTCCGCGTCCTCGGGCGGCCAGCCGTGACCGACCATCCCGAGATACAAGGCCTCAAACTTCGCCTGCTCGTCTACCTCGCCTGCCAGAACGGCCGAACGGTGTCGAGGTCACGGATCCTCGACGCCGTCTGGGGCGGCGAAGCACGCGAGCGAAAGACGTTCTCGAACAAGCTGTCCGACCTGCGCAACACCCTCGGCACGTCGCCGGCAGGGAGCCCCTTGCTGTCGACCGCAACCGACGCCGGCGTCCGACTCGACCCGAGCGTGATGACCGATCTCGCCGTGTTCATCGCCCTCGCCGCCCGTGCCCGCGACGCAGCGTCGAACGAAGCCATCGAACTCCTCAGCGACGCGCTGGCGCTCGTACACGGAGAACCATTCGACGACGGCGGATACGAATGGGCCGACGCCACCCAAGACAACGTCCAAACCCACGACCACATCCTCAACGCAGCCCGTGACCTCTACCGCCTCGCCTGCGACGCCGCCGATCTCACGACCGCCCGGTTCGCGCTCGTGCAAGGCCTCAAAGCCGTACCCGGCCACGAGGACCTCTACCGACTCCGCATGCAACTCGAACACCGCGCCGCTAACACCGCAGCCATTCACGCCACCTTCAACGAGCTCACCCACCAGCTCAACGCCCTCGAATGCGAACCATCCACCGAGACCGTGAACCTCTACCGCCAACTCGTAGGTCGTCGTTCCTGATCGGACTCGCTTCGTGTTTGGCTTGGCCGGGAGGCGGATCACCGCATGTCGGGAATCGGTTGGTGGCAGTCCCGGCGAGTCCGGGACTGGCGATCCGTGCGGTGGACGCGGCCTGCGACGTCAGCGGTCGATAGCCGCCATGCTTGTCTCGTCGTGGCGGGCCCCGGCGGCTGGGGTGAGGCGGTTGAGACGGTCGAGTTGGTCGGTGGTCAGTTCGATGGCGTCGGCGGCCGTGTTCTCTTCGACTCGTGCGACGCGCCGGGTGCCGGGGATTGGCGCGATGTCATTGCCTTGGGCCAGGAGCCAGGCGATCGCAATCTGTGCGGTGGTGGCCTCGGCCTCGGTGGCGATCGATTGGACCTCGTCAACGATGCGGAGATTGCGTTGCAGGTTCTCACCGATGAAGCGGGGGTTGCTCTTGCGCCAGTCATCGTCGGGGATGTCGTCGGCGCTGCGGATCTGACCGGTGAGGAATCCGTGGCCGAGCGGCGAGTAGGGCACGAAGCCGATACCGAGCAGGCGCAGCAGCGGCAGCAGTTCGGCCTCGGGGTCGCGGGTCCACAGGGAGTACTCGGTCTGCAATGCGGCGATCGGGTGCACTGCGTGAGCGCGGCGGATCGTGGTCGGGCTCGCTTCGGACAGTCCGATGTGGTTGACCTTGCCCTCGGCTACCAACTCTGCGAGGGCGCCGATGGTCTCTTCGATTGGGGTGTTCGGATCGACGCGGTGTTGGTAGTAGAGGTCGATGTGGTCGGTGCCGAGGCGGGTGAGCGAGCCTTCGACGGCGGCACGTACATTGGCGGCGCTGCTGTTGATGACGCCCGGTCCACGTCCGTCGTGGGACACGAACCCGAACTTGGTCGCGATCACGACATCGTCGCGTCGGCCCTTGATCGCCCGGCCGACGAGTTCCTCACTGTGGAACGGGCCGTAGATCTCGGCGGTGTCGATGTGGGTGACACCGAGGGCGAGCGCTCGGTGGATGGTGCGGATCGACTCGTCGTCGTCGAGGCCTCCGCCGGTGGTGTACATGCCGGCCATCGTCATCGCGCCGAGCCCGATGCGGGAAACGTCCAGTCCGCCGATTGATACATGCTTCATTTCGAACTCCTTGTGCTGTTGGGTGAGCTTCAGCCAACCCGTCCCGGCGGCAACCAACAAGGCGCTGTCGAAGGGTGTACTGGCAGCCCACCGTTGACGCCGAATGCCGCGTCTAGCCTGAGGGCGTGACCAATCGCGATGAGGCCAAGGCGTTCCTCAGTTCCCGTCGCGCCAAGATCACGCCTGAGCAGGCGGGGCTGGCGCACTACGGCCGGAACCGTCGCGTTGCAGGTTTGCGTCGCAGCGAGGTTGCCGATCTGGCAGGGGTCAGCGTCGAGTACTACGCGCAGCTCGAACGAGGCAACCTCAGCGGAGCGTCCGAGAGCGTGCTCGACGCCTTGGCCCGTGCGCTACAGCTCGACGAGGCAGAGCGGCAGCACTTGTTCGATCTCGCTCGTGCCGCCGGTCCACCGACGCGCCGACGACGCACGTCCACGGTGCAAGTCAGACCGAACGTCGCTCGTCTGCTCGAGTTAATGGTCGACGTGCCCGCCTATGTGAAGAACGGCCGTCTTGATGTGCTCGCTACCAACCCGCTCGGGCGGGCGCTCTACGCGCCGGTGTTCGCCGATGGACAGCGGTCGGTCAATCTGGCCCGGTTCACGTTCTTCGATCCACGATCACACGACCTGTGGGGCGAGTGGGAACAGGCTGCCGATGACACGGTCGCGATGCTGCGCATTGAAGCGGGTCGCGACCCACACGACCGCGATCTCAGCGACCTGATTGGCGAGCTGTCGACTCGCAGCGACGCCTTCCGGATTCGTTGGGCAGCCCATGACGTCAAGCTTCACCGCACCGGACTCAAACACCTCCGCCACCCCGTCGTCGGCGACATCCACCTCTCGTACGAAGTAATGGACCTCACCGCCGATCCCGGTTTGTCGATCGTCACCTTCAGCGCACCAGCGGGTTCACCAGCCGACGAAGCGCTCCGAATCCTCGCCAGCTGGGCAGCAACTCACGCGCAAACCGACGCCACGCCCAGCACGAATCGGGCCTGACCCTCAGCGCCGCGGGGCGAGTTGCCACCATCACGACCTGACACTTCCGATTCCAAGCACGACTAGAAGCTGCACCCGGTTGTTGTGAGCGAACGTGGATCGAGCCCGACGCCGTCGCGGTAGAGGCTGTCGACGAGCGGTTGTGGGCAGTGTTGGATGCCGTCGGGGGTTCGGATCTCGAGATGGAGGTGGGGGGTGCCGGAGCGGCCGGTGTTGCCGGAGGTGAGGATGAGGGTTCCTGCTTCGACGTGGCTGCCGCGGGTGACGTGGAGGTTGCTGCCGTGGCAGTAGGTCCAGCGGGTGCCGAGGTCGTCGACGATGGTGAGGCCGATGCCGCAGGGGGCGCAGCCGTTGACGCCTCGGGTGGTGCAGCCTTGTTCCCACCAGTTGTAGGGCCAGGCTGAGACGGTGGCGACCGTGCCGGAGCGGACGGCGTAGATCGGGGTGCCGGCTGGGATGATCCAGTCCCAGGCGGGGTAGTCGTGGTGGGGGTCGTCGAGTTGGTTGACGGTGGCGTCGATCATCGAGCGTGGGCCTGGCAGCGCCCAATCGCCTGCCAGTACTTCGCCGGGCTCGCCTCCGAAGCAGCTACTCGTTGTCGACGCGGGCGGTCCGGACGTGGGGGGCGCTGCGCCGCCGAGTTCGGTGTACTTGTCCATCCACCGTTGCTGGTATTGGCGTGGTGTGAGCCGGTTGCCGGCCTCTGGTGCGGGGACCGTGTCCCACTCGGCACTGCTCGAGGCCGGGAGGTGGCCGATGTACCAGACGACCGGAACTGCGGTGACGTCGTTGTGGCGGTCAAGGATCGCGCCGACCATCTCGGCGGCTCTGGCGTCTTGGACTTCGGGTGGCGCCAGCAGTGCGCGGGCGTAGCCGCCGTAGTTCGCCCATGTGGAGTCGATCAATTGGTACGCGCCCGACGCGCTCGCGCCCGGGTTGGTGGCTAGGTAGTTGTCGCCTGATTCGAGGCTCCGGATCGTCGCCAGGATCGTCTCGATCTGCGCGGCATCGGGTGCGCAGGCGACGAACGGTGGCGGGTCGCCGTTGGCGAGCAGCACGGGTATGGAGACGACACCGGCGAGCAGGGCGAGCGGTGATGCGAGCAACAGGGAGTACTTCACACCAGCGGCCCCCACCCCTCGACCGGTTCGCGGCGCACGACCTCGGTTCGGCGTCGGTGTCGCGGTCGGGGTGCCAACGGGGTGGGGCAAGCCGGTGAGCGAGGTTGGCCACCGGGGCCGGCCCGCCTCCGGAGGTACTGCGATGGCACACGACACAGGGCGCACGACGAGACGAACGATGCACCGATTGACCGTCGCCGTGCTCGTGTCGGCCATCGCTACCACGGCGGTGGCCTCGCCTGTTTGGGCGGCGGTTCCGAATCCGCCGGCCGACGGGTCGGCACCGGGCGCGGCGTTGATGACGTCGCTGTTGGGCTGGTTGAAGTGGGGTGGCTTGGCCGCCGCGCTGGCCGGTCTGCTGATCGGGGCGATCACGATGGGCGTCGGCCACTTCGGCAGCAACTACTCGGCATCGTCTGCGGGCCGCAAGTGGCTGCTCGGCGGAATGGGCGCGGCGATCCTGTCCGGACTGGCGTGGACGATCGTCACGACTCTGTTCGCTGCGACCGGCGGCTGACGATGCCTCGTTCGATGGCGGTACTCGGTGGTGCGCTGGTGACGGTGATGCTGGTCGGTGTCATCGTCGCCCGGGCTGGGAGTGGCGATACCGGACCGGATGGCAACACTTCTGCCCCAGTCGCGGAACCCTTGGCGAGCTCTCCATCAGCTACCGGGTCGGGTGTGGCCGCTGCGCCGAGTGCCTCGATCGACGAAGCGCAGGTCGCCGCGATCAAGGTCGTGGGCCGTACGGGCGAGGTCGTTGCGGCAGGGTTCATCTCCCGACGGGAACTGATCGAGACGTTCACCACCAGGTCGTTCGGGCCGACGTTCGCGGACGAGACCGGTCGGGCGATCGACGCGATGCTGATCGAGTTGGGCAGCCGCGAGGTCGACCTGGCCGACCTGGTCGTGCGTGAGCAGCCGATCACATCGACCGCCGCCGCGACGGCGGATGGTGTGCAGGTCCGGGTGTGGTCGGTGCTGATCATCGCCGCGCCGGGTACTGGCCTTGGCCGTCAGGTGTGGCGCACTGTCACGCTCGACATGGTGCAACACGACGGGGTGTGGCTGGTCGACGGGTGGGCGTCGTCTCCCGGCCCAACGCCGTCTCCACCCGCGGAAGGGATCGTCGATTCGGCCGAGACCGTGGCGGTTCCGTTGTCGTGGGACCCGACCGAGGCGGGCTGACATGTGGCCCTTCCCGAATCCGTTGGACCTGTTCGGCGACGCCGTCGGCGGCGTCGTCGGATGGGCCTGGGACAAGGTGATCCAGGGGATCTACACCTGGTTCGCCAACGGCCTGCTGCTGTTGATGGAGTGGGTCTGGAACGTGTTGGACACCGCCACCACACCACGGGTCACCGAGGCATGGTTCACGAACGGCCTGATCCGCCCGCTCGCCGGAGTGGCGGTGGGGATCACGGTGGCGATGATGCTCGCCTCGGCGATCCAGGCCGGTCTCGGTGGACGGCCGGAACTGATCATCGACGCGTTGAAGGAAGGCCCGAAGTCACTCGTCGCCACCGCCCTCACCGTCGTGGTGATGGACGTGATGATCCAAGGAGGCGACGTGTTGGCCGACGTCGCGTGGCAGGCCGGTCGGGGCGACGCCCAACGGGTACTCGACGGGCTGGCGGCCACGATGGGTTCGTCGGGCGGGTTGGCAGGGACGTTCCTCGGGCCGCTGGCGTTGCTGTTCGGGATGATCGGCTTGCTCGTGACGACTGTGGTGTTGTTCATGCGCTCGTCGATGCTGTATCTCGTCGCCGCGTTCGCGCCGATCGTCTGGTCGACGTCGGTTGCCCCGATGATGCGCGGCTCGGGTCGTCGGCTAATCCATCTCGTGGTCGCGCTGGTGTTGGCGAAGCCCGCGATCGCGATCACACTCGTGGTCGGCACGAAACTGCTCGCCAACGCCGGGGCGCCGGGCACCGCAGGCGCAAGCTCGGGGGCGTCAGCCTTGGGGACGATGCTCGCCGGGTTCTCGTGCTTCGCGATCGCAGGTCTGAGCCCTGCGGTCATCTTCAAGCTCCTGCCGAGCGTCGAGGGCGGGACCTCGGCCACGGGCGTTGCCGGTGGCTGGGGTCGGTCGGCGATGACGGCGGCGCAGATGGGCTTGATGGTCAAGTCGATGGGAGCCTCGGCGGGGGCTTCCGTAGCGACCCGGGCGATGCCGTTGACTTCGAATGCCGGCGGCACGACGGGCCAAAGCATCGGAGGGATCGCCGGAGGCCCGGGCGGATCGAACGGTGCGACGGGATCTTCTTCGGCGGTCGCGACACGGCCAGCGACCACATCAGAGCCTGCATCGAGTGGGCCAACGGTCGCGCCACCGGGTGAGTCGCGTGACACCCAACCGACCGGCGACCGGCGAGGGCCGTCGGCATGAGCGGCACAACCCGCGAGGCCGCCCGTTATCGGTTCGGTGACTCGTCCCGCAGTGGGATGCTGCTCGGGCTGTCGTTGCGCCAGGGCGCGCCGCTGGTGGCCGGGATGTTGTGGTTGGCGTTGGCGTTGATGATCGAGTTGCCCTTCGTCGGGCTCAGCGGTCTGGCTCTCGCATCGGTCGCGTCGTTCGGCCGTTGGCGGCACACACCGCTGTACGACATCGCCGCCCCGGGAGCACAACTTGGGCTGCGACGGCTGAGAGGACGCGGTGTATGGGCGCGCCGCTCGTTGATCGGTGCCAGCTCGGGTTTCGACGATGTCCTTCCAGCGGCGCTTGTGGGGCTTGAGTTGATCGAGACCTCGGTCGATTGGGCGGGCAGCACAGCGAGCGTCGGTGTGGTGCGCGACCGAACGGCCGGGACGGTCTCGATGGTGATCGGCGTGCTCGGTGATGGCTTCGCCGCGTCGAGCGCGCTCGAACAGGACGGGATGCTTGCCGGGTGGGGCGCAGCGCTCGGTCCGCTCGCCCGCGACCGATGCCCGGTCACCCGGGTCACCTGGCAGGAGTGGGCGCACCCGGTCGGTGTCGGCACGCACCGCCAGTTCCTCGCCGGCGTAGCGACCCGACCCACGAGCACCACCACGGCGGGTGCCGACTACGCCGATCTGCTCGACACGCTCGACCGTTCGACGATCGCCCACGATGTGCTGCTCACGGTCACGGTCGATCTTCGTCGAGTCCGCGCCCGGCGAGGAGCATCAACGGTTGCAGCGGCGCTCGTGGTGCTCTCAGGTGAGGTCGACCTGCTGGCCGCCCGACTGTCGACAGCGGGACTGGTGGTGTCGCCGCCACTGTCGCCGGCAGAGTTGGCGACAGCAATCAGGGTTCGATCCGACCCGACCCGTGAGCATGCCGCCGTCCCGCGATCGCTCGCCGCGATCGCCGGGCGGGGTGTGGCCGAGTGGGGACCGATGGCCGTGGAGTGCGACTGGTTTCACGCACGAGTGGACGCATCCGTGCATCGCACCTACCGGATCGTTAGCTGGCCGATGCTTCCCGTGCCAGCCGACTGGCTCGCCCCACTGCTGACCGGCGGTGGACAGACACGCACCTTGACCGTCGTCATGGAACCGGTGCCGATCGTGCACGCCGCCCGTGCGGCCAACCGGCAGCTCACCTCGCTCGAGACGGATCGCGACGAGAAGCAACGCAAAGGATTTCGGCCGACCGCTCGCGAGCGTCGCCGTATCGCCGACATCGAGACGCGGGAAGAAGAACTCGCTGCAGGGCACCCGGAGTTTCGTCACGTCGGCCTGCTCACGGTCACCGCCGCCACGATCGACGAACTCGACGACGCGTGCGCTCAAGTCGAGCAGGACGCCGCGCAATCGATGCTCGACATCCGCCCCCTCGCCGCACGCCAAGGCGAAGGATGGGTCGCCTCGCTCCCCCTCGGCCGATCAGTTCGACGCGGGGTCTGGACGTGACAGCAGCAGCCGGCCACCGCAAGCAACGTCAGCGCCCATCGCAGGTGACCGGCCGCGCCACCCCGCACAAGGGTCGACGGCCAGCCGACCGATCAAGAACACACCGTGACCCTGATGACAAGCCGGTCAGTCGACTCGGAGGCGGCCCAGGTCTGCCCGTCGACTGGTCCCGATCGACTCTCGCCCACCTGCGCTCGGTGTACCCGTTCCACACCGCGGCCGGGTTCGGGGAACGAGGCGTGCTGCTCGGCTCCGACGTCACCGGCGGGTTCCGCGGGTTCTACTTCGACCCGTTCGAGTTCTACCAGCAACGGCACCTCACCAACCCGAACATGATCGTGATGGGCTCCGTCGGGTTCGGCAAATCGGCGACCGTGAAGGCGTTGATCCGACGCCTGCAAGCCGTCTACGGCACCGGCCGCTACCTGGCGATCATCGACCCCAAAGGCGAATACTCGACCGTCGCCGCAGACCTCGGGTTGGCGGTGATCAAACTGTTCCCCGGCGAAGGCGGAGCACGGGTCAACCCGATGGACCCCGGCAGCACCTCGAACGACGACAGCGTCATCGCCCGCCAAACCCTCGCCGCACAACTCGTCGCCGGCGTACTCGCCCGCGAGCTGACCCCGCTCGAAGACGCGGTGCTCTCGTGGGGGATCGAGACCCGATGCCGCTCCAACCAGGCATTCACGCTCGCCGACCTGCACCGCGAGATCCTCGACCCACCCGACGAACTCGTCCGTCTCTCACGCCACACACCACTCGAACTCGCCCGCGCCACATCACCGGTCACCTTCGCCCTCGACAAACTGTGCTCGCGCACACTGCGCGGCATGTTCGACGGCCCCACCACCGTCCACGTCGACTGGGACCACGGACCAGGCATCGTGCTCGACCTGTCCGCCGTGTACGCCAACAGCGAAGCCCTGCCGCTGGTGATGGTCGCCGCCACCCACTGGCTCAACGGCGCACTCCGCGGTCGCCCCGAACGACGATCCGTGCAAGTGATCGACGAAGCATGGGCCGCCGTCCGCCACGGAGCCGCCTACCTCCAAGGCTCACTCAAGCTCTCCCGCACCTACGGCGTCGCCACCGTGCTCGTCTGCCATCGCCCCTCCGACCTCACCGCACAAGCCGACGACGGCACCGCATCATCGAAGATCGCCGCCGGGCTCCTGTCCGACATCCAGACCCGCGTTCTGCTGCGCCAACCACCTGAGCAGATCGCCGCAGCCGTCGAGATGTTCGACCTCTCCGAACGCGAACGTGACTGGCTGAGCCAGCTCGTGCAAGGCCGGGCGATCTGGAAGATCGGTGCCCGCACCGCCGTCGTCCAAACCGTGCTGACCGGCAACGAGCGCAAGCTGTTCGATACCGATTCCGCGATGTCCAGTTCCGGTCTCGGCGCGGGCTTGGGGGAGCCCGTCGGGTGAGTCGCCCGTCGGCGACGACTCGCTGGCCGATCGACGACATCCTGGCGCGCACCGACCTCGCTGCGCTGTTGGACGAGTTCGCCCAACCCGACCAGCGCGCCCGTCGCTGGCACTGCCCGCTCAACGACCACGACGACAACCACGCCTCGGTCACCATGCACCGCGACCAGCGTGGCCACGAGCGTTGGCGATGCTGGTCCGGCGACCAACACCATCGCGGTGACGCCGTCGACCTCGTCCAAGCCGTCCGCGGCACCACCCGCACCGACGCAATCGAGGAGCTCGCAACACGAGCAGGACTGCAACCCGGCCGCGAACTCCCACCAATCGCACCACGCCAGCCGACCGCACCACCCGCCACCGTGCTCGACGAACGCGTCGTCGCCTACACCAACATCTGCGCACGACTGCTCTGGACACCACTCGGCATGCCCGTGCGCGAATGGCTCCACAACCGGGGCCTCGACGACAACGTACTCCGCGCCAACCACGTCGGCGCCGACCCCGGCCGCGACCGCCTCCGCCGATCACGCGGCATCCCATACGGGGCCGGCACCGGAGCCACGTTCCCAGCCCTCGACGTCAACGGCCAGATCCGCTACATCCAAACACGAGCGCTCGAACCAAGACCCGGATACGGCAAATACGACAACCCATCCGCCGCGCTCGCTCCAAACCCAAGGCTCACCTGGGCTGTGCCGCCGTGCCCGACCCAGCCGGGCCAACTGCTGATCTGCGAGGGCATCCCCGACGCCCTCATCGCCGCCCAAGCCGGCTACCGATCCGTCGGCCTCCTCGGCACCAACGCACTCGACCCCACCGTCGCCGCCCGCATCGCCAACATCGCAACCCGCGACAACCTCAACATCACCATCATCACGGACAACGACGACAACGGAGTCGGCAAACACCTCGGCCAGCAACTTGCCGAGCGACTTGGCGATGGCGGTCTGGTCTCGACGATTCTGGAGCCTCCCACAGGACACGACCTCACAACTTGGGCTCGGATGACCCCAGCGTGGGCACAACACCTCCGTTACGAGGACCCGAGAAGCGAGCATCCCCGTCGCATTCTGGCCCAGGGTGTCGGGTAGGCGGCGTTGATTGCGCGTCCAGCAGCGTCGGAGCGGTCGCGGGTGACCGGTGGGGCCACCTACTCGAAGGCGCCACTGGATGTTCCGGTAGCTCGTGAGATGTCACTCATCGGTTCAGTCGGGCGACGCCGCGAAGGCGGGCGTGGTTAGTGGCGCAGATCCCTTGAGCGGACTTAGCGAGGAAACATCGTGATGACGAGTTCCTGCGCTTGGCGTCGTGCCGCGCGGACCTCACCGTTTCCGCCCATCGTGCTGAAGTGGCTCGAGGAAGCGAGCACATCTACGGTGAACCAGCGGCGTGCAAGATGGACGATCTCCTCGCCCGAGAGCCCGTTGCTGGCGGGGTACTGCGGAAAGGTCGCGACTACACGGCATGAACGCTCACCGAGTTCTCGCAATAGACGCTCCAGGGACGAACTTGCAGTCGACACACAGCTGTATGCGGAGTTCGCCCTCTCCGCGATAGCTGGCGAGCGGCCTGCGCCATAAACGGTGTCATAGCCGCCCACTGCGATGGCCTCCAGCACGTGGTAGAAGCGGCTGTACTGCGCCGCGGAGTACGGCGGATCGAGAAAGACCAGATGATCGTGCGTCAGGGACGCTGCGATTGTGTTGGCGTCGCCGCGTGTCGCGGTTCCTCTCCGAACGGCGTACCGCGGTGCAAGCCGTCGCAGCATGGTCTCCGTCTCGTCAAGTAGGTCTCGTCGCCAAATGCGATCGATGTGTGGCAAGGCCTTCTCGGTGGGTCGGAACGGTTGAGCGGTGTGCCCCGGCGAGGCAGAGCACCGGCTGGCGGCCATTATCAGTGCGGCGAGGCACAGCGTTGAGTGCGGCCGCCGCGCGGGGATCGACGCCCTCAACTCGTCGATTGCTCGCGCTTGCTCTAGCCCGAAGTAGTAGCCGCCATACGACCTCGTGAAGACGAGCGACGATTCGCCCGCGCGTTTCCGAGTTCGCATTACCTTCGGGAGACTGAGTGGACTTGCCATCTCACGTCGGGCTGCCGCCACCTCTGGGTCCTGCTCCAGTGCTTGGCGCGCAGGTTGAATCCAGCTGTCTACGAGACGCGAGGCGCTCGCTGGCTTCGTCCGCTCAATGACGGCAGCTGTAGTCAGGACAGCGTATTCCTGAAGGTCGATGGCGCTGACGGCTAGGCCAAGTGACTCCGCAGCGAACCAAGACACCGCACCTGAGCCCGAGAAGAGATCCACAAAGTGATCTCCTGGCTTCGCGACGCGTCGGAGCTGAGTACCAAGTCCGTTCTGTAGCTGCCATCGTTTGGAACCCATGTACTTCACGCTGCGATGCCCCACAGGCCTGCCAACTCGAGCTGTGCTAGCCGGGCAAGTGGTCGAGAGCAGTCGACCGCAAGCGACGCTGCTTCCTCGCCGCCATTGTCCAGCCAGGCTTGAAGGTCATCGAGCTCGACCTGGACATCCTCCCAGTAGTCGTGGAGGTTCAGCGGCGGCTGTTGGCTGCCCCAGACTCCTCGATCCGACCCAACTAGTTGCCACCAGAATCGAGTGTCCTCAGGGCTGATCGTCGCGCGACGGATGACGGAGCGAGCAGAGAGCGAGGCGATCGTCAGAAGGAGTGTCGCCCTTGACAAGACGTGGAGGTGATGATCCTCCGCAGTTGGCCGCGAGTCGACGGATGCATTTCTAAGAACGAGCAGGTCGTCTGGCTCTGTGCCGCGCAGCAAGAAGTTGCGGAGGAACGAAAGTCGAGGTTCGGTCACGTTGTTGCCGGCTAGAAGACCGTCGACTGCGGCCGTATAGTGAGCCTTCGCCGGATTCGGCCGGCGTCCCGCGACTGACTTATACGCCTCCTCGAAGGACCGCCTGAGGAAGTGGCGATCGAGTCGTTCAAAGCCGCTCGGTGTTGGTTCAAGCGAGAGCCAGAGCCCGATGGTGAACTCGGCGCCTCGTCGAACGTTGACCGGTCGAGGCGTCCGAATCCTTGTCGGTCTGTAGCTCGCCTCATTTCGAGAACGCTGATCGTTGGCTGCGCGGTTGAGGTCTACGCCGAGATTCTGGATCCAGTCCTGCGCCACGGGCGCCCAGGCCGCGTATCCGGTGGCTCCCGCCAACCAAGTTCGGAGCTTTACTTGGTAGGGCTCGATCACATCTCCGATGACGTTGGACGCCTGAGGAGTGGCCGCCCACCACTTGAGAGCGTCCCACGCGAAGACATGAGTGCCGCCGCCGCCAGTGACAACCTGTGCGCCCGAGCGGGAAGTCACCACGAAGTGACGCTTGTTGAAGACGCCGATGCCTTGTGTGGCCAGCAGACACATCGCTGCCCGCAGTTCCGCGTAGTAGGCCAGGTGTCGAGCTGCGAACACGTCCCCTGCCATGTGGGCGGACAGTGCTCGACCGAGGTAAGACCAACCGTCGATCGCGTGGATAGGCACCGACGCAGCGATGTATTCGACCAGGTGCTTGTCGTTGATCGAAGAAGGTGTAGTACCGAGGTCAGTGTCGATTCGTCTCACCGTGTCAGTGGCGTAGGCGTTGCGGAGGCCTAGCCATCGGTCCTGCTGGAGATAGCGGCGCAACTGACCAAACGCTTCGACAACGGAGGCGGGGTCGGCGGATGCCAGTTGTGCTTGAGCCGCTACGGACAGCGTCACGTTCAGTTCCAGCCAAGCAGAGCGAGCACTTCCGTTGCGGTGGAGGCGGGCAAGCCACTACCCGCCCTCAGATGACTGAGGAGGTCCTGTCGAAGCTCGCGATACCCGGTGCTCCCTCGAAACCGTGCCTTTGCACTACGGGCGTCCTGAGCAAGATTCGGTGCGGAGAAGGTTCGCCAGTCGTACCCCGCCAGACTGGTCATGGTCTCAGAGAGGAAGGTCACTACCGACTTGCGTCGCTTGAGTGACTCGAGAGCATCTCGAATCCCGATTGACGACGTGCCCTCCGAGAAGTCATTCGCTGTCCACGAACGGAGATCAAGCTCGTCTGCCTTGACGTAGCAGAGATCATTCACGACTGCCAGCAACGCTCTCACGCCTTGGTCAGTGTTCGGAAGAGTCGTGGAGCCCCTGAAGGCCGGGTCTCCATCGGCGTCAGGTTCGGCCTCGCGAAGTGAGGTAGCCCAGGAAGCGTCCGTCGCTGCCACGGCCTTTTCGAACAGCTGCCAAACAAGGATGAGAAAGGCGGACTGCTGGGAGCGTGTCCAGGGCAGGACCGCGTCGCTCGCACCAGCTGGTGCGCCGAAGAGCCCACCGATGCGGACGCGTGGACTCTCCCACTTCTTGATGAAGGTGGCCAAGAGTGATCGAATCCAGGCGGCTTGTGAGACCTGCTTTCGGCCGTGTTCACCGAGCATGTCGATACGGTCGTGCCAAGGGCTCTCTGCATATGACCAGAGTGCTTCGGTCAGTTCCTGCGCACGCGACTCTCGGTAGATCTGCGGGCCGCCCGCGTGCTCAAGCCAGTCCTCGGTGCGGAGAAGTGGGTAAAGGTCGAACGCAAGGCTCGTATTGATCTTCGCAGGCTTGATGTTGATGACGTAGAACAGGTATGCCTGCCAGCTGATGTCGAGGCCGTGGAAGGCCACGACAGGCAGTTCGAAGTCGCCGTCGATCTCGGCGTCCTCTTCGAACGCCCACAGCCGGTGCTGACCGTCGATGACCTCGACCGGAGCGGTCTTCTTCGGTCGCCAGGCCGGCTTGTCGCTTCCTGCCGGGAGGATGAGACGAGTACCTGCGGCGCCGGTGGTCACCTCGATGACGTCGTCGGCGGCGACCGCCATGCCCTCTCGATCGTCCTGGGGGACGAGGATGTTGACGACGATCGCTGTTGGTAGCCAACCTGGCTTCTTGAGGTCGTCGTACTCGCCCGAAGTGCGCGCCGAACCTGAGATGGACGACCAAGGGAACCCATGTTGAACGTATTCGCTGATCTCATGGCTTCGCTGTTCGTTGTGGCGTCGCTGGATACCAAGGTCGGTCTTGCGTGCCCGTTGCTCCTTGGCAGTCCGTCGACGAATATCGCATAGAGCGCGAAGCTGCTTGGCGGGCATGGAGAACACAAAGAACTGCTCCTGGGGCCTCCGGCGATGCTGGGCTGAGTCGAACCTGGTCTCGTCCCAGGAGGCAAGCCATTGGCGCACGGGCAACGCAGGGATCTCGGGGCGCGCGCGGTCAGGCATCCCACTACCCTAGTTGGACGGAGTCGTACCTCCGAGCCCGCCTTGCGGTCCGCGACGTGGTGGGCATCCATCGAATCCCACGCCCACAGACGGGCAGCCACCCGGTCGTCTCTCCTTCCTAGACGATGACGAGTCCCACTGTCGGGCCGGTTGGCGTCGTCTGTGCCGGCGAACATCCGTGAGTTGGCCACGATGAGATGTCACCGATTGTCGAGCCACTCCGGCCGGAGCCGCCGGCGTCCGACCGGTACCTACACAGCCAGCGCTGTTGCGCGACCGTCGCCGCTCTCGTTGTGCCGTCAGCGTTCCTGGGGTGGGGTGTCGTCGCATGAAGTCATGCCGCGAGTGCTTGGTGGATGTGGTTGGCGACGCTGTGTCGGGCGCGGGGGATGTTGATCCGGGTGTTCGGCCTTGCCGGTGGTTCGGGCAGGTCAAGGGCGGGGATGAGGACGCCGTTGATGTAGTGGGCCCACTGGGTGGGGCTGATCTCGCCTCGGTCGATGCCGTCATTGACGGCCGTTCGGAAGTCGGCGAGCGCCAGCCGGTTGACGATCGTGTCTTCCTGTTCGCCGTGGAGGTTGGTGCCGATCATCCAGTCGAAGTGGTGGGCGTCCGTGGGTGTGAAGTGGTCGGCATGGCGTTGGCGGGTGGCGTGGCGGCGTTGGTGGCGGCGGCCGGCGCGTCGGGTGAGTACCTCGCACAGGCGGCCGCGCCCTTCGAGACTGATCGCGAGGCCCGGCTCGCACAGCAGGGCGGCGAGATCCGCGAGGAGATCGTCGCTGGACTCGGCGGGCATACCACGATGTGCGGCGCGCAGTCTGCTGGACAGCGCGATGAGCAGAACGGTGTTGGGTTCCACGTGGGGCCGGCGGCCGACGGGCATGTCGAGCAGGGCGAGGACGATCCTGTCTGCATGGTCTTGGCGGGTGAAGTCGCGCAGCGCCTTGATCAGCTCGCCGATGTTGTCGACTCCGTGGAACGCCGGATGCTCGGCGGGCCAGTTGCGTGGAAGTGGTTGGTCGGCGAGGCTCTGCTCAAGTGCTCGGAGTTGGGTACTGAGATGCATGGTGGCCTCCTGGGCGTTGGGTTGTCGGAGGCGATGGTGCGATTTGGGGTTCCCGGCGATGTTCCCTGTCAGGTTCCCGATTCGGTTCCCGATCAGGGGTTTCTGTTCCCGATGGGTGCGCTGTGATGGCTCGGGAGCGTGTCGAGCCGCCCGGTGCCGGGCTCGAGCTGGTGGTTGTTGCCGCCGGCGCGGCAGCGGTCTTGGCGGGCCTGGTCACGGCGGGTGGTGCGTGGCTGGCGGCGTGGTTCTCCGATGGCCGTGTCGGAGGGGGTCTGGCCGATTGGTTGCGCGTGACGGTCCGGCTGGCGCGTGGCGAGTCGCCTACGGCCGCCTGGGGTGAGCTGGCGACCGGGTTTCCATCGACGGGCGCCTACTGGGCGTGCACTGCTGCGGTGGGGCTCGCCTCCGTGGCCGTAGCGATGGCCACCGTGGTGATGTGGCGACGCACGGCGACCCCCGGACAGGCACGGTTTGGTCAGCCGTTGGACGCACGGATCGCCGGTCGTGGCGACGTGACTCCGCTTCGGGTTGATGGTCTGGTGCCGCCGACTGGTCGGATGTTGCTGGGTCGTCACGCCGGGTCGGGGCGTGTCCTCGCAACCGAGGATCGCGAGCGGAGCGCGTTGTCGGGCAGAGCAGCCGTCCGGCAGGGTTCGAGAGGGTCGGTGGCCTTGATCGGGCCGACGGGTTCGGGCAAGACGGCGTTGGCGGCGTCGGCTGTGGCGACGTGGGATGGCCCGGCGGTAGTGGTGTCGGTGAAGCGAGACCTGTACGACGTGACTGTCGCGGCTCGCGCCGACAAGGGCGAGTTGGCGGTGTTCGACCCGGCAGCGTCGACCGGGTTGCCGTCGGCGCGTTGGTCACCGCTGCAGCGGGTGGGAACAGCGGGCGAGGCGCTGCGCACCGGCCGAGCGCTGGCGCAGGCAATCCCGCGCAACGGGGTAACCGGGGCGGACTACTGGGCCAAGCATGGCGAGAGCCTGCTGGGGTCGTTCATGTGCGTCGCCGGCTTGTCGCAGCTCGTCGCGCTGGAGGGCGCGGATGGTGCCGAGCCGGTGAACATGCAGCAGATCGCGACGTGGGTGTCGACGGTGGCTATGGCAACGGACCCGGTGATCAACGCCTTGCTTCGCAGGGGTCTTGAGGATGACCAGCCACCTCGCGTGCAGTTGATGGCCCGCCATGCTGCGTCGGCGTTCATTGGTCTGTCCCGTGAGGACGATCGGATTCGTTCGTCGATCTACGCAACCGCTCGGCTTGCGGTCGAACCGTGGTTGGAGCCGTCGGTGGCGCACTCGGCGACCACCGATCCTCGCCAGTTCTACGACCTCGGCGACGAGTGGGAGCAGTCCCCGCGGTTCATCAATTTGGAGTGGTTGATGGGTGGCGGTGATGGGCGCTCGAACACGTTGTACCTGGCGGCACCGCAAACCGAATTCGAGCGACTCTCGCCGGTGCTGGGCGGGCTGTTGGCTGAGTTGAAGGATTCGATCCATACGTGGGACATCGCCGGCCGCAAGCTGAGCAAGCCGGTGCTGTTCCTGATCGACGAGACCGGCCAACTGGAGCTCGGATGGTTGCCCGGCGAGGTGTCGACGATCGCCGCGCTCGGGGCGTTCTACGTGACCTGCTGGCAGAGCCTGAGCCAGATCCAGCACCGCTACGCATCGCTGGCCGACACCGTGCTGGGCGGTCACCGATCCAAGGTGTTCTTCGCCGGGATCGACGACGCCGCGACGCTGCGCTACCTGCACACCGTCACCGGTAACGAACACGTCGCTCGCCGATCCTGGTCGGCCGACGTGTGGTCGGGCGGTGGGCGTAGTCGCCGGTCGATCTCGGAATCCCAACAACGCGAGGAGCTGGTACCCAATCATCTCGTACGCACGATGGTTCCCGGCGAGGCGGTGCTGCTGCACGGCACACTCCCCCCGATCCACCTGCGTGCCGTTCGGTGGTGGACCGAGCGTCGGCTGCGTGATCTGTTCCCGAGTACCCGCCCGGATGTCGTCACGTGTCCATTGACTACCAACGCCGCCGAAGTGTCCGGGCCTGTGTTGGACGCGTCGACACTCGAGTTCTCTCGGAGCCGGTTGCCCCGGCCCGAAACCGGGCCGGGGCCGCAGGACGGAGGCGGCCGTGCCCGTACCAGGCGTGCGAACGGCAACGGCCAGCTGACGATGGACCTCGAGACCGCCGCCTCCGCCGACACCGTCGAGCCGACGGTGGCTGTCGATGACAGCGCCTCGGGCGCCGGCTTGCGAGCCGTCAACAGGGTCGCCGGGCGTTGTGAGCGTTGCACCGACCCGATCGCGCCGAACGCCGGCTCCGTCCGCGTTCTGAACAACCGAGAAGTGATGGTGTGCTGGCCGAAATGCGCCAATGAGCCCGGATCGGGAACGTGATCGGGAACATCGTCGGGAACATTGCCGGGAACCCGATTTGAGACCGTGCGCGCATGGTTCGTGTCGCCACCCGCATCGAATTCCCGAACGACGACCCTGGCCCGATGCTCACCCATCTCGACCGGTGGGCGACGGCCACACTGACGAGCCCGGAGGCGTGGGTGTCGGTGTTGGAACGCTGCGGGCAATGGCAGGACTACTCGGCTCGCAACCAGGTGCTGCTCGCCTCCTACGGGATCGCCACCCCGGTCGCCGGTGTCGCCACGTGGGATCTCGTTCCATCGCGTGAGCACGGCCGCCCGTGCGCTGTTCGTGCCGGCGAGCACGGACTCCCGGTCCGTGCCCCGGTCGAAGTCCCGGTCGCCACGACGTCGCCGCGCAGCCGGGACGGTCAACACACCGTCCGTGCCATCGGGAAACACAAATGGGAAGTGGTGTTCGCCGAGGAACAACTCGCCCGCCGCCCACCGCCGGGCGAACTGGCATGGCCCGCCCTTCCGGCCGGGCTGAGCGGCGCGGGAGGGCACGCCGAGTACACCGAACTGGTCCGCCAGTCGATCGGTCGACTCACCGGTCGAACTCCGCGAACGGTGAAGAACCCGTGGGACCAGTTGGTCGATGCGGCCGGTCGCGTGCCGCTCGGTGGTCGCCGCCCGGAACTTCGCCCGGCGTTGTGTCGCCAGGCTGCGTGGCTGGCCGCCGACCGCGTCGGTCACGCCGACGGGCCAATCCCGACATTCGACCCGATCCATGTGCGCGGACGTATCCGCTGGGAATTACTCGCTGATACCCGTCGAGCCGCCCAACAGATCGTTCAGGCGTTCTCACAGATCGCGGAGGTTGACCTCTCGGCATCCCCTTTGCCGCGGATGGCAATCGTCGATGACCGCACGGTGGCACCGGGTCGTCGTAACTACCTGGCACCCGCCGACGTCGCCGCCCTGCCGATGGGCGTGTGGGTCGAAGCCGGGCCGTACACCACGATCGAATGGGCTGCCCGCGGGATGCCCGACGCGGTCGGCCGCGCCGGATTCATGCGCGTCTCGGACACCGGATACCTCGGCGTCTACGAGACCAGCGAAGGCGCCCGATGGCGGATCGAGTCCACCCGCCCGGCGTCGGGCCGGCGCGGCCTGCTCGACGAAGGCGAAGCGTCCAACTTCATCGCCGCGCAGAAGGCAGTCGGTGTGGTCGTGAGTGATCGGTATCCGACGCTCGCCGCGACCGTGCTCCCACCGGCCGCAGGTCCAGCACCGAGCGGAGTGTTCGACCGTCAGCACTCCAACTGGCGGCCGCTGACCCTCGGTCGTGACGAGCGCTCCGAACAACGAGACCTCACCGACCGTGTCCGCGTGGTCGTCGCTCCAGGCCCTGGCGGGCGGTGGGACAGCTGGGTGCTCGCCGACTCCGACATCCGTCAGCTCCCACTCGCAGCCAACAGCGCCGCAGCCAAGTCGGCGGCCGAAACCGAAGGCCGGCGAACGATTGTGCAGCTCGCCGCCCAGGCCCCGCAGCTCGCCGACGAACTCATCCGCGACGCGGCCGCCGGAGGCACACTCACACGAGAGCTGCTCGTCGACGTCATCGGCCACCGCTTCGATCCAGCCGATCGTGCCCGCCTCGCCGACACGACAGTTCAGGCCGCCGAATTCGCCGAGTTGCTCGGTGCTATCGGTGTGTTGACACCACCGACCACGATCGCCGTGTTGGCCCACGAACACGTCGACGCCGATCAAATGGCGGCGTTGATACCAACGATCGGGCTGCCGATCGCCGACGGCGTGCGTGCCCTCAACGAGCTATGGAATCTCGATCGAGTCGCTGCCGGCCAGATGCTCGGCGCCACCGTGGTGGAACTCCGAGAAGCGGGTTGCACACCCGCCGAGATGCTCGCCTCTCACCCTCGAGAGGTACTTCGCAGTCTTGACGCCCGCCCACACACCTGGGAACTCGCCGCCGCGACCTTGCTCGAAGCAGGCATGCCCGTGGACGCCGCAGTCCGACAGCTCGCAGCTCACGCCCCGACCCCCGACGCGTTCGCAGTCGCAGTGTTCACGATCGTCGAGGACCCGATCGCCGCCTACGCGTACTCCGCCCGTCACGCGCAACCCGACGACCTCGCCGCGCTCGGCGAACGCTACGGGCTCGACCCCGCCACCGCCGCCCAACTCCTCGCCGACGCCGGCACCCACCCGACGACCGCAATCGAAGCGCTGACCATCGCCTGCAGCGGCGACACCACGACCGTCGACGCCCTCGCAGAACGTCACTTCAACCATTCCCCAATGCTGATCGCACCCGTCATCGACCTGACAACCGGAGCGGGACTGAGAGCGGCGCTGCCGTTGCCGACTGCGACCGGCATCGACGACCTCGCCACGCAACTCGCCAATCTCGTGGCCCCAATCGTGGACCCGCCTGTACTGGCCACCAGCGCACAACCGGAGTTCTGACATGAACCGACCCATCGCCCGAGGCCGTCCATCGTCGAGCCAAGTGTGGCTCGACGTGGTATCCGCCGTCGACTATCTCTCTCGTGGCCACCGATCAGGATTGACTGTCTACAACGCCCTTGAGGAGGCGCTGCGCTGGCACATCGGTGCGCTCGTGGCGGGATACAGCGAGTACCCCACCGAAGTTGACCGAAAGGATCTGCCGTGGGACGACCCCGACGCACTACGCACCGCGCTCGAACAACTGGCTCTGCACAACCCTCCCGACGCCGACGACGAGCAGTCGACGTCGGCGTATGCATTGCACACCGCGCTCACACACTGGGTGCGGCAGATGTCTGACCAGTACAACGAGGGTTGCACGTGGGCCCACCCGACTTGAGATCCAGGCTGCCTCGGACGGACTCGCGACCCGGCTCCTTCTCACACAATCACATTGCGCACCGGCCATGAACGTCTCTCCCTTGCCGCGGCACACATCGGTCCGAACTGCGGCGACGCCCGGTTGTCGGACGATCGGCTACCTGCCTCGCGGCGCTACCTGTAGTCGCGGGCGTGGCTGCCTTCGTACAGTGCCGACACCTGGGCGCCGTCGAACTCCATCGCCTCTGCGCGGATTTCTGGGTCGTGGAGGTCGAGCACCCGCAACTGGTCGCCGACTTTCACGATCGACTCGATGCGGACGTAGTGGTCGCCGTAGAGCTCGGCGTAGCGAGCGAGCGCCTGCAGCTTCGGGCGGGTGTCGGCCAGGTAGTCGCCGTGGGGATCGATGATCGACACGCCGAGCGTGCCGTCACTTCGCCGTGACAGCACGAGGAAGTCGACCTGCAGTGAACCCCACGCCGCGCTGTCGTCTTGATAGGCGATACGCAGTGAGGCGGGAGTTGGCCGTGCGGGATTTCGATACCAGGCGACGAAGGTCGGCCTCGCGGCTTCCGTCTCCAGCACGGCGCGTTCCCATGAGTTCAGGTCTGCCGGGAAGTAGCCGCCGGCGTCGGCGTAGAGGTGACCGGTGTAGGTGGGCAGGTCATCACCTCCTGCCTTGCGTGTGGCGGCGGTCAGGTTCTGACGCAGATCGACGGTGACGGCCTCAGGCCGAGCGGTCTGCTCCTGGACTCGTCGGAAGGCGTCGCGGGTCGCTCCGGTGGTGTTCTTGATGTCGACGGCATAGTCGGCCAGACGATGTTGCACCCAGAGCGTGGCTTCGCGTTCGACCTCGCCGATCACGTCGGGCACCATGAAGAGCGCGGCGACCTCGACGGCCACGTCAATCGGGTCGGCGTCGGCGCCGGCAAGGCGGGCTCTGTGCTGCCAGTAGTCCATCCCGACGCCTTCGCGGACGGAGCGGATGATCTTGCGCACTTCCCGCTCGAGGTCGGTGGCATGGGTGGCGACTTGGTAGGTCTCGTAGCGGAAGCCGCTGCCGTCGAAGCTGTAGCGACCACGAGCGAGGTCGGCGTGCTCGATGTTCTGCACGTTGGCACCAACCGCCTCCGCGTGCTGGGCGGCAAGTCCGTCGAGCTTGGCATTCAACCCTTTGGTGAGGCGCTGGCCAGCAGCCGGGAGCAGGGCAGTGCCAGTGATGTTGTCGGTGAGCAGCCGCGTGAGTTCCTTGGCGCGTCGCAACGGGTTGGCCAACGCATCGGGCGCGGGCAACGACGGCAGGGCCTCGATCAGATCGAAGACGTCGGTGGGGACGTGCGGGTTGCGTTCGAACACCTTCGGCGCTCGCACCACGGTTGCGCCGACGCGACCTTCGGGTCCGCTCTTGCCGTTGCCTTCGAGTTCGTCCTTGATGGCGTACAGGGCATCGCGGTTGAACTTGGGCAGGTAGCAGGCGACAGTGTTCAAGGCGTCGTCGGTGGCGATGCGGTGGGCCAGCGGCGAACGCACCATCCGACCGATGATCTGAGCGATGTGGGTGGCGTCCGCAGCAGGGCGTTCGCTGTAGAGCACCTCCGCACGAGGGCAATCCCAGCCGGTCGAAATGGCTGTCTTCGCCAGCACGACGCGAACCGCGTGATCGCTCTCGATCGATTCAGGCGCTACCCAGTCGACAGCACGACCCCCGATATGGAGACGCTCGTGCTCACCGAACACATGCGCCACTGCACCAGGTCCGAGTGCCGACCACTCCGAATCGAGCACGTTCACGATCTCGGTGAGGTGCGCGTCACTCGCCTTGTCGGCTACCTGCACGACCAGCACAGGCAGCACCTCAGGCGAGTTCTGCTCGGTGGCGTAGTCGCGCCAGCGACGGTCGTAGTCGAGGGCAGACCGTACGGCCTCGCGCAGGAGCGTCGAGCCGAAGGCGCCCTTCTCGTCGGGCTCGTCGAGGCCGATCTCGTCCTTGATCAACCCGGAGGCGCGGACCCGATCGACGTCGACCTCGATGTGCGGGTAGTTCGTGCGGTCGGCGACGCCATCCATCGCTGTCGCGAACCGTGCAATGGTCGCCGAGATGCCCCACACCAGTGGCACGGCAGGGTGTGAGCCGGGAGCGCCAGCGATGATGCGTTGCACGATGGTCTTGCGGTCGGTCGCCGGCTTCACGCCGCGGTGGGCCTCGTCGAGCACCACGTACAGGTCGGTAGTACCGCCGTTGATCGTGTTGGCGATGACCTCCCAGAACGAGTACTGGCGCAGGTTGCGTCCGCCCTGAGCGAGACCGGCGTTCTTCGACAGCTTCTGGATATTGAGGAAGTACACCCGCCCAGCCGACAGCGTCGAGTCGAGGAAGTCGTTGTCCAGGATGGCGAGCCGGCTGGGTTGTAGCAGGTCGGAGGCGGCCAGCATCTTGTTGCGTGTTTGCCGGTTCAGGGCGGGGTCGTCTGTCACCCACAGGAACGTCGCCCGCGGATCCGCTTCGACTCCGAGGTCACTGGAGCCATGCAGCATCGCTTCAATCACGGCGGTCGCGATCACGGTCTTGCCAGCACCGGTGATCGCCGACAGCGCAAAACTCGACCGGCTGCGATCCTCCTGCCAATCGCGCCGACCGCGGCGAAGCTGCTTCAGGCACCCGAGGGCTGCATCACGCTGATAGTCGAACAGTTGATACTTCACGACACCCGCCCCTGGTTGATCGCGAACGTCGTCAGGTAGTTCTCGTACAGGCGCACCACTGCCAGATCCGCCGGAAGGCTCTCGGCAACGCCGGCGAAGACCGCCGCAGAATCAGTCACCACGAACACGGTCCTCGCATCGTCGGGCAGCGCTGCGACGAAGTCGCGCCAGCAATCCGGATCGAACAACACCCCGTACCGGTCGGCCACCGCGAACGGAGTTAGGTCGCCGCTCGCATCGGTCCGCTCGCCCACCATCGCCCCCTGCCCACCAGCACGCATCCACAACATCGGCGCCACCGCTGTGAAGGCCCGATCCAACTCGACCTCGACTGGGTCGAGGTACGTGAGCTTCATGAACTCCACGTTCTCGTCGAAGCCCTCGGCCATCGGGAACTCGTCAGTGAACTTGTAGTCACCCTTGATCGCCTTGCCGTCGGGCGTCAGTCCAGTCACGGCAGCGGTGATACGCGGGCGGGTGATGTGCTCGAAGATACCTAGCGCCTCCCACTCCGGGTCACCGTCGCTAATGCCTCTCCCGGTGAGCGACTTCGCCTCGTCGGCAGACACCTCGTTGTTGGTCACCACAATCGCCTGACGACGCCCACCGTCCTGCCGGTTGAGTCGCATCACGGCGTGAGTTGTCGTTCCCGACCCTGCGAAGAAGTCGACAATCACTGCATCGGGCTTGCTCTTCACTGCAATACGGAGGGCATCTTCGACCGCGTACAAGGACTTAGGAAACGGAAAGAACCTCTCAGGAAGCAGAGAACGAACGAGTGCACTGCCGTGCCAGCCAGCATGGTGCGCTGCGCGATTCCACACGGTCTTGGCAATCGTCTTGCGGGTCCCAATCGCTTCCTCCGAGCGTCGAACTACTACAGCGCCCTGTCCATCTCGGCCGTCAACGATCAGCTGCCCGGTGGCAATCTGCTTGATGGCCTGCTTACCGAGGTACCAGATCGTGCCGCGCCCATCAGAGGCTTGTACGCCGCCAGCCTTAGCGTGGCCAGCCTCAACCAACGTGCGGAGGTAGCTGGGCGACGCCCTCCAGTTGCCCTCGGTGCCGTCGCTCTTGAGCGGCCAGATTGCCACTGCGTTTCCGGGCACTTCCCAGGAGTCCCTCGGCGCCTTGAGGTCGCTTGAGTCGCCCACTCCGACGATGTTGCCTGATTCGCGAGAAACGAACACGGGATAGAACAGCGCCGGTCGGTCGGCTCGCCGGGAGTTGGTTCCGCTCCGCAGCAAGGACTCCCAGCGCACAGCGTCACTGCCAGATTCGTTGCGTTCGTTCAGTAGATCGTCCACAACGAGCCCGGGCTCGGCCCCGCCGAGGAACAGAAAGAAGGCGTACTCCTCGACTCGCGACAACTCCTGCTTCCGCGACTGGCCGGGAGCATTGATGACGATCGTCACCATCTGGACCTTGGTGCTCGGAAACGTTTGCTGGAGCAGCAGACCAAGTCTCAGATACTCCTTCTCGTCAATGGTGACGATGAGTACGGAGTTGTCGGGATTCAGCAGCTGCTTGGCCAGGAGCAGGCGGCGCTCCATGAAGGCGAGCCACTTGCTGTGGCGGTAGGCGTCCTCGCCATCGACGTAATTGTTGTCGTACTTCCAGTCCTTGGCCCCGGTGTTGTAGGGCGGGTCGATGTAGATGCAGTCGACCTTGCCGGTATGAGTGAACTGCAGCATCTCCAGCGCGTGGTGGTTCTCGGCGTTGATGACCACGTGGGCGGGCTTGTCGCCTCCGCGCTGGATGCTGCCCACGCTTGTGAGGCCGGGGTATACCGGCTCGCCGAACTCGGCCACGACCACGAGGTCATCCACCGGCACCGTGTCGCGTGTGCCATCGTCGGTCACCACCGTTGCTCGGCCGCGTCGGACACCCTCCACCTTCAGTGGCCCGCTGTTCTTGTCAGCGCGGCGGACCACCGTGGTCCCGCGGCGCACGGGGTACTCGGGCAGGCGCACGCGCTCGGGCAGATGCGACTCGAACACGAGCCCGAAGCTGCGCTTGGCTCGCACCTTGTCCACTGCGGCGCGCAGCTCTGCGCGGAGTCCGGGATCTGCGACCTTCTCGAGCAATACGTCCAGCTCGTCAGCCATTGTTGTGTCCCGCGAACTCCATCAAAGTCACACTAGGAGACGCGGAGCGGACCCCCCGCTTACTGCAGATCCAGTCCCTTGCTGACTCTCGTGTCGGCGCGGACGACTGCCATTTCTGGTGTGTGGGTGAGCAGCTGGCGGAGGTGTTCGTGTTCGGCGAGCTGGTCCGGGGTAGCTGGGGTTGCGCCGAGGGGTTGGGTGCTGGTCACGCTCCACCGGTGGCGGTAGTCCGCAATGGCACGGAGTTGAACCGCCGCGTCGGGTTCGAGCTTGATGGCCCATTGGGGCGCGAGAGCGCCGACCGCGATTGGCAGCCACTGCTCGTCCGCTGCAACCGCTGCGGCGAGCGCGGATCCAGTCTCCGGCACAAGGTTGCTGAGGATGGTGGTGGAGTCGGGGCCCCAGAGTTGGTTGGTGAGGGTGTTGCTGACTTCGGCGTACTCGACGATGTGAGGCCAGTGTTCGAGGATCCAGTGCCTGCGGGCGTGCTGGTTGTCGAGGGCAGCCTTGAGCACCTCGGCGGTGTCGTCGAGCAGTTGCGGGTCGCCGCAACGAAGGCGTGCGATGAGGGGCTGTTGATCGGCCGGGGCGGTCTCGAGGATCTGGTCGAGTTCGGTGCGTCGCGCCACAAGCTCGTGATGCGAGCGTCGATGAGGCCACAGGACGGTGGGCGGGTCGCGGTGGTCGAGCCAGGCCTTGGTGTGGACCAGCCGGGTACTGAGCGCTTCCCACGCCTCACTCGCCGCATCGTCGAGCACGGGCAGGACGCCGGCGTCATCGCCGGTGCTGTGGTGTCGAGTTCGCCAGGTTGCGATGTCGCGCACGGCGGTTGTCCAGGTTTGGGTGCCGATCGGGTCGGCGGGTTGGTAGCCGACGAGGATGGTGAGCCACTGGGGCAGGTCGGCGATGAGGGTGTTCGTTGCGCGTTCGATGACGCGTCGGATGGCCTGTTGGACGTTGTCGGCTTCGCCAGGGTCGATGCCGTTGTCGGTGAGGTAGTTGGTCCAGGTGGCCAACGTGGCGTCGGCTGCGTGGGTGAGTTGAGTGAGGCGGGTGCGCGCAGTGTCAGGCAGCGAGCGAGGGTTCGCGTGTGGGTCGAGGACCTCGACTTCCTGCCAGGCGAGTGAGCGTTCGGCGCACTTTCCGTCGGCGGACAGGAACCCGACGAGTACCTCGCCGGCGGTGTCGTCGAGTCCGATGATCATGCCGATGTTGTGCCGGTCGAGTGCTTTGACGGTCTGTCCGATCGCGGCGTGGATAGCCGTACGCGTCGCGGTGGCGATCGCCTGCCGGAGTTCGCCGGCGTCGACGCCGATGTGCTCCTTGGCGAGGCGTTCGATGTGCCGGCACAGGTTGAGTCGAGCTTCGAGCTGGTCGAGCGGTCGCCGGGCGAGAGCGTCGACGGTGGTGACGTTTGGGTCGATGGTGTGGGCGAGGTGCTTTGCGCGAGATCGTTCGAAGGTGTCGACGAGTTCGTCGTCGATGTCTCCGGGTTCCTCGGTCGGCAGCGGGATGCCGTGTTGGTCGTGGCGTTCCAGCGGGTCGCGGGCGAGGAGGTCGATCTGTTCGGCTTCTGGTCGTGTGATCACGAGCATGTTGCTGTGTTGTCCGCGAGACATGTCGACGTACGCAGCTTCTCGGTAGAGACCGTCGAGGCCGACGGTGATCGCTTGTTCCCAGGTGCCGCCCTGGGCGCGTGTTGTGGTGAGCGCGTACGCGTGGTCGACGCGTCCACCGCGGGCGAGATACGTCTCGTCGAGGGTGATGACCGTGTTGTGGTTGTCGAGGATGACAGAGATGGCGCCGTTGCCGATCCCGGTGACGGTGCCGGTTTGGCCGTTGGCGACGGTGACGTGTTGGGCGTCCAGGGTGCGGGCCCGGTCGCTGTTTCGGCGCAGCACGATCCGCTCACCGATCCGGTAGCCGCGATGGCCGTAGTGCCCGTCGAGGTCCGGGTTGAGTTCTCCGTAGTCGATGAGTTGTCGGCGTGCGGCGTCGTTGAGGACGTCGACGAGTTCGTTGGTCCCGGCGAGCAGCACAACAGACCGACCGTCGCCACGGGACTGTTGCCACCGGTCGATCGCGGTCTCGACCATCTGTTGACGGTCGTCAGCGACTGCGACTCGGTCGTGGTCGAGGTAGGCACGCACCGCGATGGTGATGTTGCCGGCGCGCAGTTCGGCGAGCGCGTCCTGTTCCCAGGGTGCGTGCTGACGTCGGTTCACGGTCAGTTCGGCAACCGCCGCGCTGCGCTCGGATGCGGCCGAGAATCCGCCTCCGGCGTCGATCTCGGGGAGCTGGTGGTGATCGCCGACGAGGACCACCCGTCCCCCGGCCCCACGGACAAGGTTGATGCTCCGCTCCAGGAGTCGAACGTCGGTCATTCCCGCTTCGTCGATCACCACCACGGTGGAGGGGGTTGGTTGCTCGTGGCCACGTTCCCACGCTGCCAGCAGCGAGTGCAGGGTGCGCGACGGGATGTTCGCTCCAGTGTGCAGTTCGATCGCCGCCCGGGCAGATGGCGCGGCGCCAATCACCTGGTAGCCGGCGCGCTCGTAGGCGTCGCGGACCGTATCGAGCGTGAAGGTCTTGCCGGTCCCCGCCGGCCCGACGAGCACAGCCACAGGTCCGGTGGCGGCGCACAGCGCGCGCACTGCCGCGGCCTGATCAGTACCGATCGTGACCCGATCGGCGATGGCCGATTCGACGATGTCGGCCGGAAGCGGCGGGTTGGTGTTGGTGGCGGTGAACGCGGCGAGGAGGCGTTGCTCAATGTTGAGCATGTCGCGACTGGTGTAGCGGGAACGGCCGCGTGGCGCTGGTGTGTCCGGTTCGTAGACCGCAATCACCTGGTCGCTGGCCAGCACGCGGGCCACGACACGATCGATCGTGGCGACCGTCGCACCCGTTCCGATCCGGGCAGCGACCGCTTCGGTCAACTCGAACCTGGTGAACGTGGTCGACGTCTGGGTGAGCTCCCGCCGGAGCAGATCCGCAATCCATTCCTCTGGTTCGACGGCTCGCTCATAATGATCAGCATCACCGGCCTCATCGAACCCGACCGCCGCCAGCCGCCACACCTCACCCACCGGGTCGGCGGCGACGGCCTGGGTGGCTTGGACGATCAGCCGCTCGGCCTGGTCCGGACCCCACCCTTCGGCGATCGCTTCTCGCTTCCATCCTGCATCGAGACGCTCGCCTTCGCGTTCTGGCTTGCCCCGCCGCGTCGCCAACGTCGCATCCTGCGCGGCCTCCGGGGTGTCGGCTCGACCGTTCGAAGCAAGCCACGATTCGATCTCAGCGCGACGCTTCGAGAACACCTCGAGCAGCTGCGATGGCACACCGGCGATCTCCTGGACGTGACGGCCGCGGATCCAGTCGACACCGAGGCTGGCGGTGAGCTCGCGGCGGGCGACGGCCTGGAAGATCTGGCCGGCGGTCTTGGCGGAGCGGTATATCTCCGGGTGAGCGAACGCCGACCAACGCCCGTCGTTGCCTTCGACGAGGTTGGCGACCAGCACATGCCAATGCAGCAACGGGTCACCCGCGCGTGAGGTGCGATGACGGAAAGCCGCTGCGACGACGCCGTGGGTCGTGATCCGCTGTGGCCGCCACTCGGTCGTGTTGTTCGGGTCGAGGGCATGTTGGCGGTCGAGCCACGCCTTGTTGTGCGAGCCGCGGTTGGCGCGGATCGCTTCGCGTTCCAGCCAGGCGACCGCTTCACGGACGGCGGTCTCGCCGGCGTCGATGATCGCTCCTTGGACGCGGGGATCGTCCGAGACGGCGTACAGCACGCTCGCCGACTTCGGCAGTTTGAACGTCAGATCGAACCCTGGGACTCGCCGTGCCGAGGTGCGGAGCTGGTTGCCGTTCGGGTCAAGACCGCCGGTGCCCGGGGCGAGTCCGGCGAGCACGGCGCGCAGATCGTCGGGGCGGACGTCGCCGGCCAGGTCGAGTCGTGCCGCTCCCCCGCCGAGCCATTGGCCGACAGATTCGCCGGCGCCGGTGTAGTAGTCGTCGAGGGATTGGGCGGCCCCGGACAGGTGGTAGGCCTCTTGGCCGACTCGGAGTTTGGCGATCGACAGCATGGTGCACCGACGCACCCCACCCCGCAGGCGATGCGGCCGCGACGCCTGTTCACCCTTGGGTCGTAATCTGTGCATTCCGATTGGCGGTTTCGGGCGCGGATCGGGAACATGCCGCGATTGCCGGTCGGGAAGACGTTGACCGACGCGATGCGTTCGTGCGGTGGACGGGGTGGGGTTGCTCGGTGAGCGAGCGTGCGTGGTGCGGGCTCGGGAATCGAGTCAGCGGTCATGTCGCACACGGAGACGGGACGTTCGAGGAGCGGTCGCAGTGGTCGGTCGGGTCGGGTTGCGTCGATGGTGCCCGACGGGTTCATGTCGCACACCGCTGCTGCGAATCTTCGACGAGTCCGCCGGTGCTGCGGGTGGTCGCAGGCGGACCTTGGCCAACGGGTGGCGCCGCTGCTCGATGGGTTGTCGCTGACGCAAGCTCAGGTGTCAGCGCTCGAACTTGGACGGACCCATCCGACAGTCGACCTGCTCATCGTGTTCGCGATCACGTTGAGCGTTTCATTGGTCGACCTAGTCAGCCCGACGACCGAGGTTCCGGTTCCAGCGTGGGCGTCAGCGGCATTCCCGATGCCGTCGCTGATTGCGGTGTCCGACGGTGAGTTGATCGCCGAGTTGAGCCGGCGCCTTCGACTCTGAGTGGGGTTGGTCGCACGGCGTGACGCGCGACGGATTGTCGAGGGGTGGGGTGACTCTGCGTGGAGGGCGCGCTGGGTGGCCTCGACATTTGGGAGGTCGATGATGAGATCGGAAGCGGTGAGCTCGCTGCGGAACTGGGCCAAGGATCGGCTCGGTGAACAGGAAGATCTGCTGCGCTCGGTAGAGCGGGCAATTTCGCGGTTGGCGGAGCTTGACGACGAGCGCTCGCAAGTGGTCGAGACGATCGGTGCCAGTGTTGTCCGTCTCGGTGAACTCGGGGTTGACGAGCAACAAGTTGCAGCGTTCGTCGGAGTCGAACTCGGCGCGCTGCGTGCCGGCCGGACGAAGCCGGCCGGCACCGTCCCGACGCGTCGCGCATCGGCTGCTCCGGCGAACGGCGAGGTGCTGTCGTGACCGAAACGAATCCCGTCGAGGAGTGGTTCGCACGGAACCCGCGTCGTTGCAGCCCGGAGGTCGACTACGGGCAACGTTGGACGTCGGCTCGCGAGCCGGGCGTCGAGTGGCGGATCGCCTGGAACACTGGCACGGGCGAGGTGTACGCGGCCCGTCGTGACAGCGCCGATCTGCATGTGCTCGGCATCGCCCGCACCTTCGCCGAGGCAGAGTCAGCACTACAGGGATGGGCGAGCCACGCCAACCAACCCGGCGGGCTCGATTGGGCGATCGAACAGACCCGTGATCTCACCGGCGACGGCGAACTCTCGCTCCACCTGTCACGCCTCCGCGCCGATCTCACGGAGCTTGCCTCGCATCCTGCGCCCTTCGGGCGTGAGGGGCTGTCGGTCGAGCTCTGATCCGACCGTGGGCACTGTTGCCGGCCCGTTCTCGTCAGCCGCGGAGCTCGGCTGCGCGTGCTGCCAGCTTGTCGATGGCCATCGCCCATCCCTGTCCGCCGGGCGAGTCGGCGGGGACGCCGATGTGTGTCAGGGTCATCTTGGTGCGGTCACCGAGGTCTTCGAGCTCGACCACGATTGTGGTGTCCATCGGCGCGCCCGAAGGCATGCCCATCTGCTCGGCGGTCATGGCGTGGCCTTCGGCGTCTGCCATTCTCTCGGTGTAGACGAGACGAGTCTTGGCGACGATCTCGCTGTACTCGCCGACGAAGAACATCTGCATCGGGCCGCGTGGGGTTTCCATCTCCATGGCGATGTGGCGGCGGCCGCCGACTCGGACGTCCATCTCGGCTTTCGGGATCCTAGCGCCCATCGGGCCGTACCAGTTGGCGAAGTGCTCGGCTTCGGTCCACATCGCCCAGATGAGGTCGATGGGTGCGTCGAAGGTGCGTTCGATCTGGACGTCTTTCGTGTCAGTCATTGGTCATGCCTCTTTCGGGTCGTCGGTGTTCTGCAGCGATCGGACGTAGTCGTCCATGCGGTCGAATCGGTCATCCCAGATGTGCCGGTATTGCTCGGCCCAACCAGCGACCTGGGCCAGCGGGGTGGCGGCGATGGAGCATGGCCGAAACTGTGCTCGTCGGCCGCGCGTGATGAGCCCGGCGTGCTCGAGCACCTTGATGTGCTTGGAGATGGCCGGGAGTGTCATGTCAAAGGGCGCGGCGAGGTCATTGACGCTTGCCTCGCCGTCCGCCAGGCGAGCCAGGATCGCCCGACGTGTCGAGTTCGCGAGTGCCGCGAATGTCTCATCGAGCCGTGCATCGTCGAGCGTTGCGTTCGCTGCCGTCACCTCGGCCACCTTCCTGACTTTCCGCTACGGTTAATTAACCGATACGGAAACTAACACTCTCTCCATGCCGTGTCAACCGCGTGACGATTGCCGAGCGTGGGCGGCCGAACTCTCGGATACACGACACGCTCGCCTGGGGGCCGGACCTTGGGAATCCGCCAGTCGCGCGACCGCACGGGGCGACGAGCATCCCGAGGCCACGCTTGACAGCTGCTGGCCACTAGAACGGATCGAGCGCTATGGTGGGAGCTGGCTTCCCCGCTGTTGATGTGTTCGACGCGTGAGGAGGTGTGCGATGGATTCGATGCCACGGCTGGTGGTGCTGCGTCTCGTGAATGGGGTGGTGCTCGATCACCCCTTCGCTGCCGAGGCGCGGCTCCCGTTGTGGGCGGCGACGCTGGATGTCGACGCGACCGATCCGTACGGTTGGCGGCGTTCGTTGTGGCCCGTGGCGCCGGGTGGGCGGGGGTGGGTTCCGCAGGTGCTGCACTTCGGTGATGTCGTCGAGTTCGGCTCGTACCCAGATCCGGTGCAGCGTTGGTTTGGCTGGTACACGCACCATGCCGGGGAGGGGATCATCGTCACGGGACCGTTCGCATCGCCGAGCGACGCTTTGTTGGATGCCGAGCCGACTCGCCGCGAGTTCGAGTGTCGGGCGATGCTCGACTATCAGCGTTCGCGCCTGCAGGCCGCAACGCAGATCGGCTGACGGTCCAACTGTTCACGGCACCTGGCCCGCAGGGCCGGTCACGTCACCCACTGCCGCGGTCTGTCGCCGCGATCGGGCGAGGCGACAGCCGGCGGCGGGTCAGTAGTCGCTCGGAAACAGAACCGTCGTGGTGGTGGGTGGTTGGTCGAGGTCGTCGGTGATGATCCAGACGGTTGGGTCGGGGTTGCCGCCGGCGAGGTGGGCGGGGACGGGGTAGGCGGAGATGATGCGTCCGTCGCTGTTGGTGATGGCGCGTGTGTTGGTGGCTTGGTCGTGTGGGTCGATGTCGCCCCAGTCGTCGGCGGTGTGTCTGTTGAGACACTCGACGAGCCAGGCGCACCGGTAGTCGTGTCCGGCGGCCCAGCCGTGCACGGTGGCTGATGCGTTCGCTCGGGCGTTGCAGAGGTCGATCATGGCGGCGGTCTCCTATGCGGCGTCGGCGGTGGCGGCCGCGGTTGTCACGCCGGCGAGTTGGTTGAGGTAGTCGAGCGCGGCCTGTGCGCGGGCGGCGACGGTGAGCAGCACTCGCGGGTGTTCCTTGAGGACTCGTACCCAGTGGGCCAGGTAGCTGGCGTGGTCGTGGCGTGTGGCGGGCGCGATCGCTGACTGTTCGCACCAGAACGCTGCGCCGAGTTCGGCGATGAGTTCTTCGATTGCGTAGGCGTCGTCGCCGAATCGTCCGGTGAGGTCGCGGGCGAGCCTGCTGGGGTGGGCTGTCCAGTGGACGTGCTCATGACAGATCGTGGAGTAGTAGAGCGCTGGTTGCTCGAACTGGTCGAGGTGGGGGACGTGGATGCGGTCGTCGGCCGGGATGTAGCAGGCGCGGTTGCCGCCGGTGATCACGTTTGCGCCGATCGACGCGAAGTAGGCGTCGGCCGCGGCGATTCGCTCGGGTGTGTCTCGTGGCTGGTCGCGGTCGGTCAGTGTCGAGTCGGCGCCGTCGACTTGTTCCGCGGCGAACACGGCGAAGACTCGCGACACCAACCGGCCGCGGGGTGCGCTCGATGTGTCGCCGTCGTCGGGTTCGTTGGTCGAGTCGTTGCGTTCGGTGGCGGGTCGGGCGGGCTTCCACAGCAGCACGTGGGTGGCACGTTCGCCGCGTCGTACTTGTGCGCCGTGTCGTTGCCATGCTCGATAGGTCGCCCATGTGCCAGACGGCCAACCGTTCGTTGCGGCGGTGAGAGCGAGCACGACAGCGTTGAGCCCGCGGTAGGGCCGATCGTCGATGCTGCGCGGTTGGGCGTTGGTGGCGATCGTGTGCCACGGCATGTGCCAGGTGTCTGAGCCGTTCTCGATGGCGGCGATCAGGTCGTTGGTGACGTGTTCGATGAGTTCGTCGGTGTTCATCCCGGCTCCTTGGGTCTGTCGGCCAGCGGCGGATCGCAGGCTCGCCCGTACGGGCGTTGAGGCCGACCGGGGAAAGGGCGGGTGTCAATGTGTGCCGCAGCGCCGGAGTTGTCCGCCCAGGCTTGACACCCGCCCGCCGGTCGGCCGACCCACTGCACCCGCCCGCAGGGCGGTCACGTCACCGGCAGTGCCGGCCGTCGCGAACCCGTGAGCGTCGACGCGGGGTCGAGTCGGCCGGTCGAACATGGTGAGAGTTGAGCGTTCGCG
>JBFWVD010000041.1:27721-46503 GCA_050246915.1 Acidimicrobiia bacterium | reverse complement strand
ACAACATCGCTATCAAGGTGGAGTTGGGTAAGCCGATCGCGATGGACGAGGGTCTGCGGTTCGCGATTCGTGAGGGTGGCCGTACTGTTGGCGCTGGCCGCGTCGTGAAGATCATCAAGTGAACTGAGACGGGACCATGGCGCAGAACATCCGCATCCGACTGAAGGCCTACGATCACGAGGTGCTCGATCAGAGCACCCGCAAGATCGTCGAGACCGCCAACCGCACGCAGGCGACCATTCGTGGTCCGATCCCGCTGCCGACCGACAAGCACCGCTACACGGTGATCCGGTCGCCGTTCAAGTACAAGGACTCGCGAGAGCACTTCGAGATGCGGGTGCACAAGCGCTTGATCGACATCATCGAGCCGAGTGCGAAGACCATCGACTCGCTGCAGCGCATCGAACTGCCTGCCGGCGTCGACATCGAGATCAAGCTCCAGAACGCCTGATCGCAACCGAGTCTGGTGAAGGGGTCGCCTACGGGCGGCCCCTTCGTCGTTTTACGGCTCACACGGGGCAACGAAGCCGAGGCGATGAGGTCGTCGCCATCAGCGCAGCTTCGTCTGACGGACGGAAAGTTCCCGGCACGTGCTGCTCCGTCGGGGCTCAGCCAGTAGAGTTACCGAGCCGTCTGACCCGACTGCGATGCGAGGCCTCCTCCATGGACGCCGCGCCACGCAAGCCCAGGTCAGCGTCATTCGCTCGGGACACCGGCAGGGAACTGCCACTCGAATTGGCTGCGGGGCTCACCCGTGACTAGTCTTGTCCCCTCGTGCCCATCGGAACCCCGATGGGCGTTGACGCAATCGACGTTCGTGTGAGCCCGCTCGCGGGAACTGCACGACACAACCGAGTACAGCGCTCCGCCGGCCTTGCCGAGCGGAGCGTTTGCGTGAAGAAGGATGCTCATGGCAAGCAAAGCCATCGTCGGAGAAAAAGTCGGAATGACTCAGGTGTGGGCGGATGACCATCGCGTCATCCCGGTCACGGTGCTGAAGGTCGCCCCGGCGCGCATTGTCCAGGTCAAGACGACTGAGCGCGACGGATACAGCGCACTGCAGGTCACGTACGGCACCAAGGAGTCCAAGAAGCTGACCAAGCCCGAAGCTGGTCACTTCTCCAAGGCAGGTGTTGCGCCTGGCACCAACCTCGTCGAGCTGCGCATCGACTCGATCGACGGGTTCGAGGTGGGCCAGGAGATCACGGTCGACCTCCTCGCCGCCGGCGAGAAGGTCGATGTCACGGCCGTCAGCCGAGGCAAGGGTTGGGCTGGCGCGATGAAGCGCCACAACTTCCGTGGTCAAGGTGCTTCGCACGGCAACCACAAGATGCACCGTTCGCCGGGCTCTGTCGGTTCGTGCTCGTTCCCCGGACGCGTGTTCAAGGGTCTGCGCATGGCCGGTCACATGGGTCACGAGCAGGTCACCACGTTGAACCTCGAGATCGTCCAGTCCGATCCGGAGCGCAACCTGCTCTTGGTCAAGGGCTCGATCCCGGGCCCGAACGGTGGCGTCGTCATCGTCCGCAACGCTGTGAAGGGCGGGAAGAAAGCATGAGCACCGTCACGCTGCACTCCTCCGTCGGCGCCAAGGTCGGCGAAGTCGACCTCGACGGCGCCGTGTTCGGCATCCAGCCGAACGTCCCGGTGATGCATCAGGTCGTCACCGCTCAGCTCGCCAACCGTCGAGCCGGCACCCAGAGCACCAAGACCCGCGCCGAGGTTTCCGGCGGCGGCAAGAAGCCCTTCAAGCAGAAGGGCACCGGCAACGCGCGTCAGGGATCCACCCGTGCTCCGCACTGGAGCGGTGGCGGTGTGGCCCTTGGGCCCAAGCCGCGCAAGTACACGCAGCGGACCCCCAAGAAGATGATCAAGCTGGCGCTGCGTTCGGCGCTCTCGGACCGGGCCACCTCTGGCCGGGTCGCTGTCGTGGACAGCCTCACCTTCACCGAGCCGAGCACCAAGAGCGCCAAGGCGCTCATCTCCTCGCTCGGCATCGACGGTCGTGTTCTCGTGGTCGTCACGAGCCTCGACTCGGTGGCCGCCAAGAGCTTCCGCAACCTTCCCGACGCCCAGATCATCAAGGTCGGCGAGCTCAACGCGTACGACGTGTTGGTCAACGATTGGGTCCTGTTCGGAACCGACACGCTCCCGAGCACGAGCACTGTGGAGGCGGAGTGATGAAGAACCCCCGCGACATCATCCTCGCACCGGTGGTCAGCGAGAAGAGCTACGCGCTCATCGAGCAGAACGCCTACACGTTCCTGGTGCACCCCGATGCCTCGAAGCCGGAGATCGGCGATGCGATCGAGTCGATCTTCGGGGTCACCGTCACCAAGGTGAACACGCTCAACCGGCAGGGCAAGGCCATGCGCCAGCGCCGCTCCAACAAGCGTGGGCACCGCCCCGACACCAAGCGAGCAATCGTCACCCTCAAGGCTGGCGATCGCATCGAGCTGTTCGAGAGCTGAGGCTGACATGGCACTTCGCAAGCGCAAGCCCACCAGCGCCGGTCGCCGGTTCCAGACGGTCTCGGACTTCTCCGAGATCACCAAGGACCGACCGGAGAAGTCACTCCTCGTCAAGAAGTCGTCCACCGGTGGCCGTAACAGCTACGGCCGCAAGACCGCTCGCCACAAGGGCGGTGGCCACAAGCAGCAGTATCGCTTGGTCGACTTCAAGCGCAACAAGGACGGCGTGAAGGCCAAGGTCGCCGCCATCGAGTACGACCCCAACCGCAACTGCCGCATCGCTCTGCTGCACTACCTCGACGGTGAGAAGCGCTACATCCTCGCTCCCGCCAAGGTCTCGGTCGGTGACTTCCTCGAGTCCGGTCAAGGCGCGGAGATCCGTCCCGGCAATGCGCTGCCGCTGCGCTACATCCCCGTCGGTACGCAGGTCCACAACGTCGAGTTCCGTCCTGGCCAGGGCGGCAAGATGGCCCGCTCCGCTGGTTCAGCGGTGCAGCTCGTCGCCAAGGAAGGCGACTACGCCACCTTGCGCCTGCCCTCGACCGAGATGCGCCGGGTTCCCATCGACTGCCGCGCGACGGTGGGCGAGGTCGGCAACGCCGAGTTCGAGCTCATCAAGATCGGCAAGGCCGGTCGTAACCGCTGGAAGGGCGTGCGCCCCCAGACCCGTGGCGTGGCCATGAACCCCGTCGACCATCCCCATGGTGGCGGCGAAGGCAAGACATCCGGTGGTCGCCACCCGGTGTCGCCGTGGGGCAAGCCCGAGGGCCGCACCCGCTCGAAGAAGAAGCCAAGCTCGCAGTTGATCGTGCGCCGCCGCCGTACTGGCCGGGGCCGGAGGTAAGTAATGACCCGCAGCCTGAAGAAGGGCCCGTTCGTCGACGACCACCTGCTCAACAAGGTGGATGTCCTCAACGCCAACAACGAGAAGAAGGTCATCAAGACCTGGAGCCGTCGCTCCACGATCATCCCCGAGATGGTCGGTCACACCATTGCGGTGCACGACGGCCGCAAGCACGTGCCCGTGTACATCACCGAGTCGATGGTCGGTCACAAGCTCGGCGAGTTCTCGCCGACGCGGACCTTCAAGTTCCACGCCGGGCAGGAAAAGAACGCGAAGGGTCGTAGGTAAGCATGACCGGTCCGAAGACCAACGAAGGCGCCCGCAAGAAGGGCGACGACACCGGCACGCGCGCTCAGGTTCGTTACCTGCGCTCCTCGGCCTCCAAGGCGCGAGTGGTGCTCGACCTCATCCGTGGCCTCGACGTGAAGGCTGCCGATGATCTGCTGTCGCTCGCCGAGCGTGACATCGCCATCGTCATCCGCAAGTGCCTCGCTTCGGCGATCGCCAACGCCGTCGAGAACGATCAGCAGTCCGCTGACGAACTCTTCGTCTCGGCGTGCTTCGCCGATGAGGGCCCGACGCTCAAGCGCTTCCGGCCCCGCGCCCGTGGACGCGCTGGCAGCATCAAGAAGCGCACGTGCCACATCACGGTGATCGTGAAGCGCCTCAGCGACGAGCAGCTCGAGATCCGTCGACGGGCCGAAGAAGCCCGACCCGATTCGACTCGTGCCCGCCGTGGTGCCGCCGCCCAGGCCAATGCTCGCCGTGAGCGCGTGGCGCAGAGCCGCAAGGCCGCTGCCAAGGCCGAGCGAAAGGCCGCTGACAGCGATCACGATCACGATCACGATCACGACCACACTCCCGCCGCCTTCGTCGGGGAGCTCCCCGCCGGTGCAGCGGCGCCGCTCGCTGATGGATCGGCCCCTGAGGGCTTCACCATCAAGGGCAACGCCGATTCGATGCTCTACCACACGACCGATTCGCGCTGGTACGAGCAGACGGTCGCTGAGGTGTGGTTCGACTCGGTCGAGTCCGCCGAAGCTGCCGGCTATCGCGCTCCGGGCTCCAAGGCCGGTGCTGACGAGTCGTTCGAAGCCGGCCCCTTCGCCGGCTCGGCACTGCCCCTCGAGGGCGGCGCGGCGCCGACGGCGAGCTTCACCGTGAAGGGCAACGCCGATTCGATGCTGTATCACACCCCCGATTCGCGTTGGTACGACCAGACGGTCGCCGAGGTGTGGTTCCGCACTGCCGAGGAGGCCGAGGCCGCAGGCTTTGCCAAGCCGGGCTCGAAGAAGAGCGATGCCGAAGAAGGGAACGCCTGATGGGTCAGAAGGTCAATCCGTACGGCTTCCGTCTCGGTGTCACCACCGACTGGAAGAGCCGGTGGTTCAGCGAGCGCAAGTACCAGGACTACCTCATCGAGGACTGGAAGATCCGCGACATGATCTCCACCAAGCTGGAGAACGCCGCGATCAGCCGCATCGAGGTGGAGCGCACGAGCGACAAGCTCCGCGTCGACATCCACACTGCACGTCCGGGCATCGTCATCGGGCGTCGAGGCGCCCAGGCCGACGAGCTGCGCCAGATGCTCACCAAGCTCACCGGCAACCCCAAGGTGCAGCTCAACATCGTTGAGATCAAGCAGCCGGAGCTCGACGCAGCGCTCATCGCCCAGGGTGTGGCCGATCAGCTCGCCAACCGCATCGCCTTCCGTCGGGCCATGAAGCGCGCCGTGCAGAACGCCCAGAAGGCCGGCGTGCAGGGCATCCGGGTGCAGTGCTCCGGTCGCCTCGGTGGCGCCGAGATGAGCCGTACCGAGTGGTACCGCGAGGGCCGTGTGCCGCTGCACACGTTGCGCGCCGACATCGACTACGGCTTCCGCGAGGCCAAGACCACCTATGGCCGCATCGGCGTGAAGGTGTGGATCTACAAGGGCGACATCCTCCCGTACAAGAGCGTCAACCAGGACAAGGCTGCCGCTGAGGCCGCCATGGCCGTGGGCGATGCTTCCGGCCTGGGTGCCCCCCGCAAGGTCGTGTCGTCGGCTGGCCGTCGTCGCGTCGAGTCGACCGATGAGGTCGTCGAGGACGCTGCGCCGCTCATCAAGGAAGCCGATCCCGAGCTCGAGAAGCTGCTGGCCGAGGAGGAGGAGATCAACCGCAACATCCGGTCCTCCTCCGAGCCCGCCCACTTCCGCAAGAACGAGGACTGATCACAGATGTTGATGCCCAGAAAGGTCAAGCACCGCAAGCAACAGCGCGGTCGCATGCGGGGTGTTGCCAAGGGTGGCACGGAGCTCGCCTTCGGCGACTACGGCATCCAGGCTCTCGAGCCGGGTTGGATCACCGCCCGCCAGATCGAAGCCGCCCGTATCGCCATGACGCGCCACATCCGTCGTGGCGGCAAGGTGTGGATCAACGTGTTCCCGGACAAGCCGGTGACGCAGAAGCCGGCCGAAACCCGTATGGGATCGGGCAAGGGCAACCCCGAGCATTGGGTCGCCGTGGTGAAGCCCGGTCGCGTGATGTTCGAACTGAACTACCCGAACCCGGAGACGGCGAAGGCCGCCATGGAGCGCGCCATCCAGAAGCTCCCCATCCGCGCTCGGGTCATCACCCGGGAGGAGAGCATCTGATGGCAGCTGCAGACGAACTGCGTGAGCTCGACGACGCATCGCTCCTGGAGCGTCTCGCCGAGGCCAAGGACGACTTGTTCAAGCGTCGCTTCAACCTGGCGACTGGTCAGCTCGAGAACACCGCGCTGATCCCCCGTACCAAGCGGGAGATCGCCCGCATCAACACCGAGCTGCGGGCGCGTGAGATCCGTGCGGCCGAAGCGATGGAGGCTGGCAAGTGAGCGACGAGCAGACCCCCGCAACCGAACAAGAGCGCAACGCCCGCAAGGTGCGCGACGGAATCGTCATCTCCAACAAGATGGAGCAGACCGCCGTCGTCGCCGTGGTCGAACGAGTGCGTCACCCCAAGTACGCCAAGACCGTCCAGCGCACCAAGAAGCTGTACGTGCACGACGCCAACAACGACGTGCGGATCGGCGACCGCGTCCGCGTCATGGAGACCCGGCCGTTGTCGAAGCTGAAGCGCTGGCGCCTCGTGGAGATCCTGGAGCGTGCCAAATGATCCAGCAGGAATCCCGGCTTCGCGTCGCCGACAACTCCGGCGCCAAGGAAGTCCTCGTGATCAAGGTCCTCGGTGGCACCCGTCGCCGTTACGCCTCGATCGGCGACATCTTCGTCGCCACCGTGAAAGACGCCATCCCTGGTGCGGCCGTGAAGAAGGGCGACGTCGTGAAGTGCGTCGTCGTGCGCACCAAGAAGGAGAAGCGTCGCCCGGACGGCAGCTACATCCGCTTCGACGAGAACGCAGCCGTGCTCATCAAGGATGACCAGACGCCCCGTGGCACCCGCATCTTCGGACCGGTCGGCCGCGAGCTCCGGGACAAGAAGTTCATGCGAATCGTCTCGCTCGCCCCGGAGGTGCTGTGACATGAAGATCCGTAAGGGAGATCGCGTCGTCGTGCTGTCCGGTAAGGACAAGGGCGTCGAGGGCACCGTGCTCGTCGCCATGCCCGACAAGAACAAGGTGATCGTCGAAGGCGTCAACATCGCCAAGCGTCATCAGAAGCCGACTCGCTCGAACCAGCAGGGCGGCATCATCGACAAGCTCATGCCGCTCGACGCCAGCAACGTGGCGCTCGTCGGCACCAATGGCAAGCCCACCCGGGCCGGCTACCGCATCACGAAGGCCGCCGACGGTTCGGCCACGAAGGTGCGGATCGACAAGAAGACGGGAGCTGATCTGCCGTGAGCACTGTGACGGCCGAGATGCCGAGATTGAAGAAGAAGTACCTGGCGCAGGTGAAGGCTGATCTCAGGACGCAGCTCAACCTCCCCAACGTCATGATGGTCCCGACCTTCGAAAAGATCGTGATCAACATGGGCGTGGGTCGCGCTGCCCAGCAGCAGTCCCTCCTCGAGGTGGCGCTGAAGGACCTCGAGATCATCAGTGGCCAAAAGCCCCTCGTGACGCGAGCGAACAAGTCGATCGCCGGCTTCAAGCTCCGTGAGGGTCAGGCCATCGGATGCAAGGTGACCTTGCGCGGCGACCGGATGTGGGAGTTCCTCGATCGACTGATCGCTCTGGCGATCCCTCGTATCCGGGACTTCCGCGGTCTTCCCGCCAACTCGTTCGACGGCCGAGGGAACTACACCTTCGGTGTGACCGAGCAGTTGATCTTCCCGGAGATCGACTACGACAAGGTGGACGTGCCCCGCGGCATGGACATCACGATCGTGACGACCGCCCGTACCAATGCCGAAGGCAAGGCCCTCCTCGATGCCTTCGGTTTCCCGTTCAAGCGCGAAGGGCAGAACTGAGCCATGGCCAAGAAGGCATTGATCGAAAAGCAGCAGCGCAAGCCCAAGTACAAGGTCCGGGCATACACGCGCTGCCGTCGCTGTGGCCGGCCCAAGGCAGTGTTCCGGAAGTTCGGGCTCTGCCGTGTCTGTCTCCGTCAGATGGTCCACGCGGGCGAAGTGCCCGGCGTGACCAAGGCCAGCTGGTGAGGGGGGCTGCATAGATGTCCATGACAGATCCCATCGCAGACATGCTCACCCGCATCCGTAACGCCAACATGGCGTTGCACGACCAGGTGTCCATGCCGTCGTCGAAGCAGAAGGTCGCACTGGCCGAGGTCCTCCGCAAGGAGGGCTACATCGAGAGCTACAAGCTCGCCGACTCCACCAAGGGGCCGGGCCAGGTGCTCACCATCAACATGAAGTACGCCCACGATCGTTCCCGCACGATCTCTGGCCTCCGCCGGGTGTCGAAGCCGGGCCTTCGGGTGTACCGCAAGGCCACCGAGGTCCCCCGTGTGTACGGCGGTCTCGGCGTGGCTGTCCTGTCCACCTCCAAAGGACTGATGACCGACCGCGAGGCCCGCAAGGCCAACGCCGGCGGCGAAGTCCTGTGCTACGTGTGGTGAGGAAGGCATGAGCAGAATCGGACGTACCCCCATCACCGTGCCCGCGGGCGTCGACATCAACCTCGACGGACGCCAGGTCACGGTCAAAGGTCCCAAGGGCACGCTGTCGCGTGAGCTCGCCGGCGCCATCACCGTTCGCCAGGACGGTTCGACGCTGCTCGTCGAGCGTCCCAACGACGAGCGCCAGAACCGTGCGTTGCACGGGCTGACCCGCACGCTGGTGTCCAACATGGTCACCGGCGTCACGACCGGCTTCACCAAGGAACTCGACATCGTGGGCGTCGGCTACCGCGCCGAAGCCCAGGGCCCCAAGGGACTGAAGCTCGCTCTCGGGTTCAGCCACCCGGTGCTCGTCGACGCCCCCGAGGGCATCGAGTTCGAGGTGCCCGCCCCCACGAAGATCGTGGTGAAGGGCATCGACAAGGAAGCGGTCGGCCAGGTCGCCGCCAACATCCGCTCCATCCGCAAGCCCGAGCCGTACAAGGGCAAGGGCGTCCGCTACGCCGGAGAGAAGATCCTCCGCAAGGCCGGCAAGACGGGCAAGTGAGGACACGATGAGTTTCACCGCCAAGCAAAAGCGCGATCTGCGTCTGCGCCGACATCGCCGGGTCCGGGTCAAGGTCGCCGGCACTCCGGCACGGCCGCGGCTCGCGGTCTTCCGTTCCAACAAGCACTTCTCGATCCAGGTGATCGACGACTCGACCGGCCGTACCTTGGCCGCGGCGTCGACCACCGAAGCTGCAGTGCGCGCCGCCGGCGGCACCGGCAACATCGATGCCGCAACCAAGGTCGGTCAGCTCGTCGCTGAGCGGGCCAAGGCTGCCGGTGTCACAACCGTGGTGTTCGACCGCGGTGGATTCCTGTACCACGGTCGTGTCGCAGCAGCTGCGCAGGCCGCCCGCGACGCCGGCTTGGAGTTCTGAGCCGTGACGAACATCAACAGCGACGTGGCACGAGCACCAGAGAGGGAAATCTGATGGCAACCCAGGACATGAGTGGCCTGCGCGAGTCGCGGGTCATCACCATCAACCGCGTGGCCAAGGTGGTCAAGGGTGGTCGTCGTTTCTCGTTCACCGCGCTCGTGGTGATCGGCGACGGGGCCGGCCGTGTCGGCCTCGGCTACGGCAAGGCCAAGGAAGTTCCCCTTGCCATTCAAAAGGGCACTGAAGAGGCCAAGAAGAATCTCTTCTCCGTGCCGCTGGCCGGTACCACCATCACCCATCCGATCATCGGAGAGACGGGTGCTGGACGGGTGCTCTTGAAGCCCGCCGCTCCCGGTACCGGCGTGATCGCCGGTGGTGCGGCCCGCGCCATCCTCGAAGAGGCCGGAGTCCACGACGTCCTTTGCAAGAGCCTCGGTTCCTCCAACGCCATCAACGTCGCCCGGGCCACCATCCAGGGCCTCGCGTCGTTGAAGCGGCCCGACGAGGTCGCTCGTCGCCGGGGTCTTGATCCCGAAGAGTTCGTGCCCAAGGGCATGCTCGCGGCGTATCGCGAGTCGCAGCGGGGACCGCACGTCCCCAGTGAGGTGCACTGACCATGGCACTCAAGGTCACCCAGGTCCGTTCGTCCATCGCTACCAAGCCCAAGCACCGCGGCACGCTGCGGGCGCTCGGGCTGCGCGGCATCGGCAAGACCAACGTCCTTCCGGACCGTCCCGAGATCCGCGGCATGATCGCCCGGGTCCCTCATCTGATCACCGTCGAGACGGTGGAGGACTGAACCATGCGTGTTGACGAACTCCAGCCCGTACCGGGCTCGAACAAGCGCAGCAAGCGCATGGCCCGCGGCATCGGCGGCAAGGGCGGCAAGACCCATGGCCGTGGAACCAAGGGCCAGCGCGCCCGGGGCCGCGGCAAGGTTCCGGTGGGCTTCGAAGGCGGCCAGATGCCGCTCAAGCAGCGGGTACCGAAGCTCAAGGGCTTCACCAACCCGTTCCGCGTCGAGTACCAGGCCCTCAACCTCCACGCCCTCGATTCGCTCGAGGAGTCAGAGGTCACGCCGGCCACGCTGCACGCCCATGGCCTCGTGTCCAAGGGTGCACTGGTGAAGGTCCTCGCCCGTGGCGAGATCAACCGGCCCGTCCGGGTCACCGCCCATGCCTTCTCGAAAGCCGCCGAGGCTGCCATCGTGGCCGCCGGAGGTAGTGTCGAGGTGCTGCCGTCGCCGTACGCGATCCGGCCGCCGGCCAAGGGCAACCAGTTCACCAACCGCTGATCTCTTCGCTGACCGACACGTCTGCAACCGCCGGTCCGACGGTGCCAAGGAGTCCTGAGTGCTGACCAGCCTGAAGAACGTCTGGAAGGCTTCTGACCTTCGCAACAAGATCGCGTTCACACTGCTGATGGTCGTGATCTACCGCCTCGGCGCCCACATCCCGGTCCCGGGCGTGGACTACGAGGCGGTCAAGCAGTTGCAGGATCAGGCCAAGGAGGGTGGCGCGCTCAGCCTCCTCAACCTGTTCTCCGGTGGAGCCTTGACCCAGATGGCGATCTTCGCCCTCGGGATCATGCCGTACATCACCGCGTCGATCATCGTGCAGATCCTCGGCGTGGTGATCCCGAAGTTCGAGCAGTGGCAGAACCAAGGAGCGGTCGGTCAACGCAAGTTGACACAGACCACGCGCTACCTGGGCATCGGCATTGCCTTCATCCAGGCAACCGGACTGGCCTTCCTGTTCGGCCGTGGCAACGGTGGCCGTCTGCTCGGCGGCAACAACGCCCCGACGGTGGTATTGCTGCCCGACTTCAGCTTCCCCCGCGTGATGCTGGTGGTCCTGACGCTGACGGCGGGCACCGCTCTGCTGATGTGGATGGGCGAGATCGTCACCCAACGCGGCATCGGGAACGGCATGAGCGTGCTTATCTTCGCCTCCGTCGTGAGTTCGCTCCCGGTGCAGTACTGGGCACTGGTCCAGGCCGACCGCTACTTCTTGTTCACCATCATCGTTGCGCTGTCCATCGCCACGTTGGTCGCCATCGTGTTCGTCGAGCAGGGCCAGCGTCGGATCCCCGTGCAGTTCGCCAAGCGAGTCGTCGGGCGGCGTATGTACGGCGGTCAGTCCACCTACATCCCGCTCAAGGTGAACCAGGCCGGTGTCATCCCCATCATCTTCGCTTCGTCGGTGCTGTACCTCCCGGCTCTGCTCACCAACGTCATCCATTGGTCCTGGCTGCAAGACGCCATCGACAACCACGTGACGAACGCGACGAGCCCCGTGCACCTCTTGCTGTACGGCTTGCTCATCGTGGGCTTCGCCTACTTCTACGTCGCCATCGCGTTCGATCCGGTGAAGCAAGCCGATCAGATCCGTAAGCAGGGCGGCTTCATCCCGGGTATCCGACCGGGACCCCAGACCGAGCGTTACCTCGGGAAGGTCCTCAACCGGATCACCTTGCCCGGGGCGTTGTTCATCGCCCTCATCGCTCTGCTTCCCTCGATCGTGCTCGCCATCGCCGATGTGACCTCGTTCCCGTTCGGTGGGACCACCGTGCTCATCGCCGTCGGCGTTGCGCTCGAGACCATGAAGCAGATCGACTCGCAGTTGATGATGCGCAACTACGAGGGCTTCCTGAAGTGAGGCCCCGACGATGGGCGACCAAGGGCGCCATCACTCCGCGATGACCGCAACCACGGGGACACACCGATGATCCCCGGTGTGAGCTTGATCATGCTCGGGCGTCAAGGCGCCGGCAAAGGCACGCAGTGCGTTCGTCTGGCGCGTCACTACGTCGTTCCGCACATCTCGACCGGCGACATGCTGCGCGCCGCGGTCAAGGAAGGCACACCGCTGGGCAAGCAGGCCAAGGAGATCATGGACGCGGGCAACCTCGTCCCCGACGAGGTCATGATCGGCATCGTGGCCGATCGGCTGGGTAAGCCCGACACGCTTCGGCGGGGATACATCCTCGATGGGTTCCCGCGCACGGTCGCGCAGGCGGTCGCGTTGATCGACATGACGCACGCGCGGCCCCTCGACCTCGTGATCGATCTCGAGGTCCCTCGTGACCTGGTTCTCCACCGACTGGCGGCCCGTCGCCTCTGCATGGACTGCGGCACCAACTACACGGCCAACCAGGCGCCGACGCATGGCACGTGGTCCTGTCAGGTGTGCGGCGGTGACGTGGTGCAGCGTGACGACGACACCGAGGATGCGATCAACCGGCGTCTCGATCTCTACGACTCGCAGACGGCTCCACTCATCGAGTTCTACGAGCGCCGGGGCGAACTCGCCGTGGTCAACGGCGTGGGTGCTCCCGACGAGGTGTTGAACAACCTCGTAGCGGCAATCGATCATCGTCGCCGCCATCTGTGATCCTCTGTCGGACATTGTGATCCCCTGTCGGACATCGAACGAGATCGCCGCGATGCGGCGCGCCGGACGAGTCGTGGCGGAGATGCACGAGGTCACTCGAGCTGCGATCCGCCCCGGCGTGACGACAGCACACATCGACCAGCTCTGTCGCGAGGTGCTGGACCGACGCGGCGCCGTCTCGAACTTCCTCGGGTACCACGGCTTCCCAGCCGTTGTCTGCGTCTCGGTCAACGAAGAGGTGGTGCACGGCATCCCATCGCAGCGGCAGTTGGCCGAAGGTGATCTGGTGTCGATCGACTGTGGCGCCATCATCGATGGCTGGCACGCCGATGCCGCGTTCTCCACCATCGTCGAGAACGGATCAGCTCTGGCCCAGGACCTGATCGCTACCGCCGAGGCCGCGCTCGACGCTGGCATCCGCGAGGTGCGCGCCGGCAGGCGCCTGGGGGACATCGGTGCTGCCATCTCTGCCGTGGTGGAGGGACGCCGACTCACGATCGTCGAGGGCTACGGCGGACATGGCATCGGACGAGCGATGCACGAGGACCCCGACGTGTTGAACTGGGGCCGCCCCGGCCGTGGCCAGAGGCTCCGGGTGGGTAACACGCTGTGCCTCGAGCCCATGGTGTGTGCCGGATCGGGAGACACCGACGTCGACAGCGATGGCTGGACCGTGATCACAGCCGATCGGACCTGGGCGGCACATGCCGAACACACCGTCATGGTCGGCCCTGACGGTCCCGAGGTGCTGACGATGAGCTGAATCGCTGGCCACCGCGTTGCCGGAACAGCCGATCATGGCACGCCGCGAGAACTTGGCGGTGGACGGTTGACGCGATAGCTTTAGAACCCGGCCCAATGCCGGCTGAACGCCGGCGCGCCTCGGGCCTCAATGTTTGGTTCGTCTGAGGAGTTCGACCTGCCCAAGCCAAAGGAAGACGCGATCGTGCTGGAAGGGACGGTCATCGAACCGCTTCCCAACGCGATGTTCCGCGTTGAACTCGAAAATGGCCACAAGGTCTTGGCCCACATATCCGGGAAGATGCGAATGCACTACATACGCATCCTCCCAGGGGACAAGGTGCAAGTTGAACTCACCCCCTACGACCTCGCACGGGGTCGGATCACCTACCGGTACAAGTGAGAAGTGATGAAGGTACGACCGAGCGTCAAAGCCATCTGTGAGAAGTGCAAGGTGATCCGCCGTCACGGGCGCGTCCAGGTCATCTGCGAGAACCCGCGCCACAAGCAGCGCCAGGGCTGAGGGAGTTTCCATGGCACGTATTGCCGGAGTCGACATCCCCCGCGAGAAGCGGTTGGAGATTTCGCTCACCTACATCTTCGGGATCGGGCGGACCACCGCCCAGCAGATCTGTGGCGCTTTGGGCATCGACCCGAACACCCGGGTGCGCAACCTGACCGACGAAGAGGTCAACCGCATTCGCGCGTACATCGACGCGAACGTGAAGACCGAGGGTGACCTGCGCCGAGAGGTTGCTCAGGACATCAAGCGCAAGATGGAGATCGGTTGCTATCAAGGCATCCGCCATCGCAAGGGTCTGCCGGTCCGTGGCCAGCGCACCCATACGAATGCTCGTACCCGCAAAGGCCCGAAGAAGACCGTGGCCGGCAAGAAGAAGGCACCGAGGAAGTAAGCCATGGCCAAGCCGAAGCCGGGCGGTCGTCGCCCCCGCAAGAAGGAACGCAAGAACGTCGCCTACGGCGTCGTCCACATCAAGAGTTCCTTCAACAACACCATCGTCACCATCACCGACACCGAGGGCAACACGCTCTCGTGGGCGTCGGCCGGCAACGTGGGTTTCAAGGGCTCGCGCAAGTCGACTCCGTTCGCTGCGCAGCTCGCCGCCGAGAAGGCAGCGCGTGCCGCGATGGAGCACGGCGTTCGCAAGGTCGATGTCCTCGTGAAGGGTCCCGGCTCCGGCCGCGAGACCGCCATCCGCTCGATCCAGAACACCGGCATCGAAGTGTCGGGAATCAAAGATGTGACTCCGGTGCCCCACAACGGGTGCCGCCAGCCCAAGCGTCGGAGGGTCTGAGCAATGGCGCGTTACACCGGACCGGTCTGCCGCCTTTGCCGGCGCGACCGGATGAAGCTGTTCCTCAAGGGAACCAAGTGCGACTCGATGAAGTGCCCGATCGAGCGTCGGCCCTACCCGCCGGGCGATCACGGCCGTAGCCGTCGCCAGACCGGCAGCGAGTACCTCACGCAGCTGCGCGAGAAGCAGAAGGCCCGCCGCATCTACGGGCTCATGGAGAAGCAGTTCCGCAAGCTCTACGCCGAGGCTGTTCGTCAGCAGGGCGTGACCGGCGAGAACCTGCTCCGCCTCCTCGAGACCCGCCTCGACAACGTCGCGTTCCGCGCGTCATGGGGAAACAGCCGGGCGCAGTCGCGTCAGCTGGTGCGCCATGGCCACGTGAAGGTGAATGGCAAGCGCGTCACCATCCCCAGCTACCAGGTCCGCAAAGGCGACGTCGTGACTTTGTCCGAGAAGGCCAAGGCGATGATCGTGGTGCGACAGAACATCGACACGCTCGGTCGGCAGATGCCGGCTTGGCTCGATGGCGCCGACAACGGCGTCCAGGTGACGGTGAGGGAGCTTCCGCTGCGGGCACAGATCGATGTGCCGGTGCGTGAGCAGCTCATCGTCGAGCTCTACTCGAAGTGAACCCAGTCGTCGATTACGGGACGTGACCATGCTGATCATCCAGCGCCCAACCGTCGAAGCGCTCGGCGAAGAAGAATCCAACCGCCAGAAGTTCTCCATCAGTCCGTTGGAGCCAGGCTTCGGATACACCATCGGCAATTCGCTGCGGCGGACCCTGCTCTCGTCGATCCCCGGCGCAGCCATCACCACGGTGCGCTTCGACGATGCTCTTCACGAGTTCGGCACCATCAAGGGCATCGCCGAGGACGTCACCGACGTCATCTTGAACCTCAAGGACATCGTCCTGAAGTCCGAGACCGAAGAGCCCGTCGTGCTCCGGCTCGACGTCCGCGGCCCAGCCGAGATCACGGCAGCGTCGCTGCCGCTCCCGGCCGACCTCGAGGTGTTGAACCCCGATCTGCACATCGCAACGGTGAACGACAAGGGACGTCTGGCCGTCGACCTCACCGTCGAGCGGGGCCGTGGCTACCTGTCGGCCGAGCGGGGCCAGTCGAACCCGACGATCGGTGTCATTCCGATCGACGCCATCTTCTCGCCGGTCCGTCGTGTCACCTTCACGGTGGAGCCGACGCGCGTCGAGCAGAGCACCAACTACGACAACCTGATCCTCGACATCGAGACGGACGGCTCGATCTCCCCGAAGGACGCACTGGCCTCGGCCGGCGCCACCTTGCGGGCGCTCGTCGATCTCGTCGCCAACCTGAACCAGGAAGCCCCGGCTCTCGAACTCGGCGAGGTCGCCGGTCCGAACGCTGGATCGCCCGATCTGGATCACCCCATCGAGGATCTCGACCTGTCCGAGCGTCCTCGCAACTGCCTCAAGCGCGCGCAGATCAACACGATCGGCGAGCTGGTACAAAAGACCGTTGATGACCTGCTGAACATCACCAACTTCGGGCAGAAGTCGCTCGATGAAGTGATTGCGAAGTTGGACGAGCGCGGCTTGTCGCTGCGCGGCTGATAAGGACCTTCCATGCCTGCTACTCCCAAGAAATCTCGCCGCTTCGGTGGCGACGCCGCACACCAGCGGCTCATGATGGCCAACCTCGTGGCCTCGCTGATCGCTGCCGAGGCGATCGTGACCACCGAGGCGAAGGCCAAGGCGCTCCGTCCGATCGCGGAGAAGGTCATCACCAAGGCCCGCAAGGGCGGACAGCATCAGCATCGCCAGATCCTCAGCTATCTGGGCGACGCAGAGATGACCCACAAGCTCATGACCGATGTGGCGCCTCGCTACTCCGATCGGCCCGGTGGTTACACCCGCATCCTGAAGCTCGGACCGCGTCATGGTGACAACGCTCCCATGGCTCGGATCGAACTGGTCTGACCCTGGGGCAGACCGCGGTCTGCCTGCACGATGATGTCTGTGAACGAAGGAGCGGCCCACGATGGGCCGCTCCTTCGCGTCCGGGCCGTGGTCGCCTATGACGGCACCGAATTCCATGGCGTCGCCGTGAATCGCGGCGTGGCGACAGTCCACGGCGCGATCATCGCTGTCGTGGACAAGGTCCTCCACCATCGGATCGATCCGGTGTGTGCGGGCCGCACCGACGCCGGTGTCCATGCCCGCCGCCAGACGATCTCATTCGATGTACCAGTGACCACCGACCTGGCCAAGCTGCAGCGGTCGCTCAACAAGCTGCTGGGCCCCTCGATCGTGGTGCGATCGTTGGTGCCGGCGCCGGGCTTCCATGCTCGGTTCGACGCTCACTGGCGCCGGTATCGCTACGTCGTCCTCAACTCGTTGGTCGATGACCCTGCACTCCACCGCACCACCTGGCACGTCGTCGCTCCGCTGAACCTGGCGACCATGCGTCTCGCTTGCGATCCGCTGATCGGTGAGCACGACTTCGCGGCGTTCTGCCGTGCCGGGCCCAACACGACGGTGCGTCGCGTTCTCGAGGCCGAATGGTTCGACGACGGCGACGGCTTGTTGCGGTTCGAGATCCAAGCGACCGCCTTCTGCCAGCAGATGGTGCGATCGATCGTCGGGATGATGGTCGACATCGGTCGAGGCCGGCGTTCGGCAGGCGAGATGGCTGGGATCCTGCGAGCACGAGACCGCCGCGCCATGGGCACCATCGCGCCGGCCCGAGGGCTCTCGCTGTGGGATGTCGGATATCCGGGTTAGGGGGTTAACCCCCGCTGACCAGGACTTTTCACGGATACTTGAGAGCTGTCTAACCGGAACGCCAAGTACACCTCAAATCGACTTCTGCATACTCGTAAATGTGCGGAAGTAGACGCCGATAGGCGTCGCATAGAACGAGAAGAGGCGCGGATGCGACGGGCGAAGTACTTGGGACGAATCTCGGCAGCGATCTCGGTTGCGCTCATTTCCGCGGTGTTGGCGATCGCTGGCGCCGGTCGGGCCGAAGCAGCACAGCTGATCGCCAACCCATCTCTGGAGACAGCGGCGGCCTCGGGCACTGCGCCCGCGAGTTGGAGCACAGGTGGTTGGGGGACGAACACGCGCACCTTCTCCTGGGTGACGACGGCCCACACCGGGTCCCGGGCGGCTCGGGTAACGATGTCGGCACGAAGCAGTGGCGATGCCAAGTGGTTCTTCAACCACGTGCCGGTGACGCCCAGCACCCAGTACACCTACAGCGACTGGTACCAGGCGAGCGTGCAGTCCCAACTCGTCGCTGAGTACCGGTCGACCACGGGGGCGCTCTCGTACGTCTGGTTCAACAATCAGCCGGCGAGTGCGACGACGTGGAGACAAGCAACAGCGACGTTCACCACGCCGGCCAACGTGTCGACGATGACGGTGTTCCACCTCATCGCCGCGAACGGCAACCTCACCATCGATGACGCATCGTTGGACACTGCGGGGGCGCCGCCGGCGCCGCCGACGGTTGTGGTGTCGGCTCCGACGGCTGGTTCGACGGTGTCGGGTGCTGCGGTGGTGTTGTCGGCGTCGACGACGGGTGCTGGTGTTCTTGGTGTTCAGTTCCGGGTTGATGGTGTCAATGTCGGTGGTGAGGACACGACTGCGCCGTACAGCGTGAACTGGAATTCGACGGGTGCGTCCAATGGTGCGCACACGGTGTCGGCTGTTGCTCGTACGGCGTCGACGTCGGTGACGTCGGCTGGTGTGTCGGTGACGGTGTCGAATGTTGTTGCGCCGCCGACGGTTGTGGTGTCGGCTCCGACGGCTGGTTCGACGGTGTCGGGTGCTGCGGTGGTGTTGTCGGCGTCGACGACGGGTGCTGGTGTTCTTGGTGTTCAGTTCCGGGTTGATGGTGTCAATGTCGGTGGTGAGGACACGACTGCGCCGTACAGCGTGAACTGGAATTCGACGGGTGCGTCCAATGGTGCGCACACGGTGTCGGCTGTTGCTCGTACGGCGTCGACGTCGGTGACGTCGGCTGGTGTGTCGGTGACGGTGTCGAATGTTGTTGCGCCGCCGACGGTTGTGGTGTCGGCTCCGACGGCTGGTTCGACGGTGTCGGGTGCTG
>JBFWVD010000041.1:0-27711 GCA_050246915.1 Acidimicrobiia bacterium | reverse complement strand
GCTGTTGCTCGTACGGCGTCGACGTCGGTGACGTCGGCTGGTGTGTCGGTGACGGTGTCGAATGTTGTTGCGCCGCCGACGGTTGTGGTGTCGGCTCCGACGGCTGGTTCGACGGTGTCGGGTGCTGCGGTGGTGTTGTCGGCGTCGACGACGGGTGCTGGTGTTCTTGGTGTTCAGTTCCGGGTTGATGGTGTGAATGTCGGTGGTGAGGACACGACTGCGCCGTACAGCGTGAACTGGGATTCGACGGGTGCGACGAACGCGGCGCATGTGATTACTGCTGTTGCTCGTACGGCGTCGACGTCGGTGACGTCGGCTGGTGTGTCGGTGACGGTGTCGAATGTTGTTGCGCCGCCGACGGTTGTGGTGTCGGCTCCGACGGCTGGTTCGACGGTGTCGGGTGCTGCGGTGGTGTTGTCGGCGTCGACGACGGGTGCTGGTGTTCTTGGTGTTCAGTTCCGGGTTGATGGTGTGAATGTCGGTGGTGAGGACACGACGGCGCCGTACAGCGTGAACTGGGATTCGACGGGTGCGACGAACGCGGCGCATGTGATTACCGCGGTGGCGAGGACGGCGTCGACGTCGGTGACGTCGGCTGGTGTGTCGGTGACGGTGTCGAATGTTGTTGCGCCGCCCGTGGGCGAGATCGTTCCCAACCCGTCGGTCGAAACGGCCAACGGTGCGGCGCCCGCGTCGTGGCAGGCTGACAGCTGGGGGACGATCGCCGCTTCGTTCACCTACCCGACCGGCGCTGCGCACTCCGGGACCCGTTTCGTCCGCGTCGACGTGACGAGCCGCTCGTCCGGAGATGCCAAATGGCACTTCGCTTCCCAACCGGTGACCGCCGGAACGTTGTACCGGTTCACTGATTGGTACCGCTCGAACACCAACTCGCAGATCGTCGTCGAGGCGACGCTGGCCAACGGCTCACAGACCTATCTCTGGATCACGGACCTTGCTGCCGCCCCATCTTGGACGCAGTACACCGGCACGTTCACGATGCCTGCCAACACGGTCCGGGCGACAATCTTCCATCTGATCGCCAGCACCGGGTTCTTGGAACTCGATGATCAGTCGCTGATCCCCAACGGCTCGGCTCCTCCGCCCCCACCGGGGTCGACGTTCACGCAGCCACTGGTGAGTCTGACGTTCGACGATGGATGGATCTCCCATGCCACCGCGGCCCTCCCTGCCCTGCAAGCGCACGGCAAGACGGGGACCTTCTACGTCCTGTCGGGAGAGATCAATGTCGATCCGTACATGTCAGCCGCGCAGATCCTGTCGCTGAAGAACGCCGGCATGGAGATCGGGTCCCACACGATCTCCCATCCGCACCTCCCGCAGCTGAGTTCGGCGCAACAGGACGCCGAGCTACAGCAGAGTCGCGCGACGTTGGAGGCGTTGATCGGGGAGCCGGTGCCCAACTTCTGCTCGCCCTATGGCGAGTACGACGCCAACGTGCTGACCAAGATCAAGGCCGTCTACGGCTCCCACCGCACGGTGAACGAAGGAGTCAACACCAAAGCCAACACCGATCCGTATCAGCTGCTGGTTCGGAACGTGTACAACACGACCACGAGAGCGGAAGTGGAGGGATGGCTCGCTGAGGCCAAGGCTCAGAACGGATGGGTCATCTTGGTGTTCCACAACATCGTTGCGAACCCGGACACCTACGACTCCAGCCCGGCGATGTTCGAGCAGTACCTCCAGGCGGTTGATCAGTCGGGCATCACCGTCAAGACCATCGCCGGCGCACTCGCTGAAGTTCGTCCGCAGCTGGCTTGAGCGTGCGGAGTGACCTGTCAGGCGATCGTGAACCGGTCGCCGTAGACCGTGACGGAGAACGGACCCGTGAGGTCGAGGTTCCCGGATTTCACGAGCGACTGCAAGGCATCGACACGACCCACCGACTCGCGCCACGCGGCGCGGGTCGCGGGTTGGGCAGCGTTGAGCAGATGCCGCCGGCGCACGGCGAGGAACTCCGTCAACCACGCCCTCTCGTCGATGCCGCTGCTGGGCGAGCCGCCCAGTCGTTTCGTCGTCTCACCGATGATCGCCTGCAGGCTGTCGGGGTCGTCGCCGTCACCGTGTTGGATGGCCGTGTCGTACACCGCAGTGAGTGCCAAGGCGGTCTGGAGTCCGACCGCCTGACCTCGGGCCATCGCCGGTCCGAAGTACAGCTGATCGACGATGGCGTCCTGGCTCGTTCGCATCAAAGGATCAGTGGATGCTTGCTCCCACTGCGCGACGAATCCCGTGAGGCCGGCGGTGTTCGGGTCGCGGTCAGCGGCGAGTCGCTTCAGCTCGGGCAGGAACGCTGCCAACGGCGTGCTCGGAACGAGCGCCACGTACTTCTCCACGACGAGCTCGAGATCGCCGGTGGCCGAGGTGAATCCCGCGCGTCCCGCGGTGATGCCGCGGCCATCACCGAGTTCGGATGCGTAGCCGTACTGGAGCTCGGTGGTGCTGTTCTCGAAGGTGCTGATCAATTCGTCGGCTCGACGACGCTGATCGGGACTGAGCGGGCCCGACGCCGCAGCGGTGGTCGACGGCGGTGCTGTGGTCGTCTCGACGGGCACGGACGCCACGGTGGTTGGCGCAGCGGCCGACCCGGTGGTCGGCACATCCGACGGGGGGACGGCCGACGTGGATGGCATCGATGGGCTCGGTACGGTCTCGAGCGAGCGCTGTTCGCTGACGGCACTCGGGGCCGACCCGCTGCTGCACGCGGCGGTCAACACCACTGGCACGACACCAGCGAGGACGGATTTGAATGCTTGTCGTGTCACGGAACGGGAAGCCATGCCCACCTTGAGTCTGCGCTTCGTCTGTTTATGGTTAAGGCCTCACGGAATGCCACGATTGTCGCAGCCCGACTTGGTACAAAGTTGTCGTCCCCGGCTTTCGGAGACGCGGCGGAACACACCTTCGTCCATGCTGATGGACGGACACAAACAACTGCGGCACGGGGAGAGGACATGCGGCACCGGGCGGATCACGCTTCACGCGATCGGCTTCGTGCCCGGATGGCTCCCGTCCGCAACAAGGACGAGATGAGGGCGCGGTGACACGGCTATCGAGGCGATCTGCGCTACGCGCCGCACGCCGCTCGATCCTCGGGGTTCTCCTGGTCGCTGTGACCATCGGGTTCGTCGGGTCGCTCGTGCTCATCCAGCGGCCGGGGATCGTCGTCGGCGGTACCGACCTGGGACAGGAAGTCACGGCGAAGCCTGATCGAAACAAGGATCTCGTCGATCACGGGTCGCTCCTCGATCTCACCGGTTCGACCATCCGTTCCTCCTCGCCGCCACCCAAGACCGTGGCGCTGACCTTCGACGATGGCCCCGACCCGGAGTGGACTCCCAAGGTCCTCGAGATCCTGGCCCGACACAACGTGCCGGGGACCTTCTTCATGATCGGCGAGCTGGTCGCCCAGCACCCCGATGTGGTCCGTGAGGTGAACGACGCTGGCCATGAGATCGGCAACCACAGCTACACCCATCCGCGGATGGGAACACTGTCGTCGTGGCAGGTTCGCCTTCAGATCTCGATGACGCAACGCGCGATCCAAGGCGTCACCGGCGAAGAGCCGCGCGTGTTCCGTCCGCCGTATTCAGGCACGCCGACCTATCTGCCGGCGCGCGAGCTCGCCGCGGCGCGAGAGGTCGCTCGATCGAGCGGGTTGTTGACGGTCATGTCCGATCGCGCCCCGGCCGACTTCGACCGCGATGTCGATGTCAAGACGTTGGTAGCCCAGACCCTGCCCCCGATCGGTCAAGGTGCCGTCGTCACGTTCCATGACGGTGGCGGCAATCGGGCCAAGACACTCGAGACCCTCGAGATCACGATCACCACCTTGCAGGCCAACGGTTATCAGTTCGTCACCGTCTCGCAGCTCTCCGACCTCGGGGCACCACCGGCCGCTCCGTCCTCGGATCGGCTGCTGGCGTGGGCACTCGTCGAGGGCGCTGCACTGGTTGCCCTCGGCTCGAAGGCGTTGTGGTGGATGGCCCTCGCCTTGGTGCCGCTGGCGATCATCCGAATCGCCATGATGGTTGCCGCATCCACGATCGTGCGTCGTCGAGAGGCCCGCAATCCGGCTCCTGCCGCTCGCAACGTGCTGCCCGCAGTGAGCGTGGTGATCCCCGCCTACAACGAGGCCGTCGGTATCGCGGCTGCGGTTCGATCGATCGTGGAGAGCGACTATCCGACGTTCGAGGTCATCGTGGTCGACGACGGGTCCTCCGATGACACCGCGGACATCGTCGAGGCGATGAACCATCCGCTGGTTCGGCTCATCCGTCAGCGCAACCAAGGCAAGCCGTCGGCCCTCAACGCCGGCGTGGCGCAGGCCAAGTACCCAATCGTCGTGATGGTCGACGGGGACACGATCTTCGAGCGCTCCACCTTGTACGAGCTCGCCCAACCGTTCTCCGAACCGGACGTGGGTGCCGTCTCTGGCAACGCCAAGGTCGGCAACCGCGCAGGTCTGATGGGTCGGATCCAGCACATCGAGTACTCGATCGCCTCGTCGCTCGATCGACGGATGCTCTCGCTGCTGGGAACCACTGGCTGCATCCCTGGAGCCATCGGAGCCTTCCGTCGGCACGTGCTGCGTTCCGTCGGTGGCGTGAGCAATGCGACGCTCGCCGAGGACGCCGATCTCACGATGGCCATCGCTCGAGCCGGGTGGAAGGTCGCGTACGCGCCTCGGGCGCGGGCGTGGACCGAGGCGCCCACCACGTTGATGGGTTTCTACCGCCAGCGTCTGCGTTGGTCGTACGGCACACTGCAAGCCATTTGGAAGCATCGTCACGCCGTCGTCGAGCGGGGCAATGCCGGTCGACTCGGTCGCCGTGCCATCCCGTATCAGTTCGTCATGGGTTACCTCATCCCGTTGCTCGCTCCTGCGGTGGACGTCCTCGTCGTGTACCAGCTCGTGTTCGACGGCGATGCCCGCGCGGCGTCCATCGGCGTGTGGATGATCCTCAACCTCCTCACCGGCCTCGCTGCCGCGTACTCGCTGGCCATCGACGGTGAGCGCATCACGCCGGTGTGGGCGGTGCCGTTCCAACAAGTGATCTACCGACAGCTGCTGTACGTCGCCGTCATCCGCGGTATCTGGGCGGCGTTGCTCGGCTTCCGGCTCCGCTGGCAGAAGCTCGAGCGTGAGGGCATGGCTGCGCTCGACACCTCCGGCTACGAGCGGGAGTCGATCGACGTCCGGGTACCGGTCGCGGTCGAACGCTCAGATGACCAGTTGGTAGGGGCGACGAGTGAACCCGCCGCTTGACGTGGTGAGCGTGCCCGAGGAGGACACCGACCTCGAGATCCTGCCGTCGCCGGCCGATCCGTTGGTGTTCGTCGACGACTCGGGTCGCCGGATCCGCTGGTGGAGCGGGCTGTTCATCATCGTGATGGCATCGCTGACCGCTCTGTTCGTGTTGATCGCGATCGCCGTCGTCCAGCCGAGCAGGAAGGTGACCACCGCGTCGAGCGCCAAGTTGGTGGCGAACCCACCAGCCTCCCCGGCCGCCGTCGTCAATCCCCCGTCGTCGGAACCGGCCCCGTTCGGCACCTACTGCGAAGGGGTCAACGGCGCTGCCTTCATCGATCGAGATCTCAACGGAGCACGTACTCCCGAGGAGACCGGTGTGCCCGACGTTGCCGTCGCGGCCTTCGACACGGACAACCAACGTGTCGCCAGCGCTGTCACCGGAGCCGACGGTTCCTACTCGTTGGCGTTCTCCTCGGCCTTGCAGGTCCGGCTCGAGTTCACGTTGCCCGGGGAGAGCCTCATGTTCGGCCCCGCTGGGCTCGACTCGGTCGGCGGGATCGCTTTCCCCCAACAGCCCAACTGCGAGATGTCAGTGGGTGTGAACGGCCGAGGGGTGTTCCCCGATGGGACCGTGGCGATGATGCAACTCGGCGGCCGCCTGTGGCTCGACTCGAATTGCGACGGTCGGCAAGGACCCGACGAAGGTGGCCTGCGTCGAGTGGCGCTCGAGCTGAATGACGCGTCGGGAACCGTGTTGGCCACAGCATTGACCGACGAGACCGGGCGCTATGTGTTCGGTGGCATTGCCCAGAACGCCGTCTACTCGGTGGTCCCGGTGCGCCTCGTCGACTCCACCGATCTCTCCGATCTCCATCCGACGGTCCTGCCCGGCAAGATCACCGACAAGAGCCTCGGCCGTGGAACGCTCGAGCTGGAGGCCGACAGCGGGACCCCGAAGGCGACTGCTTCGCTGGCCGAGCTCGGTCAGAGCGACTTCCGGTTGAGCTTCGGCTACGCGCGTCGCGGTACCTGCGGCTGATCGACGGCCGGGTCCGCCGGCTAGGGCTCTGCCTGGTGCTGATCAACGTGGCTCGACCACGACCCGATCACCGATGTGCACATTTCCGCCGCGGAGCACCGACGCGTACAGCCGCGACACCGGGCCCTGATCGTGGTGTATCCGACCCCACCTGCCGTCGCTGAAGCAATGGCTGATGTGACGACAGGGCTCGGCCCACATCGAGCACTCGAGCAACACGTCCCCGATCGAGATGACCATGCCAGGCCCCACTCGGGACCAGTCGAGTCCGGCGAGCGTGAGGTTCTCCCCAGCGCTTCCGGCTTGCACCGGATGACCTTCGGTACGCAACGAATCGATGACCTCGGCCGACCACATGCTCACCGCCTGCCAGGGCCGACCATGATGCTGTCGAGATCGTTGCCGATCGCCGTCGAGGCCTCGCGTGCTGATCTCGGCCTGGTCGCCAGCGACCTTGGGAGCCCCACCGGGCGAGCGGTTGATGGACGCCACCGTCCCCGTCTGTGATCTCGTGGTTGCGTGGACGCTCCGCCCCACGTGGCTGATCGTGGACAGGCACGACGCCAGCAACTCATCGACCGCGGCCCGTCGTTCGGCATCGATCGAGCGATCGAGGAGGTCGGCATGGATGGGACCGAACGCCTGCGCCAGCAACCCAAAGGGAGACATCGGGTCATGGACAGGCGCGGCTTTCGGCACTCCCAGCGCAACCGAAGCACGCGACGCTGCCGCCGTCAGCGCTTGCACGCCGCGCTCGTCGGTGGCTGCATCGAGCGAGGGCGCTCCGGCGGTGACGATCTGCAACCACCATTGCGGTAGGTTGCGGATCGTGTTGATTGCGTCGCGATCGTCGTAGTGAACGCTCATCAACAGATCTTCCTCCACAGCCCCCACCGTTTGCCGCTCGGGGCGTAACCCTCCTATCCTTGCCGGGTCCTACGGGCGCCGCCTGCGCTGCCCGGCCGAAGAAAGCAAGATTCGATGCGCACCTACAGTCCGAAAGCTTCAGAGATCACGCGCGTATGGCACGTGATCGACGCCGAAGACCTCGTCCTCGGCCGTGTCTGCACGGAAGCCGCCCGCATCCTGCGCGGCAAGCACAAGCCGATCTTCGCCCCCCACATGGATACCGGCGATCACGTCATCATCGTGAACGCATCCAAGATCGTGCTCACCTCGGGCAAGGCAGACAAGAAGAACGTGTATCGCCACACCGGTTACCCCGGTGGTCTCAAGACCGAGACCTACGCGCAGAAGCTGGCTCGCAAGCCCGCCGACGCCGTCCGCCTCTCGGTGAAGGGCATGCTCCCGCACGGTCCGCTGGGAAGCCAGATGCTCAAGAAGCTCAAGGTCTACGCCGGCCCGGAGCATCCGCACGCCGCCCAGAATCCCGTTCCGCTCGACATTGCCGGCGCCCGCGCGCGCGGCTGATACCAGGAGCTCTCGTGTCCGCACCGCTCGTCCAGTCCACCGGTCGCCGCAAAGAGGCCGTTGCACGCGTCCGACTCCGTCCTGGTACAGGAACCGTCGTCGTCAACCGTCGGCCCATCGCCGATTACTTCCCCACTGCCGTGCAGCGCATGGTCGCCACCGAGGCGCTGCGTGTCAGCAGCCTCGAGGAGGCCTACGACGTGGATGTCACCATCGACGGCGGTGGCGTGAGTGGCCAAGCCGGAGCGATGCGCATGGGCGTTGCCCGAGCGCTCATCGAGCTCGACCCCGAGCTCCGTCCGGCGCTGAAGAAGGCCGGTCTCCTCACCCGTGACTCCCGGGCCAAGGAATCGAAGAAGTACGGCCTCAAGAAGGCCCGCAAGGCACCGCAGTACTCGAAGCGCTGACATTGGCGCTGTCGTTCGGCACCGACGGTGTTCGCGGAGTGGCGAACACCGAGCTCACGCCCCTGTACGCATTCGCGTTGGGGCGTGCCGCGATGCGGAGCTTGGGGGCCACGACATTCGCGCTGGGGCGCGACACCCGTCGGTCCGGATCGATGCTGCAGGCGGCGTTCGCCGCAGGATTGGCTGCCCAAGGTGCGCGCGTCATCGACCTGGGCGTCCTGCCGACGCCAGGGGTGGCGTTCACCTGCGCTCGAGCATCGGTGGCCGGTGCGGTCATCTCCGCGTCGCACAACCCTTTCGGGGACAACGGCATCAAGCTGTTCGCCCCAGGTGGCCGCAAGCTCTCTGATGCCCAGGAGCGTGCGGTCGAAGCGTTGGTCTCGGAGATCCTCGCTGCGCCCGATGCTCCCGGGCCTGACGGCGCCGAGGTGGGCACCATCGCCAGCGATCCGTCTGCGGTGCACACCTACGTGGATTGGCTGGTGTCGACGGTCCCGGCCGACAGCCTGACCGGACTGCGCATCGTGGTCGACGCCGCCAATGGAGCGGCCAGCGCGCTCGCTGGACCGGTGTTGTCCCGCCTGGGAGCCGATGTCCAGGTCATCTGCGACCGCCCCGATGGCGTGAACATCAACGAGCAGTGCGGCGCGACCCACACCGATGCCTTGGCCCGAGCAGTCGTTGCCGCCGGCGCAGATCTGGGCATCGCCCTCGACGGTGACGCCGATCGATGCGTGGCGGTTGACGCGCTCGGCCGGGTGGTCGACGGCGACCGCATCATCGCCATTTGTGCAGTGGACCGTCACCGACGACAGGTCCTCAGCGGGGACACTGTCGTGGCGACCGTCATGGCCAACCTGGGGTTCCGCCACGCCATGGCGGCTGAGGGCATCGCCATCGCCGAGACAGCGGTCGGGGACCGCTATGTGCTCGAGGCGCTCGATGCCGGTGCCTTCGTCCTCGGCGGCGAGCAGTCTGGTCACGTGATCTTCCGCGACCTGGCGACCACTGGTGACGGGCTTTTGACGGCCCTCCAGACCCTCGATGCGGTGCGGCGAGACGGCCGGAGCTTCACCGAGGTGACCGAATCGGTGATGAAGCGACTGCCTCAGTGCCTCGTGAACGTTCGGGTCACTGGTTCGGCAGCGGCGATCGTGGCCGCGATGGAGCCGGAGATCGGTCAGGTTCGCGACAGGCTCGGCGACGCCGGCCGTGTTCTGGTCCGCCCGAGCGGGACCGAGCCATTGGTTCGCGTCATGATCGAGGCGGAGAGCCAGGCCACTGCTGACGAAATGGCCGCAGAGCTTGCCAATACTGCACGAGACAAGGCCGCCCTGGCTCTGTAGCTTGCACAGACATGTGTGGAATCGTCGCAGTAGTGGCGGTCGACGACGGACGCGATCCGGTCGACCCTTCTCTGGTCATCGAAGCGCTCGATGCCTCCCTCGCGTGCATCGGCGGTGATGGCGCGCTGACCGACCGGCTGCATCGTTCAGCAGAGCACCTACGTGCCGCAGACGACGCCATGCGCGGTCTGCCCGGCGTGCTCACGTTCCGTTCAGACCCGACCCTCGCCGATGCCATCACGGCGGCCACGGCGCGGCTCGGGCAGGTCATCAGCGACACCGAAGCCGCGCTCGATTCGGCATCGCAGCCGCTCACCGGTCGCGATCTGGAGCAGGCCAACCAGGCCCTCGTCGCGGTCAAGGATCTGGCGTGGGCGATCGAACGCGATCGGATCCGTGTCGTTCGCGAGACAGCCGCGTTGGCCGGGCCCGACGCCAACCGCGGCCATCTCGCGGCGATGCTCGCTGTACAGGTGACGCTCGGGGCCATCGATCGCCTCGAGGTGCGCGGTCGTGACTCTGCCGGCATCCAGCTGCTGGTGCACGGCGCCGGACTCGACCTCGACGATCCTGCTGTCGTTGCCGCGGTGGCTGCACGTGACCAGCGCCTGTTCACATCGGGATCGGTCCGCATTGCGGGGAACGCTCTGGCGTTCGTGTACAAGGCGGCTGCCGAGATCGGCGAGTTGGGTGACAACACCGCAGCGTTGCGCCGGGCGATCGCCGGCGACGCACTGTTGCGTCGAGTGCTGTCGATCCCTGGTGTTCGCTGCACCGTCTTGGCCCACACCCGATGGGCCAGTGTCGGCATCATCAGCGAGCCGAACGCGCATCCCGTGAACTCCGACGAGCTCGATGGCGAAGGTGGCGCGGTGTACGTCGCCGCGGCGTTGAACGGTGATGTCGACAACCACGCCGACCTCAAAGCTGGCGTGGGTCTGCGACTTGCTCCCGAGATCACCACCGATGCCAAGGTCATCCCTGCGCTCGTGTCGCGCGCCGCGGTGACGTCGCCTTCCATCGCCGAGGCCTTCCGCCGAACCGTTGTCGGGTTCGAAGGTTCGGTGGCCATCGCTGCGGTGCACTCCGACGATCCCGACCAGATCCTGCTGGCGTTGCGCGGTAGCGGTCAGGCTCTGTACGTCGGCCTGGCCGACGGCGTGTTCATCGTGGCGAGCGAGCCCTACGGCCTCGTCGAGGAGACCTGCCGATTCGTGCGGATGGACGGCGAGACACCGGCTCGGCCCGATCAACCCTCGACCAGTCGTGGTCAGGTTCTCGTGCTCGACGGCCGGCGAGCCGGCACGCTCGAGGGCATCTCACGGCTCAGCTACGACGGTGGCGAACTGCCGCTCACCGAGCGGGACGTCGCCACCGCCGAGATCACGACCCGCGACATCGATCGTGGTTCGTCGCCGCACTTCCTGCTCAAGGAGATCGGTGAAGCTCCCGGTTCGCTCCGCAAGACGCTGCGCGGTCGGCTCGTCGAGCGCGACGGTCTGCTGCGGTCGAACTTCGGGGTCGAGACCATCCCGAACGCACTGCGCGAGCAGCTGCGCAGCGGTGCGATCCGGCGGGTCGTGGTGCTCGGGCAGGGCACGGCGGCCGTGGCTGGTCAAGCCATGGTGCGCTTGTTGCGGGAGCTGACGATGGGCTCGGCCCTGGTCGTCGAGGCCACCACCGCCACCGAGTTCTCGGGATTCGGTTTGTCGAGCGACTTGAGCGACACGCTCGTGGTCGCGGTGTCGCAGTCGGGCACCACCACCGACACCAACCGCACCGTCGATCTGGCACGCGGTCGCGGCGCCACCGTGTTGGCCATCGTGAACCGACGCAACTCCGATCTCACCGACAAAGCCGACGGTGTGGCGTACACCAGCGACGGACGCGACGTCGAGATGAGCGTGGCGTCGACCAAGGCCTTCTACGCACAGGTCGCCGCGGGAGCTCTGCTGGCCTGTGCCATCGCGGAAGAGATCGGCGCCGGCGACGCACGTCAGCGTCACGAACTGCTCAGCGGCCTGCGTGCCTTGCCTGAATCGATGGCAAAGGTGCTCGAGCGTCGCGAGGAGATCGGCCGTGCCGCTCATCAGCTGGCCACCTCGCGCCGTTACTGGGCCGTGGTGGGCAACGGGTCCAATGTCGTTGCGGCAGAAGAGGTTCGCATCAAGCTGAGCGAGCTCTGCTACAAGTCGATCGCCTGCGACGTGACCGAGGACAAGAAGCACATCGACCTCAGCTCGGAGCCGTTGATCTTGGTGTGCGCAGCCGGCCTCGTCGGCTCGAACGCCGACGACGTCGCCAAAGAGGTGGCGATCTACCGGGCCCACAAAGCGGCCCCCATCGTCATCGCCACCGAGGGCGAAGAGCGCTTCAACGCGGCGCTCGCCGTCATTAGCGTGCCGGAAGCGCATCCGTCGCTCGGTTTCGTGTTGTCGGCCATGGCCGGGCATCTGTTCGGCTACGAAGTGGCACTGGCCATCGACGCCCAAGCGCGGACGTTGCGCGAGGCGCGAGCCATCATCGAGGAGGCCAGTGGCACGTCGCTCACCGGCGATGAGTTGTTCGCCAGCGTGCGACCCGGCCTGGAAGCTGCCGCACAGCGATTCTTCGACATGCTCCGTACCGGCACGTTCGATGGTCATCTCGAGGCGTCGACGGCCGTGCGTCTGGCGTCGGTGTTCCGCTACGCCGTCGGGCTCGCACCTCTCGACGGGTTCCAGCTCGAGCACGGCAAGGTCGGCACGCCCGAGGTCGTGCTCGACGAGCTGACCGCGGCGCTGACCGGTGCCATCGAAGAGCTGACGCGCCCGATCGATGCCATCAAGCATCAGGCCAAGACGGTCACCGTCGGCATCAGCCGCAGCGACGAGGGTCTCATCAACAACCCGCTCGTGCAGGAGTTGCTCGCCACAGGCACGCCGCGCGATCGACTCAGCTATCGCATCATGAAGACGGTCGCCGATCTCCAACCGGCTGTCGCTGACGTGCTGGGTTTCACCCGATATCGCATCGACGGGGACACCATCGCCATTGCGGACCGTGGTGGTCTGTCGTTGGGTCTGCGTTCGCGGGTCGAGACGTCCGGCGAGTTGCGCGGTACGAAGCGCCGGGTCGCCATCGAACGTGATGTACAGGTGGCCAAGGGTGCAGCCGATGGCCGCACCGTCATCTTGGTGCCGGAGCTGAAGGGCAACGAGACCACGGGCATCACCCTCATGCACGTGCAACTCGTGGACCATGTGTCGGCAGCGGTTGCTCGAGGGGTGCTGGCCTATCGCGGTCGCTACGAGGCGCTGCGCGACTACGTGTCGGAGACCGAGCCCACGTTCCGCGACGATCTGCTGGCGTCGATCCCGGTGAGCGATCTGCTCACCTCGCCGATCCTCGACCTCGCCTCGCGGTGGCGGGCGTGAGGGTCATCGGTCAGATGCCGTTCGCGCGATGACAGTCGCGCGATGACGGTCGCGCGGTGACCGGCACGCGATGATCGACGTTCGATGATTGGCGTCGGCATCGACCTGGTGGAGTTGGACCGGTTCCGGGCCGCCATCGAACGAACGCCGGGTCTCGTCGAGAAGCTCTTCTCCGACGACGAGCGTGAGTACTCCATGCGCCGGACCGACCCGACGGAGCGGCTCGCGGTGCGGTTCGCTGCGAAGGAAGCGGTGATGAAGGCACTGGGTGTCGGCCTGTTCGCGTTCGCGTATCGCGATGTCGAGGTGTTGCGCAGTTCTGGCGGTGTCCCGACCTTGCGTCTCACCGGCCGAGCCCGCGAGCTCTCCGATGAGCGTGGGATCACGCGTTGGCATCTGTCGCTCACCCATACCGAGCGGGTGGCGCAGGCGATCGCCATCGCGGAGTAACCGACCGACCCGACGCCGTGCGATGAACGCCGGCGTGTGAGGCCTGTCGTGATCGTCTCGTTGGCACACAGCGACGGTCGCTGCATCGCTACCGTGGGCGTCGTGCAACCTGTGGTGACCCCAGAGGAGATGGCGGCGATCGACGCTGCTGCTCCGGTGCCGGTGGAGGTGCTCATCGAACGCGCCGGTCGGGCAGTAGCGCGAGCGGCCCTCGAGATGATGGGCGGCGCATACGGGGCTCGTGTGGTGGTGATCGCCGGTAAAGGCAACAACGGCAACGATGGACGCGCCGCGGCCCGTGCGTTGCGGCGACGCGGATGTGTGGTGACGGTGTGCGATGCCAAGGCCCCGGACCTCGGCCGGCATCGACCTGATCTCATCATCGACGCCGCGTACGGCACCGGTTTTCGTGGCACGTGGGAGCCACCCGATCCCGACGGTGTGCCCGTGCTCGCGGTGGACATCCCCTCGGGCGTCGATGGGTTGACGGGACGAGCCGAGGGCGCGGTGATGCCCGCAACTCGAACGGTGGTGCTCGTCGCGGCCAAACCCGGACTGCTCCTGATGCCGGGGCGAGAACTGGCAGGGGAGCAGATCCTCGTCGACATCGGCCTTCCGGTGGAACGATCGTCGACGTTCCTGGTCGAGGCGGCCGACGTGGCGCGGTGGGTTCCGAGCCGTCGACCCGACGATCACAAGTGGCGTGCCGCGGTGTGGATCGCCGCTGGGTCGCCCGGCATGACCGGCGCGGCGCGATTGTGTGCGCTGGCCGCGCAACGCACGGGAGCGGGGATGGTCCGCCTCGGCGTTCCCGATGTCGATCCATCCGTGGTGGCGCCGATCGAGGTCGTGGGCCGATCGCTCCCGGCGTCGGGGTGGGCGGCGCCGGTGCTGAGCGATCTCGACAGGTTCCACGCTCTGGTGGTGGGGCCGGGCCTCGGCCGCAGCGATCCGACCTGTGATGCGGTGCGTCGGGTGGTCACCAGCGCGCCGGTACCGGTCGTGGTGGATGGTGACGGCCTGGTGGCGTTGGCGTGGTCGTCACAAGGGCCTGCAGGAGTGCTGCGTGCGCGTTCTCACGCCACGGTGCTCACCCCGCACGACGGTGAGTTCGCGGTGCTGAGTGGCCATCGGATCGGACCGGACCGCATCGATGCGGTCCGTCGATTGGCCCGTGATCTGCATTGCGTGGTGTTGCTCAAGGGACCGACGACGATCGTGGCCGACGAGCGGGGGCGCGTGCTGCTGGTGACCGCCGGCGACTCGCGCCTGGCGACCGCAGGCACTGGCGATGTGCTGTCGGGCATCATCGGTGCGCTGGTCAGTCGCGGTGTTGCCGCGTTCGAGGCGGCGGCGTGCGGGGCGTGGCTGCACGCGCGGGCCGCGGTGGCCGGCCCGCAGACCGGTCTCATCGCGTCCGATCTCCCCGATCTCATCCCGACCGCGCTGGCGGAGCTCTCACGGTGACCTTCGCTCCGTCGGCTGTTGCCGACCCGTCTCGGGTGTCGTATGCGCTGATCGACCCTGACGCCATCACCCACAACGTCGAGGTGCTGCGCCGCGCCGCCGCCCCGGCGGGTCTGTGGGCGGTTGTGAAGGCCGACGGCTACGGGCACGGCTCGGTGACCGCAGCGCGCGCCGCGCTGGCCGGCGGCGCCGACGGTTTGGCCGTGGCGTTGGTGGGGGAGGGAGAGCGCTTGCGGGCCGAGGGCGTCGGTGCACGCGTGCTCGTGTTGTCCGAACCACCGTTGTCCCACATGGCTCGCGTCGTTGCCTCGCGTCTCGAGCCGACCGTGTACTCACTGGCAGCGATCGAGACAGCCGCTCACGCGGCGGAAGCGGCAGCCGGCTCCGGCCCGCTACCGGTGCACCTCAAGGTCGACACCGGCATGCATCGCGCCGGGTGCGATCGGCGAGATGCGGTGGACCTGGCCGTTGCCATCTCGCGTCAACCCAAGTTGCATTTGGCGTCGGTGTGGACGCACTGTGCGGTGGCCGACGAGCCCGGGAACCCGTTCACCGCGGAACAGCTCGAGCGGTTCGCCGAGGTTCGCGCTGCCATCGGAGCCGCGGGCGTGCAGGTGGAACACTTCCACATGGCCAACTCGGCGGCGACGCTCGTCCACCCCGAGGCGCGTGGTTCGTTCGTACGTTGCGGCATTGCCATCTACGGATTGCTGCCGTCGAACGCGTTGGCCCCATGGTGTGGGCAACTGCGCCCCGCGATGTCCGTGCGCTCCGAGGTGTCGTTCGTGCGTCGGGTACCAGCGGGTGAAGGCATCTCCTATGGCCTGCGCTATGCGCCCGAGCGGGACGCGACGATCGCCACGGTGCCCCTCGGATACGCCGACGGGGTGACGCGCCGCCTCGGGAAGACAGATGGTGAGGTGCTGATCGGTGGCCGTCGTCGTCGCATCGCCGGAACGATCACGATGGACCAGTTGATGGTCGACTGCGGCGATGATGCCGTCGTTCGTGGCGACGAGGTCGTGCTCATCGGGCGCCAGGGCGATGAGGTGATCACCGTGGAGCAGTGGGCCGATCGCCTCGACACCATCACCTACGAGGTGACGTGTGGGTTCGGTGCTCGCCTGCCGCGCCGGCTCGCTCGCTGAGGCTGATTCCGGAGCGAAGGTCAACGGCGATGGGGTTCACGGCGAAGGCTCGTCTGGGATCGCTCGAGCCGGCGCGAGCAGCGAGCAAGATGGCATGGTGCGTGTGCTCCTGGTCGAAGATGACGCCTCGATCGCTGACCCCTTGGCCGACACATTGCGGCTGCAGGGCTTCGACGTGATCCACGTCAACAACGGATCGGCGGCGTTGCATCTTGCGGTCGGTGGTCCCGACATGCCCGACGTCGTGTTGCTCGACCTCGGATTGCCCTGAATGCAGGATGGGCGCAAGCGTTGCGGTGTTCCGTAGCGTCGTGGGGTCGGTGGTCGGTCTCATGAATGCCCTGTCCACCTTCGGGTTGGCTTTCGAACGAATTGGCCGGCCACCGATTCCTGCCACGGTGTGGCTCGAAACAGGATCGCGCATCGAACCCACTTCAGGTCTGTCCCACCGTGGTGCACCCCACTACTGACACCTCGAGGAGGTTGCATCGTGTTCGTCATTGGTATCGACCCTCACAAACGATCGCATCAGGCCGTGGTCATCGACCCGGCCGAGCGAGTCATCGGTTCTGTCCGCGTGGACGCCAACGCCGCTCAACGCGATCGGCTCTTGGCGTTCGCGGCGCCGTTCACACCGCGCACGTGGGCGATCGAAGGGGCCAGTGGGCTGGGCGCGCTGCTCGCGCAGCAACTCGTCGCGGCCGGTGAACATGTCGTTGATGTTCCGGCGAAACTCGCGGCGCGTGTTCGTACGCTCGATGACACAGCATCGGACAAACAAGACAGTCACGACGCTCGATCAGTGGCGATCGTTGGGTTGCATCGTCGTGTCCGCACTGTCGGTGTCGAGGACTACAGCGTTGTGCTTCGACTCCTGGCCCGGCGATATCACGACCTCACCGCTCGGCGAACTCAAAGTGTCTGTCGGCTTCACGCAGTGTTGTGCCACTTCGTCGAGGGTGGACTTCCTCGCTTGTTGACCGCGGAACGCGCCGCAGCAGAACTGCGACGCATCCGCCCCGCCGATCGTGTGGGTGCGCAGCGACGTGCTGTCGCTGTTGAGCTCCTCGCCGAGGTCCGTCACGCCGACCGTGAGCTCGCGCTCAGCTACAAACGGATCGTTGCTGCGGTCGCCGATGCGAACACGTCGGTCACTGAGGTCTATGGCGTCGGCCCGATCGGCGCGGCGATCCTCATCGGTTACACCGGTGACATCTTCCGGTTCCCGACAGCGGGTCACTACGCGCGTTACAACGCCACCGCGCCGATCAACGCGTCGAGCGGACCGAACCCCCATCATCGGCTCAACCAGAAAGGGAACCGGCAACTCAACCATGCAATTCATGTTGCCGCGCTCACCCAGGTCAGCCACGACACACCAGGCCGTGCGTTCTACCTCCGCAAGCAAGCCGAAGGAAAGACCCCGAAAGACGCCATGCGAGCGCTGAAGCGACGCATCTCCGACGCCGTCTACCGGCAGCTCCTCAACGACGCGATCCGCTGAGATCGAACGGGCCCGGGAGGACAACCAGGGGCGACTGTGAAATCCAGCGCGGCCGGCAAACCCTGAACACCGGCACTTCGGACAAGCCACTCCCGGACCCGACCACAACGCTACGCCCCGCACCCAGCAGCCCGCTACGGGCACGACGTCACGCGCCCCAAACCAGCCCACTTGACACAAACAGGGCTCGATCTCGACGGGCTCGAGGTGTGCCGCCGCATCCGCGCGGGCTCCGATGTCCCGATCATCGTGGTGAGTGCCCGCGACGCCGAACTCGACCGCGTGATGGGGTTGGAGCTCGGCGCCGATGACTATGTCGTGAAGCCGTTCTCGGCGCGCGAACTGGTGGCGCGCATCCGTGCCGTGACGCGCCGGCACGATCCATCGCCCACGCCCGACCCAGCCGATGCGGTGCAGACGATCGGCAACGTCACCATCGATCGTCGCGGTCGGCGCGTCCATGTCGACGGAGCGGAGGTCGAACTGACCAACAAGGAGTTCGACCTTCTCGCCTATCTCGCTGAACAGCCCGGTGCCGTGCGCAGCCGGGTCGACATCATGAGTGAGGTCTGGGACTCGAACTGGTACGGCCCGACCAAGACCGTCGACGTGCACGTGGCGGCGATCCGTCGCAAGCTCGGCGATCCCCGGTGGATCGAAGCGGTACGCGGCATCGGGTTCCGCTTCGAAACACCGCGATGACACGGGCGAGCGGCGGGTCGACGATGACCCGTCGCCTGATGATCAGCTCAGCAGCGGTCGTGGTGTTCGCGCTGGTGATCGTTGTGGTCCCGTTCGCCATCACCCTGGTGCGCAGCGATCGTGATCGGCTCGAGGCGGGCATCGAACGGGATGCCTCGGTGATCGCCACCTATGTGGTGGAAGAACTCACCCGTCCGACGGGGCGCGATCTGGACCCCATCGTCGACGACTACGCGCGGCGCAGCGGGGGTCGGGTTGTGATCACCGACGCCGCAGGCCGAGCGGTGGCCGATTCCGAGGGCCTCGATTCGGAGAACCTCGACTTCTCCAACCGTCCGGAGGTGAGCGCAGCGTTGCTCGGAGCTCGATCGACCGGTACTCGGTTCTCATCGACGCTGAGCCATGGACTGGTGTACTCCGCTGTGCCGGTGGCGTCGGCCGGTGTGGTGCACGGAGTCGTGCGCATCACCTATCCATCTGCCGAGGTGGACGGCGCGGTCCGTCGTCGACTCTTGGCCCTCGGGGTGAGCGTGATCATTGGGCTCGTGGCAGCCGGGGCAGTGGCGTGGGGAATGGCCCGTTCGTTGAGCCGTCCCCTGGCTGAGTTGCGCGACACCACGGAGGCGTTCGCAACGGGCGATCTGCGTGCTCGGGCGGACGAACAGTCCGGACCGCGCGAGATCCGCTCGCTCGGTGCGTCGTTCAACGACATGGCCGATCGCATCGACGCGCTCGTGAACACACAGCGCGCTTTCGTTGCCGATGCGTCCCATCAGTTGCGTACGCCGCTCACTGCACTTCGGTTGCGGCTCGACCAGATGCGCAACGGCCCAGACGACGAGATCCTGGCCGCCGCAGGGGAAGAGACCGCCCGTCTGCAGCGCATTGTCGAAGGGCTGTTGGTGCTCGCTCGCGGCGACGGCGCTCGCGAGGCCGCGGTGCCCGTCGATCTCCGGGCCTTGTTGGCCGAACGCGCCGAGATGTGGGGGCCGTTGGCCGAGGAGGTCGGGGTGACCCTCGGCCTGTGGTGCGCACCGACGGTCGTGCGCGCCCGTGCCGGAGCGGTGGAGCAGGCCATCGACAACCTTCTCGACAACGCCATCGATCACGCCCCGCCGGGAACCTCGGTCGAGATCGACGTGCGCCCCGTGGATGATTGGGTCGAGGTGCACGTCATCGATCACGGGCCGGGCATGGTCGAGAGCGAGCGGGCTCGGGCGTTCGATCGCTTCTGGCGCGGACGCCATCCCACCACCGGTGGCACCGGTCTGGGACTTGCCATCGTGCGTCAAGTGATAGTGATGAGTGGAGGGCAAGTCGAATTGCACGAGACCCCAGGAGGGGGTCTCGATGTGATGTTGCGACTGGAAGCGGTCAGGCCGGAGCGCTGATGGGGGTGGCGTCGGCCAACGGCGAGAACGTCGCCTCCACGACCGCGGGCTGCCCGCTGGCGGTGGTCTCGTAGCGAGCCCGGGCCAGTCGTCCTGCCTCGGGGGTGAGCACCACGGTGATCTGGCCCCCGTTGAGTCCGAACGCCTCCGCCGCGTACACGGCCGACACGGTGCCGTCGCCGTTGACGGCGGTGGACATCGGGGCCCGCAGGGGAGCGAGGGGATCGGTGGCGGCACCGGCCGCCTCGACCAGCGTCCAGTCCTGCCCTTGGGTGCGAGCCCAGGTGCCTCCCGGTGTCGTGATCTGCTCCACCGGAACACCGTTGCCCACGATGACCATCGCGGTCGAGTCAGCGACGCGGCGACCGTCGGCCTTCACCGAGACCTGACCGTTGACCTTGGCGGTGGTGGAGAACGTGTAGCCGGTGGCGTAGGTGTTCAACAGAGCGGCCACGTCAATGGGAGTTGACGTTGCTTGCGCAGCCGGGGCCGCGGAGGCTGCCGGAACGGTCGATACCTGTGTGAGGGTCGACACCGTCGACAGCGGTGATTCGACCGCTGTGGGATCGTCGCCTCCCGAGCAAGCGGCGAGAACGAGAACGGCAGTCGCGCCCGTGGCCAGAAAGGAGACCCTTCTGGCCACGGCGCGGCGAGCGGAGTGGTTCGCCATCATCGTGTCGTCGACCTCAGTCGTCGCGGCCCTTGCCGGACTTGTCGTCGTCGCCGTCTCGCTCACGGAGCGTCGTCGACGTGGAGCGCTCGCCTGAGCGGGTGGTGCTGGTCGTGCGGGCCTTGTCACCGTTGCGCTCCTCGCGGCCATTCCGATCGTCCTCGGAGTGGTCCTCGTCCTCGTGCTTGTCCCGTCCATCGGTCGTCACGGTGGGGACATTGAGGACCGGGTTCTCACGCTCGCAGCGGATCTTGAACTGCTCCCGGAGGCGCAACTGGCCGGCGTTCTCGTCGTCTTCGCCCTCGACCTTGATGGAAAGCCGGCTGCCGTCGGCGAAGGTGACCCGAGCCCCGTTCTTCTTGGCCTCGATGTTCTGGCCGTCGGCCGGGGTCACCGTCACGGTGCCATCAGCGGCCACCGAGTACCCGACGGTGACCTTGGTGCCGTCGCAGAGGGTCCCGTTCCAGGTGTGGGCCCCGACCACTTCCGCGCCCACCAGGGCCTGGGTGTGGATGCGGCCCAGGGTGACCCGGAGCTGAGCACCCTCGTGGCTGTCGTCGTCGTCGGTCTCGACGGCCTGGTGCACCTCGAGCGAGATGGTCAATGTCCGGGTGGACGAGCCGCTCGTGAACTTGACGCCGGCTCGCACACTGATCTCGTCGTCATCATCGTCGGTGGAGACCTTGGCCGCGATGGGGGTGGCCACGATGGGGGCGGTCACCGAGATGTCTCCGATGGTGATGGTCGGCGCGTCAGGGGTGCCACCGACGACGTACTTCACGCTGGACTGGGAGCCGTCCTCGAAGACATCGCCCGTCCACTCGCCGGCGCCGGTGACGTCGGCCAAGGTGGCGGCCTTCACGGCGACCCGCTGGCCTCCGTCGTTGGCTTTCACCACGACCCGAACGGTGCCGGCATCGTTGATGAACGACACCTTGTTGGGCTTCACCTTGTCGGCCGTCCACGGCGCGGGGACGAGTGCGCCGGTGGTGCTGGGGGCCGTATCGGTGGAGTTGTTGATGTTGACGGCGTCGAGGCCACCATCTGGGCCGACGGTGATGTCGATGATCAGCGAGGCGCCGAACAGCGGCAGCGTCGTTGTCGCTGTTGTCGCTGTTGTCGCTGTTGTCGCTGGTGCCACCGGGTCGGTCGGGGCGGCGGGAGCGGCGGCCACCGTCGTCGTGGTGACCTCCTCAGCGCTCGCCAGCCCGGCGAGGCCGAGCGTCGCCGTCCCGAACACGGTGAGCGCCGTGAGCGTCTTGCGGAAGCTGTTCATCGTGGATCCTCCAGATTCGGGCGATCGACGGGCGATCTCGAAAGGAGTATCGGCGGGCCTCCGGAGGCCTTCATCCAGGGAACGGTAAAGTTCAGGGTCGGTAGCATTGATTTGTGCATCGCTTGTCCTCCCCTGGGGTCCCGACCGTTTCGCCGGTCCGCGTCCACGGGATGGCATCGAGACCGCGAGGTGAGCGATGACCAGGTTCCGTACCGATTCACCGTCGGCCACTCAGCAGTTCGCACATGCTCTTGCCGGCCTGGTCGGACCCGGTGACCTGGTCCTTCTCATCGGCGAGATGGGTGCTGGCAAGACCGCGTTCGCCCAGGGATTCGCCGTGGGCCTGGGTGTGGCCGAGCAGGTCACCAGCCCGACGTTCACCTTGGTGCGCCATTACGAAGGCCGTCTGCCGATGCATCACATCGACGTGTACCGGCTCGACACCATGGCCGAAGTGAGCGACCTCGGCCTCGGCGAGCTCATCGATTCCGATGGTGTGACCCTCATCGAGTGGGGCGATGCCATCCGTGCCGCGCTCCCGGTCGATCGTTTGGAGATCACCTTGGAGTTCGGCGACGAGATCGATGAGCGTCGCATCGAGGTGGATGCCTTCGGAACCTGGGCGCCACGTCAGCGGCAGCTCCTCGGCGCGCTCGGAGGTTGGGCGTGCTGATCCTCGGCATCGAATCGGCCACGCAACAGGTCGGCTGCGCCATCGGCGGGCATGAAGGTGTCATCGCTCACTTCGAGTCATCGAAGGGACGTCGTCACGCCGAGACCTTGGTGCCGGCCATCGACTTCGTCCGTCGCCAGGCCTGCATCGACCTGAGCGAGATCAGCGTCGTTGCCGTCGACATCGGTCCGGGTCTCTTCACCGGGATGCGGGTGGGGATCGCCACGGCCAAGGCGTTCGCCCACGCGCTCCGAGTGCCGATGATCGGCATCTCGTCGCTCGATCTCCTGGCGTTCCCGGTGCGGCACACCTCGCGCGTCATCGTGACCGCCATCGATGCACGCCGCGGCGAGTTGTTCTTCGCGTTCTACCGACAGGTACCTGGTGGCGTTCAGCGCATCAGCGATCATCTGCTCGGCTCGCCGTCCGACCTGGCCGCCGAGATCGAAGCGCTCGATCACGACTGCTTGTGTGTCGGCGATGGGGCACTGCGCTACCGGGACAAGCTCGAGGGCAGAGGGGTCGAGTTCGGGGAGCAGTGGCTCGCCCATCCATCGGCTGGTCCGTTGGTGCAACTGGCCCATGCCCGAGCGCTTCGCGAGGACTGGGTGAACTCCTGGGAGATCGAGCCGCTGTACCTGCGCAAGCCGGATGCCGAGATCAACTGGGTCAGCCGAGACGGGAAGCGATGATGGCGTTGCGAGTCGAGTCACGCATCCCGTCCCCCGACGAGGTCCACGTGCAGATCGAGCCGATGCGGCGGCGTCATCTGCGCCAGATCATGAAGACCGAAGTGCAGGTGTACCCCAAGCCGTGGACCATGGGCATCTTCGCTTCGGAGCTCGCCCAGGTACCCGATGCCCGGCAGTACATCGTCGCCAAGGTGGGCAAGCACGTCGTCGGCTATTGCGGGACGCTCTACAGCGAGACCGACGCGCACATCACCAACATCGCCGTCGACCCGCGCTGGCAACGCCACAAGATCGGCAGTCGACTGCTCATCACGATGATCCGCATCTCGTTGGCCCGGGGATGCCGCAACCTCACGCTCGAGGTGCGCGTCTCCAACCGGGCCGCGCAGGAGATGTACCGACGGTTCGGCATGGCCCCGGCCGGGGTGCGTCGGCGGTACTACGAGAACACCGAGGACGCCATCGTGATGTGGGCCGAAGGAATCGACGCCGAGGAATACGCCCAGCGACTCGTCGACATCGAAAGTCGCATCCCGGGCACTACCACCGTGGCGCTCGAGTCGTGACGGGAGTACGGCGATGATCGAGACTGCCGTTGGTACGGTGCGCGCCGAACGGATGATCCTGGGCATCGAGACCAGCTGTGACGAAACGGCAGCGGCGGTGGTCGCCGGAGGGTCGAACGTCCTCAGCTCGGTGGTGTCAAGCCAAGTTGACATCCATGCGCAATACGGCGGAGTGGTGCCGGAGATCGCCTCGCGCGCCCACATCGAACTGGTGATGCCGGTCATCGCCCAGGCGGTGATGGAGGCGGGCATCGAACCGCGCCAACTCGACGCAGTGGCGGCGACGGTGGGGCCAGGCCTCATCGGATCGTTGCTCGTCGGGGTGTCCGCGGCCAAGGCGCTGGCGCTGGTGTGGGACATCCCCTTCGTGGCGGTGAACCATCTCGAGGCCCACATGTACGCCGCGTTCCTCGAAGACCCCGACCTCGAACTGCCACTGGTGGTGCTGTTGGTATCGGGCGGGCACACGATGCTGGTGTGCATGGAGGGCCACGGTCGCTATCGGCTGCTGGGCCAGACCATCGACGACGCCGCCGGTGAGGCGTTCGACAAGGTGGCGCGGTTCCTCGGCCTCGGCTACCCCGGCGGTCCGGCCATCGATCGCATCGCCATGCAGGGCAATCCGACTGCCTTCGCCTTCCCGCGGGCCATGCGCAACGAGGGTCTCGACTTCTCGTTCTCGGGACTCAAGACCGCAGTGGTGAATCACGTGCGAGCCAACCCCGAGGTGAGCACCGCCGATGTGGCGGCCAGCTTCCAACAGGCGGTGGTCGATGTGCTCGTCACCAAGGCGCGGCGGGCGGCGCAACAGGTGGGCGCCAAGGCTCTGGCCCTCGGCGGTGGCGTAGCCGCCAACTCATTGCTGCGCGAGCAGTTCCTCGATGCGTGCGAGCGCGAAGGCGTGCGCGGCTTCTTGCCGAACCGGGCGATGTGCACCGACAACGCGGCGATGATCGCCGCGGCCGGATGGTGGCGACTGGCCAGCGATGGGCCGACGCCGCTCGATCGAGGCGCGGATCCCAACCTCCGACTGCCCGTGCTGTGACCGGTCCCGCAGCGCTTCGCCGCACCCGCGACAACCGTAGAGAGAAGATCTCATGAGCCTCAAGGCCCTCGTGGTCTGTCCGCCTGGGCTCGAGCCGTTGCTCGCCGCCGAGATCCGCGCGTTGGGTGGTGACCCCGGCTCCCCGATCCACGGCGGTGTGCCTGTCGAGGTGTCGCAGGCGCAGCTGTATGCGTACAACCTCCGACTCCGAGTAGCGACGCGGGTGTTGCTGCGCCTCGGCAACGGCTTCGTGGATGGACCGCAGTCGCTGCATCGATTGCTCGACTCCATGGACTGGACTCGCTACTGCTCTGGCTGCAGCGTGGTGGTCACGGCGACATCGCATTCCTCGACGCTGTTCCACACCGGATTGGTGGAGGAAGCGGCAATGGAGCTCATCGCCAAGCGTGCAGCCGTGGTGCCCCAGGGTCCGGACGTGCCTGAGCAGCGGGTCGTCATCCGCATCGACCACGATCGGGCCGTGGTGAGCATCGACTCCTCTGGTGATCGCCTCGATCGTCGCGGCTATCGCCTCTTCGGGGCCAAGGCACCCTTGCGCGAGACACTCGCCGCCGCTCTCGTTCTCTCGAGCGGATGGGATCCCCGCACGCCACTGGTCGATCCGTTCTGTGGATCGGGCACCATCGCCATCGAAGCCGCCATGGCGGCGCAGGGTCTGGCGCCGGGTCGCAACCGGCGTTTCGCCTTCCAGGACTGGCCGAGCTTCACCCGTTCGGCGTGGAAACAAGCGAAGGCCGGAGCTGCGGCAGCGGAACGTCCCTCGATGACGCCGGTGATCGTCGCCGGGGACCGCGATGGCGGGGCCATCGAAGCCACCTTGGCCAACGCGGAGCGCGCCGGGGTTGCTGTCGATGCGCGACATGGTTCGTTCTCGTCCCTCGAGATGCCGAGCGGCCGTGGTGCCATCGTGACCAACCCGCCCTATGGCGTGCGAGTGGGAGATCAACGTTCTCTTCGCGATCTGTACGACTCGTTCGGTCGCTGGCTGCCCGAGCGCGCACCGGGTTGGACGATCACCTTGCTCGACGCTGACCGCACCCTCACCTCACGATTGGGGTTGCCGCTCACCGAGCGCATCCGCACCGCCAACGGCGGCATCGACGTGTCGGTGATGCATGGCGTGGTGCGCGATCCGTCGCAAGCGGCGGGCGCACCGCCCGCCAAGCCCGCGCATCGGGCGAGTGTGATCAGCGTCCCTCGAAGTGGGGATCGCGACCCTCGGCCCGGGCAGCTTTGAGTTCGACGCGATCTTGCGAGGTGAACAGAGCGGTTTGAGCCATGAGCTCCGATCGCAGCGCGCTGCGCACGTGGGCGTCCCACTGGTTGTCGACCAGTTGCTTGCTCATCTGCACCGCCAGCGGTGACATGCGAGCCAGGCGACTGGCGATGCCCCACGCCCGCTCCTCGAGTTCTTCGGGTTCGACGACGAACTCCACCAGGCCCCACGACAAGGCGGTGTGGGCATCGATGCGATCGCCGGTCATGAGGAGGTACTTGGCTCGTGCCGGTCCGATGAGCGCCGTGGCCAGCGCCGAGCCGCCGGTGTCGACCACCAGGCCGTGGACAGACTCCGGGAAGCCGCAGCTGAGCGTGGTGGCGGCGATTCGGACGTCGCCGGCGAGGGCTACCTCGAGCCCCCCGCCGTAGGTGTGACCCTTCATGGCCACGATCACGGGACGGGGCGAGTCGAGGAGGATCGTGCGGGTCTGCTGGCTGCGGCGGACGAACTCGAAGTCGGTCTCGCCACCGTGGCGGGCACCGAGCAGGGCGGTGTCGCGGCCGGAGCAGAACGACGGCCCTTCGCCCCTGAGCAAGATGGCTCGTACGTCGCGATGGGCGTCGGCCTCGCGGATGTGGAAGCGGAGCTCCTCGCTCATGGTGTCGTTGAAGGCGTTGTGTCGCTGGGGGCGGTTGAGGGTGATCACCGCGACGTTGTCCCGCACCTCGAACAGGACCTCGTTGCCCGCTGCGGTGGTGCTCGTCGATGGTGTGGTGGACATGTGACCCCCCGGTCGGTGGTGGTGTCGAGATTCTGCCGGATGTGACTGGGGTGCGGCGACGCTGGAGCGGTCGGGGGTCTGGTGCCCGTTCTTCTGTGGCGTCAATGAACATTGACACGGGCGTATGAGAGCGTTGCAGGGCTTGGCGGAGTGCCCTTCGATGCCGCCGGAAAACATCACACCCTGTACGTACAGTTGTTCGTATGTCGTTGGTGCAGTTACAGGAAGCGATCGAGTCGCTCGATGCGTACGCGTGCGCGGATGACATCATCGAGTTGTACTCAGCGATCGACTGTTTGCAGGCGAGGGCGATGTCGTTGACGGCCCGGTTCGAGGCTGAGGGCGGCCATCAGTTGTCGGGGGTGTTGTCGCTACGGTCGTGGCTGGCATTGCACACACGCCTCGGTCGTGACGCCGGCCGTGTCGCGACGACGGCCCGCAAGTTGCGGTCGTTGCCGGTCACGATGGACGCCTGGCTGGACGGAACGCTCACCGGCGGGCAGGTCTCCTCGATCACCGGCTATGTCCGCAACGAACACGTAGCGATGTTCGCCGAGCAGGAGACCGAGCTGGTCCCGGTGTTGGCGGGCCTGTCACCGCGGTCCACGGCTAGGGCGATGGCGAAATGGAAATCCAACGCCGATGACGTCCTCGGCCGCCAACCGGATGAGCAGCGGGTGGGTCTGCGGTTGCGTCGCAACGACACCGACGGCCTCTGGGACATCGAAGGTCTGTTGCCTGACGATGTGGGCCAGTTGTTGTACGACTGCTTGGCGATCGTGGATCGCCCCCCGCCGGCAGGCGAAGTGACCTCACGACGCCAACGCATCGTGGAGGGGTTGCGGGAAATCTTGTGGTTCTTCAAAGGACATTGCGACACGTCCAAGATGCCCCGCAACCATCTCGGCCTGTTGCTGGTCGGCTATCTCGACCGGATCAGCAACGAACACTGCGGCGGGGAGACCATCGCCGGGCAACATCTCTCGACCCGGTTGTTCGAGGAATGGACCTGCAGCGCGGCGGTGTCGCGGATCTTGTGGGACGGCAAGTCATCACCGGTCGACATCGGCCGGGCATCCAAGGTCGTCACCGCGGACCAGATGAAAGCGTTGGTGGTACGCGACAGAGGCTGTCGCTACCCGGGGTGTGATCGTCCGGCGACCTGGTGCCAAGCCCATCACGTCAAGCA
>JBFWVD010000040.1:0-47338 GCA_050246915.1 Acidimicrobiia bacterium | reverse complement strand
TCTCGGCGGTAGGTGTCGAAATATCGGATGAACATGACGTGATCGCTCGTCTCGTCACCATGACGCGTGAGGTGATGGGCAATGCAGTACACCTCGCCCGAAGCAGTGTTGCCATCGAGTCGATGGCCAACAGTCCCCAGGTTGTGAAGCGTGGTGTCGTTACGCTCCATCACGGTTGGGACGGTGCGAAGTTGATCGTGGCCTTCGACCTGGGGCGTACTGCGTTGCCGGTTGCCGCGATCGGCGATGCGGAGCACTCCGGTGTTCAGGAACACCGCCGCGAAGGCCTGCGAGTCCCGCCGATCCGCGGCGAGGGCGTACTGCGCTGCGAGCGCATAGAGCTCGTTGCTGAAGGTCGTCCCGGTGTGTGTCATCGATCCTCTCCGTCCTGGAGCGAGTTGTCGGTACTAGGTCGTCGGTCGGCGCGAGAGCTGGAGGACGTCGGCGACCCGTCCGAAGTAGTCGAGGTGGGCTTCGAGCGAGTCGAGGCCGAGCCGCATGCTGCTGACCGAGAGATGTGTACCGCCGAGCGCCTGCCATCGCTCGAGTTTGCCGACGAGCTCCGCGGTCCCAGAGCGGCCGAGCACCACGTACTCCGCTCCGAACTGAGCGAGCTCCCTCCCTGCGTGGCGGAGGAACTCGCGTGTGCGCGCCCAGTGGGCGTTGACCACTTCGAATGGTCCCCCGAAGATGAAGCCATCGCCGTGAAGCGCGGCGCGTCTGAAAGCCACGTCGCTGTAGCCCCCCATCCAGATGGGTATGGGGTGTGTGGGCCGAGGTAGCAGCCCGGCTCGGTCGATGCGATCGGTGTTCCCGCGGTGCTCGACCACTGGCTCGTGCCAGAGGCGCCGTATGAGGCTGAGCTGTTCGTCGAGTCGTTGACCTCGCGTGGAAAACTCTTGTCCGAGGCTCTCGTATTCGACGGGATTCCAGCCCGTCCCGACCCCGATCCGAAATCGTCAATCCGACAGGATCGAAAGATCCGCGGCCTGCTTCGCCACGAGCGCAGTCTGACGTTGGGGCAGCACCAGGACGCCAGTTGCGAACTCGAGTGTCGACGTTCGTCCGGCGAGGTATGCGAAGAGCACGAAGGGATCGTGGAATGGATGCGTCTCGTCGTATGGCCCGGTGAGAGGCGGGCGCCGGTCAGTGTGCACTGCTCCGAGCACGTGGTCATAGGCAACGAGGAAGTCGTAGCCCAGGCGTTCCAGTTCAAAGCCAAGGGTGCGCGCTGCGACCGGATCTCCTGCCAGTTCGATCTGCGGATACACCGCCCCGATGCGCACTACGTCGCCCCCGCCGTGTTCTGCCCTCGCAGTAGCGGTGCGAGTCCAGTGCAGATCGTTCGCACCGTCCGGGCGACGAGGGCCTCGGGCATTCCCGCCAACGACGCCATGAACAGCACGGTGTCCACTGGGATCCCGCTCGTGATGTCGAGCATCTCCTGGGCTACCTGTTGCGGCGTACCGTAGATGCACGAACCCAGCACCTTGCCCCGTGAAGCGATCACGCGATCGGGGTCCACGGGAGGTGGAGGCGGATGTGGTGTGCCTTCGACCATGTACCGACGGTAGGAGTCGAGTTGATACGCCAGATGGCGGGACACAACGGGCCAGTCACCGTCGGGATCATCGGTGACGAAGGAGTTGACGACCCCGCTCATGATCGCCGACGCGGGATCGCGTCCGCCGGCGATCAGTCCCTCGCGGTACGGGCCGAGCAAGGACCGGTCGATGGAGAGCAGCCGTTCGCCCATCAAGCCGACGCGTCGGGCTCCGATCGGCCCCTGGTAGCCGAGATAGATGGGGATGCGCTCCTGGACGGGCGGCGGGGTGAGAATCCCGTTGTCCCAGAAGCGTCGCAGCTCCGCCACCGTTGCGTCGGTATCGCGGTACCGACGTGCGAAGTCGGCCCCGAACAGACCGAATTCCGGAATGCGATATCCGGCACCAAGACCCAGATCGAGGCGGCCGGCGCTGATCAGATCCACGACGGTGGCCTCTTCGGCGATCTGAACCGGCTTGCGGTACGGCGCGATGAGTACGGCGGTACCGATTCGAACACGTGATGTTCGCGCCGCGACAGCGGCCGCGAAGGTGAGCGGCTGCGTCAGATATCCGTCCTCGAACAGATGATGCTCGGTCAACCAAACGGAGTCCGCGCCGAGCCGCTCGGCCTCCTCGCACATCTCGAGTGTGAAGCCGTAGAGCCGCGACCAATCCTGACGCCACAGCGGTGGATTGCGGAGGTCGAAGTAGATGCCGATCTTCACGTCGGTCCTCGATCCAGCGACGGCTGTGCTTGGTCCTGCTCGGCAAGCCACTCCTCGAAGCCGGCGAAGTGTGCTTCGGCAGGACGCTGCACCCACACGCCGTTGGCGACGGCGAGCGTTGCGCCACCGGCGGCAAGGGTGAGCTCGCCTGAGATGTGCCACTTGTTGCCGACCCTCTGGTCGACTCGTGCCGTTGCGATGAGTTGTCGACCGATCGGCACCGGTTTGAGGTACTTCACCTGCAACGTGCCGGTGACGGCAATGACACCGAAGAACGGTGCGATGTGTCCCAGCACCTCATCGAGTACGGCCGCCGTCCAGCCGCCGTGAGCGACTCCCGGTCCGCCTTCGTACTCTTCTCCGCAGGCGACCTCGCATCGAAGCGTGTCGTCCTCTGTCAGGTGTTCGGTGTGAATGCCGAGCCGACACTGTCGGGTGCGGCGACAAGAGCCGCAAAGCCCGACGCCACCCTCGGAACGTTCCGGGCGCTCGAACTCGTAACCCTTCCAATGGTCGGCATCCATCCGAACCTCCGCAACGTTGGGCGTCGAGTCCTCGACGACACGGTCGGCACACTGCACTTCAACTGATCTCCGGGATGTTGCCCGCGTGCCGCAAGGTGACGACTCGCTCGCTGATCCGCCATCCGTCCGGGGTGTGGAGCAGCACATCGCGGTAGGTGGCGCTGCCAACCCGGCCCTTCGGTCCGATGCCGATGATCTTCGACAACGCCCGCACGGTCTCGTGGTCGGGGTCTGAGATCTCGATGTTGGTGACGTGGTGAGCGAGCGGGTGATTGGGGATGCGCGTCCACGCATCGACGATGGCTGCGGTGCCGATGAGCACGCCGAAGCCAAAGTCTGTGACGTCGTAGCGAGCATCTTCGGTGAAGACTTCGCCGATCCGCGAGAACTCCCGGTCATCGATGATGTTGCCGTAGCGGTTCAGCAGCTCCGCGATCTCGAGTCTGTCGGTCGCGTCGATCGGGCGGGAGGTCATGGCCTGGCTCGTCTCACGTCAGACTCCAAACACCGTGTCCCTGCCACGAGGCTGGGCGCACCGCCCGGTATCGGTTGGTTGAATCAACTAGTGAATACATCGGAACTAGACTAAACCACGAAGGCGAGTCCGACGACCGTCAAGGCGGGCTCCGGATGACGGACGGTGAGCAATGGATCTCGTTGACCGCTATGGATCGTGGCTCGTGGTTGCCGGCGCCTCGGCGGGTTTGGGCCTTCGCATCGCACAGGAGGGGGCGCGGCGTGGATTCAACGTCGTTCTGATCGCTCGCCGGGCTGAGCTTGTCGAGGCGATGGCGGGTGAGATCTCGCGGGACTTCGGGGTGCAGACGAGAGCATTGCCCGTCAACTTGGCCGACAGTGGGGCCACTGCAGCGATTGCTTCCGCTACGTCGGATATCGACGTCGGAGCGTTTGTCTACAATGCCGCTGCTGAGCCGGTCGGAGGCTTTCTCGGGCTCTCGGTGAACAAGCACTCCGCGGCGATCGCCGTCAACTGCACGACGCCGACATCGTTGGTGCACCACTTCGGGACCTTGATGCGTGAGCGGGCCCGCGGTTCGATCACGCTCGTCACGAGCATCGGCGCGTTCTTCGGATCGCGGCTCGTGAGCTCCTACGCCGCCACGAAGGCCTACCAACTCAATCTCGCCGAGGGGTTGTGGGATGAGCTGCGACCGCTGGGTGTCGACGTCCAGGCATTCGTCGTGGGTGCGACCGCTACGCCCAACTACTTCCGTCCCTCTCCGGAGGCGTTGTCGACCCAGCTGGAGTCCATCGAAGTGGATGACATGCTCGCGACGCTCGTCAATCGTGGCGCGCACCCCATGGACCCTGCGATCGTGGCGGAGCGCCTCTTCGAATCGCTGGGACTCGGACCGACCGTCTTCGCCAGTCCGATCGACGAGAGGCTCATCGCCCGCTTCCACGCGGTGCAGCGGTCCGAACCCGTGCGGATCCAGGGCGCTTTGATCCAACGCATGCTCGACCGACAAGGGTAGTCCTGCGGGCGGTGGTCGCAACGCTGCGGCCGAAGCACCCTCTGGATGCGTCACGTGGGGTCTAGTGAGCTTGACGCCATGTGCCCTTGTGTAAAGGCAACTCGGAGCCGAACCTGATCGGTCGACCAGACTGTCGCGAGCCGGTCGGCCGCGGAACTCGGTTGCGATGTCGCGAGGCGGGCATCGAGATACCCATGGGCTTGACCAATCGCGATCCAAGGGATCGAACGTGGCTCGTCTGGTGTTCAAGACGATGGTCGGGCAGGTGCTCGAACGCATGCCCGTCCATGTCGTCGACGCGGCGGGCACGGTGCACCACGAATCGGTCGGCGTGATCAACGGTGTGCAGCATCTCCCCGCTCGATTCACACCGGGCAAGCGTCTGGGCGCGTCGCTCGACGGCACGATCGCCCATTGGCAGAAGGTCATCGACGATCAGGGGCTGGCCAAGCCGATCACGGCATCGTGAACGTCACTGCGTGAAGGCGATCACCGAAGAGTGCAAAGGGCCCGACCGCTCAGCGGCTGGGCCCTTCGACGTTCAGGTCGCTGGTGTTATCAGTCCCACTCGAGGTGCAAGCTCGAGATGCCGAGCTGGCCGCCGTGCTCCATGACCTCTTGGTTCGGGGCGAGGCGGTAGTTCGGGATGCGCTCGTGCCACATCTCCATGGCTGCCTTGAGTTCCTCGCGAGCGAGGTTGGAACCCAGGCAACGATGCGGACCGGCACCGAAGGCGATGTGTCGGTTGGAGGCGCGGTCGATGATGACCTTGTCGGCGTCTTCGAACTCACGCGGATCGCGGTTGGCCGAGGAGAGCGGCATGTAGACCATCTGACCGGCCTTCACCGGGCAACCGGCGATCTCGGTGTCGGACATGACCTTGCGGCCCGGCGTGACGAACGAGTAGTAGCGCAGGAACTCTTCGATGGCGCCGGGGATGAGGGCGGGCTCGTTGACGAGGCGGTTGCGATCGTCGACGTGCGTGGCGAGATGCCAGAAGCTGTAGGTGAGCTGCGCGGCCACCGTGTCGAGCCCGGCCATGAACATGAGGAGGCAGAATGCCAGCACGTCGTGCTCGGGGATGGGCTCGCCGTCCATGCGGGCCTGCAGCACATAGCTGATCATGTCGCTGGAGGGATTGGCCTTGCGGTCCTTCACCAACTCGGCGAAGTAGTTCGTCACCTCGCCCATCGCCTTCATCTGCTTGTCGAGCTCACCCGGCGCGCTGCGATCACCGTGGAGGATGTCGACCTCCCACTGCTGGAACTGATCGGCATCGGCGCGGGGCAGACCCATGAGGTCCATGAAGATCACGTTCGGGAACAGCAGCGCCACGTCGGACACGAACTCGCACGAGCCCTTGTCGGCCACCGTGTCGAGCACCTCGGCGAACCGCTGGCGGATCTTCGGCTTGAGCTTGTCGATGGCCGGGGGCGCCCACAGGGGGCCGAGCAATTGGCGCCACTGCACGTGCGGACGACCGTCGAGCATCTCGGGGATCCACAAATACTGTGGGTTGGGATCACCCGGCGTCACCGACGAGTTCGAGAACACATCGGCGGTCTGGAAGGACTTGCGGATCTCGGCCATGCGGGTGACGAGGAAGAATTGATAGCCGTTGGCATCGCCCGTGTGGACCGGTGCCTGCTCGCGCTTCGCGTCCCAGTTGCTCATGTGCCAACCGGCCGGGGCGAAGGCGGTGTTGACCTCGCCGTAGTTGGTGACCGGGCAACCCGTTGGGTTGAACAGTTCGGCCTCTTGCAGCGACATGGTGGATCCCCCGGCAATCACTCGTTCCTGGATATCAGGTGAAGATTAGTAAGAAACTGGCACCAGAGTCGACACGTCCTCGCCGGTCATCATCTTCATCGGGAGGGCGGTGTCGAAGTAGTCGGTCCAGCGCAGGATCTTGCCGTTGCTCAGCACGAACGTGCCCATGACCGGAACCCCCTGGATGCCGCTCGGTGTGCCGATCATGTCGAGGCGTTCGGTCATCACCACGTCACCGTTCGCCGCGATGTTCTTGATGACGTACTCGTAGCTGTCGGGGAACATTGCGAACTGGCCGGCCAGGTTCTCGATGATGGCGTCGACGCCCACCGTGGCTGGCATGCCGGTGTTGTGGTACACCGCGTCGGGGTCGAAGAAGCCGCGCAGTGCCTCGGCGTCCCGCTTGACCATCAGGTCACAGAACTCTCGAACGATCTCCGCTGCGTCAGCCATGGCTGCCCCCTTGTTCGGCACGAGCCTGCACATACAGGCTGTATGTGAACATACTGACGGTATGGCGAGCGGTCAAGCAGCACGGGGAGGGGCGGACGCCACTCGCGCCACGTTGGTCGCGGTGGCGCGCAAGCTCTTCGTGGAGAAGGGCTATCACGACACCGGCACCGAGGAGATCGTACGTGCGGCAGCGGTCACCCGCGGTGCCCTGTATCACCACTTCGCCGACAAGAAGGCGTTGTTCCTCGCCGTGTTCGAAGCCATCGAGGAGGACCTGGCCACCAACGCCAGCGTGACGTCGAGGGCCAAGAGCGCGTTCACGCGGTTGGAGAAGGGGCTCGTGGGGTTCCTCGAAGCGTCGCTGACACCAGAGGTGCAACGGGTGTTGCTCATCGACGGCCCGGCGGTGCTCGGTTGGCAGGAGTGGCGAGCGCTCGAGGCTCGCTATGGCCTCGGTGCCATCCGAGATCTGCTCACCGCGGCGATCGCCGAAGGCACGATGAGCAAGCAACCGGTGGACGCGCTCGCTCATCTGCTGCTGGCATCAGTTGACGAGGCCGCGCTGTACATCGCCAACGCGCCTGATCCCATTGCCGCGCATCGCCTTGCGGTATCGGCAATGCGATCGCTGCTACGCGGGTTGGCGAATCCCGCGGTCGCTACGAGGTCTGCCGCTCGGCGATAGCGCGCCGGTTGTGATCAGGCTTTGGCGGGCAAGGTCGACCAGTGATCGAGGATCTGCTGGGTCGGCGCCACCATGGCCACGTTGCGGATCACGTACTTGAGCAACTGCGGCACGAACTCGGGCGGATCACCGGCGATGCCGTCGCTGGGCACGATCACCCGGAACCCGCGGTTCATGGCGTCGATCGACGTGCAGTTCACGGCGATGTTGGCCGACACGCCCACGATGATGGTGGTGGTGATGCCGAGGTTGCGCAGGTACTGATCGAGCGGGGTGGTGAAGAAGCCACTCATGCCGTGCTCGCGCTTCATCACGATGTCCTCGGGATGGGGAGTGAGTTCCTTCACCACTGGCCCGTGGGACAGATCGCGATCGGGGGCGTCGAACGATCGCGTGACGACGAGGTTGTTGGCACCGCCTCGACCATCGGAACGGCGTTCATCGAGCACGTAGAGCACCTGGGATCCCACTCGGCGCGCCTCGCCCAGCAAGCCGGCGAGTCGGTCGATGAGCCCGATCGATTGCGCATGGGCCGCGACCCCCGGGATCATGGCCTTCTCGGGCAGCAGCAGGTTCTCCTGCACCTCGAGCGCAATCACCGCGGTGGTCTTCGGGGCGAGGAACGGTGTCAGATCGAACGGCATGGCCGAGGTCCCCCTGGAGATCGACGGTGGGTTGGACAGCGCTGGCGGGCGCCGTCGATCGAACCGTATCCGGTCCGCGTGCTAGACCCAGCCGATGGACGACCTCGCGCACCGCCTCGACCGCATGGAATCGACCGACGCCATCCGCCAGTTGGTGAGCCGCTATGGCGTGCTCCTCGACCAACGTGACCTCGACGCGGTCACGCAGTTGTTCGTGGATGACTGCCGCGTGACCCGCACCGAGCGGGGCCACGAAGCGCTGCGGGCGTTGCTCGAGTACCTGATGCGTCAGTTCACGACATCGATCCACTTCGTGGGCAACCACACCATCGACTTCGTCGACGACGATCACGCCGAGGGCGTCGTGTACTGCAAGGCCGAGCACGAGTACGGCGATGAGTGGATCGTGATGGCCATCCAGTACTGGGATCGTTACGAGCGCCGCAACGGCCGCTGGCTCTTCGTGGGTCGTCAGATCAAGCACTGGTATGCCGTCGACGTGTTGGAGCGGCCAACCGGGCCGGACAAGACGCGTTGGCCAATCAATGGACCGCACACCATCCCGCAGGTCTACGAGACGTGGCGGCGCTTCTGGGCCGAGCCCATGGCGTGACGCGAGAAGCGACGGGATCTGGTATCGCTGGATCATGTAATGACGAGATTGCCCGAGAACCCCTTCGAGTCTGGTTCGGTGTCCAGTGGTGAACGCCATGGGAACCCCGGGCTTGCCAGTGGCTAGGTTGGGTTGAGGCGGGACCAGGTCGACCGGATGAGTAGTGGGGGCCACGCATGGCAGATCAAGCGCCGATGATGGGGAATGACCGGCCGTACCTGGCGCGGACGGAGCGATTGCCTCGACGAATCGATGAGTTGTCGGCGCCATGGCTGTCCAGGCTGCTGGGTAATCGCTATCCGGGCATCGCCGTCGAGGACCTCGAGATCGTCGACGTGAAGAGCAGCCACACGACCAAGGTCCGGCTGCGACTGAAGCTCAACGATGTCGGTCGTGCGGCCGGCATCCCGGAGAACGTCTGCATCAAGACGAACTGGTCGGGCATGCACACCGGTGAGATCTGCGAGCGCGAGGCACGCTTCTACCATCTGCTGTCAACCGGCCTTGACTTCCCGGTGCCCCTGTCGTTCTACTCCGACTGGGACGACGACAGCCGAGGCAACGGCATCGTCGTGATGGAAGACCTAGCGCTGTCACCCGGTGCGTTCGGTCTCAGCAGCGATCATCTCGGCATCGATGCCGTGGCCACGGGACTCGAGACCTTGGCTCGCATCCACGGCGCGATGTGGGGCGACCCTCGCCTCGCGACGTGGGACTGGTTGAAGCAGAACATGGACACCGACAACGACACCGAGCAGGTCGTCCAGTACTGGAACTACATCCACTTCAACCTGGCCGACCCTGAGTTCCAGGACGCGGTGCCATCATGGGTGTTGGAAACGCCAGAGCTCATGGCCCACGTGCTCGACGAGTTGGCCGCGTATGAACGCGAACAGCTCGGGCCTCGCTGCCTCGTGCACGGTGACACGCATCAGGGCAACAGCTTCCTGCGGGCCGACGGGCAACGGGTTTGGGTGGACTGGCAACTGGTCCGCAAGGGCTCCCCGGCCCGCGACGTGGAGTACTGGTTGGTCAGTTCGCTGACCGTCGACGAGCGCCGATCGGCAGATCGCGACCTCGTGGAGCACTATCGCCAAGCCCTCATCGCCACCGGCGCTGAGGGCGTGCCCAGCGCGGACGATCTGTGGCAGCAGGTCATCCGTTGGCCTGGGTACGGTGGCCAGGCGTGGCTGGGGAACATCACTGTGTGGGGCCAGAGCAGCGGGGCAGAGATGGTGCGTCGCCACTTCGCGGCAGCCGAGGACTGGGACACCGTGAAGCTGCTGACATCAGGACGGGCGCCGCGTCGCAACTATGTGCCCGGCGAGGGCGCCTACCGGCTGCCACGTCAACTGCAGCAGCAGCTCGACGAACGTCGCGGCTGAGCGACAACTCGATCACCAACGACCGAACACCTTTCAGGGAGAGACCGTGAGCGATGCCGACCGTCCCCTCGTGCGATACGTCGTCGACGGTGCTGTATGCACCATCAGCTTCGACAACCCGACGCGCCGCAACGGCTGGAACCACGACATGGAGCGTCAGTACTGGGCGGCTCTCGATCGCGCGGCGGCCGATGAGGACGTCCGAGCCATCGTCATCACCGGCGAAGGCAATTCGTTCTGTCCCGGGCTCGACACCAGCAAGCTCGAGGAGAATTCGAACGCTCCGGTCGGTCTGGTGCTGACCGGGCGGCGCTCGCAGCACTACGCGCTCACGATCCCCAAGCCGATGATCGCCGCGATCAACGGACCGTGTGCCGGGATCGGGCTGGTGCAGGCATTGGTCTGCGACATCCGGTTCATGGCCCGCGGCGCGCGCATCACCACCGCGTACGCCAAGTTGGGCATCCCCGCCGAGTACGGCATGTCGTGGCTGCTCCCTCGCCTCATCGGGGTTGCCCATGCGCTCGATCTGCTCTACACCGCCAAGAAGTTGGAGGCCGATGAGGCCCTTCGGATCGGTCTGGTGAGCCACGTGTGCGAGCCCGAGACGGTGCTGGCCGAGGCGCAGGCGTATGCGGCGTCGCTCGCTGCTGGCTCGTCGCCGCGCTCGATGGCTGCCATGCGGCGCCAGGTGTGGGGTGACCTGAGCCGTGACTACACCGAGGCCAATGCGGTGTGGTTCGAGACGATGTTGCGCATGAACATGCCCGACAACCCGGACTTCGGCGAGGGCGTGAGCGCGCTGGTCGAGAGGCGCCCTCCCAACTTCGCTCCGCTCCCCGCCGACTACGTGCTGCCCGATCTTCCCCCGTTCATCGATCAGACCAACCTCTGAGACGGCCGGGACCCAGCCGTCGCACCATGGGTTGACGAGTGAGCAGCACGGTGGGATCGTGCACGCGGGGAATGAACACAAGGGGGATCCATGTCGGTCACACGTGATCCGCGCGCAGTCGCTGTCGTGCGTGAGCTGTCACCGTTCGGGGTAGAGATCGACCTCGATCTCAGCGTCGACCTCGACGACTCGACGTCGGAACAGATCCGTGAGCTCTTCGATCGTCATCACCTCCTCTTGTTCCGCAACCAGACCCTGTCGGCGGCGCAACAGGCACAGCTGTTGTCGATCGTCGGGCCAGTGATCGCCGGTGAGATGGAAGGGGCAACCGACTATGTGTCCACCGAACCCACGATCGGTTCGCTGGGCCGCACCCAGCTGGCCTTCCACTCCGACATGGCCTGTGCGCCCAACCCGCTCATCGCCCTGGCGCTGTTCGCCGAGGACGTGACCGGACCGACGTCGACGTTGTTCGCCGACAACGTGGCGGCCGCAGCAACGTTGAGCGACGAGCTGCGCGCCCGAGTGAGCGGGCGAAGCGCTGCGCACTACTGGCCCAAGGACATCGCCGATGGCATGCAGGCCCGATCCGATGAGGTGCACGAGGGCTGGCCCGGCTCGGTGCATCCGGTGGTGATGCCTCATCCCCGAACCGGCGTGCCTGTGCTCTACATCACCAAGGTGCAGACACACCACATCGTCGACATGGATCCCGCCGAGAGCCGTGCGCTCATCGATGATCTCGAACGGCACACCTACGACCGAACCAACGTGTACGAACACCACTGGCGCAACGGCGATGTGGTCTTCTGGGACAACGTGGCGTTGCAGCACGGCCGTCCGCCGGTGTCCCCCGACATCCGTCGCACGATGCGCCGAGTGGTGGCGGGCGAGCCCTATCAGCACCTCATCCCGCCCGAGGTCGCGTCCTACTACATGACCGGCAGCTGACCGACCCGGAGAGCTGCCTCTGAGTCTTCGATGTCCACGTCCGGCGTCCCCATCGTCATCCCCGACGCGGGGATCGATGCCGATCGTGGTTGTGCGGTCGGCACCTGGGACCGTGCCAGAGGTCCCGTACAGTGAACCCATGACTCACGCCTGGGTGCACTGATGAAAATCATCTTTCCGCCAGCACCGAGCAACCCGGCTCCCGCCCCGCCGCCACGTCGCCCGGGCTCGGTGCGTCGCACGAGCACCATGTTGATGTTCTGGCCGCTGGGCTTCGGCACGCCGCTGCAGCTGCAAGGTCGTGCTCGTGATCTGCTCACACCTCGCAATACGGGAGCGACACCCGTGGTCACCGCCGAGGCGACGTTGACCGCGCGCGTCTCGCTCGATCGCACCATCGAGGCCATCGAGGTGACCCCGGATCGCGCCGGCATCGCCGGACTGGTGGGATCACGTGGCGGTGGCGGGTTCCGCAAGGAGGTAGACCGTGTGTTGCCCGGCGAGCGTGAGTCGGGGAGCGCGCTGTATCTACTGCTCGACGACATCGCCGGCTCGACCCTCATCTCGGTGTTCGCCTGGTCGCGCTCCGGCATGGACTGGACAGAGCGCACCCGGGTCTTCGGGATGGAACCCGAGGAGATCGAACGGCATCGCCTCGGGATGGAGAACATCTGCTCGGGATTTCGCACGGGGTCGAGCGTGTTCCATCCCGACGCGCCCAACAGCCACAACGTGGCGGCGGTTCCGCCGCTCGGTGATGTCACCGATCCGTGGAGCTGGCACGACGCCGGCGATCACCCTGCAGTAGCGATGCGGCGGGCCCGCCGCATCGACGTGTGGGGAGCGGATGACGAGCTCGTCGTCGACGCCATGTTCCGCGACAGCTGTTGGACGCCCGACGGCACCGAGGTCGCGGTCCACGAGTACCGCCTCGATGCGACGGTGGATCGATCGACCATGATCCTCACGTCGGTGGCTGCAGAGCAGCGCGTCCTGCCATACCCCGAGTGCAACGGTGCGGCGGCGAACGCTGCGTGGATGGTGGGTGCCCACGCCGGCGATCTGCGCACCGAGGTACTGGCCAGGCTTCGATCCATCGATTGCTGCACCCATCTCAACGATGCGCTCCGCTCGCTCGCCGAGCTTCCGGCGTTGGTGGCGGTACTCGATGAGGATGCGGCGGGCGGATCGTGAGCGAGATCGAGTATCGCATGCGCTCATGCCGTTGTGCTGTCGATGTTCACAGCCCCAATTCGGCCACCATCGTCTCGGCGCTCAGGATCTTCCCGGTGAAACGCATGGGGTCATCGCAGGTTGCGAGGTAGGTGAGGGCCCTCGTTGGGATGTCCATCGTGATGGACTCACTGGCATCCATCCCGGCCGCGACCATCAGATCGACCATCTCGGTGCGCACGAAACCGGGGTTGACATTGATGATGGCAATCCCGAACGACTTGAGTTGCGGTGCGACGCTGATGCAGAACTGATCGAGCGCTGCTTTGCTGGAAGGGTAGGCGAGTGGGGTGGCCTGGGGCCCGGGTGCTCCTTCGTGATCGCCCTGATGTCCCGTGGTCACGTTGAGCACGACGCCCCCGCCGTTGGCCTGCATGATCGGCGTGACGGCCCGTGTCAATGTGAACGGCGCGTGGAGGTTCACCGCGTACTGCTCCATCCACTCATCCCGACTCAGCTCGAGCAGCGGTGCGCCCCAGGCCTTTCCGGCAGTGGCGGCTGCATTGTTCACCAGTACGTCGACGCGGCCGAACCGCTCCATGGTGGTTGCGATGAGGTTGTCGAGGTCGGCGGCTCGTGCCATGTCGGCCGCGACGGCGAGCGCCTTCGCACCGGTCGCCTCGATGGCGTCGACGGTCTCACCGATCGTGCCGGGCAGGCGCTTGCGCGCCTCGACGGTTCGAGCAGCGACCACGACGTTGGCGCCGCGACGACCCAGCTCGATGGCGACCTGCTTGCCGATGCCGCGGCTCGCTCCGGTGACGATGGCGGTCTTCCCTTGGAGATACATGAGAGATGTGTCCTTGTCGCTTTCGGGTTCGCTCGTGCCCCCGTCATGGTGACGGTGTGGTCTCATGCGACGATGGAGCGCTCTCGCATGGATGAGATGGATGTCGCATCGAAGCCGAGCTCGGACAAGATGGCGTCGGTGTTCTGGCCGGGGAGCACACCGGGCTTGGCTTGGGTCGCCGAGCGTGACAGTCGCACGAGCGACGCCATGCGAGGATGCTCCTCGAAGGTCGGGTGCACCACATCGACGACATAGCCGCTGGCCCGTCCGACCTCGTCGCTCCACAGCACGTGTTCGATGGGATCGGTCGAGACCACGACACATCCCACGTCGGCGGCGGTCAGATCGCGTTCCCAGTCGGCGCCGGGGCGGGTGCGCAAGACAGCCGCGAGCACCTCGGTCAACGCAGCGTCGTTGACCGAGCGGGATTCTGCGGTAGCGAACCGTTGGTCGCCGGACAGATCGATGTGCGGTTGGAGGGCAGTGACCAGATCGTTCCATTCACTGGGTGCCGGAGCGGCGAGGAAGACCCAGCCGTCAGCCGAGTCGTACATGCGGTAGAGGGCGTTCGGTCCGCGCATGTCATCGCCCGGAGCTGCCGGTGCCACCGATCCGGCGTATTGCACCGCCTGCGCGGACATGGCATGGCCGCCGGTGTTCAACATGGTGGTGAGGATCTCTTGGCCGCCGGTGCCGCGCTTTCGGGCCAGGAGCCCCAGCAACATCGCCGTGGCGACGCCGAGAGCAGCGAACCCATCGGCCTGCGCGTTGGAGTTCATCGACAGGGTCAACGTCCGCGAGGTATTGCAGATCTCCTCCATCGTCATGCCCGCGCGTTCCACGGCGCGATTGCCGACCATCGTGCGCGCGATGCCGACGGCTGCCCCGATGCTGGGTGCGTACGCGGGCCTGTGGCCGAAGGGAGCGCCGACGCCGTAGCCCGGAGCGTTGAGATACACGAGGGTCGGGTTGATGGACCTGAGCCTGTCGTAGCCGAGCCCCATCCGCTCGGCGACACCGGCCCGATAGCCTTGCAGCACAACGTCGGCCGACTCCACGAGTCGGTGGGCGAGCGCCAGTCCTTCGTCGGTTCCGACGTCGATGCAGATGCTCTCCTTGCCCTGCATCACCTTTGCGCCACCGGATTCGGGAAACGGGATGATCTTGCGGATCGGGTCGCCGTCGAGAGGTTCGACCTTGATCACGCGGGCACCCAGGTCGGTCAGGAGGGTCGCTCCGTGAGGAGCGGCGAACAGGCCGGCGAACTCGACGACGGTGATGCCCTCCAGCGGAAGGCCCGACGCCCCAGCCGCGGTGTCAACCTCGGTTGCGTCATGACCGGCAGGAGCATCGGAGAAGCTGGCTGTCCCCCCGAGCGCCGGGGCGGATCGGTCGATGATGGCCGGCGTCGTGTAGAGCTTCGCCAATGGACCCGGCTGGGTCACCGGACCGTGCTCGTGGTCGTTGATCGTGAGCACCATCTGATCGGCCACGAGTTGAGGATGCTCGAGGATGTCGGAGCTCGACCGGAACACCTCGGCGAAGACGTTGGGATTGGAATCGAACACTGCGGTCCACTCTGCGAGCGTCTTGGTGTTCGCTGCTTCGAGCATTTTGCGCCACAGCTGGGCGCGACGCTCGACGTCCTCGAACACGGGGATGCCGGCCCACGCGGGATCGGTGAACATCCACGTCAGCCCGAGCTCATCCATCAAGGCCTTGAAGAGATGGGGTGCCACTTGTGCGAACTGCAGCCAGTGTCCATCGCTGGTGAGTGCGACGAGCAGGAAGTACGGGAACGGACTGGTCGGTTCCCCGGCGGCGTCGAAGTTGGCGACCCGCTTGTAGGCGCCGGGCCACTTGTGCTCGATGAGTCGCTCGAACCAACTCCAGGTGTCGAGCGCGGTGAACGCCTGAGCGAGGCTGGCTTCGACACGTTGACCCGACCCGCTCGACTCACGCTCGATCAACGCGGCGAGGGTGCCGTGCAATGCGACCTGCGAGGCGGAGAACGAACACCACGGCACGGCCGCGAACGGCGGGGCTTCGGGGGCGGTGAGTTGGGCGAAGGTCTGGAGCACGCCGAGCTTGGCCGCCACGAGTGCCTCGTATCCCTTCACGTTGACGTTGGGTCCGATCGACCCGAATCCGGTGACCGACGTGTACACGAGACGTGGGTTCAACTCGGCGAGGTCCTCGTAGCCCAGTCCGTAGCGATCGAGCACGCCGGGTCGGAATGTTTCGACCAGCACATCTGCGTCGCTGGCGAGGCGCCGGATCGCGGCTTGGCCTGCGGGGGAGCGAAGGTCGATCTCGACGCTGGACTTGCCCCGAGCCCAGAACGGGAACGCCGCCTCGGACCGGATCGCCGCGCCCCCGGGCGGTTCGACCCACACAACGTCAGCACCGAAGTCGGCGAACAGTTGGCTGACCTGTGCGCCGACCCGGTTGTGGGAGAGATCGAGGACGCGAAGTCCCTGGAGTGCAGTCATTCGTGGATCACCTCGTGAGCGTCGATCGTTCGGGACGGAGTGTGGCACGGCAACCGTGCGACGTCCTCGAACAGGGACCGGACTGTAGCGAGAACGCGCTGCTCAGACGGTGCCCCGAACCCCGATCTGGGCTCCGAGGACCCGGCTCATGAGGCTCAGCATGTGATCGCGCGCCGAACTCAGCGATGGCGCATGCTCCTTGTAGAGGCGGGCCTCGAGCAGACCCAGTGCAGCGGACTGCAGGGCTCTCGCGTCATCGTCGGGTTCCGCTGTCGGGAAGTCACCGTTGTGCAGTCCGTTGGCCAGGACCTGCGCCAGCAAGGTCATCGACGTGCGCCGGTTCTCGAGCGCGGCGGCGCGCACGGCGACCGAGTTGGCCTCTTCGGTCATGGACAGGACCCGCACGTGTTTGAGCTTGCGCGGGTCGTAGGACATCGAGAGCCAATGATCGAGCCACGCCTCGACGGCCCGTGTCGGGGTGCCGGCCGAGGCAACGGCAACGGTGAGTTCAGCGCTCGATCGTTGGCTGTCCTCGCGGTACATGGCCGCGATGAGATCCTTCTTCGACTCGAAGTGTCGGTAGAACGCTCGTGTCGACAGCCCGGACTCGGAGAGAATGTCCTGTACCGAGGTGGAGTCAGCGCCCCTTTGACCCATCAGTCGGTAAGCGGTCTTCATGATCAGACGTTCCTCGGCCTGGTGCTTCTGCAGGTCGCGAGGCGGGCGAGTGCGCGAGGTTGATTGGCTGTCGTCGGTTGTCACTCTGGCGGACATGTGTGCTCTCGGCGTCTGGGCGGGGTCGGTGCTCGGCTCGTTCGGAACCCTATTGCAGCCATCGATCCCAGCGGCGATCGATGCAGCCGATACCGTCGCACCCATGGCGAGAACCGCGATCTCACGAACGCCGTCCTGAAGATCGGCCTCCGCTACGGTGCGCTCGGGGCATGCTCTGGGAAGGACGGGTCACATGATTGACAAGATCTGGGCGAACTCCGGTGATTCACACTTCATCGAGGCAGATGAGGCGTGGGCCACGGCGTTGCCGAAGGCGTTGGCCGATCGGATGCCCAAGTCCGTGAAGGACCCTGATGGCCGGCACGAGACGGTGAGCATCGACGGGCTGTCCTTCCGCCGCAAGCTCCCCTCGCCGGCGCAGATCGAGTTCATGGAGCGCAGCGTCCGGCCCGGCATGGGTGACATCGAGGCCCGACTGAAAGATCTCGACGGCGAGGGCATTTGGGGAGAGGTGGTGTACCCGTCGCTCGGCATGTGGAACTCGATGTACCGCGACCCGGTGTTGGTGCGTGAGGCGATGCGGGTGTCCAACGACTGGGTGAAGGAGAAGCTCATCGACCCGTCACCGCGCATGGTTCCCACCGCTCAGGTGTCCGTGCTCGACATCGGCGATGCGATCGCAGAACTCGAACGCAGCGCGGAGATGGGTTTCAGGTGCGTGTTCATGCCGTGCGAGCCACCAAAGGCGCTACCGCAGTACAACGATGAGGCGTGGGAACCATTCTGGACGGCCTGCGAGCGCACCAACATGGTCCTGGCGTTCCACATCGGCACCGAGCCCATCGACCACCTCGCTGGTGAGGTCATCGGCATCGCGGTGCGGGGACCCGGTGGTGCGGTCATCAACCACACGCATTCCTCGATCTCCGGTTTGAAGGCGACGATGATGATGGTCGGCTCCGGTGTGCTCGATCGCCATCCCGATCTGAGAATGCTCGTGTCGGAGGCGGGGGCGTCGTGGGTGCCGTTCCTGGGTGATCGGATGAACGAGGCGTATCGCCAACATGGGTTCCGGGCGTTTCCGAAGCTCTCGTCGTCGCCGAAGGAGATCTTGTACCGGCAGGTGTATGCATCGTTCCAACACGACGAGTCGGCGATTCCCACGATGACGGCGCTCGGATACAACAACGTGATGTGGGGAAGCGACTACCCACATCTCGAGGGCACGTTCGGCCACACGCAAGAAACGTTGCATGGGCTCTTCGACGGCGTCGATGCAACGGTGAAGCACCGCATCACCATCGGTTCGTTCCTCGATCTCTTCCCGCACGTTGGTGAACCGGCCCCAGTCAGCTGATCGCTGCAGCGCAACTCTCTCCCCACTCGACGTAGAAGGGCACCACATGTCATTGCTCGATGGCAAGGTCGCAATCGTCACCGGTGCCGGTCGCGGCATCGGCCGCTCAGAGGCGATGCTGCTCGCCAGTCATGGCGCGCGCGTCGTGGTCAACGACTTCGGCGGACCGCTCCGCACCGATGGCGAGCAAGACTCGGGCCCGGCCCATTCGGTGGTCGAGGAGATCCGAGCCGCGGGCGGCGAAGCGGTGGCCAACGTCAGCGACGTGAGCGATTGGAATGGGGCCAAGGGCCTCGTGGCCCAAGCGATCGACACCTTCGGATCGCTCGACATCGTCGTGAACAACGCTGGTGTCGTACGCGAGGCGATGAGCTTCAACCTCGACGAGGCCGACTGGGACATCGTCATCCGCGTGCACCTCAAGGGGACGTTCGGGACCATCCGGTTCGCTGGGGAGTACTGGCGCGACAGAGCAAAGGCGACGGGTAAGCCCGTCGATGCCGCGATCGTGAACACCTCATCGGTCAACGGACTCAACGGCGGTATGCCCGGGCATGTGAACTATGCGGTCGCCAAGTCGGCAATCGCGACGATGACGATCACGATCGCTCGGGAACTGGCCAAGTACGGAGTGCGGTGCAATGCCATTGCCCCTGTGGCATTCACGCGAATGACCGAGTCGCTGTGGGGCGGTGAACTGTTCAGCGATGAGCGTCGTGAGGAGCTCGGCCCCGAGGGGGTTGCTGCCGTTGCCGGGTGGCTGGCCTCACCGCTGTCGAGCCACGTGAACGGACAGATCATCGCGGTGCACGGACATCAGAGCTATGTGTGGAGTGGGTGGACACCGTCGAATCCCATCAACACCTCGGGTGCCTGGACGCTGGATTCCTTCGATGCCGCCGCCGCTGGCTTGTTCGTGGATCGCGATCCGGGCGTTCCGCAGCCTGGTTCCGGCGAGGCTTGAGCGCTGGCAAATGTGCGCATCGCGCAGATCGCGAACGAGCGAAACAACAAAGGAGTCCACATGGTTCAGATCGCTACCGAAGTCCGTTGGCAGGATCGCCGCTATGAGCCGCCGATGGAGCGGATCATCCTGTCGGAGGAGCTCGGCTTCGACGCCGTGTTCACCGCGGGTGGATACGGCTGCGAGGAGCTCGTGGGGCTCGGCTACATCGCCGCCCACACCAAGCGTCTCAAGCTCGGGACGCGTTTGACCGAGGTGACCGGGCGCGCCCCGTCCATGGCGGCCATGGCGTTCCAGACGCTCAACCATCTCACCGGCGGGAACCGGGTCCTGTGCGGCATCGGGAGTGCATCGCCGATCGCATGTGAGGGGTTGCAGGGCAAGCCGTGGGGAAAGCCGGTGGCTCGCATGCGCGACTACGTAGCCATCTTGCGCCAGGCCTTCGCCGGTGAGCATCTCGACCATCAAGGCACCGAGTACTCGGCCCCTTATCGCGGCGAGGGCAACATGGGCATCGCTCCGACGGCCATCGGCCTCGAGATCATCTCTCCCATCCCCATCATCGTGGCGGCGTCCGGCCCGCAGATGACCGTCCTCGCAGCCGAGATCGGTGATGGTTGGATGCCGCCGGGCTGGGCCCCTGGCATTGCTCCCCACATGATGCCGCTCCTCGAGCAAGGCTTCGCCAAGGCCGGGAACGGCAAGAGCCGCAAGGACTTCCAGATCTGGGCCCATGTGGACATGAACGTCAACGATGACGTCCGAGAGGCGATGCGACCGTTCAAGGAGTACGTCGTCACGTGGTCGCAGATGCAGAAGCCGTTCATGACCGCACGCGGATACCCGAACCTCGCCGACGAGTTGGGCGCCATCATCGCCGAGGCCGCTGCGACCGGGGCTGCCGATGATGCCGAGGCACGCGTCATGGACGGCAAGCCGATGCTCGACGAGCCCTATTGGCAGCGAGCACTCGACGCCGTCCCGGACGAGTACATCGACGAGGGGTGGCTGGTCGGACCGGTGAAGCGCATCCAGAGCCGCGTCGCTCCGTGGCTCGATTGTGGCCTCGACGGCGTCGTGTTCCGCTACGGCGATCAGTTCGATCACGGACGCATGCATGAGAACCTCGATGCGTTCCGCGCTGTGGCGGCAGCGGCCGGGCGGGCACCGTTCAACGGCTGATCACCGTCGGTTGGTGAGGTGGCCAACGGAGGAGGCGTGACAAATCGATCGCCGTTGAGCATGCGAGTCTGCGCCGATGAGCACTGCAACGCCGGGGGCGGCTTGCGCTCCCCACACATCGGCCACTTCGACCAGTTGGGCTACGTCGTGCCCGACATACATGCGGCGATGCGCCACTGGACCGAGGTCCTCGGCGTCGGCCCGTTCTTCCTCATGCCCGATGTAGCCGAGCGTCGCGTTCGGTTCTGGCATCCACACCCGCATCGGCGTCGACGCCGGGGTCCCGGGTTGGAAGTAGTGAGGGGCCGGCAAGTCCCCCGGTCAGCGGCGGACCATGCGGACAACGGGGATCTGGCGGTACTCCCGGCAGCGATCTTGATAGCCGTAGGCACCGGGGATCTCGACCACCATTCGGGCGAAGAGGCGATCGCGATCAGGTCCGTTGGTGACCGTGGACGCGGTGACGTCGAACGTCTCGCCGAGGTACTCCACCGTGATATCGGGGTGGGCCATGAGGTTGCGGTACCACTGCGGATGACGCTTCTGGCCGCCTGCGGTCGCCGCCACGATGATGTCGTCGCCGTCGGGGGCGACGCAGACCGGCTTCACATGGACCTTGCCCGACACCGCGCCGATGGTGTGCATGATGACCAAGGCCATGCCGTCTTTCAGGACGCCACCGTTGGCGCGCGCCTCGGCCATCATCGCCTCGTCGCGGTCCCGGCGTTCCTGTGCTTGCTCTTCAGCGGTGCTCATCGCATCACCGTACCCCGACCGAGTTGTTGGCGCCGCGTCCGTTCAACGACGTTGTCGACAGACAGCGTCAGGCGAGCTTCTCGCGGCGCAGCCAGTCGATCGTCTCGGACAGCGTCTCGTCGAGCGACAAGGGCCGGACCCCGAGTTGCTCATGGGTCCAGGAAGCGTCGAAGTAGGGGTCAGGTTTGGGCATCTTCGCCATGGACACCAGGGTTGGTCCGAACCGTGCGGCCACCTCGGGGTCCTCGAGTTCCTCGAGGGTGACGGACACGACACGATGATCGATGCCGGCGATCTCGCAACCTCGGTTGACGAAGCCCGCGATGGTCGTGACGCAGTCGGGAGCGCCGAACGCGATGTAGAGCGAACCCGACGTTCCCTTCTCCAGCGCGGCGAGCGAGATGCGTGCCACGTGTCCGGTGTGGGACCACGGTGCCACCATCGGCGGGTAGCTCGCCGGCTCGAGTCGCAGGGCGCGGGCAATGCGCTGCGTGCCGCCGGGGATGTTCACCATGCGCTCACCCATCGGCGATGAACCGAACGTGGCTCCCGGGAGCACCAGAGAGATGTGCTGACCCGCTGCTACTCGTTCCTGCACGGCCCGATAGGCCTCGGTTTTGGTCACGGTGTACGGATCGGTCGCCCCGTCCGATGCGACCGGTGACTGCTCGGTGAGCGTGGAGCCGCGATCGAAGACCGCCGCCGTGCTGATCACGACGGTTCGCTCGACGCCAGCGGCGCGGGCAGCGTCAACGATGTTGATCGTGCCGCCGAGGTTCACGGCACGGCTCGAGTCGATCTGTTGGGTCGGCACGCCGACGATGGCTGCCGAGTGGATGATCCCGTCGCATCCGACGAGACCCGCATCGATCGATGCCCGGTCGGTGACGTCGCCTCGAGCGATCACGACGCCGAGTTTCTCGAGCGGGCCGGCGTCGGTTCCCTCTCGCACCAGAGCGACCACCTCGTGGCCTTCCTGGCGTAGCTGCTCGGCGATGACCGACCCGATCAACCCTGTAGCGCCGGTGACGAACACTCTCGACATGCGTGAACCCCCATGGTCCGGGCCACCCCCTGGCCCATGAGGAAGCTACGTCACCGGATCGTCAGATCGCGAAGGGATCAGACACCCTTCTCCGCGAACAGCGCAGCCAACGACGCGAGCATCTTGCGTGACACCCTCGGGAACTCGTCGAGCAACTTGTTGAAGTCGGGCCTGGCCAGCACCATCAGCTCGGACGGCTCGGTGATCACGACTGACGCAGTTCGTGGCAGATCGGCGATGAGTCCCAATTCACCGAACGAGTCGCCGGGGCCGAGCTTGCGGATGGTCCTGCCGTTCTTGGTGACCTTGGCGGCACCGGAGAGCAGGACGAAGAACTCCGAGCCGTACCCGCCTTCTGCGACCAGGACGGAACCCTCGACGACCGACAGTTGATCGGCCCGTTTCGCGAGGCTGCGCAACTCCTTGTCGGACAGACCCGAGAACAACGGCACCACGGCGACTCGGTCTCGGTACAACTTCAGGAAAGCGCGATCTGAGGCCACGGCGCGGAGCATACGCGCGTCTTGGCGTGCCTTCGGACCGTTTCGAGCAACGCTGTTACGGTGGCCACCAGGTCAGGTTCGGGTCGCAGGACAGGTTGGGGGGCAACCAATGGCGCGTACGAAACTCGCACAGCTGTCGCGATCGGTCGAAGGCAAGGTCGTCATCATCACGGGGTCTGCGTCGGGGATCGGACGAGCATGCGCGCGGGTGTTCTCCGATGAGGGCGCGAGCATCGTCGTCGCTGACCTCGGTGTCGAGCGCGTCGCGGCGGTCGTGGACGAGATCAACGAAGCTGGTGGCTCGGCGCTCGGCGTCGTGTGCGACGTGTCCGACGTCGCACAGTTGCATGAGCTCGTGGACGCCACGCTCCAGCGCTTCGGCCGCATCGACGTGCTCGTCAACAATGCGGGCATGGGGCCGCTTGCCGGTGCGACCACGCAAGAGAGCGAGTTCGAGGCCAAGTGGGCCCAGACCTTCGCCGTCAACGTCGAGGCACAAGTGCGGCTCATCCGCTACTGCCTCGAGCATCTGCTCGCATCGGGTGCGGGACGAGTGATCAACATCGCGTCGACCGAGGGGATCATCGCCACAGCGGGAGGAACGCCGTACACCGCGAGCAAACACGCCGTCATCGGCGTGACGAAGTCGATGGCCGTCGAACTGGGGCGCCATGGCATCACCGTGAACTGCGTCTGCCCTGGCCCGGTTCGTACCGGGATCACCGCTGACATCCCCGAAGCCGACAAGGAGATCTACGCCAAGCGCCGCGTACCGTTGCGTCGCTACGCCGATCCAGAAGAGATCGCCCAGATGGTGTTGTCCATCGCCCTTCCGGCCGCAAGCTTCATGAACGGGGCGGTCGTCGTCGTCGACGGCGGCCTCACCATTCGTCACTGACGTGGTCCTGGTCGTCACTGACGTGGTCCTGGTCGTCACTGACGTGGTCCTGGTCGTCACTGAGTTGAACTCGAAGGAGTAACGCAATGCCTGACATCAGCATCGAACGAACCGGCGAGGTCGCCATCGTTCGTCTCGATCGACCAAAGCAGCTCAATGCTCTGACCATGCCGATGCTCGTCGAGTTGATCGGAGCGTTGAATGCCATCGATGCCGACCCAACGTGCCGGGTCGTGATCTTGACCGGTGAAGGTCGTGGCTTCTGCGCCGGGGCTGATCTCGGCGACGTCTCCGGTGCCGACGGCAACGAGGATCGACACAGCCCCATTGCCGTGCTGTACGGGCAGAAGCCCTATTCCGCGTTGGTGAATCGGATCCGGACACTGCGCCAGCCGGTCATCGCTGCGGTGAACGGCGCGGCGGTCGGCGGCGGGCTCGCGCTGGTGCTGGCGTGCGATGTACGCATCGCCGTACCGAATGCCAAGTTCTCGGTGGCCTTCGTGAAGGTGGGTCTGTCGGGCGCGGATATGGGGGTCAGCTGGATGTTGCCTCGCGTCGTCGGCGTCGGTGTCGCCCATCATCTGATGCTCACCGGTCGCATCATCGACGGGGCCGAGGCGTTGCGCATCGGACTGGTGCTCGAGGTGCACGAGAGCGAGCAGCTCCTCCCCAAAGCGTTGGAGCACGCGGCCATGATCTGTGCCAACTCGCCGTTCGGTGTGGCGCAGACCAAGGAGATGATGTGGGCGAGCCTCGAGCTCAACACGCTGAGCGCAGCAATGGCCCTCGAGAACCGCACGCAAGCATTGGCGAACCTCACCGAGGACTGCGCCGAAGCGGCTGGGGCGTTCATGGAGAAGCGCTCCCCGAACTTCAGGAACCGATGACATGAGCAAAGAACACACCAACCGCGTCCTCGATCGCCGGCGCATCATGTGGGGGAGCACCCTCGGCATGAAGCGCACACCCCACGAGCAGATCGACGCCACTGCGGCGGCGGGCTATCACTACATGTCGATGTCCGCGCACGACATGCGCGGTCTCGACGCCGACGGTCTGGGCGATCTGGCCCGCTACGGACGTGAGCGTTCGGTGACGATCGCCCTCATCGACGGCTACTACCCATGGCAGCCGATGTCGGGGAGCAAGCTGGAGGGGAAGGTCATCGGCCTCGATGGCATCTTGCAGATGGCGGAGATCCTCGGTTCCACCTTCATCGGTGGGCTTGCGCTCCCGCTCGGTCATCCGATCGAGGCATTGATCGACGGATTCGCCCCGCATGCCGCGAAAGTGGCCGAAGCGGGCCGGATCATGACGCTGGAGTTCGCTCCGGTAGCCGGCGTCACCGACCTGGAATCCGCGCTTCGCGTGGTGGGGCCGGCCGGATTCGAATCGGCTGGCATCGTGTTCGACACCTGGCACTTCTATCGTGGTAACCCCGACTTCTCCGTGCTCGAGTCCTTGTCCGGCAACGAGATCAAGTGCGTCCAGTTCAGCGATGCCGCCGCTCAGGTCAATGGCACGTTGTGGGAGGACACGATCAGCAGCCGACGGCAGCCGGGCGATGGAGACTTCGATCTCGATCGGGTCACGCTGGCTCTCGAGAAGCTCGGGGTGCTCGATTGGTACGGCCCCGAGGTGATCTCGACCGAACTCCAAGAGATGGGTGCGGTCGAAGCCGGCAAGTTGTCGGCTCGCCGGCTCGACCAATACCTCACCGGCCTCTTCTCCCGGTGAATATCGACAGCGAGTGTCACTGGTGAGTGTCAATAGATGTTGCTGGTGCCTCCACCATCGAGGTGCATGTTCACTCCGTTGACGAATCCGGCCAGCGGACTGGCCAGGTAGGTCACGGCAAACGCGATGTCCTCGACCTGACCGATGCGGGTCACGGTCTGACCAGTGCCCTTCAGGATGTAGTCGGCTGCCTGGTCGGTGCCTTCCCAGCCGCGCTTGGCCGCGAACACCTTCAGGAAGTCCATGAGGCCCTCGGTCATGATCATGCCGGGGGTCACGGTGTTGACCGTGATGCCCGTGCCCTTCAAGGCCTTCGACAGGCCCAGCGACATGTTGATCATGGCGGCCTTGGCCGGGCCGTAGTCGGGCTGCGCCGAGGTGGGAATCGTTCCGGCCGCGCTGGCGATCTGGATGATGCGTCCCCAGCCGCGCTCACGCATGCCCGGCGTGAGCTGATGGACCAGGCGTGCCGCGGCGATGACGTTCTTCTGGTACGTGGCGATCCACTCGGAGAGGTCCACGTCGAACCACGACTTCTTGTCCTCCTCGGAGGCCCCGCCGGCGTTGTTCACGAGGATGTCGACCCCGCCGAAGGCCTCGAGGGCCACCTGCGCCACGTGGTTGGCGCCCTCGTCGGTGGCGAGATCGCCGATGGCCGACACGACCTGAGCGCCGCTCGCCGCCAGCTCGGCACGGACCTTCTCGGTGCGTTCTGCGTTGCGGCCGGTCACGACGATGGCTGCGCCCTCGCCGGCCAACATCTTGGCGATTCCCGCGCCGATGCCTGAGCTGCTCCCGGTGACCAGCGCGCGCTTTCCTTGGAGCTGCAGATCCATGTCCCGTCCCGTTTCGTCTGTGGATGGTGGTCGGGTCCCCACGACCCGTTCGTCGGCACCATATCCGACCCGCCTGCATGCCAGAGTGAGAGTGACGCTTGGTCGACGCCGTTGAACGCCGGGAGTAGCTGTGCCAGAACAACCATCGCTGGATCGCTCGTCCGAGGTCGTCGGACCGCGCCTGGCTGGCCTCGTCGATCTGCACCGCAACGGCGCGACGCGCCGTGAACTGCGTGCCGCGCAGTACGACGCCGGGCTGGCCTGGGTGTGGTTCCCCATCGGATGCGGTGGGCTCGACCTGGCGCCCGAGGTGCAAGACCTCATCGACGAGACCCTCACCGCCGCCGGTGTCGAGCCCCATGACGAGACCAGCGGCATCGCGCTGGCCATGTCGGCACCGACGATCGTCGCCCATGGCACCGACGCCCAGCGCCAGCAACATCTGAAGGCGATCTTCACCGGCGATGAGGTGTGGTGTCAGCTCTTCAGTGAACCGGGCTCGGGCTCCGACCTGGCGGGTCTGGCCACCCGGGCTGTTCAAGACGGTGATGATTGGGTCCTCAACGGGCAGAAGGTGTGGACGTCATATGCGCACCTCGCCGACTGGGCGCTCGTGCTGGCCCGCCACGATCCCGAACTGCCCAAGCACGCCGGCCTCACCTACTTCGCAGTGGACATGCGCAGCGAGGGCATCGAACTGCGCGGTCTGCGGGAGATGACCGGCGAAGGTCAGTTCAGCGAGGTGTTCCTCACGGATGTCCGCATACCGGATCGTCAACGTGTCGGTGCGGTCGGCGAAGGATGGCGCGTGTCTCTGGCCACGCTGGCATCGGAGAGGGTGGGGCGGGGCGAGCCGCTCGGTGGTGGCGCCATCAACGCCGCGATGGAGATCTGGAAGCAACGAAAGTTGACAGACCCTGGCCAGCGCAGCGAGCTGATGGATCTGTGGGTGGCGAGCGAGGCGTATCGCCTCCTCGGATTGCGGGGCTACGAGCTGCGCGAGGCCGGAACTCCTGGGCCGGAAGGGTCGCTGGCGAAGTTGGCGTCTGCTGAGTTGGGGCAGCGCATCTTCTCGTTCTGCATGAACCTGCTCGGAGCAGAAGGCATGCTCTTCCCTGGTGGGTTCGAGCCAGAGGGAATTGCTCGCGGGCAGCATCTCGCCGGGCGACGACCGGAGTGGATGTTCCTACGATCGCTGGGCTTCACCATCGAAGGCGGCACAGCGCAGATCCAACGCAATGTGATCGCCGAGCGGATCCTCGGACTGCCCAGCGACTCGCGGAGCGAACGAACCACGCCCTGGAGCCAGATCCCCCGCAGCTGAGCGGAGGCGACGATGTTCAGTCGTGTAGTGGTGCGAACAGGTTGACGAGGTTCCCGTCGGGATCGCGGACCGTTGCGCTGCGCAGGCCCCAGGGCATGTCTGCCGGAGCAGCGGCGATCGAGGCGCCCAACACCGAGGCAGCGGTGACGGCTCGGTCGACGTCGTCGACACCGACGGCCAATTGGATGGCACCGACGGGGCCAGCCGGGTAGTGATCGTTGCCGGCAAGCACCTCGATGTACGCCTCACCGCCGACGCGCAGGAGCCAGCCCTGATTGCCGGGATCATCCCATGAACGTTCGACCACGAGACCCAACCCATCGACGTAGAACCGCACGAGATCATGGGGGCGAACGGTCGGGAGGAGGACGCGAAGGGCGCTCACGAGAGCGAGCGTAGATGTGCCGGCAACCCGGGCATCACTCCGGCGACCTCGTGCAGGATCAGGAGATCTGCTCGAGCTCGTCGAGAGCGTTCGCCAGTTGGCCGCGCAACACTGACGCATCGGAGATCTTGGCGGCGTCGGTCATGACGCCGAGATCGAGGTGGTCGAGATAGCGCCGAAGCGTGATGTTGAGGAACCGGCCGGCGCCCAGAATGGGTGCCGGGTAGCTCGCCTTCATCGCGAACCCCGCCAGATATCGGGTAGCGCTGGGTCCGGGCACATTGGACAGCGAGACGTTGCCGGGGAGTACCGCTCCGCCGCTCTCCACCCGTTGTGACATGGCTTCGCGTTGCTTGCGGGCCGAGAACGGTTTGGCCCCTTGGTCCATGAGCGGTTCCTGCAGACGGCTGCGCTCGAGCTCGGAGGCCATCGAGGCCTGTATTGCCCGGAAGCGCTGGACAGGATCGGCAATTGTCGTTGCCAGATGGGGATGGAGCGAGACGATCCGATTGCCGAGCTCGCCGTGCTCGGATCGGCGATAGCTGCGTGCCGCGTTGACGACGATCGGCGTGGGTGGCAGTGCGTCGATGGAGATGAGGTAGCTACGGACCGCTCCGGCGGCAGTGGCGAGGAAGACGTCGTTGACCGTTCCCCCCATGGCTACGGCGACGGCTTTGACCCGGGGGAGCGGGAGGCTCATCGTGGTGTAGCTGCGCAGCGCCGAGGTCGGCGCTGACAACTCGAATTGCGGTGTCTTGGCTCGCTTGTTCGACGGATCGGCGCGGTGGGCATCGAGCGCGGCCTGTGCCGATGCTCGCTGGTCGCGCGACCGATAGCGCTTCCAGGCATCGACGCCGAGTGCCACGCTGGCTCGCACCAACCATTCGGGGGTCGTTGGAATGCGTTCGTTGCGACGGACCACTGGGGGACGTCGTTGTGGCGTGGCCGTGGGATCGGTGAGCGACTCCGTGATCGACTGGAAGCCGATGCCATCGGCCAACGCATGGAGCGTGGTGAGGAAGATCGCCGACCCTCCGCCTTCGATCTCGGGGACGATGACCATGCGGAAGGGCGGCTTGTCGGGATCGACCTGCTCCATCACCAGAGCGGCGACCAGCTGATGGAGCTGGGGGAGGGTCACGCGCGCACGCTGCGTCGAGACCACGTCATCGAGTCGGATTTCAGCCAGATCGAACCAGGCGTCGCAGTCGATGTGCCACGGCGCTGAGCGCCGTACCCTGGCCAGCGCGGTGGCCGGCAGCCGATGCGCGAGGTGCTCGCGCACGAGGTCACTGAAGCGATGGCGCTGGGCGTCGGGGACGTCGAAGAGCATGAGCGCACCGATCTGCATCGGTGTCGAGGCCGAGTGCAGACACAGGAAGTAGTCGTCATCGGGCCGCATCCTGATCATGAGTCCCCCCTCGGACCATCTGACTGAGCCCAACTTCACCATGCGGGTTGCGCTTGACGCGAATCGCCCATGTCGACGGCTACCTTCATTGCAGTGAGCAATACAGCGGAGTTCGACGAGTTCGTCCGGGTGGCCCGATCGGTCCTCGACGGTTTTGTGGCGGCGCGTCTGACCGACGACGCGCTGGTCGAGGCGACCGATCGGCTGCGAGAAGTGGCGGCGATCCTCGACGAGCACCGAATGAGCGACGAGGACCTCCTCGGTTCCCATCGTCCCAACGCTCCTGGGCGCGGCCTGCTCCTCATGCCCCCCTATCGCCTCGATCGGGTCGACCGGAGCGGTCTCGAAGGCACGGTCACCTTTCCCGTCCACTTCCTCGGTGGTGCCGCCGCGCACGGCGGCGCGTTGCCGCTGTTCTTCGATCAGATCCTCGGGATGATGACGAACCGTGGCGAGGGGCCGGTGGCCCGCACCGCATGGTTGAAGACGACGTACCGCAAGATCGTGCCGCTCGATGTGCCGATCCGCATCGAGGCATCGCTCGACAGCCGAGACGGTCGCAAGCGGATGGCCAGCGCTCGATTGATGCTCGACGGTGTGGTGCTCTCCGATGCCGAAGGCCTGTTCATCGAACTCGCTCCTGGCCAGGCCTGAGTCGTGCCGTCCATCGAGGAGGTAGCGCCGTGAAAGAACCCATCGTCTCCACGCCAGTGAGCGGGTCGTATCGCAGACGGATCGTGATCCGACCCGGGACAGGGGTGACGCAGGCAGAGATGGAGGACTACTACCACCACTTCGCCGTGTCGATCACGCACACAACCGTGATCGACTCGATCGAGGTAACACCGGTGCGCACGCCATGGGCCACCTGCGTCGGGGGCATCGCAGGAGCCCAACGACTCGTGGGGCTCACCATCGCCGAGGCACGCGATCAGAAGCGTTGGGGATACGACCCCAGCGAGCAGTGCACACACGTCGCGGATCTGTGCGCCGTCGCGGTGCGTCATGCCCACGATGTCGAATCTCTGCGGTTCGACGTGTTGGTTCGTCCACCGGCGACGCCCGACCGGACCGCTTGGCTGTTCCGAAATGGACAGCAGCGAATCGAGTGGAGGTTCGAGGGGGATCGGGTGCGCACACCGGGGCCGCTCGATGCCATGGCCCCGGAGTCCCGGGAGTTCCTGGTGGCGGCTCGGGAGCACTTCGATGCCGAAGGCCTCGAAGAGGTGATGGTGCTTCGGCGGGCGTGCCGGATCGCGTTCGGTTGCGGCATCGACCTCGATGATTTCCCAACCGCTGGCGATGTCTACGGTCCGGACGGATCGTGTCACACGTACCGGAAGGACATCGCTCCGATCGGCTTCCGCAACGTCGGTTCGGGAAACCCTGCCGTCGATGGGCCCGTTCCTGAGGTCGAGGGCGTCTGAACAGTGATCAGTCGAGGCATTCGTAGAGCGCATTGGTGATGTGCTCTACCCGTGGGTCGGCTTCGTCCAATCGCATGTGATTCATGACGTAGCCGAAGCCCAGCCGTTGGTCCGGGTCGGCGAACGATGCGGAGCCTCCTGCCCCGCCGTGGCCGAACGATCGGGGTCCGCATGCCGTGTTGAGCATCGGGGGTCGCATGAATCCGACTCCGAAGCACGACTCCCGGCTCAGCAACATGTCAGGACCAATTGACTGCACTTCACAGGCGCGTGTCACTGTCCGGTCGTCGAGAATGCGGACTCCGTCGACGGTTCCAATGCATGCGGCGTAGAGCCGTGCCAGGGAGCGGGCATCGGTGACGGCGTTCGAGCTCGGGAGCTCTGCGGCCCGTAGTCGGCGGGTGTTCCACATCTCGTCGTAACGGAAGAGCCCCGACGGGCCCGTCGCCACGTCGAAGCGAAGGGTCCCTGGAACGGGCAGCGTTGCTGGATCGAGTACTGAGAAGTCGGGCGGGATGAGCGTGGCGCATCGAGCGTCGTGCTGTTCGGGCAAGCCGATCCACGTGGACAGGCCGAGCGGAGTGGCGATCTCGTCGGCGAAGAACGTTCCTGGCGTCGGGGCGCCGCTGACGCGACGGATGATCTCCCCGACCAGCCAGCCGAACGTCCGCATGTGGTAGCCGTGCTGGGTGCCGGGCTCCCACTGCGGTGCCGCATCCGCCAACGCGTCCACGATGGGCGTCCACGACAGCGCTTCATCGAGGGTGAACGTGCCTGGCGCGTGAGCCAGGCCGGCGCGATGTGACATGACCATGCGGACGGTGATCTCCGCCTTGCCGTTGGCAGCGAACTGCGGCCAATAGCGAGCCACGGGAGCATCGAGGTCGAGCAGGCCTCGTTGCGCCAGGAGATGAGCGGCAATGGTCGTGAGGCCCTTGGTGATGGAGAAGACCCCGACGATGGTGTCCCGGGTCCATGGCCGCTGCGAAGACAGGTCCGCGATCCCCGCCCACAGATCGATGATGGGGAGGCCGTCTCGATACACGGCCACGGCGCCGCCGACGTCACCTTCGGTGGCGAAGTTCGCGGCGAAGGCCGTTGCCACCTTCTCGTACCCCGGGGCGCAGTACCCCTCTACAGCCACGGCCACGAGGGCACTCTATTGCAGCGGTCGAGCCATCCTGATCGGAGGTGATCAGATGCCTGTGCTAGCCAAGGCGACGACATGACGCCGCTCGACGCCCTTGCCATCTTTGCCGCCGGGACGGCAGCGGGGACCATCAACACGGTGGTGGGCTCGGGCTCCCTCGTCACGTTCCCGACGCTGCTGGCCCTCGGCTACTCGCCGCTCGTGGCCAACGTGTCGAACAACGTGGGACTGGTCCCGGGGTCGTTGAGCGGTGCGTACGGCTATCGACGTGAGTTGGTCGGTCAGCGGGATCGGCTGATGCGGGTCGGGCCGGCGTCGCTGTTGGGAGGCCTCACGGGCGCGGTGCTGCTGTTGACCTTGCCATCGAGTTACTTCGACGCAGTGGTCCCTGTGCTCATTGCCGTGGCACTGATGCTGGTCATCTTCGGCCCGAAGCTGTCCCGCTTCATCAACCGTCGCAAAGCCGAGGCGCACCGGACACTCCACGGCGTCACTGCGCCGATGTTCGCGTCAATCTTTCTTGCCGGTGTGTACGGGGGGTACTTTGGCGCGGCGCAGGGTGTGATCCTCATCGCGCTGTTGACCATCTTCGTCGACGACCATGTGCAACGGCTCAACGCGGCCAAGAACGTCCTGGGCACGTTGGTGAACGCCTCAGCCGCGCTGGTGTTCACCTTCGCATCCGACGTGGACTGGGCGGTGGCGGGTGTGCTGGCGCTCGGGGCGACACTGGGAGGTCAGATCGGCTCACGCGTCGGTCGCCGGCTCGATCCACGCGTATTGCGCGTGCTCATCGTGGTGGTCGGTATCGCTGCCATCATCAAATTGCTGCGCTGAAGTGCACGTTGCGACCTCCCGAGCGCTCCGGACCGCCGGGTGACTCAGCCCCGACGAGCGAACAAGGCCTTGAGATACATCGCCTGTGGGAACGTCGCCGGGTGATCGAGCGCGTGACCGGTGTGATCGATCTCCTCGAGGCGGATGCCGCGGGCGTCGGCGACGTCGAAGATGGAGTTGAAGAAGTCGCTGCGGGTGACCCGACTACTGCACGACGCTTGGACCAGCACCGCACCAGGGTGCAAGAGCTGCAGGCCGAGTTCGGTCAACTTCGCGTATGCGCTCAGGGCCCGGTCCACGCTGGCCTGGTTCTGAGCGAACGGCGGCGGGTCGATGATGATCACGTCGTATCGCTGCCCCGATCGGGCCAACTGCTCCATCACCCGGAACGCGTCACCCTCGATGATCCGATGGCGGCTGTGGCGCACGGTGGGCACGTCGGCATTGTGGGCCATGTTGCGCTCGGCAGCCGCGAGTGCTCCGGGGCTGATGTCGACGCTGGTGACGTCCACCGCGCCGCCGGCAGCGGCCGAGACCGAGAACCCGCCGGTGCATGAGAACAGATCGAGGACACGGGCACCCCGGGTGAGGGTGCGGACCCGTGCTCGGTTGTCACGCTGATCGAGGAAGAAGCCGGTCTTCTGCCCCGCGATGAGGTCGGCCTCGAAGCGCAGGCCGTTCTCACGGAACATCACCGGAGCGGTCGGGGCTGCACCGTGCAATGCCATTCCTTCGTGCAGTCCGTGCACGTTGCTGGCGGCAACGGCGCGGCTCCAGCGCAGGACGAGGGACGCACACTGGGTTGTCTCGACGATGGCAGGTACGACGTCGACGAGATGCGGGAACCAGCCCGGGCTGTAGAGCTTGAGTACGTAGTGATCGTCGTAGCGGTCGAGGATGAGGCCGGGAAGGCCGTCGCTCTCACCGTTCACACATCGATAGGCGGTGGTGTCGCCCGCGGGCTCGAGTAGCGCGGAACGTCGCTCGATCGAGGCCGAGATCTGCTTGCGCCACCAGGTTCCGTCGATCGTCGCTGGGCGACCGCGGTGGAGGATCTTGATGCGGATGGGAGAGCTGGGGTCCCACAAGCCGATGGCGACGAACTTGCGTTGCTCATCGAAGATGACAGCAAGATCACCGGGCGCGCCCTCACCGTTGACCGAGGTGATGGAGGAGTCGTAGACCCACGGATGGCCGGAGCGCAATTGTCGTTGCGCATCCTTGGTGATGCGCACCGCGAGTCGGTTGTTGCTGCGCGCCGGAAGCGCGATGGATGGTGGGTCGATCGGGTGGCCCGGGGTTGTCAGCGCCTCGGTGGGGTCAGTGCTCGTCATGGTGTCCAGTCCGGTTGCGCTTGCGTTCGCTCTGGCGTCGCTTCGAGGTCAGGCGGGCCTCGACCGATGATCGCGAGGGGCGCGTGGGCCGCCGCGGCTTGGGCGGCCGAGCCGACTCATCGATCGTCTCGGCCATGCGCGCCCACGCAGTCTGCCGGTTGCGCCATTGTGATCGCGAGTCGGCGCTGCGGACGGTGAGGGTCGGGCCCAGCGCGCGGATCAACCGCTCGACGATGACCGGGTGCAAGCCGCACGTCGCCAGATCACACACCATCGTCACCGCAGTGTCGCTGGTGTTGGCGTGTTGACCACCCGGACCGCCGCTTCTCGTCGTCGTCCAGGTGATGGCGTCGCTGTGGATGCGATGTCCTCGGGGGGTGCGGTATTCATCCACTGCGCGATGGTGACACGAACAGCGTCGACCGGGCAGGCGATCAGGAGTGCACTGCGACCGATGACACCGCGGCAGCGAGGCTCTGGCCACCGAGCGATCCGTAGAAGGCCTTGTCGGAGAAGTTGAAGATGCCGCCGTCGGAAGCGACCATCAGATAGCCGGAGCCGAACGGCACGGCCCCGATGACCGGTTGGTTCAAGGTGATGCCGCCAAGGGATCCGAGGAAGGGAGCATCGCCGAAGGCGAAGATGCCGCCGTCGGAGGCGATGAGCCAGTAGCCGTTGTTCGAGGGAGTGGGGACGAGTCCGTTGACCGGTTTGTTCAAGACGGTCCCGCCCATCGAACCGAAGAACTGTGCGTCGCCGAAGGAGAAGATGCCGCCGTCAGAGCCGACCATCCAGTAGCCGAGTCCGGTCGGGGTGATCGAGGATCCGACCACCGGGCCGTTGAGAGCAGTGGCGCCCATGTCGCCGAAGTGACGAGCGTTGCCGCCGACGAAGACCCGGCCTTGCGAGGTGAAGGCCCAGTAGCCGTCGCCGGTCGGAGTGGATGACAACGACGAGAACACTTCGCCGGAGCGCAGGGGTGTGGCGGTGAGTGCGCCGAATCGGCCCGCGGCGCCGAAGGCTTGGACTCCTCCCGCGTCGTCGAGGATCCAGTAGCCGTCGCCGTTCGGTGTGGGTTCGAGATCAACGGCCTTGCGGCCCTTGGCGATCGTGGCGTTCCCGAGGTTCGGCACGCCACCGAAGGACCACACGTGCCCGTCACTGGCGACCATCCAGTATCCCGACGTGATCGGGCCCGTAGGCGTGGCGGGAGGAGTCACGACCGTGCCGCCGACCTTCGTCGACGCGGTGACGATGAGGTCGGTGCCATCGGGGGTCATGTCGGGGTCGGTGTACCAGGACTCCACCGCGCCGGCCCATCCGACGGGATGGGTCACGTCGCGCAGCGCCGGCACGGTGAAGCTGACCGACAAGGTGTTGGCCGTCGGGTGGGTGATCGATGCGGAACCCACCGGCTGCCAACCGTTGAAGTCGCAGTTGGGTGTCGACAGCACCACGAGGCCGTCGCCAGGGGCGAGTCCGCCGACGTAGTCGACCCCGTAGCAGCCGGTGCCGGAGTTGTTGTCGACGTCGAGAACCACCGAGACCGAGTAGAGATCGGCCATCGTCCAACTGTCGTATGTCGTTGCCGAGAAGGTGGTGAGTCCACTGTCGCAGTCGATGGCGATGGAGTACGAGGCGACATCGATGACGAGTCCCTCATCGGGATCGGACAAGCCGGCGCTCACGCAGGGCGCGCCGGCCGCCTGGAGCACACCATTGCCGTTGGGGCTCTGTTCGGTGGCCTGTGCGACGCCTTGGCTGGCGGCGGTTGCCGCCAAGCCGAGCAGCGATGCGATCACGATGGTGCGCTTCATGGGTGTGCTCCTCGCCCGAGGGAGATGGCCGGAAAGTCACGAAGAGTGACGACTGGAGGCATCTCGTGGATGTGTGTTCACGAAGAGTGGCGCTCGGTTCGTCGGAAAGGAAGCAAGAGGGGTGCTAGCCCTGCAAACGGTCAAGGGCTCAGCAAGCGCTGGCGGGGCTCGATCACCACGGGGTGCTGCTCGGGCAGCTCTCAGGGCGGGAGTTGCGTGATCGATACTGGGTGCTGACGAACACGCCGGCGAACACAGGAGTGGACATGCCCGATGAAGTGATCACGCTGTTGGGGCGTCAATGGGAATTGCTCACTGATCTCGTGGGGCCATTGAGTGAGGAGCAGTGGCGAACGGCGACCGAGTGCCCGGGCTGGTCGGTGGCCGACAACATCGGACACATCATCGGCACCGAATCGACGCTGTCGGGCGAACCGACACCGGACGCGTCGGCTGAGGTCACCACCGCGCCACACGTCAAAAATCCCATCGGGGCGATGAACGAAGCGTGGGTGGAGTCCTTGCGCTCGCTCCCCAAGGCGGACGTGATCGACCGCTTCCGATCGATCACTCGCCGACGCTTGGCCACGCTCGAACAGATGAGCGAATCCGACCTCGATCGCGTCGGTCCTTCACCCATCGGCAACGTCGCCTATCGGGAATTCATGGACGTACGGCTCATGGACTGCTGGGTGCACGAGCAGGACATCCGACGAGCGTTGTCCATGCCGGGGCACCACAGTGGCCGCATCGCCGAGCGAGCCATCGATCGATTCGTCGGAGCCATGGGTTTCATCGCGGCGCGTAGGGCATCGGCGAGCGACGGTGACGTCGTGGCGTTCGACCTCACGGGGGACGGCGGTCGCCGGTTCACCGTCGTTGTCGAAGGGCGACGAGCGCGAGCAAGTGGCCCGCTGCCGGATGGGCAGACGGCAACGGTGGGCCTGCAGATGGCGGCCGAAACGTTCTGTTGCTTGGCATTGGGTCGATGGGCAGGGCCGGACGTGCGGGCGCGATCGTTGGTGGCGATGTCCGGAGATCAGGCGCTGGGTGTTCGGATGGTCGACGCCATGGCATTCATGATCTGAAGCGACACCGTCTGGCGTTGGCACTCGAGCGCGTCGGCCGCCTCACTCGCTCGTGACGCACGCGTCGATGATGGCCAGCACCTCGTCGCCGTATCGCTCGAGCTTGGTGGGCCCCACCCCCGCGCAGCGAGCGAGTTCGCGCTCGCTGGAGGGTCGTGCCGACGCGATGCCCTCGAGGTGGGCGTCGCTGAACACGACGTAGGCCGGCACGTTGGCGCGACGCGCCGTCTGAGCGCGCCAGCGCTTGAGCGCGGCCAGGATCGTCGGATCAGCGGAGGATGCCGCCGCGGTGTTCGCGCTCGACGTCGCCTTGACCTCGGCGTTGGGTCGATTGCCGCGAGAACGCACGATCGTTCGCTCGGACTCCGGCGGGGCTGGCGTGGTGAGTTCAGCCACGAATGGGGAGGGTCGGTCACGATCGGCGAGGACGACCACCTCCTGCCGGCCGCGGGTGATGGCCACGTGCAGCAGGCGTCGCTCTTCCTCCTCGTCGTCGGTGAGTCGATGGGGGAGCAGCTCGGCATCGGCGCCGATGACGATCACGTGATCCCACTCGCGTCCTTTCACCCGGTGGATCGATGACAGCTCCACCCCGGCCCCGGTTGCGTCGCCGGATGCGTCGACGCGGTCCGCGGTGTTGTTGGGGGTGGTGGGACGTGTCAGCACCGATCGCAGCCACTGCTCGAAGGTGTGCGGATCGTCGTGGAGCGCGGCGACCTGCTCGAGCGCCTCGAGATCGTCGCGATGGGTGGATCGATCGGCGGCGCCCTTGGATTGATCGAGCACTTCCATCGCTCCGCCGAGACCGACCTCGTCGCGGATGACACGCACCACCTCGACGGTGCTGCCTGTCGACGCCGTGGCCGCGACGAGGCGCAGATCGGTGCAGTAGTCCTCGAGGCTGAAGCGATCGCGTCCCGTCAGCCGCGATGCCAGCGCTTCGACGCTGGCGATGCTGTGCCGCCGGCGTTTCGTGGTCATCTCGACGACGTTGCGGGCAATGCGACGAGATGGTCGCCGAATGGTCTCGGCGATGTCGGCAGCGGTGATGTCGCCCGGGTTCACGGCGATGCGCAGATAGGCCAGTGCCGTGCGCATCCCCGTGCGATCCAAGATGGTCGCGTCGATGGCGCGGCGGCATGGGATGGATCGTTCGGTACAGGTCACCTGGATGGGGAGTAGGACCGAGTTGACGCGCGCGAGCACGGCCATCTGGTCGTAGGAGCCACCTTCGGCCGCCCACCGCTCGAGGCGGTCGGCCGCCACGGAAGCTTCCTGCAGCGGGTCGACCGTGGTGATCTCGAACTCGCCGGCGATGGTGAGGCGCCCGGGCGCGGGACGAACCGCCTTGTCGACCCGTTCACGGTTGTACCCGAGCAACGTCGTTGCCGATGTGACCACCGCCGGTGGGCAACGATAATTGACACTCAACGCGTGGGAGGTCGCTCCGGGGAAGTAACGATCGAACGAGACCAAGAACCGCGGTGAGGCGCCACCGAACCCGTAGATGACCTGGTCGTCATCGCCGACACCGAACACGTCGTAGCCGGGCGCGGCGAGCAGCCGGATGAGCAACACATCGGCGGGCGTGAGGTCTTGGAACTCGTCGACGAGGAGATGGCGACAACGCGCCTGGGCCACAGCTCGGGAGCGCGGGTCGGTGAGGAGCACCTTGATGGCCTCGTACTGCTGTCCGTCGAAGTCGACGAGGTTGTTGTCCTCGAGCTGTTGGCAATATCGATCGAAGAGACCGGAGAGGCCGTCGGCGTCGACGAGCTTCTCGGCCGCCTCTGGCGACACGAGGGCGCGACGGATGAGGCGCAGACCTTCGATGTATGCGGCGTACGGATCGGAGTTGGCCTGGCGTGGCACGGTGATGAGATCGCCGATGATGCGGCGGACCTGGTACTCCTCGATGACCTGGCGTGGTCGCCGTCCACCCGGTCGGGCGAAGCCGCCGGTGCCGTTGATGATGGCGAGGCCCGCGGAGTTGATCGTGCGCAGATGGGCGCCGAGTCCGACGGTGCGCTCCTCGAGTTCGTCGACGGCTCGACGGTTGTACGCCAAGGTGGTGACCGTCTCGGACTCCCAGCCCCGCAGGGCGCGCAACACGCGCAAGCGCTCGGTGAGCACCCGCGTCTTTCCCGAGCCGGCGGGAGCGATGATGCGGGCAGGACCCACCGCGTGGGTGACTGCGTCGAGTTGGTCGGCGGTGAGCTCGGCGGTACAAGGTCCGTCGGTCATGGTGCTGAGCTGACCGAGCTCCACCGATTCGCGGTGCACCACGGTGCCGAGCGCGTTCGCCACCTCCGATGGGAAGGTCTGACGCGGTCCGCCATCGACCCATGCCGCAGTTCCGTCGGGCAAGGTGATGTCGCCGTCGGTGCTGTTGCGTTCGCGGGCCTCGCCGAGGCGAGCGGCCTTGCGCCCCCACCACCACACAGCGGTGCCCGAGCGCAGATCCCACGAGTTCGCCCACACGAGGAACTGGAGGCGCTCGCGGCTGAACTCGAACTCGGGCGTGAGCTGCCACGGTTCTCGATGATCGACCTCGGGGACGCGAAGCGTTGCCGGGTCGATCGCCATGACGATGACCATCGGATCGCGTCGCAACCAATGCTGATGGAGGAGGTCGGCCACGGAGCGTGGATCGTTCAGTTGTTCGGCCCCGATGGTGACCACCGGCCAACCGTGGGTCGCGGCCTCGAGGTCGGCCGCTCTGAGCGCTTCGAGATCGGTCACGACCACGGAGCGCCCGAGCACGCCTGGCCCGGGGAAGCGGCCGGAAGCCTCGCGACCGGGCAGGGTCGACGTGGAGGGTCCGGTAGAGGTCGGTGGCTCGTGGGACATCACCACGGACCGTAACGAGGGGGTGTGATGAATTCGCGTCGGGATCGGGTCCGACGCCGACCGATGCGCGTATCGTCGCCACCCATGGGTGCCCCTTTCGATCGTTTCATCGTCGTCGACGGTTGCCACAACGTGCGCGATCTGGGTGGCTACACCGGCGCCGACGGCCGCATCGTTCGATGGGGCCGCGTGTACCGTGCCGATGGGCCCAATGATCTGACCCCCGCGGGTCGCGACGTCATCCGGTCCCTGGGTATCGCCACGGTGATCGACTTCCGCAGTCCCGAGGAGCACGGAGAGCATCCGTTCCTGCCCGGCGCCATCTCGATGCCGGTGGCCGATGCCCCGAACGCCGATTGGTCCGCCGATGCGGTTCGCACCGGCGATGATCTGGCCGAGCGCTACTACGACATGGCCACGACGGCGCAGGAATCGTTGCGCACGACCTTCCATCTGATGGCCACCCGCCTCGATCGGCCGCTCCTGTTCCACTGTGCAGCGGGCAAGGACCGCACGGGAATCGTGGCGGCGCTCACGTTGAGCGTGGCCGGCGTGCCCGATGAGGTGATCGCCGACGACTACGAGTTGAGCCACGAGCCGACACAGCGTCGACGTGCCGTGGTGATGGCGCGCGACCCGCAGGCGGCTGCTCGGTACGGTGAGTTCGCCCCGATCGTGCTGACGGCTCACGCGCCGACCATGCGTGCCTTCATGGCGCTGGTGCGCCAGCGCCATGGCGACGCCTGTGGCCTGCTCACCCATCTCGGCGTCACCGCAGCCGAGATCGACCAGATCGTCGCCCATCTCCTGGTCGATCCCGCTGCCGAGAACTGAGGTTCCGCTGCGCTGAGCCGGGATCCCCGCTGCGCTGAGCTGGGCTGGGCTCACGCTGTGCGGCCGCTCCAGGCGAGCAGTCGATCGAGGAGTGGGGCGTTCGGGGCCGTCGGCTGCGCTTCGGCGTAGGGGTACACGAACGGCGTCCCTTCCGGCATCTTCGCCCGGACTGCTTCGAACATCTCCACGCGGTTCTCCGGCAGCATCGGCACCATCGAGTCGAATGAGACCTGGAGGACCTGCTCGTCCCACTGCGGCCGTTGGCTGGTAGCGGTGGCGAGGTCCCAGGTGTGGAGCGTCACTTCGTTGGTGTACATGCCGAGTGCGCCGGCGCCGTCCACCTCGGCCCACGGCAAGGTGATGGACGCGGCGAGCCGAGCGTCGTCGGCCCAGGCCTGGCGGGCCTGATCCACCCCATCGGCCCACGCGGCGCCGAAGCCGTCATCGGGCACGTCGGATCCATCGCCCACAGCAAATGGGTTCGTGCCGTGGCCGAGGGCGGTGACCCGTCGGACGACCATCGTGAGATGGCGGAGCAATTGGCGGACGTCCATGTCGGTGCACGGTGTGGGCAGATCGAGTTGCTCGGCGGCCACACCGTCGATGACTGCAGCGGCGAGGGCAGCCGCCTTGGCGAACACGAAACGGGGATCGTCGCTTGCGAGGGCGAGGGTTGGTGAGGCGGGGGTTGCTGATGCGTTGTTGGTCATGGCGCCATATTGGGATCGTTAACAGGCCATCTGCTGTCCGGTTTGTCGGACAAGATGTGGGGCATGCGTGCCGATCGACTCGTGGCCATATTGATGCTGCTCCAGACCCGGGGTCAGGTCACTGCTGCCGACGTGGCTGAGGAGTTGGAGGTCTCGGAGCGCACCGCGCGCCGCGATCTCGAGGCGCTGGGCATGGCCGGTCTGCCCGTGTACTCCATGCAGGGGCGCAATGGCGGATGGCGGTTGGCCGGCGGTGGTCGAACCGACTTGACCGGGTTGACGTCGGCAGAGGCCCGGGCGCTGTTCATGGTGGCGGGACCAGCCTCGTCGGCGACACCGGAGGTGAAGGCAGCGTTGCGCAAGCTCGTCCGGGCGCTGCCGGAGCAATTCCGCACCGACGCCGAGCGGGCTTCGGGGGCGACCCACATCGACGCTGCCGGTTGGTTCCGATCCGACAGCGGACGACCGACCCCTGACCATCTCGATGCCCTGCAATCGGCGGTGATCGAGAGCGAGGAGTTGAACATCGACTACGTCGCCCGCGATGCCGCCGCGACGAGTCGCGTCGTGCAGCCGCTGGGCCTGGTGGCCAAGGGCAACAACTGGTACTTGGTGGCCCAGACCGACCGCGGCTTGCGTAGCTTCCGCGTCGATCGGATCCGCAGCGCCCAGCGTCTGGGGCGGCGCTTTGCTCCGCCCGAACGCTTCGATCTGGCTGCGACCTGGCGCGCCATGAGCGAGTCGTTCACACGTGAGCTCGCCCCCATCGTTGTCAATGCCCGTTGCTTGCCGGGGATGGTCGGCGTCGTGCGCGCCTTCATGGGAGGACGCGTCGCCATCGGACCTACCGGCGATGACGGACGTGTCCACATGGAATTGAGCGGTATGAGCGTGCGTTCGTTGGCCGGGCAGATCGCCGGGTTCGGACGAGCGCTCGAGGTGGTCGACCATCGTGAGATGACCGAGGCATTGCTCGACATCGCCGAGGAGCTGCGGTCGATGTATGTCAACCAGGATTGACAGATAGCTCGGCAAGGGCTCCTACAGTGTTCCAGTTGCGCGCCGTTGCGATGACGCCGAGCGATCTCTCGAACCAGGCCACCGTCAGCTTCGAGCGCGCGCTGCCGTTGGGGAGGCGCAGATGCACATCGCGTCCGATGACGACGAACTCGTCGGGAGGGGAGCGTCGGGGGTCGAGGAGCTCGATGGCGGAGGCCGGCGGTTCCTCGGACAGGAACATCACGTGCCGGGTGTTGGGAGGCGCATCTCGATCGAACGGGTTCGCGGCCAACGCCGCGACGAGCTCGTCGTGGCGTCGCACCACGATCGGCACGCTCAGCCCGGTGCGGGTGGCAATGGCCAACGCCAACTCGTCGGCCAGCGCAGCGTCGGCGTCGAGCTGATCGCGAGCTATCCGACCGGTTCGTGGGACGAACACCACATTCCCGCTCTGTAGGTAGGTGCGGACATCGCGATGGCCCAGTTCGGTGCAGATCGCCATCAGATCGCGCATGGGCAGGACGTTCTTGCCTCCGACGTTGATGCCTCGTAGCAGGGCGACGACCCTCGATGCGCTCGTGGCCACGCCGGGACCGTAGCAAGCACACGAGAACGTCACAGCGCTCGCCTACGTTGGCCATCGTGCGCATCCTCCACACCAGCGACTGGCATCTCGGTCGCACATTCGGGCCCATCTCCCTGATCGACGATCAGGCCGCATTCATCGATTGGCTGGTCGAGCTGTGCGTCGATCAACGCGTCGATCTCGTGGTCATCGCCGGCGACCTCTACGACCGAGCGATCGCCTCGACGGAGGCCGTCGGACTGTTCCGGTCCGCCGTACGACGGCTGCTGGCAACCGGGGCGAAGGTGGCGGCCATCAGCGGCAACCACGACGGCGCAGACCGGGTGGCGAGCTACGGAGAGCTGCTCGACTCCAGCGGGCTGTACATCCGGGGCGGGTATGGACACATCGGTGAGGTGCTCACCCTCGAGGGCAGCGATGGGCCGCTCGATCTGGTCCTGCTTCCGTTCCTCGATCCCCAAGGCGCCCCGGACGATCTTCCGGTCGACGCGGACAGTGAGACCATCGGCAACGGCAGCACCGATGCCGACGATGTCGTGCTGCGTCGCGCCGCTCGAACTCATCAGTCGGTGCTGCGGGCGGCGATCGACGCGGTGCGCCCGACGTTGCTCAGCCCGCGGTCTGTCGCCGTGGCCCATGCGTTCGTCTCTGGGGGAGCGGTGAGCGAGTCGGAGCGGTTGCTCACCATCGGTGGCGCCGGAACGGTCGAGGCCAGTGTGTTCGACGGGTTCTCCTACACCGCGCTGGGCCATCTGCATCGGCCGCAGATCGTCGGCGGCTCGGTCTCCGCCCGATACTCGGGAACTCCGCTCGCCTATTCGTTCTCCGAGGATCACCCGAAGGAAGTCGTGCTGGTGGATCTCGCGCTCGATGGCACGGCGCGGGTGGAGCCCATCGAGGTGCCCGTCGGCCGGCCGGTGTGCACCGTGTCGGGTGAGCTCTCGACGCTGCTCGATCCGACCGCTCATCGCCGCGCGCGGCGCTGTTTCGTCCGTGCGATCGTCACCGATCGCGAGACGGTGCTCGACGCCAAGGCTCGTCTGGCTCAGGTGTATCCGCACGTCGTGGAGGTCCGTCTCGAACCTGTCGGGGCACCTGCCATCGATGCTCAGGCGGCCGTCGCCACACGTGAGTTGTCGCCGTTGGAGGCGACGCAGCTGTTCTGGGAGGCCGCCGAGGGTGCACCACCAGAACCCGACATCGACACGCTGTTGCGTGACGCGGTCGGTGCGGCACTGCGGAGACGAGCATGAGGCCGATCGCCATCGAGTTCCAGGCCTTCGGGTCCTATCCCGGCCGAGAGTGCATCGACTTCACGGTGTTGGCCGAACGCGGCCTGTTCGTCGTCTCCGGCGATACCGGATCGGGCAAGAGCACCATCTTCGATGCGATGTGCTTCGCGCTCTACGACGACATGCCGCTGAAGGACCGCAAGGAGATCCGATCGCACCACGCGCCCCTCGATGCCCCGACCTACGTGAAGTTCACCTTCGACTGCGACGGGGCCCGCTACGTCATCGAGCGCAGTCCCGAACAAGAACGCCCAGCGCGCAAAGGCGGTGGGACGGTCATGGAGAAGGCGTCGGTGTCATTGATCCGCATCGACGGGAACGCTTCGCGCTCACTGGCCACCAAGTCTGCCGATGCGGTGGCGCGATGCATCGAGATCGTGGGCCTGGAAGCCAGGCAGTTCAAGCGGGTGATCCTGCTCCCTCAGGGCGACTTCGCGCGCTTCTTGCTCGACGGAACCAGTGGCCGGGAGGAGTTGCTCGGTCAGCTGTTCGGCGGCGAGATCTATGACGACATCGTCGAGCATCTCAAAGACCGCGAAGCACTCCTGCGGCGCGAGGTCGCCACCTTGCAGGGCGAGATCGACCATCGGCTGGGCAACGCTCGGACACAGGCGCGCAAGGTGCAAGAGCAATTGCGTCTCGAGCCGACGATCGAAGCCGATGCCGAGCGCGTGTCCATCGAACGAGTGCTCATTGCAGCCGACCAGCCGTTGGCCGCGTTGTCGACACAGCTCACCGAGGCGGCAGCAAAGGCCGATCGGCTGCTCGCCCTCCACGCCGAGGCCCGCGCCGCTGCCGCTCGATTCGATCAGGCCCACCTGCATCGAACCGCATTGGAAGCGCTCGTTGCTCAGCAGGCGACGATCGAGGCCGGTGAGGCGGCTGCGCTGAACTCGGCGCGCGCCCGGACCGTGGTGCTCGCTGACGACGAGGCCATCTCAGCCGTGGCTCGACACGAGTCGGCGACGCATCGGCTCGACGAACGTCGGGGCCATTTGGCGACGGCGTTCTCCACCCTCGGCGTCGCCGTCGACCTCGATGATGTCGCGGCCATCGCGCGGGCCGTCGACGAGCAGCGTCGCCGCGTGGAGGACTGGAAACGGGCCATCTCGGTGCACGGCGCCGCCGCGGCGGCGGAACGCTCGGCGTCGCTGTCGCTCGACGGGATACGTACCGAACACGCGCGGGTCATCGAGGAGACCGGGGCTGCGCAGCTGCGCGCCGCGCAGTTGCAGGTGCGGCTCGACGAATTGCTCATCGAAGCGGTGGACGTGACCGTTCTCGACGAGCGCATCGAACGCGCTCGGTCGAGCGTCCACGTCAGGACGCTGGTCGACACCTACACCGATGAGCTGGCGACAGCCGCGCGACGATGCCAAGCAGCGGTCGCGGAGCACGCGTCGGCCCTGGCCCGCTTCGTCTCCACCCAGGCGCCGCGCCTGGCCGCTGCGCTGCGTGATGGGGAGCCGTGTGCGGTGTGCGGATCACGGGAGCATCCGGCACCGGCACGGGTGGGCGATGAGGAGCCGGCCACGTTCGAACAGGTGCAGCGCCTGTCGGCGGCGTGCACCACGGCCGACCAGGCACGCCAGGCGATCGAAGGCAAACTCGCCGAGGCTCGAGGTCGGCTCGGCGATGATGCGTCGCGTCACCGCGAGGAGTTGGTTGCAGAGGTCGCAGCGCTGCTCGAACAACGGGTCGCGGCCCAGCGGGCTGGCGAGGAACGTCGCACGTTGGCCGGAGCGATCGATGATGTGAACGCGGTCATCGCCGCCCTCGGGCAGTCGATGGCCGGGCTCGAGGCGCGCATCGACGCGGGGTGCCGCGAGCTCGATCGCTGTCAAGGTGAGTTGACAAATGCCGAGAGGGCTCTGGATGGCATCGATGTCCATCGTGTGGATGTCGCCGCGTCGGCCGTCGACCGACTGACCCCGATGGTCACCGACCTGGGCCGGTTGTTCGACGATGCGCTGTCCGCCGCGGAAGCCCGTCGCGGGGCGCTCGAGCGGCGAGACGTTGCGCTGGAGGTCAGTGCTTTCGCCACGACCTCGATGGCGCGTGCCGCATTACTCGATGCCGCCGAGGAGTTGCTGCTGCGGCAAGAAGCCGAGCGACATCGCCAGGAGCTGGCGGATCGGAAGGCGAAGCTCGAGGCGCTCGCGGAGCAGGGCATCGCGACGCAGCGACCCGACGACGCCGCGCTCCGGGCCGATGCCGACGTCGCCCGAGCCGAAGCCGACGACATGACAATCCGCCACACGACCTTGCGCATCGCGCTCGATGAGGCGCGCCGCGAGTTGCGCGAACACGATCGTCTCGTGAGCGAGTCCGGTGATGTGCATCAGCAGCATCTCCTGGCGCGACGCGCGCACAAAGTGTGCAGCGAGGGCGGCGTCGTGAACATGCCCTTGCGGCGGTGGGTGCTGGCCATCGAACTGGATCGTGTGGCAAACGCCGCCAACGTTCACCTGCAACGGATGACAAGCGGTCGTTACACCGTTCGTCGTCGTCAGGAAGTTCGAGATGGCCGCAAGGCCTTCGGTCTCGACCTCGAGGTACTCGATGCCCACACCGGACGAACGCGGGCCACGTCCTCGCTGTCCGGTGGCGAGCAGTTCCAAGCATCGCTGGCATTGGCGCTCGGTCTCGCCGACGTGGTGAGCCATGGCGGAACCGCCAGCGGGAAGCGTTTCGAGGCCCTGTTCGTGGACGAGGGTTTCGGCTCACTCGATCCGAGCGCCCTGCAGGATGCCATCGCAGCGCTGCATCAACTCCGGGCGACCGGGCGCATGGTCGGTGTCATCACCCATGTCGAGGACCTCAAGCGCGATCTGCACGTCGGTATCGAAGTGAAGCGTCTCGCCGATGGCAAGGGATCGACGTTGATCGTGCGACGCTGAGCCCATCGGAACCCTCGATCGGGATCGAGATGACGTCACTTCGGTGGAACGTTCCACATCGGACTCGCCGCTCGCGTGAGTGTCGCTGCGACTCGGCCAGGTCCACAGTCGGGTGCCGAGCGCGCGTAGGCGCCGGCGAGTCGCGCGTCTGAGGACGACAGTTCTCCGTCGAGTCCGA
>JBFWVD010000039.1:0-48051 GCA_050246915.1 Acidimicrobiia bacterium | reverse complement strand
CTCGAGATCGCCACCGATCGACCGCGGCCAGCGGTCCAGACCTTCACCGGCAACACCGTGGCCGGCGCGATGTCGCCACAGCTGCGAGCGCGGGTCGATGCGCTGGCTTCGCAGCTGGGTGCGTCGCCCTACATGGTGATGCTGGCGGCGTTCAGCATCTTGATCGGTCGATACGCCAACACCGAGGATGTCGTCGTCGGCAGCGCTGTCGCCAATCGATCCACGCCCGAGAGCGAAAGCGTGATGTCGTCGCTGGTGAACACGGTGGTCCTCCGCACCGACACCTCGGGTGCACCATCGTTCGTCGAGTTGGTCGGACGCGTTCGCTCGACAGCTCTTGACGCTCTCGATCATCAGGACGTGCCGTTCACCCATGTGGTGAGCGCGATGCAATCCGATCGCGACCTGAGTCGTTCGCCGCTGTTCCAGGTGTTCTTCAACGTGCAGAACGCACCGTTCGCGCTGCCAGATCTCGAGGCGCTGTCGGTCGAGGAGATCCCGGTCGATCGCAGGGCATCGCAGTTCGATCTGACGCTTTCGATCGATATGACGATGAGTGACATCGCTGAGCTCGAATACAACAGCGATCTGTTCGATCGCCCTCGTATGGAGCGGCTGTTCCAGCACTTCTGGAACCTCCTCGCCACGGCGCTGGATGATCCGTCGCGATCGATTGCCGACCTGGAGATGCTCGGCTCGCTCGAGATGGGTGAGTTCGAGCAGGAGTGGCGCAGTGCCGAGGTCGATCGCGTACCGAGCACCATCGTGGAACTGTTCGACGAGCAGGTGGGGCGAACCCCAGCGCGCACCGCCGTGCAGTTCGACGACGCAGAGATGTCCTACGCGTCGCTCGCGGCTCGCTCGAACCAGATGGCCCGTCATCTGATGTCCCTCGGTGTGCAGCGGGGCGACCTGATCGGCGTCCACTTGCATCGCTCCGCAGACATGGTGGCGGTGCTGCTCGCGATCATGAAGGCTGGCGCGGCCTACGTTCCCCTCGATCCGTCATTCCCGTCAGATCGGCTCACGTACATGGCCAGTGACGCCGGCCTCCGGCTGGTGTTCACGCAATCGGAACTGCTCGACTCGCCGGTGGTGCAAGCGCTCACGGCAGTGCGAGTCGACGATGACGCGATCTTCGCGGGTGTCGACGACTCTCCCTTGCCACTCATCGCATCACCTGACGATCTCGCCTACGTCCTCTACACCTCGGGCTCGACCGGCAAACCGAAGGGTGTGATGCTCGAGCATCGAACGGTGACGAACTTCTTGGAGTCCATGGCGACTCGTCCAGGCCTCGGCATCGATGACGTCCTAGTTGCTGTCACGACTCTGTCGTTCGACATTTCGGTGTTGGAACTCTTCCTGCCCCTCGTCGTGGGTGCCCGCACGGTGATCGTGAGTCGCGAGACCGCTGTCGATGCGGGTGCGCTGATCCACGTGATCGCTTCGACCGGCGCGACGATCATGCAGGCGACACCGACGACATGGCGGATGCTGCTCGAATCGGGTTGGACCGACGGCAAGGGGCTCACGGCTCTGTGCGGTGGAGAACCGATGCCGAGAGATCTCGCGTCCTCGCTTCGTTCTGTGTGCCGCGCCGTGTGGAACATGTACGGCCCCACCGAGACGACGGTGTGGTCATCGGTGCACCCGGTGTCGGAGCTGAACGCCGGAGTGGTGTCGATCGGTAAGGCCATCGACAACACCCGTATGTATGTCCTCGATGCACGTCGGCAGTTGGTGCCGGCCGGTGTGCCCGGGGAGCTGTACATCGGCGGCGAGGTGCTGGCCCGGGGCTATCTCGGCCGACCCGAGCTGACCGAGGAACGGTTCGTCCCCGATCCGTTCCGACCTGGTCGGCGCATGTATCGCACGGGTGACGTGGTGCGACGGCTCGCCAACGGTGACCACGAGTTCGTCGGACGGGTCGACAACCAGGTGAAGGTGCGCGGCTATCGCATCGAGCTCGGTGAGATCGAAGCAGTGCTGACCCAGCATCCGCAGGTGCGTGAAGCAGTCGTTCAGCCCGTCGAGTTCGGGAACAACGACGCCCGCCTCGTCGGCTACGTGATCCCCGTCGACGCGAACGAGCCTCCGGAGTCCGCAGCGATGCGAGCGTGGCTCCAGGAGACGTTGCCGGACTACATGGTCCCGACATCGTTCGTGTTGTTGGACGAGTTCCCGCTCACGCCCAACAACAAGGTGGATCGCAAGGCGTTGCCCAAGCCCAGCGTGCAGGGAGATGAGCGACGGAGCGAACCCCCACTGCCTGGCGTGGAGAGTGCCATCGCCGCGATCTGGGAAGAGGTGCTCGGGGTCAGCGGCATCGGTCGCCACGACGACTTCTTCGCGCTCGGCGGTCATTCGCTGTTGGCTGTTCGAGCGTTCGCCCAGATCTCTCAAGCCACAGGCCAATCGCTCCCGCTCTCGGTGCTCTTCCGGGCCCCGAACGTCGCGCAGCTGGCTCGGCACATCGAGGTGCCGGAGCTTGCGAGTCGGTGGACGTCGTTGGTAGCCGTGCAGCCCAATGGCTCTCGACCGCCCCTGTTCTACGTATCCCCGTTCCTGATCACGGCCTTGAGCTTCTCGCACCTGGCGCGTGCGCTCGGAGACGATCAGCCGTTCTACGTGCTGCAACCCCAGGGGATGGAGGGCGACGATGCGATCCACGAACGCGTGGCCGACATGGCGTCGCACTACATCGCAGAGATCAAGACCGTTCAGCCACAAGGTCCGTACTACATCGGAGGGCACTGCGCCGGTGGATGGGTCGCGTTCGAGATCGCGCAACAACTGCAAGCCAACGGTGACGAGTTGGCGCTGCTCGCCGTGGTGGATGTGGAGCCACCGAACATCGAACCACCGAAGGTGAACCGCGTCCGCTATCTCATGCGTCGTGTCCGTCGCTACGCCCGCAATCGGGATGTGATCTCGGCGTTGCGCTGGAAGTCGAGTGTGAACCTCGAACGACACCTCATCCGTCGACGTGGCGACGCTCATCAGCGTCGGGTGGCCGAGCTACGTCGGGTCCACGCGCAAGCCCACAACAACTATCGAGCCGCTTGCGTGGTTCGCGGAGATCTGCTGCTGCTGCGCAGCGAGGAATGGGCGAGCTTCCCAGAGCGGGACTGGCATCTGCGATGGTCCGAGATGATCACCGGAGATCTGAACGTGTCGATCGTTCCGGGCAGCCACGCTCAGTTGGTCGAGAGCCCCAACTCGGAAGCATTGGCCCGATTGATCGGTGATGCGCTGAAGAGCTGAGCGTGCAGCGCCTGACCGACCCGAGCGTGCATCGGTTCGATCAGGAGCGTGTAGAGAGGCCTCGCGCGCTGGCCGCCAGGTTCGCGGCGTAGGTGGGCGTGTGCGCATGTTCGATCGCCCACGCTCGCCCCGACGCGCCGAGAGTGTCGGCGTTCGTCGGGTCGTCGAGCAACGAGGTGATGGCGCTCCGCATGGCCACGATGTCCGATGGCGGGACGTACAGCCCGTTCACATCGTGCACGATGGTGTCGGTCTGGCCCGGTGTACGGGTGCACACCACGGCACGTGCCATGGCCATTGCCTCGAGGATCGTGGTGATGCCGGCTTGGAACTCGACATCCTTGAGGGGAACCACGACGAATCGACTCTGCTGATACAGATCGCGCAGGCCGTGCAGATCGAACCGGGTGACCTCGACGTTGCTCGGGAGGTTGTTGGATCGGGCGTGATCGGTGCGCTTCGACCACGGGCTCCCCGACGCGATGACGAGTCGGACCGGCAGATCGCGTACTGCCTCGATGAGCGTGTCGTAGTCGCGGTGCTCGAGGCCGGCCGCGCTGATGACGGGAACATCGTCGGTTTCGGCCCGCGGTTGGGGACGGAAGAACGCGGTGTCCACGGCGAACGGCGTGAGGATGACCCGGTCCGAGGGAACGCCCAACTCGCGCTCGATGAACTCCTTCTGCGCGCTGGCGTACACGAAGTACAGGTCGATCTTGCCGGCGAGCCGCAGGAGCGAGACCAGCTTCGCCTTCTTCGGTACCGACAGGATGTGGACGATCATGAGGTGCTTGGCGCGTTCGCCGGGCGTGAAGCGCAGCAACGCGGCCAGTGGGATGCCGACCTGCTCGCCGTCGGTGAAGATCGTGTCGTAGCGCTTGCGTGAGCGCCAGCACACATAGGCGAGCACGGCATTGGGGCCCGCGAACCGTTCGATGATCTTGCCCAGGCGCCCGCTACGCCGGCGCGCCTCTGCGTGATCGATCAGCTCACCGTCGAACGATGACGCGAGCTCGCGATAGTCAGGTCGGGGGCGTCGATCGTTGGCGATGAGCGTCTCGAGATCGTCGGGGATCGTTCCCGACACGGTCAGCAGCGTGAGCGCCATCAGTGACCTGCTCCGGAACGACGGGAGTCGTAGGGGCCGACGTCGACGACGGCGCGCAGCAGATCGGTGAGTCGGCCCGCGTTGGTGGCGGCGTCGTGATCACGGTGTACGAGAGCCTGGGCCGCAGCGCCCATGGAACGACGGGCGGCACGATCGGTCACGAGATGCCGGAGCGCGTCGGCGAGCGCACGTCCATCGTCGACGCCCAGGAGCATGCCGGTCTCGCCGTTGCGAACCACCTCGGAGATGGCGCCGACGTCGGTCGACACGAGCGGGAGCGCACAGGCCCCGGCCTCGGCCAACACCATGGGTAGGCAATCGCCTCGGGTGGGCAGGCAGAAGATCGAAGCCGCGTGGAAGAGGCGCTTGAGTTCATCGGTGTTGGGACGAACACCGTGGTGCACGAACACACCAGGCTCGGCTGGCACATCTGTAGCGGTGACGAGATGCAATTCCAATTGCGGAGAACCTGGTAGGCCATCGCCCTCGGAGCGGAGCTGTCGGAAGGCGTCGAGCAGGAGATCGCCTCCCTTGCGCACGAGATCACCGCCGACGAACAAGATGCGCACCGGGTCCGATTCGTCGGAGTCGATGTGGTCCCGGGCCCAGCGGTCGTAGTGCACCCCTGGAGCGATCACGGTGACCTTCGCTGGATCGATCCCGTAGCCATCGACGACGCCGGCCTTGGCCCACTCGGACCACGCGACGATGCCGGTGGCACGTTCGAAGCTCTGACGGTTCAGCGCGTGCTTGGCCTTCTCGACCCGGGCATTGCCGGTCTCGTGCGCGTAGTGGGCGCCGAGCGAGTCGTACTGCAGGGGAGTGGCATCGATCGACACGACGGTGGGGAGGCGACGCATCCACGATCGGCACAACACGGCGGGGACCTGGGTGTGGATGAACAAGCCATCGAGCGGCTGGCGCTTGTGCTTGGCTGCGATGGCCCGACGGGCCCGCAAACCGGCCCGTACGGTCCAGTTCCGGTACAGCGGCAGTCGTTCGATGGGGCCATCGGTGCCGGCCATGTCGAACGCTATGGGCAGCCATTCGGCGGATATGGCCGCGCTGGAGCTGAGGAGCGCTTGCAGGTTCTGCGAGTGGCTGACATGGCCGAGGGTCTGCTCGAGCACGAAGCCGATCCGAGGCGCACCGGTGCCATCGTCGGCCGCTGCCGCCGGGCCGCTGGGATCGATGGTGGTCGTCATGTCGCTCCGGGCACTTCGATGGTGTCGCATCCGGCTCCGGCGCTGGCGGTGGCCGAATGCGTTCCGATGACTATCGGCTCGCAGACCTGGACGATGAGTTGCTGGGCCGAGCCCGCTGGCCCGCTCATGGCAAGGCCAGTTGCCCCTTGGCGTAGTACTCCGTGACCTGCGCCATGAAGTAGCCCCCGTCATCATCGGCCGAGAGCGACTCGCGGTTGTTGCCGTCGATGGGATCGGGGTTGGTGATGCCATCGTGGTTGGCGTCGCAGGCACACGTGGTGCCGTCCGCTCCGCGCCCGAACAGCAACGCCACGACGCCTGCGTCGACGAGTGCTTGGAGATGCTCGGCGCGCTTGTCACCGAGGAACCACTCGACCTTGTTGTCCTGATAGTGGTTCCAACTGCCGTCGAGCGATCGCATCACCTTGTTGCCGAACGGGATCTGCCAGATCACCACGGGGAGCGCGGTCTCGGAGGTGAAGACACGAACCAGCTTCACGATGCGTTCGTAGTCGGCGTCGTCCATCCACGCGCCCTTGTCGCCGTAGTGGACCTCCTTGAACGCTGCGTCTCGATCGGCGATGTCGATGAAGGCGAGATCGAAGTTGGCGCCCGTGGCTTGATAGAAGGTGGCGATGTCGGCGCCGATCTCGGCGATGTCGCCGTCGGAGGAGTTGGAACGGGCGATGTCGGTGCCGGTAGCCCAGATGCTCACGTGGTAGGCGAGCATGACGTTGGGGGCGTAAGCGTCGCGGAGCTTCACGATGGCCTGCGCGAACCCGGCAGCGTTGTCGGGGAGCCCGGCCAACTCAGCGATGCCCGTGGAGCCGACCTGCACCTCGATCTTGGTGGGGTCGTTGCCTTTGGCCTTCTGTTGCATGAAGCCCCACAGGTCGGGCTCCATGTGCACGACGACGGGCTCGTCGGAGGCGACCCGCTTGAACAGCAACTCGAGGTCGAGCAGATAGGCCTTCATGGTGTCGGCGTTGCGGAGGTTCTTCTCGACCGCATCGACCTCGTCGATGTCGCGTCCAGGGAGCGACTGTCGTGCCATGTAGTACGTGAAGACCGGCATCATCGAGTTGGCCGTCGACTCGTCGGCGAACATCGAGGCGAAGGTGCCGTTGGGCTTCCACGTCGCCCATCCCTGGTCGGTGTTGGCGCCCCCGGCGAGGTATTGATAGTTGAAGGCGAAGGGTGCCCGGGCCCGTAGCGCCTTGGCGTCATCGGCAATGCCAGACGCGCCGATCTCGAAGGTGCTCGGCCATCCCGCCGGGCGCTTCACCGCGATCGGGGTGCTGGTGGGTGCCGTGGTCGAGGTCGAGGTCGCCTTGCCCGACGATGGTGACGTGGTGGTCCCCTCGCCTGTGCTCGTGCTCTGCCCGGTCGATTCATCAGTGGACGTCGCCGATGTGGCGGTGGTGGTGGTCGTCGTCGACGCGGAGGTGTTCTCGCTGGAGCCCGAGCAACTGGCGATCGTCACCGCAGCGCACAGCACGGCGATCGCTCGCACCGTGGTGCGGCTACAGGTCGGGGGAGTGATTGAGGCAGTGATCCGACAGAAGGTACGGACCATCGACGGTCTCGTCCAGGCAGGCAACACCCGTCACACCTCCGAAGAACTGGCCACGGGCGAAGCGGATGCCGACGCGGTGATCGGTTCACTTCCGGGGAGGAAGATGTGCGGTGCGCGTCCGGTGAGCCGCACGATCACGACAGGCGAGGCACTGGTCGCGCCGGAGTTCACGACCCGAACGTCGACCTCCAGGTCGTCGGGGAGTTGCCCGCGTTGTGCGTCGATCGACGCCAGCGCAGCGGCCCGTGCACGAGATGGATCGAGGCGTAGCTCGCCGTTGTGGGTGAATGCGACGGCGTCGAGGCCGGCACCAGCAGCGTCGTTGGCGGCGGCTGCCGCGACGTCGGAGAGCTTCTGGCGGGTGAGGAACATCGCTGTCGCGTCAATGGCGATTGCGCTGAGGAAGATGATGATGACGACCGCAACTGGGGCGAGGATGAAGGCGGAGCCGAGCTCGTCGGGGTGCGGTCGATCGGCAAGCGGCGCGATGCGGTCAGGCTGTTCTCGGTCATCCATCGCACGCGGCCTCACCGTCGAGAGAGGCGCTGCTGCGCCACGGATCGACGAGCTCGCTGTGGCGGCCGGTCACTGTTGTTGCGCCGACACCGCCGAGCAAGGGAACGGTCAGGCGCGGAACGGAGGCGCGGACCACCATCTCGATGCGTACGCATCGCCCCCAGCCCTGTGCGGCCAGAGCGCCCTCGTCGATGGATACCTCGATGAGCGTTCCGCGCCCGTCCAGCGCGGAGGTGGCTGCGGCGCTCGCCGCCGAGAGGGCCGCGTGGTGATCGGCTGCTTCGACGTAGGCGCGAGATGCCTCTCGTGCCGCCCGGTCGACAGCGGCCCGCGTGGCGAGCACAGACCACAGCTCGACCATGAGGAGGGTCGCGACGACCATGATCACGACACCGAAGAAGACCATGTCCGAACCAGCCACGAAACCGTCATCGCCGCGACCGTGGGTGCGATGGCGGGCTCTCATCGCAGCTGCTCCGAGCGAACCTCGGCGGTGGCGTGCACTATGTCGATGCCGAGAACGTCAGCAACCGCACCGACGGCTCGAGCAGGGCTCGGGGCGGTGACGTCCACCATGACGATGCCGTCGCCGTTGACGGTGATGGCCACCTCGACGGAGCTGCCGTACTGCTCGCGCAGCCACGCTCGCTGACGTTCGATCGACGCTGCGCGATCGGTTTCGCTCGAAGCCGACGCGATGACACGCGCCGCATGGTCGGCGTCGGCAGCGAGGCGTGAACGAGCGAGCAGGTGGGAGCTCACCTGGGTGACCAGCAAGATGGTCAAGAGGAAGAACAGCACGGCGAACGACGCTGAGAGCATGCCGCTGCCGCGCTCATCGCGCTGTCTCAATTGCCGCCGTAGTTCTGGATCTGATTGCGCGCCGCATTGCCTGAGTCGTTGAGCAAGGTGCGGAACAGCGCGTACGCGGCAACGCCGAGGAAGCTGATGATGAGTACAGCCAGGGCAGTGGAGATCACGCCCTCCCCCCGCTCGTCGCGGCGATGGTCAATCGCCGCGACCATCGCAGATCGAACGGACGCGTCGATGCGCTGGGTTGTGGTTCGGAACGTTTCGGTGTGCATTGTCGGCCTCCAACTGCCGGGTGTGATGGGAAGGTGTGTCGGTGTCGGTTCACCGCGAGGAGAAGACGTTCATGACTTCGATGAAGGGGATGGACAGGAAGATGACGCCGGGGACGAGCGTGGCGACGGTGACGGGGATCCACACCATCTGGGCACGCTTGTCGAGCAGGCCGAGCAAGGTCCGATGCGACTCTGATCGCATGGCACGCGCTTCGTCGCTGATCATCCGGCCGAGATCGGTGGTCTCGCGGTTCAGTGACAAGACGGTCACGAGGCGCTGCACCGCATCGATGCGGCTCCGGTCACTCCACTCCCGTAGGGCGACTGTCTCGCCGACACCGTGACGGATGCGTTGACATACCCAACGGAGGTCCTGGGCGACGGCACCGTTCCCGCGCTCGGCCAGCCGTGCCATTGCCGCGCCCAGTGACCATCCCGATGCCAGCAACATCCCGAGTTGCTCGGCAACGATCGGCAACTCCAGCTGCACTCGCTCGGATCGTTGGTGAACACGATGGGCCAGTTCCTGTTCCACCAGCATGAAACCGACGAGCGGTGCGAGCACGACCAACAGTGAGCCGACCACTGGATCGACGCCGATGGTCAGGCAACCCGCTGCCGTTGCTGCGAGCACCAACACCGAAACACCGGCCTGGCGGAGCCGGAACCCCGTGACGTCCGTCGGGGAATGGACGCGCTGCAGCCGGTCGCTGAGCGGCTCCGTGACTCCGAGAGCCGATGAGAGGCGCGCGCCGAGATCGCTCACCAGCGGTCCGAGCACGTCACGGATCGACGTGACCGAGAAGCTCCCCGCAGTCGTCGCTCGGCGGCCGCTCGAGTGGTGATAGGGAGCGAGGCGATCGGTCAGAGCTCGGCGCGCGAACCATCGACGGTCCGCCAGCACGAAGGTCGTGCCGATCCAACACAGCAGTGCAGCGACGACAGCGAGCCGGGTCACGGGCGCGCCGCCCCGCCGAATACGCGTCGCTCATCGGGGATGACGAGCATCCGCCCCGCCCACGCCCAGCACAACACGACCATGCCGATGCCGATGACGACCGCGATCTGACCCATCGTGGTCCGGTACGCGGCCTTCCCGTCGCCGATCTGCAGCCCGACGAGGGCCATGCCACCGGGAACGAGCAAGACGAACTTGCGGGCGAAACGAACGCCTGCCTGTTTGGCTCGGGCATCACGCCGACTGTGGACGTCGGTGATGCGGTCGGCTGCGAGCGCCTCGAGCCGATGGCTCAACGTGCTCCCACCCAACTCGTGGGCCACGAGGAGCGTCTCCAGCGTCGCGTCCGCCGTCGGGTCGGCCAGCAGCTCCTCGAGCAGAGCGACGGTTCGGGCGAAGTCGGTGGTCAGCATCCATTCGCGATGGGCGGCCTCGAAGGCATCGCGCAGCTCTTCCGGCCCGCGTCGCCCAACGTCGAACAGTGCTTGTGGCACCGAGCGCCCCAGGGATCCGGTCAGCACTCTGATCTCCTCGATCATGCGTGGCCACGCCTCCTGCGCGACCGACATGCGTCGAGCGCGGCGATGACGGACCGCGGTTGCCGGCCATGCCGCGGCAGCGAACGACATTGCGACCGCGGGCAGTATCGAGCCGAACACGGCGGCGCCGAGAGCGGCGCCCATCAGAGCCACCAGGGCTGTGACCGCCGCGAGCTGGACCGGTCGGACACCCGTCAACCCAGATTGCGCCATCCATTCGTCCAGTGAGCGGCGCCGCGACCGTGTCGGAGTCCGATCGCCTGGACCGAGTCCGCTCCATCCGTGGGCCATCGCGGTGAAGCACAGGTGGGCGCCATAGCCAGCCATCGTTGCGAACAGCAGCACCGCTGCCCAGCTCATGTTCGACCTCCACCGAGGAGGGAACGCACATCGATGCCATGATCGGCCAGGAGAGCGCCGAGTCGAACGGGAACCTGGCCGGTCCATCGCAGCGGGGCACCAGGTCGCTGGCGCGTGAACAACTCCGTGCAGGTGAACTGGTTGGAATCAGGTCCCGACGCCAGATCCTCGATGGCGAGGATCGAGTCGACCTCGACCGCACGAGCGGTGCGGCGTGAGTGGATCACCAGGTCGATCGCTTCGCTCACCAACTGATTGAGGGCGCTGACGGGAAGCTCCGATCGGGTGTCGGCCAGTTGGCAGACGAATCGGAGTCGGGTGAGTGCCTGGCGCGCAGAGCCTGCGTGGATCGTCGTGAAGCCCTTCACCCCAGACGACAGCGTCAGCAACAACGGCAGCGCTTCGCGGTCGCGCACCTCACCGACGATGGCGACGTCGGGGGCCATGCGCAGGAATCCAGCGACCAAGCGGCGGAGGTCGACCTCAGGTCGGTCGCTACGCGCCGAGCGCGTCTGCATCTGGGCGACGTTCGGAAGCGGCAGATCCGCTTCGAACACCTCTTCAGCCACGACGATGCGCAACGACGGGTCCAACTCGGCAGTGCAACAGGCCATGAGGGTGGTCTTGCCTGATCCAGGCGCACCGGCGAACACCATCGAGGCCCGCGCTCGCACGCAAGCGGCAAGGAAGTCTGCCGGGACGGTGTCGATCGTGCCGCGCTCGCACAACTCGCCGAGGCTACGGATGGGCACACCGGTGAACTTGCGGATGTTCACCATGAGGTGTCCGCCGCGGGACAAGTCCCCGTGCACGATGTGCACTCGGGATCCGTCTTCGAGCTGTGCGTCTTGCAGACCTTCGGCCGGGTCGAGCTTGCGGTGCGACACCGATGCGTCGTCGAGGATCTTCGTGACTGTGCGAAGGACGTGCTCGTCATCGTGGAAGATCTCGCCGTGCAGGCCACTCGGACCACGATGGCGCTTCACGAAGATCGCGTCGGGCGCGTTGATCATGATCTCCCACACGTCATCGTCGGCCAACAGCGGATCCAGGGGTCCGTAGCCGACGAGGTTGCGTAGGGCGCGCTGCGTCACGGTCTCGGTGTCGCTCAACGGGAACGAACGCAGTCCCCGCCGATGATCGAGGTTCCACTGGGCGATCTCGTCGGTCACCAAGGTCTCGAGGCGTCGCCGCCCGTCGCCATGGCCGAGGTCGAGTCGTTCGGCCTTGGCCCGTTCCTGGACCGCCGTCTCGATGGCGGCGAGTGGGTTGACCTCCTCGGCGATCATGCTCATGCGGAGTCCGCCAGACCGAGTGTGCCCGGCACGATCATCATCGGCTCGTCGTGACGAGTGATGTCCTCGGCGAGGACGCCGACGACAGCCTCGACGACGGTGGACGCGAGCGAGACGGGAAGGCGAGTGGCATCGCGATGGGCCGTCTCGATGCCACGTCGGGTGGGGACGAACACCGGCATGCGGAGATCGCTGCTGCGACCGACCGACTGGGCTGCGAGGCGAGTGACCGCCGCAGCCAGCTCGGCCCGAGCGCGTGGATGGCGTGGGCTGTGGTTGACGATCGGCTGGATCGACCGAACCGGGACCCCGAACGCGATCAGATCGTCGACGGTGCGACACAGAGCGTGCACACCTTTCATCGAGGCGACGGCGCAGACCACGACGACGTCGGCCTCGCCGAGGATCGAGCGCGACAACAGGTTGCGGTCCTCGACATCGGCAGATCCGGTGACTGCCTCGGACTCCACATCGGGGTCGACGTCGGCGACGATCCAGTCGTAGGTGTTCCGGAGGCCGGTGATGGCGCTCTGTGTCGACCGAGGGCGAAGGGTCGCCCAGTCGCGATGGCGGCGCAGGCCGAGCATGAGCTGATAGCCGCGTCCGTCGATGCAGTAGGTGAGTGAGGTGGTCTCTGCCGCACCGGGTTGGCCGACGCGATGAGCATCGATCAGCTCCGGCAGTCCGGGCACCACGTCTGGTGTCCCGTGCAACATCGCTTGCTCGGCATGCAACGCGGCGTCGAGCAGCAACACCCCGGCACGACCGGTGGGCGCATTTGCTCTGATGTCAGTGGCCCTCGCTGCGAGACCTTGGCTGAGCGCGCACGCGATGGTCGAAGCGCCGGCGCCACCGGTTCCGGTGACAGCGATGATCGGAGAGGGGTGCAACGCGATGGGCTCGGCGCCCGCGCGTGCGGCCTCGCTGGTCGGTGCGGCGCAGAACGTCTCGAGCGCATCGAGCAGCTCCTCCCGACCGAACGCGACCGGCAGCACTCGTGCCACATCCAGCCCGGCCAGTGATCGAGCCGCATCGAGATCATCCACGACGAACACGGCGGTACCTCGTCGTGCCGTGTTGTCGAGAAGATCACGGTCGAGCACCGAGCTGGACGCGCTGATCATCACGGCCGACAGTTTGCGGCCCGATGCGATATGGCTCTCGAGTTCGGCCCGCGACACGCAGGGGAGTACATCGATGGGCAGCGCTCCTGCGGTGGCAAGGCGCGGGAGCTCGCGGAACCATGGTGCTCGGTGGCCGCCGATGGTCGCGATGACGAAGCGCTCAGCCACCGTTGGCTCCTGGGGCACAGCGCGACGGTGAGGTTCCGGTCGAGCGGATGAGCGTGAGATGGCCCGCGTCGCTGGCGTTCACGATCGCCACCGTCTCGGCATCGGATGCCAACTCGAGTGTGACCATGACGCCTTGGCCACCCAGCTCCGAGCTCGGCCCGATGACGTCAACCACAGTTGCCAATGGCGCGATGACCTCGGAGCAGCCGTCGAAGGTAGCCACCACGGCGATGTGTTCTCCGGTTCGCACCGATCCGGCCAGCGCACGCTCCGGTTCGAGCCGAACGGTCACCGCCGAACGTTGGGGGGCGGATGCGGGATCGAGTGGGTCCGACGCCGCGATGAGCTCCCCGCTGTGCAGCGCTCGCACCAGCGGACGACCGGTGAGTTGCGCGGGATCGGTGACGAGCAAGTCCAATTGCGCGTCGGGTACGTCGATCTCGGTGGCTGCCAGATCGTCGACGGTGAGCACCGTTCCGGCTGGGACATCACGAGCGGCCACCAGGACCCGATGGGTCGGGGACGAGTCGCGCCTCGACGCCACGGTGACGGTCAGCATCGCCACTGCCACGAGCAGCCCGCCGATGACGGCGCGGCCGCTGGGCAGGCCCTTGCCCCACAGTCGAGCGCTCCACCCGCCCATTGCGCGCTGGCCCCCGCGCCATCGGCGTCCGCCGATGGCAGGCATCTGGGTCGCCACCATGTCCTCCTTCGCCCGACGACAGGCCCACCGTCGTCACTCGCCCTGCTACTTCCGCCCGGTCCTGGCTCGTACGCCGGCCCGTGATCGATGGCCCGTCCGTGGGCTGGGCACCCTCAGGTGCCGATCCGTGTCACCACTGTGGGTGACACGGGACATGGCCGCCGAACGTAAACAACGACATGCGCCTTGGCAAGAAACCCACCGTAAAATCAAGGAAAAGCATAAGAGAACTTGAAAAATGCTCACCGGCCGCGGTTGACGATCGCCCACGGCGCGTAAACTCATGTCATGGCAGACGAGCAACCCGACTGGATGGGAACCCCAGATGCCGCGGAGTACCTCGGGGTGACCCTGAGGACGCTGTACCGCTTCATCGACGAAGGCCAGTTGCCGGCGTACAAATTCGGCAGGGTCATCCGGGTGAAGCGGGCCGACGTCTATGCGTTCGTGGATCGCAATCGGGTGCAGCCCGGGTCGCTCGGACACCTCTATCCCGAGCCGACGAGCACCACCTCCACCGACTGAGCGCCCACCAAGGTCCGCCCTCTCGGCCCGTCGACGAGCAACACATCGGTTCCACACCCGGCGAATCGGCCGGTCACCTGGGCCTGGCCGCCGGTCCACACGACCACCTCGTCACCAGGGCTTATCTGGTCGGCGAGCGCATCGAGCACCTTCGGACCCGTCACCGCCCGGCTACCCACCCGGCGATGCGTACTGCTCACCCGGTCGACCGAGGCCATCGTCACCCACGTCCGTCCCTGCGGCGCCGCGATGGCCAACCAGTCGGCTCCGATGTCGACCACCGGGCCGCTCACCTGGCGCTGCGATCGTGTCCACACCGTGACGGTGTCCCCGTGTTCCGCAGCCATCGCCAACGCCCCGGCCAACGTCGTCTCCCGGACCGCTAGGAACGTCTGCACCGACCGGGCCCGTCGCTCCGCGATGAGCTCGTCGGCTCGGGCCCCGGCCAACCAGCGTTCCGGTGAGGTCCCGCTGTCGTGCGGTGGCGCGGATGCCCGGTCGGCCCACGGCGCAGATGCCCCGTCGGGCCCGGGATCGGATTCAGCGTCCATCTCGGGGCAAGGTACGGCTAGCGTTCCCGACGTGAAAGCCCCTGCTGCGGAGATCGTCTCCGACTGCCTCGACCGTTCCTCCGCATCGCCTCGTGGCTGACGCCGTCCTGTTCACCGTTCCCGGGAACCACCTCATGGTCGGCCTGCTGGGCCAGCGCGACGAGCTCCTGCGGGAGATCGAGGCCGCGTACCCCGACGTCTCCATCGTCGTGCGCGGCAACGAGATCGCCATGGACGGCCCCGGCGCCGCCGAGGTGGGCAAGGTGCTGGAAGAGATGGTCACGCTCCTCCAGAGCGGTCAGCGCATCGATGCGCCCACCTTGAAGCGCACCATCGGCATGGTCCGGGCCGACGAATCCCCCAGCGCGGTGTTGACCCACGAGGTGTTGCGCGCCGCGAAGGGTCGCCTCGTGCGTCCCAAGACCAGCGGTCAGCGCCGATACGTCGATGCCATCCGTTCCAACGTCATCACCTTCGGTGTCGGCCCGGCCGGTACGGGTAAGAGTTGGCTGGCTGTCGCCATGGCTGTGCAAGCGCTGCAGGCCAAGCAAGTCCAACGCATCATCATGACCAGGCCCGCGGTCGAGGCCGGGGAGCGACTCGGGTTCCTCCCCGGCGATCTCATGGCCAAGATCGATCCGTATCTGCGGCCGCTCTACGACGCACTCAACGACATGCTCGAACCCGAAGGGGTCGCCCGTCTGCACGAACGGGGGCAGCTGGAGGTCGCTCCGCTCGCGTTCATGCGCGGACGCACGCTCAACAACTCATTCATCATCTTGGACGAGTCGCAGAACACCACGCCTGAGCAGATGAAGATGTTCCTCACCCGTATCGGGTTCGGGTCGAAGGCCGTCATCACCGGTGACATGACGCAGATCGATGTGCCCGGTGGACGCAGCGGCCTCGTGGGCCTCGATCACGTGCTCACCGACATCACCGGGCTTGCGTGGGTGTACCTCGATCGGTCCGATGTGGTTCGCCATCAGATCGTGGCCGACATCGTCGCCGCCTACGAACGGCAGAGCCCGACAGGGAACGACCGATGAGCGGACCAGATGGGAAACCCCGATTGACAACACGCGCATCGACCGGCGGCCCCGGCGAACCGGTGGTGTTCACCGCCGATGAGCAGAACGCCGTCGATATCGACGTGCTGCGATGGACGAAGCTGGCCGAAGAAGTTCTGCTGGCAGAAGGCGTGCGCGGTCACTGCGAGTTGAACATCATCTTCGTGAGCGAATCGGACATGGCCGAGTTCAACGCCGAGCACATGGGCAAAGACGGCACCACCGACGTGCTGTCGTTCCCCATCGACGCCGAAGATATGGCCATGGCCCCGGTGCCCGATCCGTTGCGATCAGGTCCCGATCGTGCCCCGGTGGACGTCGACGATCTCCCGCTGCTGCTCGGCGACGTCGTCATCTGCCCGGTGGTCGCGCAGCGGCAGGCCCCGACGCACGCCGGCAACCTCGATGACGAATTGGCCCTTCTGGTGGTGCACGGCATCTTGCACGTGCTCGGCCACGATCACGTCGAAGCCGATGAGCGGGAACGGATGTGGAGTCGCGAGCGTGAGTTGCTCAGCGCTCACCATTGGCATGGTGACGTGCCCGGCGGCTTCACGCAGGATCAGGTCGGTAACTGACCATGTTCGCAGCGACGGTGTTCCTCGCGGCGCTGGACGCCACCAGCATCTGGATGCTGCTGGCCATCGGCCTGTTGCTTGTCGTGTTGGTGTTCCTGGCCATCGCCGAGATGGGCTTGTCGCGCATGAGTCGCCACAAGGCCCAGGCCATGGCCGAGTCGGGCTCTCGCTCGGGTCGGGCGTTGGCCAAGCTGGCGGGATCACCGGAGAAGTTCGTGAATCCGATCTTGTTGGTGGTGAACATCTGCCAAACGGTGCAAGCAACATTGACAGGCATCGTTGCCGACCGCGCTTTTGGCGTGCTGGGTCTTGTCATCGGCATCACACTCAACGTCATCGTGTTCTTCGTGGTAGCCGAATCGGTTCCCAAGACGTGGGCGGTGCTCAACGCCGAGAAGGCCGCGCTCGTGACGGCCCGGCCGGTCTCGGCCTTGGTGGCCTTCCCACCATTGCAGCTCATCAGCCGTGGGCTCATCGGGCTCACCAACATCATCATCCCCGGCAAGGGACTCAAGCAGGGCCCGTTCGTCAGCGAGCAGGAACTGTTGGCCACCGTCGAGGCCGCCGCAGCAGAGGACGTCATCGAGCACGAAGAGCGCGAGCTCATCGAATCGATCATCGAGTTCGGCGACACCGTGGCCCGCGAGATCATGGTTCCTCGGCCCGACATGATCATGGTGCCGGCGCAAGCCACTGTCACCGAAGCGCTCGATCTCGCCATCGAACACGGCTACTCGCGTGTCCCGGTGTTCGGCGGGAACCGCGATGACGTGGTGGGCATCGCATACTCCAAGGATCTCGTGCGGGCCGAGCGCACCGGCAGGGGTGCCGAGGCCGTGGCGTCCATCGGCCGTGCTGTCATGTTCGTGCCCGAGACGAAACCGGTGAGCCGCCTCATGCGCGAAATGCAGGCGACCAAGCAGCACATGGCCATCTTGGTCGACGAGTACGGGGGCATCGCCGGCATCGTCACGCTCGAGGACTGCATCGAGGAGCTGATCGGCGACATCGTCGACGAGTACGACGTCGAGGATGACGAGGTCGAGACCCTCCCAGACGGTGAGTGGCGCGTCGATGGTGCAATCGGAATTGACGACCTCTCGGAGCTGATCGGACGGGAGCTCCCCGACGAGGACTGGGACACCGCCGGTGGCTTCGTGTTCGCTTCGCTCGGTCACGTGCCCGAGGTAGGTGAGGCCGTCGAGTTCGAGGGCTTCCGCCTCACTGTTGAAGAGATGGACGGGCGGCGCATCTCTTTGCTGCGAGTCAGTCCCATACCTGGATGGGAACCATCAATCGATGAGCACGCCGATGCCTGACCACGACACGACGCGCACGAGCGGCGACGCGGGTGAGGACGCAGTTGGGGACACGGCAGCGGCCAAGAAGGCGGCCGACGGTCGCCTCACGGCGATGTTGGCGGCGGCCGGGATCGACAAGGACCCATCGGGACCGCTGCCGCCGGGTCATCGCAGTGGGTTCGTGACCATGGTCGGTCGACCCAACGTCGGCAAGTCGGCGTTGGTCAATTCGATGGTGGGGGAGAAGGTCTCCATCGTCACCAACAAGCCGCACACCACGCGGTTCGCGCTCCGCGGTGTGCTCACCCGTCCGGACGCCCAGATCGTCTTCGTCGACACACCGGGTATCCACAAGCCGCGCAATGCAGCGGGGGAGCGCTTCAACGCCAACGCCTACGACGGGCTGTCGGACGTGGACATCGCCGTGGTGGTGTTCGATGGATCGAAGCCCATCGGGCGCGGTGATCGGTTCGTGGCCGAGCGGGCGGGTCGCAACGCGGTGTACGTGCTCAACAAGATCGACAAGATGGCGTACGCGCAACTGCCGTTGCAGCTGCAGGTGTTGTCCGATCTCGGCGGCGAGTTCGGCGCAGAGGCGTACTTCCCGATGTCGGCCCGCACCGGGGAGGGCGTCGATGCGTTCATCGAGCATCTCGTCAACCGGCTGCCCGAAGGCCCGCAGTACTACCCGCCCGACATGGCCACCGACCTCGATGACCCGGTGTGGGTGGCCGAGTTGGTACGGGAGCAACTGATGGAGCGCTTCCGCGAAGAGATGCCGCACTCCATGGCCACTCGCGTCACCGAATGGGACTGGCCCAAGGTGCGATGCGAGATCGTTGTCGAGCGCGAGTCGCAAAAGGGCATGGTCATCGGCAAGCGCGGTCAGGTGCTCAAAGAGGTGGGCACCGCTGTGCGTCATCAGGTTCCCGGCATGCACATCGAACTGTTCGTGCGCGTTGCCAGCGATTGGCAGCGTCGTCCGGAGCTGTTCGATCGCCTCGGCCTCTGAGCGGCAGCGTCGCCAGCCCAGAGCAGCCAGGTCAGAGACGGCGCAGGAAGTCGAGCGCTTCGTCTCGATCAGCTGTGCGGCGCATGGCCGGCAGCGCTTGCACGATGTCCCAGCGATATCCCGCAGTGGCCAGGCGCGGATCGAACACGGCGACCACGCCGCGGTCGGTCGCCGAGCGGATGAGGCGCCCTGCGGCCTGGGCCAGCAGCGTTGCGGCGCGGGGAAGGTCCACCAACCGGAATGCGTCGCGCTGACCGGCCAGCTCTCGTCGGGCCTGCAACAACGGCTCGTCCGGTCGGGGGAACGGCAACCGATCGATGGTGACGAGCGACAGTGCCCGCCCCGGGATGTCGATGCCTTGGAAGAAGCTGGCGGTGGCGAACAAGCAACTGGTCTCGTCGCGCGCGAACTCTGCGGCCAACATCGGGTTGGGCAATTCGCCTTGCACCAACACCTTGTGGTCGAGTGAATCGCTCACGGCCGCCACGGCTTCGCGCATCGCTCGCCATGAGGTGAAGAGCGCGAGGGTGCGGCCGCCGGCTGCCTCGATGAGCAGTTGCAGCTCCTCGTGGACCGCGGCATCGAACCGGGCCGACTCGCGGCGCGGATCGGGGAAGCCCTTGGTGCAGTAGATCAACCCCTGGTGCTCGTAGTCGAAGGGACTACCGACATCGAGCACGTCGTAGGTGCCCTCGACGAGGCCGATGCGGTCGGGGAGGGCCATCGGGATGGTGGCGCTGGTGAGGATGGTCGGATGTTGTTCCCACAGGCCCATCTCCAGTACCGGCCCGACATCGATGGGGGCGATGCGCAGGCGCGGGTTGGCGTTGTCACCTTCCACCCACGCAACTGCGGCCTTCGGCACGGTCATGGCCGCGTCGAGTTCTTCGATGAGGCCGGTAGCGGCGGTCTGGGCTCGCACCTTGCGTTGATCGGCCTCGTTCACGCTGGTGTCGATGCGCCGCAACGATTCGAGCAGATGGGCCAACGTGGCCCGGCCAGCGATGAGTGCGTCTTGCACGCCACTGGGCAGGGGAGAGGTGAGGCGCTTGCCGTTGTGCTCGGTGAGGGCGGCGGCCAATCGACTGCCCGCAGTGGCCACCGATGCCGGGATCTCCTCATCGGCCAGCACACCGCGCCCGATGCGCGACAGCGCGACGAAGCGACCACCGGTGAGTTCCAGACCCGACGTCGACGAGATGGTGTCCTCGAGTTGATGCGCCTCGTCGACGATGACCAGATCGTGTTCGGGTAGCACCACGCCCCCTGACGCGAGGTGCGTTCCGTACAGATGGAGGTTCACCACGATCACGTTGGCTTCCGCTGCGGCGCGGCGGGCCCGCTCGGCGAAGCAGGAGCCACCCATCGGGCACGTGTTGGCCCCAGGACATTCGTTGGACGTGACGCTGGCGGCTTGCCAGGCGCGTTCCATCGGCTCGAAGTCGAGCTCGCCACGGTCGCCGGTCTTGGACGTCTCGGCCCATGCTGCGATCTTTCGCAGTTCGGCGCGCACCGCCGGGCTCACATCGTCGAGGTCGAGCCGTTCAGCTGCGCTGGCCGACGTCTCCTTGAGTCGCTGCAGACAGGCGTAGTTGGACCGGCCCTTCACGACGGCGAAGGTGATGTCCAACTCCGGCAGCGCTGATTGCAGATAGGGCAGATCCTTGGAGGCCAACTGGTCCTGTAGGGCCTTGGTGGCGGTGGCCACCACCACGCGCTTGCCGCTCAGTACAGCCGGGACCAGATACCCGAGGCTCTTGCCGGTGCCGGTGCCGGCCTGCACGATGAGATGGCGCCCACCGGCGATGGCGGCGCGGACGGCGTCGGCCATCTCTCGTTGCCCGAGGCGTGGCTCGCCGCCGCCCGGCAGCCCACCGACCACGTGCTCGAGGACCACGGCCAGGTCACGGCTGCCGCTGTTGGATGATGATGCGACGGTTCCGGCCATGGAGGTTCGACGATAGGCGAGGCGACGGTCGTCTTGATGGGCACAGGCAACCCGGCCAGCGGCAGCGATGGCACTATCGTCGTTCACCGTGCTCACCGACGGCATCGATCTCTCGAGAGTTCCGGCGCACGTCGGCTGTGTCATGGACGGCAATGGCCGGTGGGCAACCCGTCGTGGCCTCAAGCGGACCGACGGTCACGCCGCGGGCGAAGAGGCGTTGTTCGACACGGTGCACGGGGCGCTCGAACTGGGCATCTCCTGGCTGACGGTGTACGCGTTCTCCACCGAGAACTGGAAGCGCCCCATCGATGAAGTTCGCTACCTCATGGGCTTCAACGAGCGCATCTTGGTGGAGCGCCGCGACGAGTTGAACGACCTCGGCGTCCGCATCCGCTTCGCCGGTCGGCGCGACTGGCGGGTACCCAAGCGGCTCATCCGCCAGCAGGACGCATCGATCGACCTGACCAAGAACAACCGCAGGCTGACGCTCACCATCGCCTTCAACTATGGCGGTCGGGCCGAGATCGTCGACGCGGTGAAGGCCATGGTGGCCGAAGGCATCCGTCCCGAGGACGTGTCGGAGAAGGAGATCCGCAAGCATCTCTACGACCCCGAGATGCCCGATCCCGACCTGATGGTGCGCACCAGTGGCGAGTACCGCATCTCCAACTTCTTGTTGTGGGAGCTGGCGTACTCCGAGTTGGTCTTCACCGAGGTGTTGTGGCCCGACTTCCGACGCCAGCACCTGGCCGACGCGGTCCGCGAGTTCCAGCAGCGTCAACGCCGCTTCGGCGGCGTCGATACGTGAGCCGCGACCACCGGCGGGCACGACGATAGGTTGCCGCGGTGCCTTCCTTCACCGACACCGGCATCGTGCTGCGCACCTACAAGTTCGGTGAGGCCGATCGCATCGTGGTGTTCATCACCGCCCAGCACGGGCAGGTGCGATCGGTGGCCAAAGGGGTGCGCAAGCCCACCAGCAAGTTCGGCGGCCGACTCGAGTCGCCCAGCCATCTCACCATCCAGTTCAACACCGGCAAAGGCGAACTGCAGACCATCTCGCAGGTCGAGTCCATCGATCACTTCCGGGCGATCCGCGACGATCTCGATCGCCTCACCAAGGCCTCCGCGCTGTGCGAGGTGATCGAGCAGTTCTCCCACGGACGTGAGGGCGATCCCCGCCTCTACACGATGCTCCTCGGAGCCCTGCGTTCGCTGGCCGACCACGACGCCGCCCTGCTGGTGCCCGCGTTCTACCTCAAGCTCCTGGCCACAGAAGGTTTGGGCGTGCACGTCGACGGCTGTGTGGTGTGTGGCGCCGGCGTGGGTGAGGACGCTGCTGAGGAGCTCGTTGCCTTCGATCCGAATGAAGGTGGCCTGTTGTGCCGTGAGCATCGCCGCGGTCTGCCCGTGTCACCAGGGGTCATCGTTCTCCTACGTCGGATATTGGGCGGGCAGCTGCGAGCCGCGCTGGCCACACCCATCTCCGCCGACACCCACACCGTCGAGGTGTTGGCCCGATTGGTGATGGAACACCATCTCGAGCGGCGACTTCGGGCCGGGGCGGTCATCGGCAACCACTGAGAACTCGGGCGGCAGGGCAGCTTCGGAGCCCTCATGACCAAGCGGCTCGGTGCCGGACGCGACGAATCGGTAGCGTTGTGAGCCATGCCCGCCACCGAGCTCGACCAGGTCGTCAACCTCTGCAAGCGACGGGGGTTCGTGTTCCCCTCTGCGGAGATCTACGGCGGCTTTCGTTCCACCTACGACTACGGCCCGCTCGGGGCCATGATGCTGCGCAACGTCAAGGAAGCCTGGATCCGCACCATGGTCCAGCTACGCGACGACGTGGTGCTCATCGACGCCGCCATCTTGGGACCGCCTGCGGTCTACGAGGCCTCGGGACATCTGGCCAACTTCACCGATCCGCTCGTCGACTGCACGTCGTGCAAGCAGCGTTTCCGTGAAGACCAGCTCGAGGACCGCACCGTGTGCCCGAACTGTGGGGGCAAGAACACCTTCACCGAGGCCCGCAACTTCAACCTCATGTTCAAGACCCAGGCCGGTCCGGTCGAGGGATCGGGCACCGAGGTGTACCTGCGGCCCGAAACCGCGCAAGGCATGTTCACCAACTTCTCCAACGTGCTCAACGCCACACGCAAGAAGCCGCCGTTCGGCATCGCCCAGGTCGGCAAGAGCTTCCGCAACGAGATCACGCCGGGCAACTTCATCTTCCGCACCCGCGAGTTCGAGCAGATGGAACTCGAGTTCTTCGTGCCCCCGGCCGAGGCCAACACCTGGTACGAGTACTGGTGCGCTGCTCGACTCAACTGGTACCGCGAGCTCGGCATCCCCGACGACCTGCTGCGCCTGCGCGCCCACGATCCCGACGAGCTGAGCCACTATTCCGCCGGCACGAGCGATGTCGAGTTCATGTACCCGTGGGGATGGGGCGAGCTCGAGGGCATCGCCAACCGCACCGACTTCGACCTGACGCAACACGCCAAGCACTCCGGCGAGAAGCTCGACTACTTCGATCAGCAGACCAACGAGCGCTATCGCCCGTACGTCATCGAGCCCGCCGCCGGCGCCACCCGGGCGATGATGGCGTTCTTGATGTCGGCCTACGACGAGGACATCGTCGGCGGCGAATCCCGAACGGTGCTGCGACTGCATCCGCGTCTGGCGCCGTACAAGGTGGCCGTGCTTCCCTTGTCGAAGAAGGACACGCTGACGCCCGTCGCTCGTCAAGTCTTCGCCACGTTGGCCGATCGGTACATGGTCGACTACGACGAGACGCAGGCGATCGGTCGCCGTTATCGCCGGCAGGACGAGATCGGCACGCCGTTGTGCATCACCGTCGACTTCGACTCGCTCGAGGACAACGCGGTGACCATCCGCGATCGTGACACCACCGAGCAGGTGCGTGTCCCCATTGCTGATCTGCTCGGCGCCGTCGGCTCCCGCCTCGGGTTCTGACAGTCCTCCCGCTGCGCGATCGCAGTGGTGCAATTCTGATTGACGCGCGAGCGTCAGCCGAACGGGCTCTTGTCGTTGAGCGCGTCACGCAAGGCGTTGCGATCGATCTTGCCGACCGTGTTGTGCGGCAACTCCGAGAGCGTCATCACGTACTCGGGCACCTTGAAGCGGGCCACGCCGGCCGATTCGAAGTGTCGACGCACATCGGCGAGGTCCAGCTCGGAACCATCGCGCGTCACGACCACAGCGCAGGCCCGTTCGCCGTATACGGGTTCGTTGATCCCGATCACCGCACAGTCACGCACCGCAGCGTGGGTGGCGAGCACCTCCTCGACCTCGGCGATCGAGATGTTCTCCCCGGCACGGATGATGATCTGCTTGATGCGGCCGGTGATGGTGAGCCGGCCGTCGCCGTCGATGCGGCCCACGTCGCCGGTGTGGAACCAACCGTCGCGGTCGATGGCGGCGTCATCGCTGCCGAGGTAACCGACGAACTGCTCGCTCCCGCGAAGCAACACCTCTCCGGAGGAGCCGTTCGGGAGCGGTTCGCCGTGCTCATCGATGATCAACACCTCCGAGTCACCCGACGGTCGCCCGTCGGTGGTGGAACGGGCCACGAGCGATTCGCCCGCATCGGTGCCGGTCACGGTGGGATGCTCGCTCGATCCGTAGCAGCGGAACACGAACAGCCCTCGCTTGTCGGCCTCGGCGATGAGCTGCGGGGTGACCATGGCCCCGCCGGTCATGATCCGGCGGATGCTGGACAGATCGGCACCGCGATCATGAGCGGAGATGAGCGTGTCGACGAAGAACGGTGTCGAACCGAGGGCGGTCACGCGATGGCGTTCGATGGCGTCGGCGGCGAGGTCGCCATGCCAGCTCTCGAGCAGCACCGCAGAGGTGCCCGTGCCCATGGCGGTCACGAGTCCCTCGATGCCACCGACGTGCGCGATGGGGAAGCTCTGCAGGAAGACCGACCCGTCGAGCACATCGAGTTGGCTGCCCCAGTCGAACACCTCGGCCACCAGGCTCCGGTGGGCGTGGATGACACCCTTGGGCTGACCGGAGGAGCCGGAGGTGAAGAAGATGCATGCTCGGCTGTCGGGTGTCAGCGTCGGTGCGACGACCGGCGGGGCGGGAGCCGCCATCACCTCGTCCCACGACCGCAGCTGGCGGTGTGACCCAACCGGACGATGGGCTGCCGCGTCGTCATCGGCGATGACCGTCAACGACCCGATCCGCTCACCCAACCGCTCCAGCTCTGGGAGGAACCGACGATCCCGAAACCCTCGGCCCGCGATCACCGCGCGGCACTGGGCGCGGTCCACGATGGCGTTGACGTCGCTCTCGCCGAGGGTGTGCAACATCGGCACCGCTACGAACCCGCCGATGAGCGCGGCAACGATCCCGGTGGCGACGGGGATGGACGAACCGCCCCAGATGGCCACCGCGTCTCCGGTCTCGAGCCCGGCCGCTTGGAGGTGCCCGACCAGCGAGAGAGCGCTCTGGTAGACGTCGCCGACGGTGGTCTCCGAGGCGGTGGCGTCATCGGCCAGGAACCACAACGGGGCGCTCGGATGCTGACGGGCGCCTGAACTGATGAGATCAGCCAGGTGGGCGTACTGGGCGTGCATGCAATGTTCCCCCGATGTCGCTGCGTGGCACTCCCGCTGATCCATCTCGGACGAGGGCGAGGCGTCAGGGGGCGAACCGGTCACAGTAGTGACTATGAATCGGAAGCGCGCGAGCGGGACCACTAGGGTCTTGCGCCGTGCCGTACGTCTACGCCTTTGATCACAAGCACCGCCGTCCACCGATGGAGATGAAAGATCTCCTCGGAGGCAAGGGTGCCAACCTCGCCGAGATGACCAGTGTGCTGGGATTGCCGGTACCTCCTGGGTTCACCATCTCCACCGACGCGTGCCGCGCCTATATGCGTGGCGGCTGGCCCGATGGGCTCGACACCGAGGTGGCAAAGCACGTCGCCAAGCTCGAGAAGGCCATGAAGCGCAAGCTCGGTGACGCGAACGATCCGTTGCTGGTCTCGGTGCGCTCGGGCGCCAAGTTCTCGATGCCGGGAATGATGGACACGGTCCTCAACCTCGGTCTCAACGACAAGAGCGTGAAGGGCATCGCCAAGGTCACCGGTGACGAGCGGTTCGCCTACGACTCGTACCGCCGCTTCCTCGCCATGTACGGCCGCATCGTGCTCGACATCGACGGGCATCTCTTCGACGGACCGCTCGAGCATGCCAAGGGCATCGCCGGCGCGAAGACCGACGCAGATCTTCCCGCCTCGACGCTCAAGGAGCTGTGCGAGAACTACAAGAAGATCGTGAAGGTCGAGACGGGCAAGAACTTCCCGCAGGACCCGATGAAGCAGCTGCGCGGCGCCATCGAAGCGGTGTTCGCCAGCTGGAACGGTGCGCGTGCCATCGCCTATCGCGTTCGTGAGCGCATCAGCCACGATCTCGGCACCGCCGTCAACGTGCAGACGATGGTGTTCGGCAACCGCGACGAGACCTCGGGCACCGGCGTGGGCTTCACCCGCAATGCCGCCACCGGTGAGAACAAGCCCTATGGCGACTTCCTCGTGAACGCCCAGGGCGAGGACGTCGTGGCCGGCATCCGCAACACGCAGAACCTCGACGACATGGCCCAGGTGTTCCCCGACTGCCACGCCGAGCTGCTCGCCATCTTCGATCGTCTCGAGAAGCACTACCGCGACATGTGCGACACCGAGTTCACCATCGAGCAGGGCAAGCTCTGGATGCTGCAGACCCGCGTCGGCAAGCGCACCGGCGCTGCTGCGCTGAAGATGGCTGTCGACATGACCAAGGACAAGCGCATCAAGCTGTCCAAGTCCGAAGCCATCATGCGCATCACCGAGGACAGCCTCGATCAGGTGCTGCATCCGCAGTTCGCCAACAAGGGCAAGGCCATCGCCAAGGGCCTCGCCGCGTCGCCTGGTGCCGCGGTGGGCAAGGTGTACTTCACCGCTGACGACGCCGAGGAAGCGGCCAAGGAGCGCGGTGAGGATGTCATCCTCGTGCGTTCCGAGACCAGCCCCGAAGACGTCCACGGCATGATGGTCGCCAAGGGCATCTTGACCTCGCGCGGTGGTCTCGTGAGCCATGCCGCCGTGGTTGCCCGCGGTTGGGGAACCCCTGCCGTCGTGGGTGCCGATGCCGTCAAGATCGAGGGCAAGCAGTTCCGTTGCGGTGACGTCACCGTCAACGAGGGCGACGTCATCAGCCTCGACGGTTCGTCGGGCGAGATCATGCTCGGCGCTCTCGAGCTCGCCGGCTCGAAGCCGCCCGCCGAGTTCGACACCATCTTGGGATGGGCCGACAAGATCCGCGCTGGCAAGCTCGCGGTGCGAGCCAACGCCGACAACGGTCCCGACTCGATCAATGCCCGCAACTTCGGAGCTGAGGGCATCGGCCTGTGCCGCACCGAGCACATGTTCCTCGGAGAAGATCGTCTCCCCGTCGTGCGTCGCATGATCCTGGCCAACACCCCGGCCGAAGAGACATCGGCGCTCGAAGAGCTGCGCCTCGTGCAGAAGCAGGATTTCATCGAGATCCTCGACGCCATGGACGGCCTGCCCGTCACGGTGCGTCTCCTCGATCCGCCGCTGCACGAGTTCCTCCCTCGGGTGGAAGAGCTCGAGATCAAGAAGGCACTCCACGGTCTCAGCGACGAAGAGCAGCGACTGCTCAAGGCTGCCGAGAGCTGGGCGGAGTTCAACCCCATGCTCGGCACCCGTGGTGTCCGCCTCGGCGTGGTCAAGCCGGGCCTGTACGCCATGCAGGTGCGCGCGCTGATGGAAGCCGCCGCTGAGCTGCGGGCCAAGGGCAAGAACCCCATCGTCGAGGTGATGATCCCCCTCACCGTCACTCGTGAGGAGCTCGGGCTCGCCCGCAGCTGGGTGCAAGGTGCCATCGACGACGCGACCAAGGGCATGAAGAAGAAGCCGCACGTCACCATCGGCACGATGGTCGAGACGCCGCGTGCCGCGCTGCGCGCTGACGAGATCGCCGAGGAAGCCGACTTCTTCTCCTTCGGCACCAACGACCTCACGCAGATGACGTTCGGCTTCAGCCGCGACGACGTCGAGAGCCGCATGATGCCCGCCTATCTCGAGCAGGGGTTGCTCAAGCGGAACCCGTTCGAGACGATCGACCGTGGTGGTGTCGGCGAGTTGGTGAAGCTGGCGGCCGTTCGTGGTCGTCAGACGAAGAAGAACCTCAAGCTCGGCGTCTGTGGCGAGCACGGCGGAGATCCCGAGTCCATCGCGTTGTTCTACGAGGCTGGCCTCGACTACGTGAGTTGCTCACCGTTCCGGGTGCCCGTGGCTCGCCTCGCCGCGGCACAGGCCATCATCTCTTCTGGTGGCGGTTCCAAGACCGAGACCAAGTGAACTGAACACCCCGACCTGTCAAGGTTGGTTGACATATACGTGTGATTGGCAGCGGCACGCCAGACCTGGTGTGCCGCTCGTCAATTCTGGCGTGCCGGTCCGAACTGGCATGTTCCACCGGTGGCGAGGGCCGGTGGGCCAGACTGACATCACCCACGCCCGCTCCTGGAGGCACAACATGCAGGTCGTCACCCGTCAAACCCCCAGCTTCGGCGTTGCCCGCCTGAACCTTGCCGGCAGCGAGTCCGTACGCGCCGAGGCGGGCGCCATGATGGCCACCAGCGCCGGGGTGATCGTGGCCGCCAAGGCAGAAGGCGGCGTGCTCAAGAGCCTCAAGCGAGCTGCGCTCGGAGGAGAGAGCTTCTTCATCACGACGTACACCGCTCCGAGTCAAGGCGGCTGGGTCGACGTCGCGCCCCGCCTCCCGGGCGATCTGCTCACGCTCGACATCACCCCAGAACGGTCGCTCATCGTGCAGAAGGGGTCGTGGCTCGCGTCGGCTCAGAGCGTCGAGCTCGACACCAAGTGGGGCGGGTTCAAGAACATGTTCGGGTCCGAAGGCGCCTTCATCGTGCGTGCCGCCGGGAGCGGCCCCATCGTCATCGCCTGCTACGGAGCGTTGGAGACCTGGGATCTGGCGCCCGGCCAGACGATCACCGTCGACACCGGGCACATGGTGGCCTACGAAGACACCGTGCAGATGGGCTTGCGCAAGGTGACCGGTGGCTTGGTGCAGACGTTCAAGTCGGGGGAGGGGCTGGTGTTCGACTTCACCGGACCGGGCAAGGTCATGACCCAGACCCGCAACCCAAACGAGTTCCTGTCGTGGATCGGTGCCACGATCGGTACGGGCAACTCCGGTGCTGGCGGCGGCGTCGGTGGCATCTTGGGCGGGTTGGGTAGCCGGGACTGATGCACCTCGCCCACACGGCCAGCATGACGCTGGCCAACAAAGCAGCCGAGAACGCGGTCGACATCGACGTCCCGGCATGGAACTGGGCAGCCGTCGGCGCCCTCATCGTCGTGCTGCTCATCGCCGACATCGTTCTCGTCCACAAAGATGCCCATGAGGTCTCGTTCAAGGAAGCTGCGATCGAGTCCGCGGTGTGGATCACGATCGGGCTGTCGTTCGGCATCTTGATGTGGGTGTGGCACGGCGGGGCAGCGGCGGGCGAGTACTACTCCGGCTACTTGCTGGAGAAGAGTCTCAGCATCGACAACGTGTTCGTGTGGGCGCTGATCCTCAACTACTTCGCGGTCCCGCGCATGTACCAGTTCCGAGTGCTGTTCTGGGGTGTGTTCGGCGCATTGGTCCTGCGAGCGATCTTCGTGTTCGCCGGCGTTGCGCTCATAGAACGCTTCGAATGGGTGATGTACATCTTCGGGGCGTTCCTGCTCTACACCGCGGCGAAGCTGGCGTTCCAGGACGACGATGATGACGTGGAACCCGAGAGTTCGGTTGTCCTCCGCGTGGTGCGCAAGGTGGTGCCGTCCACGAACACCTATGACGGACAGAAGCTGTTCACGCGCCACGATCCCGATCGCCCCGGCGTCCGACTGGCAACGCCGTTGTTCGCGGTGTTGGTGCTCGTCGAGGCGACCGATGTCGTGTTCGCCGTCGATTCGGTGCCGGCCATCTTGGCGGTGAGCCGGGAACAGTTCATCGTGCTCACCTCCAACGCCTTCGCCATCTTGGGATTGCGCAGCCTCTACTTCCTACTGGCCGACATGCACGAACGGTTCGAACGGTTGCAGGAGGGCCTGGCCATCATCTTGGCGTTCGTCGGCATCAAGATGCTGATCGGGCACTGGTATCACATCCCCACGGGCGCTTCGCTGGTGTTCATCGCCGTAGTGCTCACGGTGGCCATCTTGATGTCGCTGAAGTCCACTCCCAAGACGCCGCACGAGCCGCAGGGTCCTGCGGTCCCCTTGGAGTAGCCCGCCCCTCAGCCCTGCCGCGCGGTTCCGGCCAAGCACAGGCATCACAACCCTCCGATAGGTTCGACGGCGCATGGGGATCTCCAACGACGACATCGAACGCATCCGCGCCACCGTGCGTCTGAGCGACGTCGTGCAGCCCCACACGCCACTTCGCCGTGTGGGCTCGCGCTGGTCGGGTCGTTGCCCGTTCCACGCCGAGAAGACCCCGTCGTTCAGTGTCAACGACGAGCTCGGCTACTACAAGTGCTTCGGATGCGGGGTGTCCGGCGACGTCATAACGTTCGTCCGCGAGATCGAGCATCTCGACTTCGTCGGTGCCGTCGAGTCGCTGGCCGCCAAGGCCGGTATCTCCATCACCTACACCAACACCGGAGAATCGAAAGACCGCTCCAGGGCCAAGCACCTCAAAGAGGCCATGGCCGCTGCAGTGCAGTGGTATCACCAGCGCCTTCTCACCGGCACCGACGCTGGGCCGGCACGGGGCTATTTGCGCAGTCGCGGTATCGACGGTGCAACTGCCCGCACGTTCTCGTTGGGCTGGGCTCCGGAGGGATGGGATGAACTGGCCCGCGCGCTCAAGCTTTCCGACGACGTGCTTCGCGACACCGGCCTCGGGTTCTTGAACCAGCGTGGCCGCCAGACCGACGCGCTGCGTGGCCGCATCATCTTCCCCATCTTCGACGAGCGTGGTGACGCAGTAGCCATGGGCGGGCGCATCATGCCCGGTGTCGAGGGTGCCAAGTACAAGAACTCGCCCGAAACGCCCATCTACTCCAAGAGCCGGACGCTCTATGGGCTCAACTGGGCCAAGGATGAAGCGGTGCGGTCCGATCAGATCGTGGTGTGCGAGGGCTACACCGACGTCATCGGGTTCCACTCGGCCGGGGTGAAACGCGCGGTGGCGACGTGTGGCACCGCGCTCACGGAGGAGCACGTGCGATTGCTCCGCAAGTTCGCACAGAACATCGTGCTCGCGTTCGACGCCGATGCCGCGGGGCAGAACGCGGCCGATCGCTTCTACGCGTGGGAGAAGACCTATGACGTGTCGGTGTCGGTGGTGGCCCTGCCGCCGGGAGTCGATCCCGGCGATCTCGCTCGCACCGACCCAGCGGCACTCGCCGCGGCGGTCACCGGAGCGCGGCCCTATCTGGCGTTCCGTCTCGATCGCCTCCTCAGCTCGATGGTGGTGAACACCCCTGAGCAACGAGCACGTGCCGCGGAGGCCGGCTTGGCGTTGGTGGCCGAACATCCCAACGCCATCGTGCGGCGGCAGTACGCCGGGGAGATCGCCGTGCGTTGCGGGCTTCCCCCCGAAGACCTGGTGGCCATGGCCGATCGGGCCGTGCGCAACCCGGTGGTGAAGGTGGAAGCGCCCCGTCAGACCTTCGGCGATGGCCCAGAGACCACGGTGCTCCGGCTGCTGGTGCACAACTGGTTGAACACCGCTCCACGGGTGGTGCCGGCCATGTTCGCCGACCCTGAACACCGCCGTGCGGTGGACGAACTGGCCCGTCACGATGGTGAGGTCCGCCACGCCATCGAACAGGCCGATCCGGCGGTGGCCGAGCTGCTCACCAGGCTCGCGGTCGAAGAGGCCGAACACGATCCAGTGCTCGAGTGCGAGAACCTGCTCCGCTCAGCGGTGGAGCGCGAGTTGCGTCGCGATCGCACCATGTCTCATCCCGACGATCACCTGCTGGTCAGCGCACGTGTGCGCAGCTGGCTACACGGGCTGGGCCAACCGGGGTCGGACGCACTCGGTGAGTTGCTAGGTTGGCTCGACGGGCGCGACGCGGAGCAGGACCTGATGTGAGTGACGACTTCACCATCCCGGCTTGGCCGGGACTCGATGCAGAGCGATGGTCAGCGCTCATCGATGCGGCGCGGGTCTCCGAGACGGTTCCGGTCGACGAGGTGCTCCGTGCGCTGGTCGGCGTGGAGCTCACCGGCGATGTGATCATCGAGGTCCACGAGGTGTTGGCTCGATATGGCATCGACTTCGACATCCACGGAGATGACGATGTGCCGGCCAACGGTTCGCCGGTCAACGGTGCTGGCGGAGTCGTCGCGGCGGGTGCGCCATTGCTCGCCGTCGTGCCTGATCTCGTCGAGGCGACCGAAGCGGACACGGGACGAGCCGATCGTGCGCAGGCCAGCAAACGACGCAAGGCCCGCAAGGAACACGTCGATCGTGAGGGGCCGGGCACGAGCGACACGGTTCGCATGTACTTGCGCGAGATCGGCCGGGTCGATCTACTCACCGGTGCCGAGGAGGTGTCGCTGGCCAAGCGGATCGAGTCCGGTGTGGCCGCGGCGGCCAAAGTCGATGAGCTCACGGCCGTGGGGCAGCCGGTCGAGCGATCGTTGGCTCGACTCGTGCGTGACGGAGAACGGGCGCGCGATGAACTCATCGAGGCCAACCTGCGCCTCGTGGTGTCCATCGCCAAGCGCTACGTGGGTCGGGGGATGCATCTGCTCGACCTCATCCAGGAGGGCAACCTCGGGTTGATGCGAGCGGTCGAGAAGTTCGATCACACCAAGGGCTTCAAATTCTCGACGTATGCCACGTGGTGGATCCGTCAGGCCATCACCCGTGCGATCGCCGATCAGGCTCGCACCATCCGCATCCCGGTGCACATGGTGGAGTCCATGAACCGTGTGGTGCGCATGCAACGACAGATGGCGCAGGAGATGGAGCGCGAGCCCACCATCGAGGAGTTGGCCGAGAAGGTCCTCATGCCGCCCGATCGTGTGCGCGAGATCCTGCGCATCGCCCAAGATCCGCTCTCGCTCGATTCGCCGGTGGGCGACGAAGAGGACACCAACCTCGGTGACTTCATCCAAGATGCCGGAGCGGACGAACCAGCCGAGGTGGCGACCCGCCGCATGCTGGTGCAAGCCGTCGAGGAAGCCCTCGGCGAGCTGAACGAGCGCGAGCAGGAGGTGGTTCGGATGCGCTTCGGGCTCGTCGATGGGCAGGCCCGAACACTCGAAGAAGTCGGTCGCGAGTTCGGCGTCACACGCGAGCGCATCCGCCAGATCGAGGCCAAGACCCTGGCCAAGCTGCGCCAGCCGCAACGCAGCCAGAAACTGCGCGAGTTCCTCGAAGACGAGTGACCGAGACGACCGTCAGGGGCGCACGACCGACCCGATGACGCGGGCGGTGGTCTCCTCGAAGTGCGCCGCCGAGTCACCGACGCCGATCAGCATGAACGTGCAACCATCCGCACCCATCACCTCGGGCCCGTAGTAGGTGCCGCCCTTCACCCACCGGATGTCTCCCGGCTTGTACTCGCCCTCTTCGCCGACGGTCATTGACCCCTTCGACACCAGGTAGAAGCAGTCGCTGCCGTGCCAGTGGGAGTTCACCACGTGGTTGGGTGGAAACGTGACGAGCAGCATGAAGGGCTGGTCAGTGCCGGGCGGGGCGATGACCGCCGCGGCTCCACCATCCACGTTCGGCATCGGGTTCATGACGACCTCATCGAGGTTCCAGCGCTGCCAATCCACGTGATTTCCCCCTGCTCGTTTCGTGCTGGGCCAACACTGTCACAGGAACGATTCCGTGGCGGGAAAGGGTCCGGTGTTATCCTCCTCCGGCGCCTTCCGGGGTAGCTCAGTTGGCAGAGCAGCGGACTGTTAATCCGCGTGTCGTGGGTTCGAGCCCCACCCCCGGAGCTTCGTGGGCCTCGCTTCATGCGGGGCCTTGCGCTTGGGCCAGTAGCTCAGTGGTCAGAGCGGGGGACTCATAATCCCTTGGTCGCAGGTTCGATCCCTGCCTGGCCTACTCGATCTACCAGGACTTATGGTGACGGGTGGGTGGTGCGGAGGGGACTCCGACAGTCAAATCCAACATTGTTCCAACATCCGTCCAACACGTAGGTACCATGCGGGCGTGGCGGAACTTCGATCGGCGCCGGGAATGCGAGAGCGTTCACCTGGGGCGTGGGAACTCATCGTGGAGGCGGGCCGGGATCCGGTGACGGGTCGTCGGCGCCAGGTAAGCCGCATGTTCAGTGGCAACTTGCGCGATGCCAAGAAGGCCCGCGCCGCGTTGATTACCGAGGTGACCAAGGGGCGACACACGGGCACCAGGGCGTGCCTGGACGATTTGTTCGATGACTGGATCGTCGAGCTGAGGCGTAAGGGTCGCTCGCCGAACACGGTCCACGGCTACGAGAAGGTCTACAACCGGAACATCAGGCCCACCCTCGGCCGTACCCAGGTCACGAAGGTGACGACGAAGACGCTCACCGATCTGTACGGAGCGCACCAGACGCGGGGGCTGTCGCCGCGCAGCGTTTACCAGATCCATGCATGCCTGTCGTCGATGTTCACCCAGGCGTGTCGATGGGGCTGGCGCGAGTCGAACCCGGCGCAATGGGCCGAGCCGCCTTCGATCCCGAACATCACACCCGTGGTGCCAACTCCCGAAGAAGTGCGTGCGCTCATCAACGCGGCTGAGCAGTCACGCCGCCCGGAGTACGCCCGAGCGATTCTCGTCGCGGCCACCACCGGCCTACGGCGCGCCGAGCTCTGCGGGCTGCGGCGGTGGCGCGACCTCGATCTCGAACGCGGGCTCATGCGGGTGTCGTCGTCGGTCGTAGCGCTGCCCGGTCAGCCGCTCGATGAGATCCCGACCAAGAATCGGCGAGTCCGCACCCTTGCGATCGACGGACTCACTGCCGCGATTCTTCGAGCACAGATCGAGATGGTGGGGGAGCGGGCCCGCCTTTCGGGTGTCGAACTCGTTGCCGATCCTTTTGTGTTCACCGACGTGGTCGACGGCAGCCGGCCGTGGAGTCCCGGGGCGATCACCCAGTTCTTCGCGAGGCTGCGCGCGCGAGCTGGGCTGGAGCACCTGGACTTCCACTACCTCCGCAAGTTCATGGAGACGTACGGCCAGGAGATGGGCTACTCAGTAACTCAGGTGGCGCTCCGAGCTGGTCACGACCCGACTGTGGCTGCGAAGCACTACAGCGGTCGAGTCGCCGAGACCGATCGAGCACTGGCGAGTGCAGTCGCATCGTTGCTGGTGCAACGGACCAACGAAGGCGGGCAGGCGTGATCGGGTACGGCTGGAGGGGTACCGTGACACTTGAGGTAGGGCGGCACCTCACGCCGGATGGACTGCCTGCAGCCGTGCCTCCCCGGCTGAGGCTCCATCCGGCATCCGTCAGGGCTGGGGCGTTCTCCATTCGTTGTGTGCCGGCCAGGTCCGACTAAGAGTGTGCTGAGCAAGTCGCTTCCGGTCGGGTGGGCTGGAGTGCAGTTGGTGTTGCTCGCTGGGTCGGGGGCTGATCGGTCGGTGCGCAGTGTGTTGTCGGCGGATGCTTCTGCGTGGCGGCGGGGATCTGGGGGTGTCGCCCGGCTGGTCTCGGATGGTCAGTGGGCCATTGTCCAGTTGTCGTTCCAGGTGATGCCGAGGTTGATGAGGCGGCGCAGGTTCACCGCAGCGCAGCGGTGGGCGAGGCCGATCTGGTTGCGGGCGATCCCTCGGTAGCGGACTTTGCGGCCGCCGCGTCGGACCAGCCAAGCGATGGAACGTTCGACCATCGGGCGGTGCTGACGATAGGGCTCGCTGAATGCGGGTGTGAGCGCGTGGGCTCGCGCTGCGGCGAGTATGTCGTGGTGTTCGTGGATGGTCAGGTTTCGTCCGCGGGCTGATCGTGTGCAGCGTTCCCGGACGGGGCAGCCTTCGCAGCGTCGACCGAAGTCTGCTTGACGTGAGCGTGGTCGGATCTCGATCGTGATCCCGTTCGGGCACGTGACGGTCATCGCTTCGAGATCGATGTTGAAGTCGTCGGTGGTGAACCCGCCGGGAACCGCTGAGTGCATCGGGACGGGTTTGATCGTCGCGGTGTGTCCTTGCTCGTTGAGATGTTTGCGGAACGCGGCGGAGCCATAGCCGGAATCGGCAAGCACTTCGACAGTTTCCCTCTCACCGGCCAGCAGCACTGGCGCGGCTTGAGCGTCGCCGACGTTGCCGGCCGTCAACTCACATGCGGTGATCAGACCGGTGTCAGGTTCGATGCCGATATGCGCTTTGAACCCATCGCGGTAGTTCGACGTCGTTTTGTGCACGTGGCGCGACTCAGGATCATGCACAGACACGATCCGATCGGGCCGGGTGACCTGTGCGATTCGCCATGTCCCATCATGATCACCGGGTTCGACGTCTTGGCCGGCGACCAACGCCAACAGGCCGACTGCCTCAGCCTGGACGTCGTCGAGTTCGACACCATCCAGGGCGGACAGGATGGCGCGAGCGTCGTTGACCAAGTCGGTCACAACTCGGTCGATGTCGGCCCGATCGTTCCAGGCACATGCCGGCTTTCCCGGATCGTTGTCATAGTCATGAGCAACGAGTTCGAGCATCTTCGCGGCCGGGACCAGACGGCGGACCCGGCGGATTTGGGCGACGAGTTGCATGATCGCGTCCTGCCGTGTGACCGCGTCATCCAACACTGTGGAGTCCAACGCCCGGCGGGTCTTGCCCGCCAACACGTTCGTGGCGTCGATCACTTCGCGGACCGCGTCGAAGATTCGCTGTGGACGACCACTGGCGCGCAGCTTGTTGCGCCACAACGTCAATACCGTTGGGTGGAACCCTTCATCGGCAAGGGATCGACCGGCGGCGACTTTCCACGAAATCGAGTTCCGCAACTGCGTGACCGCATCGCGGTCGGACAACCCTTCGAGCGCCTGCAACACCATCACAGTCGCGATCACGTCAGCAGGCACGGACGGACGACCCCGACCCGAAGCGAACAGATCGACGAACATGTCATCCGGGAACAGACGCTGACGGTGCTCGGCAAGGAACCAGTGGACCGAGTCTCGGGCGACGAGATGCCCACACATCGCCATCGCGTCCAGCAGTTCCGGGTTCGGATCCGACGTGCCCTGCATGCACACGATTCTTTTCCATCCAGCACCAAAACGCGAGCACCCTCGCCAAATTGCTCAGCACACTCCTAAGCGATCAGAGGGAGCGGTGGTCGCTGCCTCTGAAGCAAGGCCGCCAGCGGTTCACTGCCACCCGGCGCTAGCGCGAGGTGCCTAAACAGACAGTGAGCTCGTGGGGGTTGGTGGTGCCTCACGCGTTGTGATCGCGGGTGGGCTTGCCTCTGGTGAGTGTCACTGATCGACGGTTACAATACTTCCAGATCGAAGGGCGTGGCGGCGCCGAGCGCCTCGGCCCTGGCTCGGGCGCTGGCGGTGAGCTGGGTCTGGATCTGGATCTGGATCTGGATCTGGTCAATTCGGCGGGTCAGGTCGTCAGGGTTCACGCCATGGACTCTGGCTTGGGCTGCGGCGATGCGGTTCTCGGTGAGAATGGCGACGGCGGGCACGCGCTCGCAGGGGGTCTTCGGGTCGTCGTAGGCCCATCGGCGTCGCCCATCCGCGGCAGTGGTGTAGGCGATCGGATTGCGGGTGGGGGTGAAGAAGTTCAGCCGGAATGACACCAGGGGCCACATCTGATTGAGCAGCATGAGTTCGGCGGGGGTGTCGTATCGCCAGTAGAAGGCGCGCTTACGCACGACGCGTGCGGTCGTTCTTGGACTCGACGATGGCCTGGTCGTTCTTGCGGTAGGGCCTCGAGCGGGTCTGTGCGATGTCTCGGGCCTGGAACCACTCAGCGACGTCGTGGTTGATGAACTCCGAGCCGTTTGTGGGCGCTCTGGAGATGGTGTGTTCGGCGCTCACCAAAACCCGCGGTTGCTGCTTGCGGATCGAGGCGTTCTCGGTCCAGCCGGTAACCATGTCGGTCAGCGTCACGGTGCGGGCGAACTCGCCGACGAAGCGCGGCCCGCAGTGCGCGACCGTGTCCGCTTCGATCGCCCCTTGTCACCCGTCGCGTTCGTCGCCGACGGTGCGGATCGCGATCGAGGTCCGCAAAGCGGCGACGCCTTGGTCGTCGAGATGCCCTTGAGGCGCATCCGGTCCGTACCGGGCGCAGGTACCGGTCGATGGTCGCCGCGCTCATCTGCCCCAGCACCTGGCGGGCCACGTCGGTCGCGAAGAGCTTGTCCAGATCGCCGGCCTCGACGCACAGCGGCACCCAGTCGTCACGCATCACCACGAAGTACTTCCCGCACGAGCAGCCATGCCGATCTTGCCTTCCATGAACAGGCATGCCTTCCGCCGACCCCGAGGTCATGCGCTCAAAGTCTGTGAGTCACCAACCACCGCCAAGCGCTCACAGCGTGCGAGGCACGTCGCCCCATTGACAACCAGGCGTGAGCTGTTTACGATCACAAAAAGGCGTGCGTTTTCCCGCCTTGTTGATTGTGAACTGGGGGCGACCTATGTTTCGACGACTTTTCCCTGCGCTCGCGATTGCACCACTGTTGTTGGCTTCTAGTTTGGTTGTCACAACACCTGCCAAGGCGGCGGCCGAATCTTGCGAAATACCTCCAAACCCCGCACCGATGGGGGCTCGGGCAACCTCGGATCCTACGGCCGCTCCTGTCGTTGATGAGTTGCCCGTCGACGAGGTTCAGAAACTAGAAGACTCGCTCAGAGAACAGTATGGATGTCGCTACTCGACCACAACTCGGGACCGAAAAGATGACCGTCTGATACATATCTACGTCGTGCCTGACGAGGATCAATCACTGGAAGCCATTACAGATTTCGCCCGCGGACTGGGATCCGACTTTACGTTCGAGGCACACAACGCGGTAAGCGGATTCGTAGACTCTGAAAAGCTTCAGGACAGTGTCGGCAAGAGGATGGCTGAGGTCCGATTGTACGGAGAGGTCTGGACCGAACCTACTGGACTCGTTCGATTCGCTGCGTACGACGATGGTCGTACATCCAAAGATACCGGGGTGATTCTGGAGACCTTTTCAGCAGAAATTGATGCTGGAAAGCTCGAAGGAGTTGAGCCAATTGCTGTTCGGAAGCTCGCCGGATCTGTTTGGGACTACTCGCCAGAGCGAGGCGGTCAGGTACGTGTTGTCGATATGCCGCCGGGCGTTCCTGACGAGGTTTGTTCGACCGGGGCGCCAATGTACAACTTCACCTACTACCACTTCATGGGGACGATCGCCGGTCACTGCGGACCTGAGGGGTATGGCGTCTGGGCCGGTGGAATGGCAGCCTATCTCGACTCGATTCTCCTATCCTGCGGATGGTCGACCGGCACCTGCTACACCGATATCGCCTACTACTGGCGATGGCCCCTCGATGGCAACGTACTTGACGGGTCTACCTACAGGGGCGTCGAGCAAGTTGGTGACCAGTACGGCGCGTCGGTGGACACTTTCGTATGCAAGACGGGCTATACGACCGGAACGACGTGCGGGCGAGTGACCGTTCGATCCAAGACCCTCATCTATGGCGTTACCGGCGGTCCGCTGAGCGTCACAAAGGCATTTGATACCAATCTCGTCTGTACTGGGGGCGACAGCGGAGGTGTGGTGTACTCGAATCTCGGATCTGGAAAGGTCAAAGTGTGGGGATCGGTAAGTGGCGCTGGGGAAAACTCGTGCGGCATGAGCAAGATCTACTGGACACTGAGTTCCACCAACTCGATTATCGTAAATGGATAGATCCCCTCGCTTCGGCTTGGTAGCAGTAGGAGCTATTGTTATTACTTCGTGTGGGGCTCCTAACAGTTTTCAAGACAACTCTCGAGAACCTGGAAGAGTAGCGTCAACCGCGGCGGCTGATCGACCTACACCGACTCAGTCCTCGCCAGTCGTTGAGCTTGCTCCTGCTAGTACCTCAGGCGCCCCACCCGGCAAGAAGCTCGAAGAGGTTTATGACGCGCTCCAGGGTCGCGTCGCCGAGACGCCTATGGCATTTCGGTCGATTTCGCTTCTTGCTGATCGAGTTGAAGTTGAACTCGCGCCCAGTTCGATGGACCTCGCCAAGGATCTAGTGAGGGAATATGACCCCCTCGTCGTCGTGAGGCTTGGGCGGTACGCCTATCCACTGAACGCCGCGTCCCAGCTATCGGCACCCGCAAAGGAATGCTCACCTGTCGCCCCAGGCGGTCCGTCGTCGCCCAGCTTGATGAGCGAGACGATCGTTGACGCGGTCGAGGTGCGGTCGGGTGAGACAATGATGTCGCACTTGTTGCTTACCAACAACTCGGCGGAAGCAATTGTACTTGAGGGACACCAACCGCTTCTTGGTGTCCTCGTCGGTGTCAACTCGAACACGGCACTCGCTGAGTATGCGGGTCCAATCGCTGAAACTGGATTTATTGCGGAGCTACAGCCAGGCGAGTCAACAAAAGTAGAGCTGCTGGTCGGGACCGACAGCTGCGACGAAGATGCTGGGTATTCAGCGCCTCCGGGCCGCTACGAGATCCGCTTAGCCTATGATCCGCTCGACTTCCTCGCGAGCAGAGGCATATCCCCAGCCCCAGTCGAGGTGGTGGTGACTTAGGCACTGTCTACGACTGTCTACGACTGTCTACGACTGTCTACGCGTGGCCTGGATCAGTCAACGCGGATTCTGAGCGCAGCCCCATCGGCAACGGTCTGTGGTGAGAGCACTGAGAGGGCATCGGTGATCGCCGACGTCAGGGCCAGTCGCTGTGGATGTCGAGGCGTCGACCGGCAAGGTGAGTCGGCCGTCGACGCGCAACCGCCCAGTAGAACAAGCACCGGGGATTCCACCGGTCAGAGTGAGAGGCCGTAGTCGTGGTCGAGGCTGCGGTCGTGTTCGGGGTGGCGTCCGGTTGCCCGGTGGACGGTGGTGATGGCGTGTTCGAGTTGGCGTTTGCGGGCGAGTTCGAGGAGCCAGTCGAGGTCGGTGCGTCCGGGTCCGGTGAACGCGGCATGGTGTTCGGCGAGGAGCGTGGCGGCGTGTTCCCATTCTCGTATGGCGTTCGTGGTTGGGCGCGGCCCGATCCTGGCGATGATGGTCGGGTCGCGTCGGGCGCCGACGATCCGCAGCATTCGGTCGTCGTCTAGGTGCCGTAGGAGAACGTCTAGCTCCTGCGAGGCGTTCGTCCGGTCGGCGGTGAGGTCGTTGACATGATGTGCGTCGTGTTGGCTGGTGGTGACCGCGGTGGCGGTGATGTTGTGGTCGATGTCGGTGAGGTCGCGGCGGGCGGCGTCGAGGGCTTGGCGTGCTTGGGTGAGTTGGGTGGTGTGGCGTCGGCGTTGCCCGAACCGGTCGAACTTGTCGATGGTGGTTTCGTTGATGGTGATGCGGTCGATGGCTGCGGTGCGGTTGGTTTGGAGTCGGGCGAGGTGTTCGTGGGCCCGAACTGCTTGTCGGGGGATGTCGCCGATCTGGCGGTCGAGGTGTGCGAGTTGTTGTTCGAGGCGGCCGATGTTGTGGAGGAGCCGGCGGAGTTCGTCGCCCGGGAGCAACTTCGGGAGTTCCCGTTCGGCGCGGGGTGTGGAGGCCGCGTGGGTCTGGGGTGTCGGGACGGGCTGGTGCGGGAGCGCAGGTTCGGGGTGGGACGTGACACGGGGCTGGGGCACCGGGTTGAGTTCGGTGTGTCGGGTGTGGGCGGGTTGGTCGAGCCAGTCCCGGGTGAGGGCTTGGGTGAATACCTCGATGGGGTCTTGGTCGTTGTCGCACACGACGTAGGCGGTGTTGGCGTCTCGTCCTCTGGTCATCGGGACGTAGAGACCGCGGACATCGATGGGGGTGTCAATGAGGACCAGGGCGGTGTCGAGGGTGCGGCCTTGGGATCCGTGCCCGGTTTGCGCATAGCCGAGTTCGACGTGTTCGCGGACGTAGTCATAGGGGAGGGTCACGGTCCCGGAGGTTCCGATCACGGTGACGCCATGGAGGGTGATGTCGGTGACGGTGTAGCGGTCTCGGTTTTTCACCGTGTGGCCTCGGTCGGTGGTCAACAGTCGTTGGTTACGGCGGGTGACGATCTGATCCCCGACCCCGATCCGACCCGACGCGATCAACGCGGATTGTTCGACGGTGATCTCCCCAGTGGTGTAGCGGCGGTGTTGGGCGGCCTGGTTCAACATGGTGACGGTGGCTTGGGTGGGGGCCATCATCAACACGTCCCGACCAGCGCGCCGGTCGGTCCACCATTGGTCAACGATCGCTGACTGCATTGCTGCGTTGTCGCCGCCGTGGATGCGGCCGTGGGCGGCGTAGAGGTCGGCGACGTCGGGGTCGCTGCGCCGCAGTCGGAGCGATGCGTCGCGTTCCCATGGCTGGTTGAAGCGGTGAACACGGTCCAACTCGACTGGGGTGTGGGTGTCGCACAGGAGGCCGAACACGCCGCCGCGCCCGACGGCGGAGAACTGCAACGGATCACCGATCAAGCGAACCCGCCAACGATGGTGTTGGGCCAGTCGGGAGATGGCGGCGAGGTGCGGTGTGGACATCATCCCGGCCTCATCGACGATCAACACCCCACCGACCGGAAGTCGGAACGGTAAACGGGGGCCGTCGGATCGGACGTGTTCGTGAAGGAACTTGTCGATCGTGTCGGCTGGAACACCGGTCTCGTCAGCCAGCACCTGCGCCGCCGCGGCGGATGGGGCAACGGCGAACACCGGCGCACCCTCTGCTTGTAGTGATGCGACGGCGGGGGCGAGGGCGGTCGTCTTACCGGTCCCGGCCGGACCGACCACCAACACCAACTCGCGGGTCCCGGCGACTGCGGTGGCGCATTCGGCTTGCCCGACCGACAACTCGACCGACGCGAACTCGAGTGCGCTGAGGTCATCAACCCCGGCACCACTGGCGGTCTGGTCGGCCCACGCCAAGATGGCGGCTTCCTCGAGCAGGATGGTGTCGGTGCTCAACGCCCGGTTGATCACTGGTTCGGTGACCGGCCGCCCGTCACGGCGTAGGCGGACCCCGGGTGGGATCGGGGCGGACAGATCAACACACAACGACCGTTCAACATCCCGCGCCACCGCGTCGAGCGCCGTCACGAGTTCGCGGGCGGGGAGGGCGAGATCGGTGGGGAGCAGACCGGCGGTCTCTCGGACGATCTCGGCCGGCCGCCACGTCGACTGCTTGTCGCTCAACGCGTTCACCGCGTCCAGAGCGGTGAACCGGGCGGTCAGCGGACTCAACACGTCGCGGCGTTCGACGCGTTCAACGGCATCCTCAACGAGCCGCACATGGTCGACGCCGAGGCCGTTGAGACGAGCGATCCAGGTCTCGTGCAGCGTCGCTCCCTCAACCCCGTGGATCTTCGATGGTCGTGAGTCGGTGACCGCTTCACGTTCGAGGCGCCACCGTTCCCTCGGTGTCGGTTCACGGCCCATCGTGACTTGAAAGCGGTCGAGCTTCACGGTGAGGCGGGCGGCGACTTGATCGGCGCGGGTGGAGAACTCCCGGAGTACGTCCCCCGACACACCGGCGACGTCGGCGATGCCGTTCACGACGGGCTCCCACCCGACCCCCAAACGTTGCGTGAGTTCGGCGCGGAGGCCGGCGTGGTAGATCGCAGACAGTGTCCGTTGATCGAGTTTCAATGTCCTGGCGTCCAGGGCAAGCCATCGTCCGTCCGGTGCGAGCACACGGTTCGGGATCACCACATGGGTATGCAACTGCGGGTCGAGGACACGGCTGGTGTGCTGCCGGAACGACGCCGCGATGATCCCCTCCGAGTCGAACACCCCCACCACACCCATCGTCCGAAACCGCGTATGCGCATGAGCTTCGATCCAACCGACCAACGCCGACACCGCCGCGTCATGCGCCCCAAGAACTTCCGCGCGCGTCGAGTCGTTGCCGACGGCGAACAGGACCGACACCGATTTCGGGGCTGAGCACGTCACATCAAACCCGCGCACCGACTCATCACCAAACCGACGCCCCAAATGCTGACCGGTGACAGGGTGGATGCCGGACATCACCGCCACGAACTCTTCGGGGTCGACCGTGCCGGAAAGACCGAGCACGGATGCACCGTGCCCGGACCACACCCCCGCCGGCTCACCAGCATCCAAGTAGTAGGTGGGGAGGCCATCCACGTAGTAGCGGCCCGCCTCCGCGCCCTTCAACGTCGTCACCCGCACCGTCATCGCCACCACCCGTTCGCGACAGTGCACCCGTCTGTCCATTGGCGTGAGCAACTCGAATTGCATGCAATGAGAGTTGACATCAGGCTCGGGCCTCGCGTGTGGGGCTCGAGCCCGATGTCGTCGCCGACTGTCGGGCGCCTGTCGCTGGATGACAAGTGAGGCCCAGCCGAGTGGTGCCCGTGACCATCGAGGACGCGTTCACCGTGGACGGAGAATCCGAGCCCGGTGAACGAGGTTCTGGTTCGGTGGCAATCGAGTCACCCGTCACGACGCGCCGTCCCGGTCGCGTCCGAGCGAGAGTTCGTCGTGGGGCTGTAGCAGCTTCAGCAAGCTCGCCGTGGGCACCCGCATCGACGACCCGAAACGAACAACGGGGATACCGTCGAGCCCACCGGAATCAATGAACCGGCGGGCCAGCGCGTAGGCCTGAGACCGCCCGATGCGAAGCACAGCGCCCGCCTCCTCGACCGTGAGCACCACCGGAAGGTTCGCAACGTCAGTGAGATCGACCAAGGGTTTCGGCATCAGGCTGAAGGAAATACACCCGTGTCATTTGCCGCTCAAGTCAAGACATCGAGCCCATCTGGACCGGCGGTCACCTACGGATACCAGCGGTCACCAGACGTCCCCAACGGACGGCATGCTGTGACAACGTTCACGTCGGCCGCCCTGGGCGTGATCGGGCCAAGGACTCCGGTTCCGTCGTCGATGCGTTGGCCACCTGAAGCCACACGACCTTGGGCGGTGGGCCGTAGAGGAAGGCCAACTGTCGGAAGTCGGAATCCTTCGAGACAATAGATCGAAGAACTCCTCCGCCGGAGCACGCTGAGGCTTCAAGCATTCGCCGACTCGGATGAGGAGTCGATGTTGGTGCTTTCGCTCGAGGCCTGAACGGCTCCGTGATCCAACATTTCATCCAACATATTTGGCAGCATGGGGCGATATCGGGCACTACGGCGTGGATTCGACGGTGGACAAAAGCCTGGTAAATGGCACAATTCATCACAGGCTGGATCGATGGACGTCGACTCATAATCCCTTGGTCGCAGGTTCGATCCCTGCCTGGCCTACTCGAGCGATGATGGGGGTCCTCGGTCGTCACTCGTCAACGCGGTGGGCGGCTGACTTCCGGCAGTTGGCTTTCCTGTACCGCCCACCGCCGAAGGTGGAGCGGCTTCGGGCGGCCAACGCCACGGAAGTCAGATGGCAACCGCGCTGGCGGCGGCATCGTTCCGATCGCGGTCAGTCGCGCAGCTCGACGTCGAGGGCTTCGGCCATCGCCGCGAGCCATGCGTCGTTCATACGGCGTGCCAGTCCGGTCTTCGGCATGTACATGGCGAAGCCGTGCCATGCGCCGGGCACCACATGGACCTCGGTGCGCACCCCGGCGTGTGAGAGACGTTGGGCATAGGCGAGCCCTTCGTCGGCCAGCGGATCCTTCTCGTTGATCAACACATACGCCGGGGGAAGCGCGTCAAGTCGAGTTGCGCGCGCTGGAGCAGCGTAGGGAGGTACTTCGCCGCTGTAGTCGGGCCCGAGGTACAGCAACCAGCTGTCGCGGCACAGTTGCGTGTTCCAGATGTAGGGCTCGTCGTTGAGTTGCATCGACATGGTGCTGCATCGGTCATCGAGCATGGGGATGCCCAAGAACTGATAGGCGATCGCCGGGCCGCCTCGATCACGAGCCATGAGCGCGACAGCTGCGGTCAGGCCACCGCCGGCCGAGTTCCCCGCGATGGCAACTCGAGTTGCGTCGACCCCGAGCTCAGCGGCGTGTGCCGTGGCCCAGCACAGGCTCGTGTAGCAATCCTCCACGCCGGCGGGGAAGGGATGCTCGGGTGCCAAGCGATAGTCGGCGGCAACGACTACTGCGCCCAGACGTTGGCACGCCATCCGGCACGACAGATCCTCGGCGTCGAGATCGCCCATGATGAACGCACCGCCGTGGAACCACACGACGAGTGGCACGATCGTGTCGGGCGCGACGGCGGTGTTGCGATACACGCGGATCGTCATCGGTTGGCCATCGGCGCCGTCGATCACGTGATCCTCGCTCGACACCGACGGCTGCTCGGGCTTGCGCATGTTCACCAACTGCTCGGTGAACTCGGCCCGTCGCGCCGGCAGCGTCTCGGCGTTGAGTCGCACCAGCGCTGGCCGGTCCTGTACCGACCGCAGGAGTTGTGGATGGAAGCTCATGAGTGCTCAGCGCTGCCGGGCTCGGCCGGGTCGGCGATTGCGCCGGCCGCTGCTCGCTTGGCCCGTCGCTCATAGCGCTCCTGCAGCACCTCGCTCACCACTTCCCAACCCGCGCCGGCACGTGCCACACCGAGGTACGCCGACAGGTGCACGAACAGGTCCACCAACTCGTCCTCGCTCACGCCGAGCTTGATCGCTCCGCCCACGTGCCCCTTGAGCTTGTCCTCGAGACCGAGTGCGGTCAGCACGCTCACCGTCACGATGCTGCGAGTCCGGTCGTCGAGAGCGGTGCGCGTCCACGAATCGCCGAATGCCTGGGTCATGAGCAGGCCCCACAGATCTGCGGCGCTCTCCGGCTCCCACGGCCGGGCATCGGTGGGCCACCGTCGACCGAAGATCCGCTCCGATTGCGCCTGTGCCTTCTCGAGCCGAGCCTGATCCATGACGTCCCCCTTCGTGCAGCACAGCGAGCGGCTCGAGTGGAACCTGCTGGTCCGTGCCTTGTCCCCCGCCGAACATAACAGCCGCGATCAGACGGGTCCGGGGGCGCGATTGGGAGCGGTGAACACCGTTGGGCACAAACTGTCCACCACCGCTGTCGGGGGGTCTGGGTTGTCGATCACATCGTCGAGGAACGCCGCGCGGCGCGCTGTGCTGGGCGCATCGGGCCCGCTGCTCGCCGCGTGCGTCGCCATCTTCGTCATGAGCATGGCGCCGGTGCTCACCCGATCGGTCACTGCGCCGGCCCCCGCCATCATCTTCGTGCGCTTGTGGACCATCGTCCCGATCTGGTTCGTGGTGATGAAGTTGTCGGGGACTCGCCTGCGATGGGATGTGGTGCGCACCAGCGCACCCAGTGGTGTGTTGTTCGGCGCGTCCACCGCGCTCAGCGTCGAGTCCTTCACCTCCACCAGCATCGCCAACGCCACGCTCATCCCGTCGATGCAGATCATCGTGATCATGGCCATCGCCGCGGTGGTCCACGGGGAACGCAGACCGTTGCGTGACTACGCGATGGGGCTCGCCGCGCTCGCCGGAGTGCTTACGTTGGTTCTCGGTGCCGGGCGCACCAGTGGGGCCAGCACACGGGGCGATCTGGTCTCGGTGGCGGGCCTGTTCGTATTCGTCGGCTACCTGTTGCGGCTCAAGACGATCCGTGACAACGGCATTGCCGTGATGCCGTACATGTTCTCGATGCTCACGTGGGCCGCGATCGTCGTCACCCCATGGGCCCTGGCCACTGCCGGCGGCGATCTCGGTCAGGTCAACGGATGGGACTGGGCGTTCATCTTGGGGATGAATGCCGGGTCGTTCCTGATCGGCCATCCGTTGCTCACCTGGGCCCAGGCCTCGCTGGACGTGACCACCACCTCGCTGCTGCAGTTGGCGGGCCCGGTGGTATCCATGACGGGTGCGTGGTGGGTCCACGGTCAGCGCCTCAACGGCTGGCAGTTCCTCGGGGGAGCGATGGTGCTCGGGTCGCTCGCCGTCATCATCCGCGGGTCACGCCCGACCGCGACGGCCGCCACGACGTAGCGAGGGTCGTCTCAACTGGGACGACGTCGGCGCCGCGCCTACGGTAGGGATTCGAAACGTCAAAGTTGAGGGGGACACCGTGAGCGGTCGTTTGTCGGG
>JBFWVD010000038.1:0-49237 GCA_050246915.1 Acidimicrobiia bacterium | reverse complement strand
TGGCCGCCGGTGCCAACCCGATGACCCTCAAGAAGGGCATCGAGCGGGCTGTCGAGGCCGCCGTGGCCTCCATCCGTTCGCAGGCCGTCGTGGTGGATTCCAAGGAGCAGATCGCTCAGGTCGCTTCCATCTCCGCCGCCGACACCGAGATCGGCACCATGATCTCCGAGGCCATCGACAAGGTGGGCAAGGACGGCGTCATCACCGTCGAGGAGAGCCAGACCTTCGGCATGGACATGGATCTCGTCGAGGGCATGCGCTTCGACAAGGGCTACATCTCGCCCTACTTCGTGACCGACCCGGAGCGCATGGAGGCGTCGCTCGACGATCCCTACATCCTCCTCGTCTCTTCCAAGATCACCAACGTGCGCGATGCGCTGCCGGTGCTCGAGAAGGTCATGCAGACCGGCAAGCCGCTGGTCATCATCGCCGAGGACATCGAGGGCGAGGCCCTCGCCACGCTCGTGGTCAACAAGATCCGTGGCACCTTCAAGTCGGTCGCCGTCAAGGCCCCCGGCTTCGGCGACCGTCGCAAGGCGATGCTGCAGGACATGGCCATCCTCACCGGTGGTCAGGTCATCAGCGAGGAAGTCGGCCTCAAGCTCGACGGTGTCACCCTCGAGCTGCTCGGCCGGGCCAAGAAGGTCATCATCACCAAGGACGAGACCACCATCGTCGAGGGTGCTGGCGATGACGATGACATCAAGGGTCGCATCAACCAGATCAAGGCCGAGATCGAGAACACCGACTCCGACTACGACCGCGAGAAGCTCCAGGAGCGCCTCGCCAAGCTGTCGGGCGGCGTCGCAGTGCTGAAGGTCGGCGCGGCCACCGAGGTGGAGCTCAAGGAGAAGAAGCACCGCATCGAGGACGCTGTGTCCACCACCAAGGCCGCCATCGAAGAGGGCGTCGTGCCCGGCGGTGGCGTCACCCTCCTGCGTGCGCAGAAGGCAGTGCTGGAGCTTGCCGCCACCCTCACCGGTGACGAGGCGACCGGCGCCCGCATGGTCGGCCGCTCGCTCGAGGGTCCGCTCAAGCAGATCGCCGAGAACGCCGGCCTCGAAGGCGGCGTGGTGGTCGAGAAGGTGCGCAACCTCGAGGGGTCGCACGGACTCAACGCCGCAACTGGTGAGTATGAGGACCTGGTGAAGCTCGGCGTGATCGACGCCGCCAAGGTGACCCGCTCGGCGCTGCAGAACGCAGCATCGATCGCCGCCCTCTTCCTCACCACCGAGTGCGTCATCGCCGACAAGCCGGAGAAGGATGGCGCTCCCGCCATGCCCGGTGGCATGGACGATTTCTGAGCGTCAGCGAGGAAATCTCCAATCAGCGGAGACGATTTCTGAGGATCTGAGCGACTCGCTCAACCTGAATTGACACGGAGGTCCGGGCCTTGCGCCCGGGCCTTCGTCGATTTCAACCTGTCGCGCCCGATGGGGATCGATACCGTGGGGACATGTCAGTCGTCATCCCCCTCGAGCTCCCCGAGACCTTGCGTCCCTTCGTCGGGAACTGGTCGGGGGTGGGTCGGGGTGAGTACCCGACCATCGAGCCGTTCGACTATCTCGAGGAGATCTCCTTCACCACGGTGCCGGGCAAGCCGTTCCTCGTGTACGCGCAACGCACGAAGGCGTCGGACGATCTGCGTCCGCTGCATGCTGAATCGGGCTATTGGCGTTCGCCGGGACCGGGGCGTTTCGAGGTGGTGCTGTCGCACCCATTCGGGGCGGTCGAGATGCTCGAAGGAGAGGCGGCCGACGGAGCCATCACGTTGAACTCCTCACTCGTCGCCACGACGTCGACCGCAAAGTCGGTCACGGCGACGCAACGGGTGCTCTCGCTCGATGGTGACGTGCTCACCTATCGAGTGGCGATGGCCGCTGTCGGTCTCCCGATGACCCATCATCTCGATGCGACGTTGCATCGTGTGCAGTGAACCTGCGAGCGCCCGATGAGTGTCGTCGTTGCGCTCGCCTCTACGGCATCGGCGCGCCATCTCGACGCTGATCTTCCGCCCCTCCTCGATGCCCTCGTGTCAATCGGTATTGACGCGAGCGTCGTCGATTGGGATGACCCGGCGGTGGAATGGGGTCGATTCGATCTGGTCGTGATCCGCTCGACGTGGGACTACCAAGGTCAACTCGATGCGTACCTCGCGTGGATCGATCACGTGGCGGCCGTGGGCCGGATAGCGAACAACCCGAGCATCGTTCGCTGGAACACCGACAAGCGCTACTTGCGGGATCTCGCGGCGGCCGGGATCTCGGTGATCCCGACGACATTCATCGCTCCGGGCCAGTCGTTCTCGCTGCCGTCCGTGGGTGAGTTCGTCGTGAAGCCCGCTGTATCGGCGGGATCGAAGGACACCGAGCGCTATCGGGCCGTGGACGGTGACGCCGCGCGCTCCCACGTCGAGCAACTCTTGCACGACGACCGTGTCGTGATGGTCCAGCCCTACATCGCCTCGGTGGATCAGCGAGGTGAGACCGGACTGTTGTTCTTCGGTGGCGAGTTCAGCCACGCCATCTGCAAGGGGCCGATCCTGGTTCCCGGTGTCGATGAGGTCGAAGGCCTGTACAAGGCCGAGGAGATCTCACCGCGTCAGCCCACCACCGCCGAGCGCGAGTTGGCGGAACGGGTGCTCGACGTGGTGCCAGGCGGGCGAGGCGACCTTCTCTACGCCCGTGTCGATCTGGTCATGGGTGATGATGGACCGATGGTGCTCGAGCTGGAGTTGACCGAGCCCAGCGTCTTCTTGGCACAGCACGATGGCGCGGCGATGAGATTCGCATCAGTGATCGCCGACGTGACGCGCCCCTGACTTGGCGATGACTCGGCGATGACGGGTGTCTGGGCCTCGTCGGGTCACATTCGGCAAGGAATCGTCAACGCGTTGACGCCCGGGTCGTTGGCTCCGATGGCTCTGCATGGCTGCGGGAGTGTCACGTCGAGGTGTTCTCATCGGCGCCGCCGGCGTGCTCGCGGGCGCCGCGTTGAGCCGGAACGTGCCAATGGGGTCGATCACCCAGCGGCTCTCGGGCGGTCGGATCACGTTGTGGAGACTCGACACCGCGGCCTCGGGCACACCGTGTCGGTGCAAGGCGTGTCGTTCTCACGCCGAGAACAAGATCTTCACGTCTCGACAGGCGGCGCTCAACGGTCGTGCCCATGTGGGCTGCCGTTGCCAACCGGTGCCCGTGTCTTCGAGAAGCGAGATCTCGGCCACGTTGATGGAGCATTCGCGCGACGGCGGTCACTCGGTCGATCTGCGCTGGGTCAGCGGCGCTGACAACAGTGGGGAGCTCGCGCTCGGCTTCCTTGATCCGGAGCTCTGAGCGCCGATGAGCGTTCCACGTAACCACCCGGGCATCGGATCGTTGAGGATGTCCCGCCACCGCGCCACCCCAAGGGGCGACGTAGGAGCGGGGCTCCCTGAGCGATCCGATGACCGTGGTTTCACGCTCATCGAGCTCATGGTGGTCGTGCTCGTGATCGCCATCTTGTTGGCCATCGCGATTCCCACCTTTCTCGGCGCTCGCAAGCGATCGCAGGACACCGTTGCTCGCTCCAGCCTCGCACTTGCGGTGCGAGCTGTGGCCAGCGCGAGCTACACCTCGGTGAATGCGGCCGGCCTCGCGGTCGTCGAGCCGTCGCTGACCTACGTCGCGTCGCCAGCAGTCTCGACAGGTCCGAAGGTGGTGAGCGTCGCCGTCAGCGGTGTGTTCTGGGGCGGGGCTGCCATGTCCGCGAGTGGCACGTGCATGTTGATCCGCAGCAGTGAGTTGGGTGGACAGCAGTACGGCACAACATCGGGGGCCTGCACCGGCGACGCTGCACTCGGCGCCACGGGAGCCGGATGGTCATCGGCCAGCAACGTGGTGGCGGCCGCCGGGTCGAGTGCCTACGCCGCAATGATCTTGTCGCTCAACGGTCTCAGCGGCTACTGGCGCCTCGACGAGACCTCGGGGACGACCGCCGCGGACCTCGGACCGCACGGGTACAACGGGACGTACTCCGCTGGCGTGCAGCTCACCTGGCCCGGTGCGTTGGCTCACACCGACGGGACGGCCGCGCGGTTCGCCGGCTCGTTCGTGACCCTCCCGGCCATGAACGTCAACTGGTCCGGCGGTCTCACGTTCGCGGCGTGGGCGCTGCCCGAGGGATCGGGCTTCTACGAGCGCATCATCGAGCTCGGCAACGGTGAGGCCAACAACAACCTGTGGTTCGGGCGCCTGGCCGGCTACGACCAGGTGGCATATGAAGTGCGCCCACCATCGTCGCCGTTGTCGGCGGTTGGCGGTCCGAACGGTTCGCTGTCGTCGGGCGGTTGGCAGTTCTTGGTGGTGACCCAGAGCCCGAGCGGTCAGGTGGTCATCTATCGCAATGGCGTACAGGTGTCGTCGACGAACTACGCCCGGTCCATCCCCAATGTGAACCGCACCGTGAACTACATCGGCAACACGTCGTGGAACAACGAGCCGACGTTCACCGGTCGGATCGACGAGGTGGCGATGTTCAATCGGCCGCTCACGTCAACCGAGGTTGCCGCCCTGTACGCCACCGCGGTCACCTGACCCAAGGCCCTCGACCGGTCCGCACGGGCCCGTCGGCCGGGGTCCTCGCTAGCCTGCCCCCATGTCCCGAGGCCGCACGCGTCAGGTGCTCGTCACCCACGTCGACGAGTCGGGCTCGCGGCGGCGCCCTGATGAACTGATCGTCGAAGAGCCTCTCGAGATCCGCGTCGACGGCCATCGCGTCACGACCACCATGCGTACGCCCGGCCATGATTTCGAGCTGGCGGCCGGTTTCGTGTGGGGCGAGGGGTTGCTCGGCGGGTTCCCGGTCACCGGCATCCGCTACTGCAGCGGTCGAGGTCAGGAACGCTTCACAGCGGGGGAGACGGGGTACAACGTCGTCACTGTCGAGACCGGAGGCCGAGCCCCCGAGCCCACCGCGCGCCTTGGTGCCGTGACGAGTTCGTGCGGGGTATGCGGGTCGGACGCCATCGACCTGTTGTGTGAGCGCCTCTCGCCGGTGCCCGTCACCGATCCCATCTCTGACGGGGTACTCGCCTCGGTGCTCTCGTCGGTGGTGGAGCGTCAGCCGCTGTTCACGTCGACCGGTGCGGTCCACGGCGCGGCTGCGTTCTCCGCGGCCGGACAGATCATCACCGTGCGAGAAGACATCGGTCGGCACAACGCCGTCGACAAGGTCGTAGGACGTCTCCTCCTCGACGGGCACTTGCCGGCCACGGGTCTGGGGTTGTTCGTGTCCGGACGGGCGAGCTTCGAGATGGTGCAAAAGGCATGGGCTGCAGGGTTCTCCACGCTCATCGCGGTGAGCGCACCCAGTGCGTTGGCCGTCGATACCGCTCGCCGCGCCGGCATCACGCTCATCGGATTCGCCCGACCTGGCCGATGGAACGTGTACGCCCCGGAGCGCCCGTGAGGCAACCGATCGGCGGTCCGGCTACGAAGATGGTCCGTGAAGTTTGTTCGAACGGTTGCGCGGTGCACAGCCGCGACGGTCGATAATGCTCCGATGCGAAGGGGACTCGTGAGATCGATGTCGGTGCCGAGGTTGATGTCCCCGGCTCTGGGGATCGCGCTGGTCGGTGCATTGACGCTGTCGTCGTGCTCGGTCGAGGGCGACTTCGCGTACGTGAACAACTCCCAGGAGAAGACCTTCGTGAAGGTCCCCCGGAAGTGGAAGCGCTTCACCATCACCCGCGAGATCGCGAAGGACCGCACGACACCGATCGACATCGGATCGGGGAGTTGGCACATCGTGTTCGACTCAGCCACCGAGCCCGATGCCGACAACGTGGCGGCGGAAGTGCCCAGTTCACTGGTCGGCGAAATCGAGATCACCGAGGTCAACACCACGTTCCATGAGGTCCTCAACGTCAAGATCTCGCGATCGCATGCCACCGACTTCGCTTTCGATCCGGTCGAGGAATGGCAGAACGGGAACGAGGACTTCGAGTTGATCGACTACCAGGAGATCACCACGGGCACCGGCATGCGGGGCAATCGCGTGGTGTTCAACTGGCGCGTGAATGGCACCGACTGGGTCACCATCGACCAGACCACCTACCTCAATCCGGCCACCTCGAAGTACTACCGAATGCTCATCAAGTGCGAAGCACTGTGTTTCAAGGAGAACCTCAGGCTCGTGCGCCAGATCGCTGACTCGTTCCAAGTGAGGGCCTGATGTCCGACCTCGCGCCGCCACCCCCGGCGGTGACCCCGATGTTCCACGTTCCCACGCCCGATGATCGGGCACCCAAGACCCGCAAGAAGATGCTGTTCTTCGATCGGATCAAGGTGCTCATGATCATCGCCATCATCTTGTTCTTCGCCATGGCCAAGATGCGCAGTGATCTCCCGGTGCTCAGCCTCGAGGAAGTGGCGCGTAACCAACTGCAGGCCAAGCAGTGGTTGCTGTGGTTGGCGCTCGCCGAGTTGATCCGCCAGGTGCACTACGGCATCAGTGAACACAGCGCGAAGTACCACGGGTTCTGGACCAAGAAGATCTGGGGTGGCTGGGATCGTCGGATGTCGAAGCTCGATCCGTGGATGCGGTTCCGACTCGGTCGCCTGTGCAAAGCGTTGTTCCTCGCGACGCTGTTCGTCTTCTATCTCGCCGCGGCGTGGGGCATCCCGTTCTTCGACGCGTTGGCCGAAGCGCCCTCGCGGCTGTGGAACAAGGCGTTCTCACCCGCCACGCAGTTGCCGTTCCTCGTGAACATCATGATGTCGCTCAGCTTGTCGGTCGGATCGATCGTGTTCCTCTATTGGTTCATGGCCAAGGGTGGCTACGAGACGCTGTTGCCCGACGAGGTCGACACGCGTTTCAGCGACGGGTTCGGCCAGGACAAGGTGCTCGACAAGGTGAAGGAGAACCTCGTCTTCCTCGAGAAGCCGCAGGAGATCGAATCCAAAGGTGGCTACGTGCCATCGGGCGTGCTCTTGTGGGGCCCGCCTGGGACCGGCAAGACGCTCATCGCCAAAGCGGTTGCCGGTGAGACCGGGCGTCCGTACGTGTTCGTCGAGCCGGGCGCGTTCAACCAGATGTTCATGGGCGTCGGTGTGCTGAAGGTGCGCGCCGTGTTCCGAAAGTTGCGCAAGCTCGCACTGCGTCACGGTGGCGTCATCGTGTTCTTCGACGAGGCCGACTCGCTGGGCAACCGCGGGCTCGAGACCGGAGGGCAACCCGGCGGTGTCGGGGGAGGCGCTGGCAATCAAGCGTTCGAAATGCCCCACATGTGCAACGGCCTGCACTACGTGAGTCACGGAACGGCGTCGACGGTGCAGACCGCGTGGCTCAACGATCTACGCGCCCAGCGCGCCGCCGATGCGGCGGCCGAACCCCGCAAGGTCAACGTCAAGCAGATCATCATGGGCATGGGCGGTGGCAGCGGCGTCATCCAGGCACTGCTCACGCAGTTGTCGGGCCTGGAGAAGCCGCAGGGCTTCTTGTGGCGACGGGTGCGCAAGTTCCTCTCGATGCCGTCGAAGAAGCCCCCCAAGTACCGCATCTTGATGATGATGGCCACCAACCTCCCTCAAGCGCTCGACGCCGCGCTGCTTCGCCCGGGGCGAATCGATCGCATCTACAAGGTTGACTATCCCTCGCTCGAAGGACGCAAGCGCACCTACGAGGGCTACCTCGACAAGGTGCAGCATCGCATCACGGCCGAGCAGGTGGACCGCATCACGCTCATGTCCCCCAATGCTTCTGGCGCTGTGATCAAGGACGTCGTGAACGAAGCGCTCATCATCGCCATGCGCGACGGACGCGACACGGTCAGCTGGCCCGATCTGCTCAAGGCCAAGCAGATGAAGACCCACGGCGTGCCCGACGATGTGCACACCGTCGCTCTCGAACGCCACAACGTTGCGCTGCACGAGGCCTCCCACGCGGTGGCCATGTATCGGTTGAAGAAGCGCGAGACCATCGACGTGGCCACCATCGAGCCGCGCGGTCCCGTCGGCGGATTCGTGGCGCCGGTGCCTCTGGAGGAAGAGGGCTTTCCATGGAAGCACCTCCAGGAAGACGAGATCATCACGTTCCTTGCGTCGCTGGCCGGCGAGCGTCACTTCTACGACGGTGACAACTCCGTCGGCGTTGGCGGTGATCTCCGGGCGTCCACCTTGATCATGTCGAGCATGCTCGGTGGTGCAGCGATGGGTGACAGCCTCGTGAGCCGGTGGGCGATGGGCGGGAACGGCCCAGCCGGTGGGCCGAAGTTCTTCCATGAGATCGACGCCAACCTCAAGCGCCTGCTCGAGCGGGCGTCGGCATTGATCGCCGCTGACGAGCGATGGGTGATGGCAATTGCCCATGCGCTCGAGCAGCACTACACGATCACCGGTGAGGACATCGAGGCGATCTTCAACGGCGGCGTCGGGCCGATCGTCGACGGCCGCTGGTACCAGACCGAAGAGTTCGTGTCGGCGTACCGGGCCTACCACGCTGCCGCGCTGCGGGCCCATCAAGCCCAGGGCCGGTTCGATGCCGAGTTGCCGCTTCCACCGGTCGCCATTGCTGCCTCGTCCACGCCGGCCACGGTCATGTTCGGTGCGGCGCTCCCGCCACCGCCGCCCGCGGTGGGCTGACGCGGCCAACTGTCGCCCGCGTCGACTGACAGGTGCAGAGGCGGGGCCAATAGGCTCGGCGCCATGAGCGAACCCATCTCCCCGAGCACCGGCTGGGGCGTGCTGCATCTGTTCTGCACCGCGGTCGGTCCCATTGATGCCGAAGCCGTGGCGGCGGCGGTGAAGCGGGCTCAGGCGGCCGATCACACAGCGCTGTGCGCAACCTTGCTCGGGCACAAGGCCGATGCGGCGTTCATGGCCCTCGGACCCGACTGGCGCGTGCTGCGCCAGTTCCAGAGCGATATCCAGCACGCCGGCTTCCACGTGACCGACAGCTACGTGAGCCTCACCGAGGTGAGCGAGTACGCCAAGGGCATGCCGGAGGACCATCTCAAGGCGCGCCTGAACCCGCAGCTCCCGGCCGAGGGGAAGCCGGTGTTCTGCTTCTATCCGATGACCAAGCGTCGCGACCCGGGCGCCAACTGGTTCACCGAGGCTTTCGAGGATCGCGAGCGCATGATGCGCGAGCACGGCAGCAGCGGGCGCAAGTTCGCCGGTCGCATCGTGCAGCTCATCACCGGCTCGACCGGTCTCGATGCCTATGAGTGGGGCGTGACGTTGTTCGCGCAGAAGCCCGACGATCTCAAGGAGGTCGTGTACACCATGCGCTTCGACGAGGCGTCGGCCAAGTACGGCATCTTCGGTGACTTCTGGGTGGGCTACCTGGTGTCGCCCGAGGAGCTGGTGGCGTCGCTGTGACAGCCCGGCACGCGCCGCTCGAAGCAATTGGAGTTGACACCTGTGACTGAGCTGATCTACCTGCGCGACGCGTACCTGCGCGAGTTCGACGCCGTGGTCACCGACGTGCGCGACGTCGACGGTGTCGTGTCGGTGGCACTCGATCGCAGCGCGTTCTATCCCACCGGTGGCGGCCAGCCACACGACACCGGCACGCTGTCGGGTGTGCCGGTGGTGGAGGTTCGCAAGGAGGGCGATGTCGTGTGGCATCGCATCGACGGCGTCGCCCCGGCCGTCGGGAGCGTCGTGCGCGGTGCCATCGATTGGGACCGCCGTCACGCCCTCATGCGTACGCATTGCGCGCTCCACGTGCTGTGCGGTGTGATCTGGAACGAGTGGCATGTGCCCGTCACCGGCGGGAACATGGAACCGCTCAGTGCCCGCATGGATTTCGAGTTCGATCCGGTGCCCGAGGGATTCGTCGCTCGCATCGAAGAACTGGTCAACGCCGAACTGGCCGCCGATCGAGCGGTGGCAGTGTCGTTCCTGCCGCGCGACACCGCTCTCGAGGACGCCGATCTCATCCGCACCAAGGTGAGCCTCATCCCCGAGACGGTGAGCGAGATCCGCGTGGTCGACATCGTCGGACTCGACAAGCAGGCCGACGGCGGGACGCACGTCGCATCGACGGCGGAGGTCGGGCGCATCAAGATCACCAAGCTGGAGAACAAGGGCAAGGGCAACAAGCGCGTCCGACTCGAGATCGTCGATGCCTGAGCCCGTGCTCGCCGCTGGCGCTTCGGTGGTCACCGATGAACGTCTCGATCGGTTGCGGGCCGTGCTGGCCGACATGGCGCCAGTGGTCGTGGCCTTCTCCGGAGGTGCCGACTCGGCGTTCCTTGTTCATGTGGCCACCACAGCGCTCGGCATCAACGGTTGTCGCGCCGTGACAGCCGTGTCGCCGTCGCTGGCCGACGATGAGCTCACCGAGTGTGCCCGCCTTGCCGAGGAGTGGGGCTTGGCCTGGTCGACGGTGACCACGGACGAGTTGGCGAACCCGGCCTACGCCCTCAACAACGGCGATCGCTGCTTCCACTGCAAGAGCGCACTCATGGACGCGCTCGGCCCGGTGGTGACTGCCGCGGCCGGTGCCACGGTGGTGCTCGGTGTGAACCTCGACGATCTCACCGATCATCGCCCTGGGCAGCAAGCGGCATCGGAGCGCGGCGCTCGATTCCCGTTGGTGGAGGCGGGGCTCACGAAGTCCGACGTGCGCGACCTGTCGCGTCAACTCGGCTTGCGCACGTGGGACAAGCCGGCGGCGGCATGCCTGGCGTCACGCATTCCGTACGGAACCACCGTCACGCTCGGCCGGCTCACCGAGGTCGAGCGGGCCGAGCGTGCGTTGCGACAGTTGGGCTTTCGATCGCTGCGGGTCCGCCACTACGACGACACGGCGCGCATCGAGGTGCCGGTGGACGAGATCGCACGATTGGTCGAGATTCGTGAGCAGGTGAGCGACGCCGTGCACGCCGCCGGGTTCCGCTACGTGACCGTGGACATCGACGGGCTCCGCTCGGGCAACTTGAACCAGGCGCTCGGTGAGCTCTCGGCCGAGCGCTGATCGGGCATCGGCGTGGACGAGTACTCGGCCGAGCTGAGCCGAACCATCGTCATCGTCCTGCCCGGTTGGGTGGAGCGCTGCGTGACCGATCTGGTGCGTGCCTGGCGCGGCTCGGTCGACGCTGCGGTATGCGAGCGAGCGCGGGTCGAGGGTGAACTGGCGGCGATCGAGGTGGGGGAGCAGCTGGCACAACTGTTGGCGCTCGATGTGGACGCACAACGCACGACGCCCCTGGCGCTCCTGCGCGACGCCGTGAGCTATCCCACGCGAGTGCTCCGGGAGCTCGGATGCCCGGAGGTGGTGCGCGACGAGTTCGCCGAGCGGACCTTCCCGGCCGATGTCTACAACCTCACCCCAGCCGCCTGGCGCGACGTCGACGAGCGATTGCACGACCCCGGGCTGGCCTGGGGGGCGTGGAAGGCGCACGAGCACCTGCGCCGCCGTCGGGGCGGCGGCTGAGTGTCGCTGGATCGGCGTCAGGAGTCGGGCATCGTCCAGCCGGCGCTCATGCCGGGCCGGGGTTCGAAGAACAGGCAGTCGTCGGGGCACGAGAACGGCGTGATCTCGGCCATGTCCAACTTGCAGCGTTCGACCTTGTCGCCCGACGACAACGTGCGGGCCGAGTAGTGACGGCAATCGGTGCGGGCTCCCATTGCCGCCTAGCTTTGCAGCCGTGACGGATCGAATCGTGGTCATCGGAGGTGACGCCGGTGGCATGGCCGCGGTCAGCCAGATGCGCAAGGGCAGGCCCGAGGCGGAGATCGTGGTGCTCGAGCGGGGCAACTGGACCAGCTACTCGGCGTGCGGCATCCCGTTCGTGATCGGCGGCGAGATCGAGACGGTCGAGCAGTTGCAGGCCCGCACGCCGCAGCAGTTCCGTGACCGTGACCGCATCGACGTGCGCATGCGCCAAGAGGTGATGTCGATCGACTTGGCGCAGCGCTTCGTCGAGGTCCGAGCACACGAGCAGAACCGCACCTATCGGCTCGGGTTCGATCAGATGCTCATCGGCACCGGTGGTTCGCCGATCACACCCGACCTCCCCGGCATCGATCTGCCCAACGTGCACCGGGTCCAGACACTCGACAACGCCGCCGCGCTGCTCGCCGCCGTGGAGCGGGGCACCATCGCCAGTGCGGTCGTGGTTGGTGGCGGATACATCGGACTGGAGATGGCGGAGGCGTTCTGCCGTCGCGGTGCCAAGGTCACGCTGGTCGAGGCCAGCGATCAGATCATGCGCACCTTCGACGCCGACATGGCCAAGCCGATCATGAAGGCCTTGGGCGCCCACGGCATCGAGGTGGGCCTCGGGGTGCGGGTCACCGGATTCGAGACCGACGGTGTCATCACCACCTCGGGCAAGATCGCCGCTGACGTGGTGGTGTTGGGCATCGGCATCATGCCCAACTCGGCGTTGGCCGGAGCGGCCGGTCTGGACCTCGGCGTGAGGAACGCAATTTCAGTTGACAGGCGGCAGCAGACATCGGCCGAGGGCATCTATGCCGCCGGCGATTGTGCCGAGAGCTTCCATCTGGTGAGCCGTCGCAACGTCCACATTGCGTTGGGGACCGTGGCCAACAAGCAGTCCCGTGTCGCCGGGATCAACCTTGGTGGTGGCTATGCCACGTTCCCGGGCGTGATCGGTACAGCGATCTCGAAGATCTGCTCGCTGGAGGTGGCCCGAACCGGTCTCACCGAGAGCGAGGCGGCCGACGCCGGGTTCGGAGCGACGGCAGTGAGCATCAACGCCACCACCCGCGCCGGATACTTCCCCGGTGCTGAGCCCATCACGGTGAAGTTGGTGGTGGAGCGAGGGTCGGGCCGCATCCTCGGCGGTCAGATCGCCGGTGGAACGGGATCGGGCAAGCGCATCGATTCGATCGCCGTGGCGGTGACCGCCGGTTGGTCGGCCGAGGATCTGCTCAACGCCGATCTGGCGTATGCGCCGCCGTTCTCCGGGGTGTGGGATCCCGTGCAGATCGCAGCGCGCGAGGCACTGAAGATCTGAACCGGCGAGATCATCGGGCGTCGCCTCGCGGCCTTGGGGCTGTGTTACATCTTCTTCTTGCGCGGGCGTTTCGGGCGAGAGGGCGGTTTCATGTTCGTTTGGGCATTTGGTGTCTCAGCTGAGTCGAGGTTCAGCGTGCGTGGATCGATCGTCGGGCGGCGGTCGGGCCGAGGCCGTTGGGCGAGACGTTTCGGCGGGCCGGAGCTATCGGTCGGCCGCGCGGGCCGGGGTCTCTGATGGCGGTACTCATTGGTGGATCGCTGACAGCGTTGGCCGTCAGCGTGATGTACATCCTCGTATACGGAGGCCCGCGGGGCTGGTGCCGCCTCTTTGTCGACCGTCGGCGGCCAACAAGCGACCGGGTCCTTTGGCCGACGTTGAACACCCGGGAACGTGGGGAGTTCTGGATTGTCCCGATCTGGCTGGCGGTCTCCGTTGGGTTTGCGACTGCGGCGCTCATCGTCGGGATCACGACATGACTCGGTCGGCAAACACCCCGTTCGCTTTCGCGATGATCGTTATTGTGCGATCATCGCATTAGTGCGATACTGGTGGTTGTGGCTGGCGTCGAGCTGCATGACGAGATCGTCGAGTGGATGGATTCGCTCGACGATGATGAATGGGACCGGACGGTCGTGGTGATCGACCGGTTGGTCGTTGTCGGCTCAACCGCACGGATGCCGTTGTCGAGGAGTCTCGGCGATGGACTTTTCGAGCTGGGTTCGCGCTAGGCGCGACCGCGCGTCGGATCACTTATCGGTTCACCAAGGATGGCCGGATCGTGCTGCTCACGACTTTCCGCAAGCAACGCAACAACGAACGCACCGAGATTGCTCGGGCACGCAGAGCTGCCGAGGATTGCGCCCGGACCAACCCGTGAAGGAGACCACGATGGCCAACTACTCCCGTTGGGATGAGACCAAGAGCAAGCGACGAGCACAGAGTCCGGAAGTCCGCGCCGAGGTGGAGCACGACCTGGCGCTTGGTCAGTTGATCTACGACCTGCGCACCGGTGCCGGATTGAGCCAGCGTGAGCTCGCCGAGCGAATGGGCACCACTCAATCGGTGATCTCACGTCTCGAAGAAGGCGGCGGCGCCAAGAATCGGATCGACACGCTCGCCCGCGTTGCCGAAGCGCTCGGTCGGCACCTGATCGTGTCGTTCCCAGAGAAGGTTCCCGCCAAGCTCAAGGATGCCGTACAAGTCGCGTAATGCTGTCCGGGCGCCTTCTACCGTCGCCGTCAACCCTCGGTGCGGACGCGTGCCGTGACGCCGTCGAGCGCACGGCGAACCCGTTCGAGGCTCGGGCCCAGCACCTGCATCACCACGGCGTCGTCGGCCACCGGGAACGAGTGCCACGCCACATCGTCGTGATGCATGCTGTCGTCGTCGCGGTGCGCCGCAGCGAGTGCGTCGAGGGCTGACGGCCCAGCTATCACCATCGACGCAACCACCAATGCATCGGCGACACCAGCGGGTCCGAACGACTCAGGCCAGCGGGGACCGAGGCGCATGCCGAGATGTATCAGCACCTGGCCGCCACGTGTCACGCGCAACTTTTGTTGCACCGATCCAGACGTCTCGCCCCATCGCCCGAGGATGAGTTCCTCGCGCCACACCAGCGATGCCGTCGATGCCAGTGTGATCGTCGTGTCGGCGATGTGATCGCAACCGCGCACGAGCACCGTCGCCTCGGGTTGCCATGTCAACGTGGCGCCCGGGCCGACGTCGATGTTCACCTCCGTGCGCGACGGCAGCTTCGATGGGCCGGGAAACACCATCGACGCGGCAACCGAGCGCACGGTCAATTGCGATTGCGCGCGAACCTGCACGTCCAGCGTGAGATGATCGCCACCCACTGGTCCGGCGGCCGTGCCGATCATGTGGATCTCCCCGGGACCGGTGGAGCGGAACGTCAGCGGTGGATCACAGCGCATGGTCGTGCAACGACGACCTTCCACCACAACCGTGGCGTGAGCGCGCACCTCATACCAACTGGTGCACGGCGAGTTGCGTCCGCAGGAAGGCCACCACATCAGCCGCTTCGGGTTCGTTGCGCAATGACGTGAACACCGTGGGGCGACCGGCCCGTACACGCTCGGCGTCGCTTGCCATCACCGAGAGATCCGCGCCCACCAACGGTGCCAGATCGGTCTTGTTGATGACCAACAGGTCGGAGTTGGTGATACCCGGCCCACCCTTGCGCGGCACCTTCTCGCCGCCGGCCACATCGATCACGAACAACTGCACATCCACCAACGCTCGCGAGAACGTGGCGGTCAGGTTGTCGCCGCCGGACTCCAGCAAGATCAGGTCGGGGGAGAAGCGGGCCTCCATGGTGGCGATGGCGTCGAGGTTCTCGCTGATGTCATCGCGAATGGCGGTGTGCGGGCAGCAGCCGGTCTGGACCGCCATGATGCGTTCGGCATCGATGACCGCCTTGGCCTCGAGGATCTTGGCGTCCTCGGTGGTGAAGATGTCGTTGGTGATGACCGCTACCGACATCTCGGCGCCGAACACCCGAGCCAAGCACGACACCAACTCGGTCTTTCCCGAACCGACCGGACCACCGAGACCGACGCGCAACGCTCCCGATCGCACCCGGGCGATGTCGGGCGCGGCGCCGTGCACGTGCGGGTGCGGGTGCGGGTGATCATGTGGGTGATCGTGCGGATGGTCGTGTGAGTGGGACATGGTTGCCTCCGGGTCAGGTTGCGAACAGACGGCCGTCGCGATGGACGTGGTGCATGGCGGCGATCTCGACCAACGGGCCGTTGAGCGCCGGAAGATCACACAGGTTCAACGAGCAGCGGACCGCGATGTCGTCGGCCTCGCTGGCCAGTTGCTCGATGAGTGGCTCGAACCCCGCGGTCATCGCGGTGACGGCGAGTGGATCGAGGCCGAGCAAGCGCACCCCGGCCGAACTGGTCATGGTGACCGCGTTGTAGAGACTCACGTAGGCGCCATCGCAGGAGTCGACCCCCGCAGCGAGTGCGGCCACCCCGAACGCCACGTTCTGGTGCAGCCCGTCAGGGAACGACTCGAACACCGTGAGCAACGCGTTGTCTGGCCAACACGCCGCGGCGGCACGCACCACCTGCCGGCCGAGTCGTCGTGAGGCGACCCGTAGCGGTGCGGCGAGGATGCGGGCGTTCGCCTCGGCGTCCAATTCGGCCAGGTGCATGGACCACGCATCGGGAGGGGTATTGGTGATGATGCGCACGGTTGCCGCAACGAACGCGGCATCGGTGAGCCCGACCGTTCGCAGGCGTCCGTCGACGAACGTTGCCAGCGTTGCGTGATCGCGCACGCGCCCATCGCGCACGGCGGCCTCGACACCTCCGGAGTGCGCGTGTGCGCCCGAGGGGAATCGCCCGTCGGCGAGCATGAGCAGACCGAGACGCGTCATCAGAACAGGAAGTACCGCTGGGTCATGGGCAACGACGCCGCCGGTGCCGCTTCCACCAGATCACCGTCGATGGTCACTGCGAAGGTGTCGGCATCGACGCGCACATCGGGGCGGGCCGTGTTCTCGACCATGTCGTCCTTGGTGAGCGACCGACAGTTGCGCACCGCCACCAGTGGTTTGTCGACGCCGAGCACGTCGGCCAGATCGGATCGCTCCAGCGCCAATGGTGCAACGAAGTTGATGCTGCTGAGCGCCGCAGCGCGACCGTGGGCGCCGAACATCGGTCGGGGCAACACCGGTTGCGGTGTGGGGATGGAGGCATTGGCATCACCCATCTGTGCCCACGCGATGAAACCTCCCTTGACAACGACCGACGGACGCACGGCGAAGAAGCGCGGATCCCACAAGACGAGATCGGCGAGCTTGCCGACCTCGACCGAACCGATCTCACCATCGAGACCGTGGGCCACCGCGGGGCAGATCGTGTACTTGGCCACATAGCGCCGCGCCCGCTGGTTGTCGGCGCGGCCATCGCCCTCGAGCGCACCGCGACGCACCTTCATCACGTGCGCGGTCTGCCATGTGCGCAGGACCACCTCACCGACGCGACCCATGGCCTGTGAGTCCGAGCCGATCATCGAGATCGCCCCGAGGTCGTGGAGGATGTCCTCCGCGGCGATCGTCGACGGGCGGATGCGGCTCTCGGCGAACGCCAGGTCCTCGGCGATCGACGGGTTCAGGTGATGACACACCATGAGCATGTCGAGGTGCTCATCGATGGTGTTCACCGTGTGCGGTCGCGTCGGGTTGGTCGACGAAGGCAACACGTTCAGTTCCGAGCACACCGTGATGATGTCCGGGGCGTGTCCGCCACCGGCGCCTTCGGTGTGGTAGCTGTGAATCGTCCGTCCGGCGATCGCCGCCAACGTGGATGCCACGTACCCCGCTTCGTTCAAGGTGTCGGTGTGAATGGCGGCCTGAACGCCGTACTCGTCGCACACCCGCAGGCACGCGTCGATGGCGGCGGGCGTTGTGCCCCAATCCTCGTGGAGCTTGAACCCCGACGCACCGGCCGCCAGTTGCTCGACCAGCCCACCGTGGGACACCGTGTTGCCCTTGCCCAGCAATGCCACGTTCACCGGCATGTGGTCCATGGCCTGCAACATGCGGGCCAGGTTCCACGCACCGGGTGTGACGGTGGTGGCGCGTGTGCCGTCGGCCGGGCCGGTGCCACCTCCGATGAGTGTGGTGATGCCGGCTCCGAGTGCCTCGTCGACGATCTGGGGACAGATGAGGTGGACGTGACTGTCAACTGCACCTGCGGTGAGGATCTTGCCGTTACCCGACAAGATCTCCGTCGACGGTCCGATGGCCAGCAGCGGATGAACACCATCCATGGTGTCGGGGTTGCCGGCTTTGCCGATGGCCACGATGCGCCCGTCACGCACGCCGATGTCGGCCTTCACGACCCCCCAGTGATCGAGGATGATCGCGCCGGTGATGACCAGATCGGGTGTGCCCTCGGCGCGAGTGGCGATGCCTTGCCCCATTGATTCGCGGATGACCTTGCCGCCACCGAACACGGCTTCATCCCCACCGGCGGCCAGGTCGCGCTCGACCTCGATGAGCAGATCGCTATCGGCCAATCGGATGCGATCACCGGCAGTCGGGCCGTACAACTTGGCGTAGCGCTCACGATCGACGCGCATCAGCAGCCGACTCCATCGACATCGTCACCGTCGACAGGTGCGGTGGTCGAGGGTTCACCGTCGAGGAACCCGGCGACCGCACCGCGCAGACCGGCCACATAGCGGCGGCCCGTGAGGGGCAACAGTTCCACGGTGCGTTCGATGCCGGCCTCGAACCGCACGGATGTGCCGGCGCAGATGGCCAGGCGATGACCGCGGGCCGCGTCACGGTCGAACTGCAACGCCGGGTTGGCCTCGGCGAAGTGATAGTGCGAACCGACCTGCACCGGCCGGTCTCCGGTGTTCACCACGGCCAACACCAAGATTGCTGCGCCGTCGTTGATGATGACAGGAGCGTCATCGAGGAGGATCTCTCCGGGGATCATCGTCACCGTCTCAACTGATCGGTTGGTGGATCGTGACGAGCTTGGTGCCGTCGGGGAACGTGGCTTCGATCTGCACTTCGTCGACCAACTCGGCGATGCCCTCCATCACGTCTTCGACGGTGAGCACCCGACGTCCGGCATCCATCAGGTCGGCGACGGTGCGGCCCTCTCGTGCGCCCTCGAGGACGAACGAGCTCAAGATGGCGACTGCTTCGGGGTGGTTGAGCTTGAGACCGCGGCTGCGGCGATCCTTGGCCACCATGGCGGCCAAGGTGAGCAGCAGGCGTTCTTGCTCATGGATGGTGATGTTCATCGGTGTCGCTCCAACGAAGTCCGATCCGATCCGGTCGGGATCGCCCAGCACCTTTGTGGGACGACGTTTCTCATCCGTGGCCCGCTGGTCATGGTTCGATGTCGTTAGCCCGAACGCTTGCTTTCCACTTGGTGACGCGTTCCTGACCCAACGTTCGTTGCCGAAAACTGGCCGAAACATGACATGGCTACCGTTGGCGACCTGTGTCGCTGACTGATCGCAACCTCCTGCTGGCCAACACCTCTTCGTCGGGGGCGGCGTTCTGCCGGGCGCTGTCGGATGCCACCGACGCCTGGCTCGCCGATGTGTTCGCCGCCGCCATCGGTGATGACTCGTCCAAGCTTGCGCTGGTGGCGGTTGGCGGTTATGGCCGGCGAGAGCTGGCCCCGGCCAGTGATCTCGATGTGTTGCTGCTCGACGGTGGGCGCAAGGACATCGCCAAGGTCGCCGAACGGCTGTGGTACCCGCTGTGGGACGCCAAGGTGAAGCTCGGTCACGCGGTACGGACAGTCAAGGACGCCATCAAGCTGGCGTCCGACGATCTCGACACCGCCACGAGCTTCCTGACCATCCGTCATCTCGCCGGGGATTCGTCGCTCACGGAGCAGTTGCGGTCCAAGGCGCTCGAGCAATGGACCAAGAAGTCAGCCAAATGGCTCAGCGAACTCGACGCCTCGAGCGAGAAGCGCCGCGACGAGTACGACGAGGTCGCCTTCCTGCTCGAGCCGAACCTCAAGGACGGCCGTGGCGGATTGCGCGATGTGCACGCCCTGCAATGGGCGCAGCTGACCGGCATCGCCAGCGTCGACGCCGATCGCACAACGCTCGACAACGCGTATGAGGTCCTGCTCCTCGCCCGTGTCGAGTTGCATCGACTCACCGGCCGCCCCGGCGATGTGTTGCTGCTGCAAGAACAGGACGCGGTGGCCGACGCGCTCGGTTACAAGAGCGCTGATGCGCTGATGAGCGCCATCTCCTCGGCGGCTCGATCGATCGCATGGGTGAGCGATGGGTTCTGGCGTCGTGTTCGTCGGGAACTGTCGGGCAAGACCAAGCACGTCGATCGGGCGTTGTCGTCGGGCATCCATCTGCGTGACGGCGAGGTGGTGCTCGAGGAGGCGTACAGCTCGGCGACCGATCCCACGTTGCTGCTGCGCGTCGCTGCGGCCGCCGCTCGCCACGACGCACACATCGATCCGCACACACTCGATCGTCTCGCGCGGGACACCCCGCCGTTCCACGATCCGTGGCCTGCAGGCGCCGTGGACGATCTGGTCGCGTTGTTGCTCACCGGTCGACCGGCGATCGACGTCATCGAGTCACTCGATCAGCATGACCTCGTGACCCGCATCTTGCCGGAGTGGGGTCCGGTGCGATCGAAGCCGCAGCGCAACGCGTATCACCGGTTCACCGTCGATCGTCACTTACTCGAGACGGCGGCCAATGCCGCGGCGCTGGCCGATCGGGTGCAGCGGCCCGACCTGTTGGTGATCGGTGCGCTCTTGCACGACATCGGCAAGGGCTATCGCGGCGATCACACCGAAGTGGGCATCACGTTGCTCGGTCGCATCGGCCCACGGCTCGGCCTCAGCGCCGAAGACACGGCAATGGTCGCGCAGATGATCCGCCATCATCTGCTCTTGCCCGATGTGGCGACTCGGCGCGATCTGTCCGACTCCGAGACCATCGCGCACGTCGCATCCGAGGTGGGTACGACCACGGTCCTCGAGCTGCTCGGCGCGCTCACCGAGGCGGACTCCATCGCCACGTCCACCGCGGCGTGGAGTGCATGGAAAGCGGAGCTGGTCGATGAGTTGGTGAGCCGCACCGCGCATGTGCTCGGTGGCGGATCACCCAAGGATGATCGTTGGACGCTGTTCCCCTCGCCCGAGGTGCAGGCGCTCATGGGTGAGCGCAAGACCGCCTTCAAGCACACCGCAGATCGTCTCACCGTGGTGGCACACGATCGTCCCGGTCTGTTCTCGAAGGTGGCCGGGGTGCTCAGCTTGCACGGGCTCGATGTCGTCGCCGCGCAGGCGCATTCCGATGAGCAAGGCATGGCGGCCAGCGAGTTCCGCGTCTCGCCGCCCAAGGACGGTCCGATCGCTTGGCCTCGCGTGATCAAGGACCTGGAGCTCGCAGTACGCGGACGTCTGGCCCTCGACGCTCGTCTGGCCGAGCGGGCAAAGGCCTATGCCCGCCGCCGCCGCACCGCGGCCAAGGAAGTGACACCGCGCATTGTCGTCGACGGTGCCGCGTCCTCGAATGCCACGGTCCTCGAGGTGCACGCCCCCGACTCGATCGGCATCTTGTACCGCATCACCCACACGCTGGCCGACATGGGTCTCGACATCCGCCATGCCAAGGTGTCGACCTTGGGGCACGAGGTCGTCGACAGCTTCTACGTGCGAGATGCCGACGGAGCGAAGGTAACCGAGAAGGCGTACCTGGCCGAGATCGAGAGGGCCCTCATCCACGTGCTCGGCTCGACCAGCGCGGTCCGCACCGGTGGGCGTTGAGCGCTCGGGGCGCTGGCCGTGGCGGGACTGCGCCTGGGACAACCGGGGCCAGGACCATCTAAGTTGCGTCGTTGTGAGTGACTCGCCCGGCGCCGCCCCGACTGACTTCACCCGTGATCTGCTGCGTTGGGCCGAGAGCCTGTCGGGCATCGCCCGGACCGGCATGGGGTTCACGCAGAGCCTGTACGAGCGGGAGCGCTACGAAGAGGTGCTCCACATCGCCGGTGACATCATGGCCGCCGCCGAGGAAGCGCTCGAGACCCGTCGTGAGACCGATCACTTCGTGCAGGAGTGGATGGACAACGTTGGCCAGGGAGTGACCGGCTACGTCACCCCCAAGTGCGCCATCGGGGCCATCGTCGGCAACGATGCCGGCGAGATGCTGCTGGTGCAGCGATCGGACTCGGGTATGTGGCTCTATCCGACGGGTTGGGCCGACATCGGTTACTCGCCCGCCGAGGTCGTCATCAAAGAGGTCAAGGAGGAGACCGGCATCGACTGCGAGGTCGTCCGTCTGGTCGCCGTGATGGACGGTCTGCGCATGGGCTTCACCCGCGTGCCGATGTATTCGCTGGTGTTCCACTGCCGGGCCATCGGCGGTGAGCTCGATCCTCACCCGTTGGAGACCGCCGATGTCGGGTGGTTCTCCGAGGAGAACCTGCCGTGGCCGCTCTCCGGCGCGACGGGCTTGAAGCAGATGGCGTTCTCGGCGATCCGTGGGGAACCGCTCGAGGTCACGTTCGACGCGCCGCGCATGCCGGTGTGGCGTCCGGGCCCTGGCCACTGAACGGACCGCCGCGCCGCACGTGCGCGCTACGCCTCGAGTTGTTCGAACAGCAGTGAGAGCACCGAGACGCCCTGTCCGAGCGTCGCTTCCCATCGATCACCGATGGCGTCGTGATCGACCACACCGAAGGCATCGGGTGCGATGCCGAGCGCGTCGATGACCGCAGCGCGCAGCGGTGCCGGTTCGACCTCGTCGCCGTCGCACGGGAATGCTTCGAGCCCGGCCCACAGCTGATCGAGTGGTGCCGGAAGTTCGGCCTGGGTGCGCAACGCGAACACGACCGACTCGAACACCTCTTCGGTGGCCACGCCCTTGGGCCGCACGTAGCTACTCACCGGATGCAAGCGCCATTCGAGCGCGACCGCCCCGGGCCCGTCGTCGCGGATCCACACCTGTGAGCCGTTGACGTATGCGTCGATGGGATCACCGAATCGCTCTTCCAACGCCAACAGCAGCTCGGCGTTGGCGTGCCACACACAGGTGGGGACGACCTCGGGCATCACTCGCCCTGTCGCTGGTCGCGCAAGAACTGTTCGACCTCGGCGACCAGTTCGTCGCCGGCTTCGGGCGACAACTCTGCGGGAACCGCGTCACCGTTGGCCGGATGGGCCGCGCTGCCCGACGAGGCTCGTTCGGCGCCAGCGCCCCACGGTTCCTCATCGGTGCCGTCGTCGTCGTCGTCATCGTCGTCGTCGATCTCGAACTCGTCGGATGAATCGGCCAACTCCTCGAGCCCGGCCACATAGGCGGCCAGATCGTCGTCGGCGGCCACCGCGTCGGACACCTCGCGCTCATACCCGACCGCGGCATCGCGCAGGCCGGCGGTGGGCACGCTCACCGACAAGATGGAAGCGGCGCGGTCCACCAGAGCGAGGGCCGCTTTGGGGCTGGCGTGCTGCTGCGCGTAACCGGGAACAGCTGCCCACAACGACACGGTCCGCAGCCCTGCCCGAGTGCACGCGTCGTGGAGAACGCCGATGATGCCGGTTGGGCCCTCGTAGCGTGAGCGTTGCAGGCCGAAGCGATCGATGAGGTCAGGGTCGGCGGCCGTGCCGATGATGGCCACCTCTCGGGTGTGGGGCACATCGGCCAGCAGCGCGCCGAGGGTGACGACCAGCTCGATGCCCAATCGTTCGGCGATTGCGACGACCTGTTCGGTGTACGTACGCCAACGCAATTGCGGTTCGATGCCCACGATCATCACCGCATCGTTGGCCGAGCCGGGTACCGGTGCGGCGAGGATCTCGGTGTGGGGCCACAGCACCTCGCGGGTGATGCCACCAGAGAGTCGGACCTGCGGTCGCACCTCCGAGAAGTCGAAGAACTCCTCGGCATCGATCGACGCGAAGGGACGTGCTCCCCAGGATTCGGCCAGATGCCGGAGCGCCAGCGTGGAGGCCTCTGCTGCGTCGTTCCACCCGGCGAAGGCACAGATGAGCACGGGGGCGCGGAGGCGCGGCTCGTTCGTCCAGCGCACGTGATCCATGGTCTGTGAGCGTAGTTGTCGAGGATCTTTCCCGGGTCAGCGCGGACCCCGCTACCTTGGCGCTCCATGTCACTGCGCATCGAGATCGCCACCGAGGTCACCGACGAGTTGGTCGAGGCCTTCGCGATGTTGATCCCGCAGCTGTCGAAGTCGAACCCGCCGCCCACGAAGGAAGCGCTCGCCGAGATCGTGGCGTCACCGGCCACCGAACTGTTCCTCGCCGTGGTCGACGGCAAGGTCGTCGGCAGCCTCACCTTGGTGCTGTTCCGCATCCCGACCGGTGTGCGGGCGTGGATCGAAGATGTGGTGGTGGACAGCTCGGCTCGCGGCATGGGGGCCGGTGAGAAGCTCAACAGCGCAGCCATCGAGTTCGCCAAGGCCCGAGGTGTGGTGAGCGTCGATCTCACCAGTCGCCCGAGCCGCGAGGCGGCCAATCGGCTGTATCAGCGCATGGGCTTCAAGCAGCGCAACACCAACGTGTACCGCTTCGACGTCGACTGAACAGCGTGGCGTCAACCGCAATTGCGGTGATCGAATGATGGTCATCGACTGACGGTTATCGACAGGGTGCTCGACACTCACCGGGTTCTTGCTCACGGCGCATGGTGCTCTCACCCTCGGGGCAGATGCTGGTGCTCGTTCCGAATGGTTCGGGACACGAGAACCTCAGGAGATCAACATGAACCCCATTCGCAAAGCTGCCATCGCCGCCGCTGTCGTCGGTGCCACAGTGACCGGCGGGGCCATCGGTGCCTCGTTCGTCGGGAGCGCTGCAGCACAGGAAGCGACCGTCGACTCCAGCACTGCAGTCGACTCCAGCACTGCAGTCGACTCCAGTACGTCCGTGGATTCGACGGCTCCGGTGACCGCAGCCGATTCGAGCACTGCAACCGCTGATGCGACCACTCCACCGGCCGATGCGCCTGCCGGCCGCCACGGTGGCGGGCCTGGTGGAGACCCGAGCAAGGGTGGACATCAGGCCAACGGCATCACCGAGACCATCCTCACCGGTGACGAGGCCACCAAGGTGACCGAGGCGGCCACCGCCGCGGTTCCTGGTGCCACCATCGACCGGGTCGAGACGGACGCCGAAGGTGCCGCGTTCGAAGCCCACGTGACCAAGGCCGATGGTTCCAAGGCCACGGTCAAGCTGAACGCCGACTACTCCGTGGCGAGCATCGAGGACGGCATGAAGTGAACCATCCCTCGTAAAGCGAGTCCCCCTCGATACGTGAGCCACCGCTCGCCGAGGATCTCAGCGATCGCTGAGATCCTCGGCGAGTTGCCGTACCTGCCAGTCCCGATCGGTCAGGGCTCGTTCCATGGCCGCGGTCACCTCCGGTCCGTCGAACGGCGTCAGCGCGATCACCGCTCGACGACGGATTGCGGGCTTGTCGTCCATGGCGGCGAGGATCGCCGCCAGTCCGTCGGGATGCTCGAGTGCGCCGAGCGCGGCCACAGCGGCTTCGCGCACCAGTGCATCGCGATGGGTTCGGGCCAACGACACGAGCGCAGCCACGGTCGACTCGCTCCCCGGTACGCGCTCGCCGCACGACCATGCCGCCATCTCGACCACTGTCGGATCGTGGTCGCCGAGCGCGACGTCGAGGCTCACCGATCGATGTTGGGCCGCAAGCTCCGCAGCGCGTCGACGCACCACGGGAGAGGGATCACGAAGCGCTGTCTCGACATCGTCGTCGGTCAACGAGGCCATCCGCTCCAGCGCCCCCAACGCCGTTGCCCGGATCGTGGGCGAGTCCGAGGCCAGGCCGGTGCGTGCGGTGGTCTCGTCACCCAGGTGGCCGGCCGCAGCCACGGCGGCGCGTTCGGTGGTCACGGCCGCAGTGGTCATCGGTGTCGTCGCGTCGGCGGAGTCGTTCATCGGGTGAGTTGGCGCAAAGCGAGCGCGGCGGCCGCGACAGAAGCGATGACGCTGAAGGCCAACACGATGCCGATGGCAACTGTCATTGCGCTGAGCCCGAAGATGGCCTTGAGGCGGCCGAGTGGTCCGGGACGGCGATAGGCGACGGCCGGCGCCGTCGTAGCGTGGCTGATCGGGATCGTCGTCACCCGGCCGCGGCGAAACCATCGAGATCTCATGACAGGCTTGGGACGGTCGACGATCAACAACCAGAGCATCGCCAGCGCCGCAATCGCACCAGCCAGAACGGTGAAGACCAACGTGGACACGCAACCTCCGACACTACCGCCAGACCCGCCGCAGGGAGAGGGGAGCAGCAGTCTCCCCGACCCGGGATGGGCCGCGCCCGTCGCGCCGCGTTCCGACGCCTCGGGACCCGATGTTTCCGGCCTGGACGGTTCGGAGCCGCTGGCCGATCCGACGTGGCCCGGTGCGCCCATCATCGTCGCCCCCAAGCACCGCAAGCGGTTCTGGCTGGGATGGGCGGCGTTCATCACCGTGATCGGTGTCCCGTCAGCGGTGATCGCCACGACGTCACTGCAGACGGTGCCGTACTACGTCATCGAACCGGGCCAAGCCACCCCCACCGAGGACCTCATCAGCTCGAAGGACGTGGAGCTCTACGACGCCAAGGGTGAGGTGATGTACACCACCGTGCGAACCCATCGCATGAGTCGGTTCGAGAAGTTCCGCTACGACCAGGGCTGGCTGAGCGATGACGTGGAGGTGGTCAGTGAGCGTCAACTCCTCGGTGACCGCACACCGGAGGAGAACCGCAAGGAGAACCTCCGGGTCATGGGCTTCTCCAAGGACACCGCAACCTTCGTTGCGCTCCGCAAGCTCGGTTACCCGGCCCAGGTCACCGGAGGCGGCGTTGTGGTCACCGACATCGCCGAGGAGGTCCCTGCGGCCAGGGTCCTCCAGCGCGGCGACATCATCACTGCCCTCGACGGCGAAGCCACACCGATCGATGCCGATCTGCGGGCAATCATCACCAAACACCAACCCGGCGATGTGCTGAGCGCCACGATCACCGACAACGACGGCACGAACGAGCGGACCGTCCGGATCGAACTGACCAAGCGGGATGACGGCACTCCCATCATCGGCATCAACACCGGTGTCCCACCCACGCTCCAGTTCAAGTTCCCCGTCGATCTCGAGATCGACAGTGGGAACGTGGGCGGTCCGTCCGCGGGGTTGGCCTTCACCCTCGGTGCACTTGATGTGCTCACCCCCGGCGAGCTGACGGGCGGCAAATCGGTGGCCGTCACGGGGACCATCAACTTCTCCGGTGATGTCGGCAACATCGGTGGCATCAAGCAGAAGACCGTCGCCGTGCAGCGCGCCGGCGCAGACGTGTTCATCGTTCCCGCTGATGAAGCAGCGGACGCTCGGTCCGCGGTCACCAACGGCAAGCTCGAGGTGGTCGGCGTCGAGACCCTCGACGACGCCCTCGACGAGTTGGCGAAGCTCGGTGGCAACAGCCTCGCCCTGGGCACTCCCGGCAAGGCCTGACATCGGCCAGCGACTGAACCACTCGTCGTTGTCCGGTGGGCCTAGTCTGCACAGATGGCCCACCGTCCCGATACCGGCGGCTTGCCGTTCGCCACGGTTCGCAAAGGGTTCGATCCCGATCAGGTGCGTTCGCACATCCGGTCGCTCGAACAAGAGCGCTCTTCGTTGGCGGATCGGATCGAGCAGCTCGAGCGTGAGCTCGAACAGGCTCGACACGACGCGATTCCGCTCGAGGATCTCGACGAGGCCGAGGTGTCCAAGCGACTCGGCGAGGAAGCCGCCCGCGTTCTCACCACCGCGCACCAGGCCGCATCGCAGATGCGCACCCGGGCCGAGGAGCACGTGCACCGCACCTTGAAAGAAGCCGAGGACGAGGCCACCAGAATCCGATCTGCGGCCGAGGTCGCTGCGGCACACCATCGCCAAGAGGCGGAGAGCAGCGCTGACGCTCATCTCGAATCGGTGAAGCAGCAAGGGCGCGAGATGCTCGCCGAGGCCCACGCGGTTCGTGAGCGGATCTTGTCCGACCTGGCTCGTCGACGCGAGGCCGGCCGCCGACAGCTCGAGCAGCTCAAGATCGGCCGCGATCGTCTGTTGGCCGCGTACGACGTCGCTCGCCGTTCGCTCATCACCGTCACCGAGGAGTTGTCGCGCTCGGTTCCCGAAGCCCAGGCGTTGGCCGGCGGCGCGCTGTCCCGGCCGCTCACCGACGCGGTGTACGACGGCGATGATCTGCTCGCCGGACTCGATCGTCAGGTGACCGGTGAAGTGGCGGTGATCGCCGCGGTGAACGCAGGGTCGGTGCCGAGCGAATGGGCGGATGCGCCCGAGGCTCTGCCATCCGACGTGGCGCCCGAGCCGGTGGTGCCCGAGCCGGTGGCGGCGGCGGTCACGGTGGTGACGGAATCGGCTCCCATCTTCGACATCGAGTCCATGGAACCCGATGTGTCACACGCCCCGGTCGACGTCACGGAGCACGTGACACACGATGAGCCGGAAGCACTCGCGCAGGACGAGTCGTGGACCCCAGACCTCCCCGAGGTCGAGCCGGTCACCGATGAGGCCCAGGCCGAGGCGCCATCGGTCGTCGATGAAGTCGAGACCGATGCGACCGCGGCTGATGAGGCAGCGGCTGATGAGGCAGCGGCTGATGAGACTGCGGCCGATGCTGCAATGGCTGACGAGGCGCCCGAGCCCGACGATGGGCCCGGTGATGGTCGTCGCAATGCCGATGGCTCGCCGGTGGATGATCTCTTCGCCCGGCTCCGTGCGCAACGGGTCGAAGCCGTTGCCACGGCCCGGGTGGTGCTGGCCGATGAGCCGACCGAGCGATCGCATGCCGCGGTGGCAGTGCGGGACGTCATCGATGTGACCGACGCAGGGAGCATCGCGGAGCCTGCTGCGACTGCAGGCGCCACCGATGTGGTCGAAGTGATCGATGACGAGACCCTCGCCGCCACCGAGCCACCCGAACTGGCCGTGCGCCGGGCCGAGTTGGGGATCGTCGAAAAGACATTGGCCCGTCACCTCAAACGAGCGCTGGCCGACGAGCAGAACGACGTTTTCGACCGACTTCGTCGCACCGCCCATACCCCGGCACCCGACGTGGTGTTCGGCAGCGAGATCGATCATCTCGATCGCTATCGCGCTGCCGTGGAGGCTGACGTGCGTTCTGCGGCGATGGCTGGTGCACGCCGAGGCGGAGCGTCCCCGCTCGACGCCAACGCGGTGATCGACCGGGCCCGCGTCGTCGACGCAGTGTTGGCCGAAGTGGCCATCGACGTGGCCGGCCCGCTCCGAGCCCGGCTGCTCGACTCGCTGGCTCTGGCCGGGCAGGACTGCGAGGAAGCCACGTCGCTGCTGCGCGCCGCCTATCGGGAGTGGAAAACGCAACGCTTCGACGATCTGGCCTCGCACATCGTGATCAGCGCCTATGAACTCGGCCTGGTCGCCGCGGTTCCGGCCGGGACCTGCATGCGCTGGATGATCGATCCCAGTGGCGCTCCGTGCCCCGACGCCGAGGACAACGCACTGGCCGGACCGGTCCTGGCAGGGGAGCCGTTTCCCACCGGCCACGTCGTTCCGCCGGCGCATGTCGGGTGTCGCTGCCATCTCGTCGTGGACTGACGCGACGTCCGCCCGGCCGATGCGCGGCGTGTGCACCGGTCGTCACCACTAGCCTCGCCCCCGATGCGCATCCCCAGCGACCTCCCGCCACGTCAGCCCCGAAAGCGGCGGGCGAAGAAGAGCAAGAATCCGAACCGGGGTCGCATCCTCCTGATCGCTGCGGTGGCGGTGCTGTTCGTGCTGTTCCTGTCGGCACGCGGCATCGCCGGCTTCTACACCGACTATCTCTGGTTCGACTCGTTGGGCTACTCCAGCGTGTTCACCGGGGTGCTCGGAGCCAAGATCGCCCTCGCCGTCATCTTCACTGCGATCTTCTTCGTGATCATGCTGGGCAACTTGTTCGTGGCCGACAAGTTGGCGCCGGCGTTCGTGGCTCCTGGGCCTGAGGGCGAATTCCTCGAGCGGTATCGCCAGTTGATCGGTGGGCGCACTGCCGTGGTGCGCGTCGTGGTGTCGCTGTTGTTCGCGCTCATCGCCGGTGTCGGAACATCGAGCCAGTGGAAAGACTGGATCTTGTTCACCCATCGCGTCGACTTCGGCACCAGCGACGCGCAGTTCAACAAGGACGTCGGCTTCTACGTCTTCCAGTTGCCGTTCATCTCGTTCGTCCTGTCGTGGTTCTTCGCGGCCCTGGTCATCGTTCTGGTGGTCACCGCGGTGGGCCACTATCTCAACGGCGGCATCCGCTTGCAGGTGGCCACCGACCGGGTCACGCCGCATGTGAAGGCCCACCTGTCGGTGTTGCTCGGCGTGCTCGCGCTGGTGAAGGCGATCATGTACTGGTTCGATCGCTATGCGCTCACGTTCTCGAGCCGGGGAGCGGTCTCGGGCGCGACCTACACCGACGTGAACGCGAAGTTGCCGGCCATCACGTTGCTCATGGTCATCTCGCTCACATCGTTCGTGTTGCTGATCGTCAACATCCGACGACGCGGTTGGGTGTTGCCAGTGCTAGCGGTCGGTCTGTGGGCCGTGATCGCCGTGTCGGCGGGAACGATCTACCCCGCGGTGGTGCAGCGCTTCTACGTACAGCCGTCGGAGAACCGACGGGAGCTGCCCTACATCGACCGCAACATCGACGCGACCCGTGAGGCGATGGGCCTGGACGAGAAGCACGTCGAGACGATCACCTACGAACTCGATCCGAACGGTCTGCAAGCCGATGGTGTGACGGCGTCGGCGCCATCGCTCACCAACCTTCCGCTGCTCGACCCCACGCAGGTGCTCGATACGTTCCAGGCCGACCAGTCCAAGCTCGGCTACTACCGGTTCGATTCGCTCGACGTCGATCGATACAAGATCAACGGCGAGGCAACGCAGGTGCTCGTCGGCGCGCGCGAGTTGGTGTCGAGCCAAGCGCCGCAGCGCAGCTGGGTGGGGACGCACCTCATCTACACACACGGATCAGGCGTGGTCATGGCTCCCAGTGGGGCTGCGACATCGGAAGGCCGGCCGGTGTATCTCGATGCGGCTTCGGGTGCGCCGGTGCTCGAGCAACCCGAGTTGTACTTCGGCGAGCAGGCCAACGAGTACGCCATCGTGAACACCAATGTGTCCGAGGCGTCGATCTCCGCTGACGGTTCCAGCGATGTCAGTGCGCAGTACCAGGGCACCGGCGGGGTGCAACTCAAGAGCCGACTGCGGCGTTTCGCGTTCGCGCTGCGCTTCAGCGAACCCAACCTGTTGTTGTCGGGTCAGATCTCGAACGACTCGCGCATCTTGTACAACCGCAACGTTCGCGAACGGGTGAAGGACCTGGCCCCGTTCCTCTCCTTCGACGCCGATGCGTATCCGGTCGTTCGCGAGGGCAAGGTGTTCTGGGTGATCGATGCCTACACGACCACGAATCGCTACCCCAACGCCCAGAAGGCCGACAACAGTGGGGTTGCCTCTGGCAGCGGGCTGCGCGGTCAGAGCTTCAACTACGCCCGCAACTCGGTGAAGGCCGTGGTGGATGCTTACAACGGCGATGTGCGCTTCTACGTGGTCGACGAGACCGACCCGTTGGTCCGGGCCTATCAGAAGGCGTTCCCCGATCTGTTCGAGCCGAAGTCGGCCATCCCGACGGACCTCGCAGAGCACTTCCGCTATCCGACCGATCTGTTCCGGGTGCAGACGAACATGTGGGGCCGCTATCACCTCACCGACCCGTTGAAGTTCTACGGCCTCGACGGTGCGTGGATCCCGGCACGCGATCCGGCGGCGGTCACCGGTCCCACCATTCCCACGTCGCCGACGTCGAGCATCAATCAGCTGCAGGCGCAGACCCGCGGCGATCGCATCGATCCGTACTTCGCGATGCTGCCGCAGTCGGGTGGCAACACGCCGTCGTTCGTTCAGGTGCGAACGTTCGTGCCCAACAGTGAGAACGATCAGACCGAACTGCTCGCTGCGGTGATGACCGCCTCGGGTGATGTCGGGGATTACGGCAAGTTGCGGGTGTACGAGACGCCCAGTCGTCCGACCGGTCCGGCCCAGGTGGTGTCGGCCATCAAGCAGAACCAGGAAGTGTCGAGCCTGGTGACGTTGCTCGGACAACAGCAGTCGAACGTGAAGTGGGGTCAGCTGGCCATCGTTCCGCTCGAGAATTCGCTGCTCTATGTGCAGCCGTTGTATGTCTCGGCCGACAACAACCCCATCACCGAGCTGCGCAAGGTGATCATCAGCTTCAACGGTGATGTGTTCCTCGGCGATTCGTTGTCCGATGCCCTCAAGGCGACGTTCGGCGTGTCGCCGGTGCCCGACACTGGAGCAACGCCGACCACTCCGACGACTCCAACCACTCCGACGACACCTTCGACGCCCACCACGACGCCACCGAGCGGCACCGCTGCCGAGCTGATCGCCCAAGCCGACCAGTTGGTGGCCGATGCCGCGAAGCTGCCCGCCTCCGAGGTTGCCGAGTACGTGAAGAAGCTCAACGAGGCGATCGATCTGTACAAGCGGGCCGCGGTGCTGGGAAGCGGTGGCACTGCGACGAGCTCGACCACGACCACGGCTCCGACGGCAACGACCACGCCAGCACCAACGACGCCAGCAACAACGACGCCAGCAACAACGACCACAGTGCCGGGGGCGACGTCAACTGCGGCTGCGGGTGCGACAACCACGACCCGGACCACGGTCGTGGCGTGATCGTCACATCTCTCTGAACAGACTTCTGTCCTGGACGCTCGGGCCGTGCTGCGGCCGAGCGTCAGAGCAGATCGACGGAGCTGGCCTGTGGCTCGGTGAGATCGATGAGCACCTGCTCACTGGCCACAGCCGCGTGCTGCGCTTCCATTTGGCGGGTCGCTTTGGCCAGCGCCTGCGCGAGCTCGGAGCGAAGGTCGATGGACAGGCGAGCCATCTCGTGAGCGAGGGCGTGAACGCGGCCGGCGGTGTCATCGGAGCCGGCATCGAGGCGGCTGGTGAGGGCGCCCACCAACTGCTCGATGCGAGCGGCGCGCTGGTTGGCGCTACGCCGCACCTCTTCGATGAGTTGCTCGAGCTGTACGCGATCCTCGGTGCCGCGACGGGTGAGCGCGGTGATCTGCTCATCGAGGATCTGCCAGTGACGCTCGTGGTCGCTCTGGAGGGACTGGGTCATGGCGGTCATCTGTGTTGACAACGAATCGATGCGGGCGCCGTACTCGCGGTTGCGTTCCGAGGTCCGATTGCCCTCGGACTCAGCTCGGGCAAGGCGCCGATCGATCTCTTTGTCTGTTGCGTCGCCATTGGCGATGTTGCGCTCGGCTTCTCGAAGTCGCTCATCGAGGATGGCCGTGCGCATGGTGATGAGGCGTTCGAGCTTCCGGCGGGAGATCCACGGCATGACTGCTCAGTCTTGCATGCCGAGGTTGGTGAACCGACGGATGTCCCGCTATGGTGATGTTCACGCCGCGGGGTGGAGCAGTCAGGTAGCTCGTCGGGCTCATAACCCGAAGGTCGCAGGTTCAAATCCTGCCCCCGCCACCAATCAAAAGGCCTGGTCACCAATGGTGGCCAGGTCTTTTGCGTTCTCGGCCGAGGCCCGATTCGGGGCCGGCATGTACCAAATATGTACCACGGCGCCGTGATCTGCTCCCGCGGTCGGCGTTGCCAGCAGCGCCATTCGCCACGCTGCGTGGTATTCCTCAGCGCCGCCGGTCACACCTGACGGGCGGGTCGATCGACGTCGGATTCCCCGTTCTGGGCGCGTCGCTTCCCGTCTGGGGGTATGAGCACGACGACGACCGAGCAGTTGTTGGACATCGCCGACTTGGCCGAGCGGCTGGGTGTCGGGGAGCGCTTCGTGCGCCGGCTGGTGAACGAACGCCGGATCCCGTTCTTCAAGATCGGCCGCCACATCCGCTTCGACCCCGACGACGTCGAGGACTGGATCGCTCGCTCGCGGATCGAACCGTCGCAGCGGTTCACCGGCCGCCAGTTGGCCGGGTCGCGGAGGTAGCCGACGCGGGGGAGGCCGTCTGATGGCCGACATCCGCAAGCGCGCTTCGGCGTCGGGCACGCGCTGGGACGTCCGCTACCGCGACGAGTCTCGCCGGCAGCGCAAGAAGACCTTCGAGCGCAAGGTCGACGCGCAACGTTTCGCCAACTCCGTCGAGACCGACCTGGTCCGCGGCGACTGGATCGACCCCGACCGTGGGCGCGAGCTGTTCGGTCAGTGGGCCGACACGTGGCTCGACACGATCGGTGATCGCAAACCGAAGACGCGCGAGTCCTACGAGTCGATCGTGAGCAAGCACCTCCGGCCGCGCTTCGGTCGCGCGCCGATCGCGTCGATCGACTATCCGACCGTGCTCGCCTACGTGGCCGAACTCCGCGCCGCGGGAGTCGCGCCGAAGACGATCCGCAACATCCGCGATGTGATGCGTCTGATCTTCAAGCTCGCCGTTCGTTCCGGCGCGCTCAAGTCGAACCCGGTCGAAGACGTCGCGGTCGGCCAGACCCAACGCGGCGAGATGGTGTTCCTCGAACCCGAACAGATCATGTCTCTCGCCCGCGAGGTCGAACAACCACCGCCGCGGTATCGGCGTGGTGAACGGCAAGTCGACGGCTATCCCGAGTATGGGCTGTTCGTTCGCTTCGCTGCGTTCACGGGGCTGCGCGCCGGTGAACTGGTCGCGTTGCGCGTCAAGGACGTGCGGATGCTGCAACGCCGCGTCTATGTGCACCAATCAGCATCGGAGGCGTACGGTCAGCTGCAGATCGTTGCGACCAAGACCTACGAACGTCGATCGGTGCCGATCCCGAAGTCGTTGATCGACGACCTCGCCCGAAATATCGCGGGGCTCGGCCAGGACGAGTTCGTTTGGCAGAGCCCCCAGGGCGGCCCGTTCCGCTACTCGAACTGGATGAAGCGACACTTCAAACCCGCCGTCGAACGATCCGCGGCCCCGGACACCACCCGGTTCCACGATCTCAGGCATACGTACGCGGCGATGCTCATCGGCCAGGGTGCGCACCCTCGGGCGATCATGGAACGCATGGGGCACAGCACCATCACAGTGACGCTCGACAACTACGGGCACCTCTTCCCCAAGCTCGACGAAGCCCTCGATGACGCGCTCGACACCGTGTACCAAGCCTCCGCGATCGGTGCCGCCACCCCCCTCGATGCCCGCGCTCCAGTCCGGGCGCTCGATCAGCGAACATCGCTGCCGTAGTCAGCCACCCCTCTGCCCGTGGCCGTCAGCAGCGGTGCCGCACCAGGCAACACCGGTGCCGGCCTCGAGACGATGGGGCATCTCCGACGCGATGGACGCGCCACTGGCGAGCGGAGTCCCGGCGGCAATGGCTACGTCGCAATCGGTGTTCAGGCGGTGACCGCGTCGCTACCGTCTGCCGCAATGGGCACGTTCATACTGACCTGGAATCCGACGCTGTGGCCGGACGGCGAAGCCTGGCTCGACGAGTCTGCTGGGATCGCAAGCCCCACGTCGCCAGTCGATGGCCAGTGGAGCACGGGCGGACGCTCCGGTGGTATCGCACCCGGCGATCGAGCGCTGCTGCTGCGGCAACACCATGACCGCGGGCTGGTTGCGAGCGGTGTGTTCACGAGTGACGTCTATCCGGACGCGCACTGGGATGGGTCAGGCCGAGATGCCAACAACGCCGATGTGGACTTCGACTGCGTCGTGACCGTGGACGAGCGTCTGCCCATCGAGGTGCTCAAGTTGGCCGTGCCGGAGATCAACTGGGACCGGCTCCAGGCCTCCGGCACACGAGTGCCCGACGCTGCCGAGCAACACCTGGTCGACCTTTGGGAGCAGCACACCGCAGGCGCCATGGCGGGTGGCATCTACCCCGACGATGAACACGCGAACTTCTTTGAAGGAGCTCTGCGCACCGTCAGGGTGAACCGGTACGAGCGCAACCGGCAAGCGCGTCATGAACCGCCCTGGCTTCGTTGGAGGCTCCTGACCTTGGAAACGAGGATGGAGTCATGCCGAAGGAGAAGTCCCCTGGGAGTCCGACAACGCGTCGGTACACCGATGGTGAGAAGGCAGACGCGGTGCGTCTGGTCCGCCAGTTGCGCAAGGAGCTCGGGACCGAGCACGGCACGGTGCAACGTGTCGCCGATCAGCTCGGTTACGGCGTCGAGTCGGTGCGCACGTGGGTCCGTGAGGCCGACGCCCGTGACGGTCTGGCCGGCCCTGACGCGCAGCGGGTGCAGCAGCTCGAAGCGGAGAACAAGGTGCTCGCTCAGGAGCTGCGTGAGACCCGCCGGGCGAACGAGATCCTGAAGAAGGCAGCGGCGTATTTCGCCCAGGCGGAGCTCGACCGCCCGCAGAAGTGATCGTCGGGTTCATCGACGAGCACCGACAGGAGTTCGGCGTCGAGCCCATCTGCAGGGTTCTGCAGATGGCGCCGAGCACCTACTACGCGGCCAAGAAGCGCGAGCTGGCACCGTCAGCACGTGCGGTCCGGGACGTGGCGATGATGCAGGTCCTGATGGTGTTGTGGGTCGCGAACCGCAAGGTCTACGGCGCGCACAAGCTCTGGAAGGCCGCCCGCCGGGCGGGGCACGACATCGGCCGTGACCAGGTCGCCCGGCTCATGAGGATCATGGAGATCGAAGGGATCAGCCGACAGCGACGCAAGGTGTTCACCACCCGTCAGGACCCCGACGCCACCCGAGCGCCGGACCTGGTGAACCGGAACTTCCGTGCCGACCGTCCGGACGCGTTGTGGGTCACCGATCTGACTTACGTGCCGACCCGGTCGGGGATGGCCTACGTGTGCTTCATCGTCGACGCGTTCAGCCGTCGGATCGTCGGCTGGCGCGTCGCGGCGAACATGAAGACCGACATGGTCCTCGATGCGCTCGAGATGGCCCGCCGATCACGCGGCAACCGGCGTCTCGTCGGACTCGTGACGCACTCGGATGCGGGGTCGCAGGGCGGATTCAACTGGTCGTCGCAACACCTCGATATGGAGGTGATTGATGAGGCGACAGCCAGGGTGGTTGGTGACGCAGACTGGGCGGCCGGCGATGAGGTCGCCGGGTCGGCCGCCAGTCCAGCGCGATGTCGAGCGGGCCTTCTGGGTGAAGATCGCCGAGGGCCTCTCGTCGGAGGAGGCTGCGATTGAGGTCGGCACATCAGGCCCGGTCGGATCACGTTGGTTCCGCGAGCGTGGCGGGATGCCATCGATCCAGCTCAGCCCCCCGTCGGGCAGGTATCTGTCGTTCACCGAGCGCGAAGAGATAGCGCTCCTGCGGGCGCAGGGCTTCGGTGTCCGCGCCGTCGCACGGCAGATCGGGCGGTCGCCGTCGACGATCTCGCGTGAGCTCCGCCGCAACGCGGCCACACGCGGAGCCAAGCTCGAGTACCGCGCCGGCGTCGCGCAGTGGAAGGCCGAGCTGGCGGCACGTCGTCCGAAGACTGCGAAGCTGGTGACCAATGATCGGCTTCGCGAGTACGTCCAGGACCGGCTTTCCGGAGCGATCGAGCGTCCCAACGGGGAGCCGGTGGTCGGACCGACGGTGCGGTTCATCGGGCGACGCCACGGCCGCCGAGCGGATCGGCGGTGGGCGAAGTCGTGGAGCCCGGAGCAGATCTCGAACCGATTGAAGTTCGACTTCCCCAACGACAAGGAGATGAGGATCTCGCACGAAGCCATCTACCAGGCGCTCTACATCCAAGGTCGAGGAGCGCTCAAGCGCGAACTCGTCGCGTGTCTACGGACCGGACGCGCACTGCGGGTCCCGCGGGCTCGCACCCAGGGCCGCGGCAAGAAGTTCGTCACGTCGGAGGTGATGATCACCGAACGCCCCGCCGAGGCCGACGACCGGGCCGTCCCCGGCCATTGGGAGGGCGACCTGATCCTCGGGTTGAACAAGTCGGCGATCGGCACGCTGGTCGAGCGCACGACCCGGTTCACGATGTTGCTCCATCTGCCACCGATGGAAGGCCACGGCGTCCAGCCACGCGTCAAGAACGGCCCGCCGCTGGCTGGCCATGGCGCCGAAGCAGTCCGCGATGAGATCGCCCGCGTGATCGCCACGCTGCCCGAGCAACTGCGCCGCTCGCTCACCTGGGACCAGGGCGCCGAGATGGCCCAGCACGCCAAGCTGCGAGTCGAGACTGGCCTGGAGATCTACTTCTGCAACCCACACAGCCCGTAGCAACGCGGCACAAACGAGAACACCAACGGACTCCTACGCCAGTACTTCCCGAAGGGCACCGACCTCCACCGGCACGGCCGTGACGACCTCGATGCCGTGGCGCTCGCATTGAACACGCGACCACGCAAGACCCTCGGTTGGAAGACTCCCGCCGAGGCGCTTGACGAGCATCTACGATCCATCCAGCAAGCCGGTGTTGCGACGACTGGTTGAGCCTGAGCAGTTCACGTCCGTGAGATTCACCGAACGGCTCGACGAGATCGGGGCGAGACCCTCGATCGGCACGGTCGCCGACTCGTTCGACAACGCCCTCGCCGAGACCACGAACGGGCTCTACAAGACCGAGTGCGTGTTCGGGCCCGACGCTCCACGACCATGCGACGACGTCGACGAACTCGAACTCGCGACACTGTCGTGGGTGCACTGTTTCAACGAGGACCGCCTCCACAGCCACTGCGACGACGTCCCACCCGCCGAGTTCGAAGCAGCGTTCTATGCTGCCCAACAAGCCGCCCCGACTGGGGTTGGAATCAAATAGCCCGGGCCTCCATCAGAGCCAGGGCGGTTCACCCGACGTCGAACGCGAGACGCTGGCCCGGCGTCTTGCCGACTTCGAGTCGTTCGACACCGACCAAACCCTGTCGCGGTCGGCGGCGAAACGGTGGGCCCGTCAACTCGAGAAAGAACGCGCCCGCCTCGACACGCTCAAAGACGCCGTCGAAGACCCCGCCGTCACCTACTTCGACCGGATGGGGGTCGGCATGTTGGTGGTCGACGAGGCGCATCTCGCCAAGAACATCCGGCTTAACACGTCCCGCCAAGGGCTCCCGCTGCCAGAAGGCTCACAGCGTGCCGAGGCGATCCTGGCGCGCGCCGACTATGTGCGTTCGCGTCACGGCGACGGGGCGATCGTGATGGCGACCGCCACGCCGATCACCAACTCGCCTGCCGAGATGTGGGTCGCCGCCCGTCTCGTCGCCCCCCACGCCCTCGCCGAAGCCGGCGTCGAGCATTTCGACGCGATGGCCGCCAACTTTTTGGCGCCGGTCGAGACCGTCGAGCACGGCGCCGACGGCAAACTCAAAGTCGTCACCCGCCTCGGCGAGTACAAGAACTTCCCGGACCTGGCCCGCATGTTCCGCAGCTTCGCCGACGTGCGCCCGACCAGCTCGCTCGGCTTCACGCTCCCCGACGTCGACGGCGGCACCGCCGCCGTCCACGTGTGCGAACCGACCGACCAACAGATGGTCGTCGCCTCATGGTGCGCCGAACGCGCCGAAGCCCGCCAAATCGACAAACCCGACGGCGGTCGAGATCCGGTCATCGCGATCCTGTCGACCGCCCGCGCGGCGGCGCTCCATCCCGCCACCATCTCCGTAGAGACCTGCGAGAAGTGGGCCACCGCCAACCACCGCCACCTCAGGTTCGACTGGGATGAACCGAACCACAAGCTGATCGCCGCGGCCGACCACATCGCCGCCATCCACCACCGCACCGCGGAGTGGACCTATCCCGACTCGGACCGGCCCGGCGCCACCCAGGTCGTGTTCTGCGACGCCGGCGTCCCCAAACCCGACGGCCGACCGTCGGTCTACTCGACCCTCACCCATCTGCTCGTCGAACGCGGCATCCACCGCGTCGAGATCGCCTGGGTCCACGACATCGCCGAGCCGAACCGGCGCCAACCGCTGTGGGACGCCGTCCGCTCAGGACACTGCCGGGTGCTGATCGGCAGCACCGCCCAGATGGGCGTCGGCGTCAACATTCAGACGCGGCTCTACGCCGCTCACGAGCTCACCGCCCCCTACCGGCCCGACTGGCTCGAGCAGGCCGAAGGACGCCTCATCCGCCAAGGCAACCCTCACCCTCAAGTCGAGGTGCACCGCTACGTCACCGAACGCACCGCCGACGCCAACTCATGGCAGATCCTGCGCCGCAAAGCCCACTTCATCACCCAAGCCATGTCCGACCCCGAACAGATGACCCGCGACCTACGCGACGAATCAGTCGCCTCACCAGCCGAGGAGTACGCCACGATCGCCGCGATCGCGACCGGCGATCAACGCCACATCGAACTCGCCGCCCTCGCCGCCACCGTCACCCGCCTCGAACGCGCCGAGCGCGCCCACCACGCCTCGCGTCTCGCACAAGACAACCAGATCCGCCACGCCGAACACAGCATCGCCCGCCTCCACACACACGTCGGCGCGATCGACGCGCTGCGACCCGTCCCCGGCGACCCCCACGAGATCGGACGTCAACTCCTCGCCGTCGGCTGGAACACCCACACCACCGTCACCCTCGCCGGGATCACCTACGACGCCCATCGCGTCGACGGGCTCCGCCTCGAAATCGGCGGCACCGGGATCGTCAACCGGATCGAACCCGACCGGCTGCACCCCGCCGACGGCGGCCGCGGCCTCGGCCAAAGCGTGCTCAACACCCACGACCGACTCGACCGCATCCGCACCGGCTACCTCGAACACGCCGACGACGCCCGCCGACAGATCGACGCCGAACACGCCCGCCCAGTCCCCGCCGTGTTCGCCCGCGCCGCCGAGCTCGCCGACTGCCGACAACGACGCAACCAACTCCAAACGGCCCTCATGCCCGGCCCCACCCGCAGCCGAGCCGGTGTCCACCGGCGCCGACGCCGCCGACGACCCCGAACCCACACCCGCGACCGTCGGCGACGCCCATCCGATCTTCGGGCAGCGCCGGGTCACGACCGCCGAACGGTTCGCCTGGGCTGGCGCCTACCAACGCTACGACCCGCTCACGATCGTCCACTGGGGCAACCGCGCCAAAGGCCCCGCCGCGTGGGCCGAAGCCGTCAACGCGTTCAGCCGCGACCCCGCCGTCTGGAATCCCGAACGCCGCCACGACATCGGCCAATTCCACGGCGTCAGTCTCCAAGCACGCATCGACGACACCGCCATCCGCATCGAACCACGCCACCCCTACAACCGGCTCGGCAACTACCCCGCCTACACCACCACCCCCGGCGCCGTCGACATCGAGCACCTTGCCGCATGGCTCCACGACCAACACCGACACGCCACCAACGAACTCGCCGACCTCCGCACCAAGCACCCCACCGCCGCTGCGCATCCCAACCGGCTCCACACCCCGAACGTCGAACGATGAACCCTCACCGCGCTGGTTTCGTGCTGCCGGTGAACCGCTGAACCACCCGCACCGCGCTGGCCGGTCCCCGGTGTCGGCACGTTCCCGCTTCGGCCCCGGTAGCCAGCCAAGCGCCCGCTCGCTTGGTGGGCCCCACACCACCGGGCTCACCGTCCGTTGTCAACGACTCCGAGATTGAAGGTTGGACAGGAGTTCGCGGTTTCTACATGGGCCGTTTGGTGGTGTCCCGGTCGTCTACCTGGGTCCTCGTCTACGTTTGCGTCGTCGTCGCCGGTCTCGTCCGGCGCTGATCAGGCGACCGCCTGCCAGTCCATATCACGACATCGGTGGTCGAGCGCGAATGGCGTGCCGGGAACGGCCGGTGGTGGGCGCGCGCTCCGCGTGGATCACTCGCAACCCGTCATTCTTCGCGCTCGAAGCGAGTTCATCTACACTTCGATTATGGCACCAAATTCGGACACTGAGCGCACGGGACTCCCGCGTGATGTCGTTGCCGTGCGGCGAACACTGCACCGCCACCCGGAGATGCGCTTCCGCGAGCATCGCACGTCCCGCCTCATCGCTGATGCGTTAGTCGCCGCTGGACTGGAGGTCACGACCGAAGTCGGCGGTACGGGTGTGGTGGCCACATTGAAGCGCGGGACAGGGGAGCGCCATGTGGCGTTCCGGGCAGACATGGACGCCTTGCCGGTAGAAGACACCAAAGACGCCTGGTACAAGTCGACGGTCGCGGGCGTGTCGCACGCGTGCGGGCACGATGCGCACGTCGCCATCGCAGTAAGCGTGGCGCGGCGCTTCGCCGAGCAGAACGATTGGACGGGACGCGTCTCGTTTATCTTCCAACCGGCGGAGGAGACTCCGTTTGGCCAACCGAGCGGCGCTCGAACGATGCTGCTGGCTGGAGTGCTCGATTTGCTGCCGGGCATCGATGCGCTGTTCGCCTTGCACTGCTGGCCGGCTTTACCGGTCGGCACGATTGGTGTGGAGTCGGGGCCAGCGATGGGCGCCAAGGAGGCCTTCCAGATTGACGTTACGGGCCGAGCTGCACATGTGGCCTCTCCCCAGGAGGGTATCGACGCGGTGCTTGTGGCGAGCTCCATCGTGCAGGGCCTACACCAGATCGCTAGCCGGAGGGTTGCCCCCGGAGCGAACTGTGTCATGCACGTCGGAACCATCACTGGTGGCCGCTCGCAGAGCATCGTTGCCGATACGGCGAGCATGACAGGTACGATCCGCGCTTCAGAGCAGGAGATTCTGACGTTGCTGCACGCCGCCGTCGATCAGACGGTCGCCGGCATTGCCGCAGCATGGGATGCGCAGGCCGACGTCACCTGGGCGGATGCCATGCCTCCGGTCGCGAACGATCCTTCACTCGCCGAGCTGGCCCGCCAGCTGCTGCCGGCCGTGCCGCTTCCGGCCACTCCGCTCACTGCGGACGACTTCGCTCTCTTCGCCGAACGCGTGCCCGCGCTTTACCTCAAGCTTGGCGTGCGCGGCCCGGAGCGGGGCGGCGCGCCCCTGCACAGCGCCGGCTTCGACATCGACGAGAGAGCTCTGGGCGTAGGAATAGCCGGGCTACACGATCTTGCCGAGGCGATCCTGCGTGCGCCGGTTCCGACGAGTTGACCGGACTCTGGCGTCATGCGATACTTGATAGAGGACCTATTTCGGTCACCCAGGGTTGGAGGAACTGATGCCAGATACCGCGCCTGTCGTTCACACCGTCGAGTATGTCGGGGGGACTGAGGACGACCGAGCTGAGGTGCTGCGCATTTTTTCGATCTTCTGGACTGCGAACAACACCCTCGACATTCGGATGCTCGAGCCGTACTGGTCGGAGCGGACGATCTTTTTCAACTCCAACGGGCATGTGTACCACGGCAGCGATGAGTGGAAGCGGGTGTGGGAGTACTACGGGGCGCGTTTCAACACGAGCCTTCCGGCTGAACTGACCCAGACCACCGTACGAATCGACCACGACCTCGCCGTGGTCTGCGACGAGGGTGTGCGGCGCGGGTTCGGCACTCGCGATGTGGACGAGGTGTCCGCGGACGTGGCCGAAATCCGGCGGATTCGAGCGACGATTGTTCTGGCTCGATCCGGTGAGTCGTGGGAGATCGTGCACGCCCACTTCTCGACGAGAGGAGCCGGCCCCCGTCCAGCCTTCGAGAGCGCCGCGCAGGGGGTCTGAACACCGTGACGCCGCTGGCCACCCTGAGCATTGCCCTCGGGCGTTTGCAGCAACCGCGTGCTGCACTGTCCTTCGCGACGAAGATCGAGGACCTCGGTTTCGACGGAGTATGGGTGGCGAACGAACGCTTCTATCGCGACATGTGGGTGCTGCTGGGTGGCATCGCGTCGCGTACGAGTCGCGTGGAGCTGGGCACCTTCGTCGCCGACCCGCTGACGGTGCACCCGGCCATCACCGCCGGTGCCGCCGCGACGCTCGCCGAACTCAGCGGTGGTCGGGTCCGGCTGGGCTTCAGCTCCGGGATGACAGGTCTGCAGGAGATGGGAATCCGCCATCCGTCTCCGCTGACTGCCACCCGGCTCGGTATCGAAGCGATCCGCCGGCTGTGGATGGGCGAGACTGTTAGCCTTGACGATCCGGTCATGCAGATGAACGACCTGCAGCTTGCGGTTAGGTCGGAAGCTCCGGTGCCGATCGTGCTCGCCTCGCAGAGCCCCAAGATGCTGCGTCTCGCCGGCGAGGTGGCGGATATGGCGATGATCGCCACCCTGTCATTGCCATCGACGTTCACGACCGCCGCATCGTGGGTGCGCGAAGGCGCTTTGCTCGCGGGGCGGAGCTTCGACATTGCCGACGTTGTGCCGCGCATCGACTGCAGCGTTCATGTGGACGGCGATTCCGCCCGGCGCATAGTCCAACCGATGGTGTGCCGTCTTCTCGTCAGCAGGTATCCCAACTGGTGGTTCCTCACCGACGCCGGCATCGACGTGCCGGCCGAGGTCGAAGTCCTCGCCCGCAATGGCCGGCTCGATGAGTTGATCCGCCGGGCAGATGAGCTGTTGACCCGTGAGGTCGTCGATGCGATGTCGTGGGCGGGTACCCCTGATGAGGTTGCCGCCCGGATTGCATCGTTTCACGATCTGGGCGTACGACGTTTCGTGCTCTATCCCCACGGCACCGATGAACTGTTCGCCAACTCTTTGGACCTGCTTGCGAACGAGGTCCTGCCAGTCCTCCGGGTGCCGACGCGATGATGGCACTTGACGTAGGTGTGGCGATCGACTTCGCCGGCGGCGGCGAGGAGCCCGCTGCTAGGCTGCAGCGCCTCAAGCCGGTCGTGCGCGCGGCGGGCGAGTTAGGGTACACCGGTATATGGGCCGGCGAGTCTTACGCAGCCGCGTCGAATTGGTCGCTGGCGTTCCATACGCCGAACGCACTGATGACGCTCGTGCGGGTCGCCGACTGGGCCTCCACCCCGGTGGTGGGTACGGCCACTCTTCTCGCGCCGGCGTGGGACTTATTCCGGCTAGCACACGATACTGCGCTGGCCGACCAGTTGGTCGGTGGGCGGCTTGTCGTCGGAATGGCGCTCGGCCCGAAGCGTCTGTGGGAAACCCGTCAGGTCGAGTCCGCCGACATCGGGGCCGCCTTCGAGAAGACGGTGACGACCCTGCGCGATCTCTGGAGCGGCGAGTCTGTCGCGTTCACGGGCGACGACTACGTCAACGGTGCGGTGCCGCTGCCGGCTCAACCGGGCGGTCCGCCGGTGTGGATCGGCGGAGGGGGCTCACTCGCCGCTCGGAGGGCAGCCCACCTAGCCGAGGCTTACGTCGCGTCTACAGGGTATCCGCTTCAGCGCGTTTGCCGCCTCGCTGGCGAGTACTGGACCTTCCGTGAAGGCTCAGGACACGTCGCCGCCAACCGGATGACGGTCATCGCGCGCTCGACCTCGGATGCTCAGGCCCGCTCGCAGGACGGCGCAGTTGCCGTCCTCCATGGTTACGCCGAGCATGGTCTCTGGGAATCGGACCGGCACGGCCGCACGACTGATGAGATGATCGATGACGTCGCTTTGATCGGCACGCCGGACCATGTGCTCGAACGGGTGCAGCACTACGCTGATGTCGGTGTCACGGGTCTGCAACTGAGGGTCGCGCCCGGAGCGACCACGGTGACGACTGCGATCGAGACACTCGAACGCTTCCAGGACGAGGTGTTGAGATACGTCGTCCCGAACACGCGGGTGTTACGGGCATGAAATTCTCCAATCTGAGCTACGTGTACACGCGCACTGTCGACGAAGCGCTCGAAGCCTTGGCCGACGCATCGCTCGCTGCACGTCCTCTCGCTGGTGGACAGAGTCTCATGCCGATGATGGCCCTCCGACTGGCCCAGCCCGAAGTACTCGTTGACATCAACGGGATCGACGAACTGGACGGCATCCAGATTGGGGACTCAGAAGTGCGGATTGGCGCGATGACTCGCCAGACCACCGTCGAACGCGACGCCGCGCTGTCCGCGGCCCTACCCATCGTGGCCACGGTGGTCAGCCATATCGGGTACCGAGCCGTGCGCAACCGAGGCACCGTTGGGGGAAGCCTATGCAACGCCGATCCGGCCGGCGAGCTACCCGCCCTGATGACCCTCCTCGACGCGTCGATGCTTGTGGCCAGCCGAGGGAGCCGCCGAACGGTCGCCGCGCACGAGTTCTTCGCGGGCCACTACAGCACCGCGCTGGACGACAACGAACTGCTCATCGACGTACGCATCCCGATGCCTAAGGGCAGTCGTACCGTCTATGGTTTCCACGAGGTGGCGCGTCGCCCGGGCGACTTCGCGCTCGCGGGCACGATCGTCGCCCTCGACCTCGCGGACGACGGCACCGTCGTGGAAGCCGACCTTCTGGCCATCGCGGGCGGCGACAGGCCCGTGCGGCTGACGTCCGTCGAACAGGAACTCGTCGGAAAGCCGTTCCACGATGACATCATCGCTGCTGCCAGCTCTCACGCGGCTGCCGACGTAACCCCGGGCGAGGACGTGCATGTTGATAACTGGTACCGAGTGCACCTTCATACCGTCACCGCACGGCGGGCGTTGCTCGATGCCCGAGACAGGAGTACCCGATGAAGCCGCCGACCTCGCTGCGCATCGCCATGAGCTACAACGGCCAGCCAGTGTTGATCGATGCTGAGCCGCGCACGACTCTGGCCGATGCTCTTCGACGCGACTGCGGAGCGAGCGAGATCCACCTCGGCTGCGAACATGGCGTCTGCGGCGCGTGCAGCGTTCATGTTGATGGCGTTGAGGTCCGGTCATGCCTGATGCTTGCTGTACAGGCCGACCGTGCCGCCGTCGTCACTGCCACCGGTCTCACCGGGTCCATCGCCGAGGAGTTGCGCACCGCGTTCGCTGCGCACCACGCCCTGCAATGCGGGTTCTGCACCGCAGGCATGCTGGTGACCTCCGCTACCTTGATCGACTCCGCAACCGCGCCGCTTGACGAGACTGAGGTACGCCACGCACTCTGCGGGAACATCTGCCGGTGCACCGGCTACCAGGGCATCATCGACGCGATCCTCAAGGTCGATGCGGCGCGGCGAGCCGACGAAGGTGGTGACTGCGATGATCGCTGATCGTTCATTCCAAGGACGCAAGGAGGACGTCGCCCTTCTCGACGGGAGTGCCCAGTTCATCGATGACATCGAACCGCGCGGAACGCTCCACGCGGCGATGCTGCGCAGCAGCGAGGCTCACGCTCGGATCCTGTCGATCGACACCACCGAAGCGCTGGCCGTGCCCGGGGTGCGCTACATACTCACCGGCGCGGACCTTCGAGCGCTGACCGCTCCGACGCCAATCACATGGGCCAAAGTGGCCAACTCGCGTTCCACCGGCAGCCACGCGATGGCTACGACGAAGGTTCGTTACGTCGGACATATCGTCGCCGCCGTCGTTGCCACGTCACGAGCGATCGCCGAGGACGCCGCGCAGCTCGTGGAAGTGAACTACGAGCCGCTCCCCGCCGTGCTCGGACTCGATGAAGCGCTCGCTCCGGATGCACCGAGGGTCCATGAAGGCTGGCCGGACAACGTCCTCGGCGAGGAGGTGCGCACGTGCGGTGATTGGGCGACCGCGTTGGCGGAGGCCGACGTCATCGTCGACGAAGAGCTCCACGTCGGCCGCGATTTCGCTTGCCCACTTGAGACAAGAGGCGTCGTAGCCTCTTGGGAGGGCTTCGCTAACAAGGGCGATGGGGTCGGCCGGCAACGGCTGGAGGTGTGGCTCAGCTGCCAATCGCCCCACAGAGTCCGGGAGGTGCTTGCCGAGGTGCTGGGGGTCAGGCTCAGCGACGTGCGGGTCCGCGTGCCCCATGTAGGAGGCGGCTTCGGCAGCAAAGCCAACTACTATGGCGAAGAGATCATCGTCAGCCTTCTCTCTCGGCTGGTGGGCCGGCCGGTCAAGTACATCGAGGATCGCGTTGAGAGCTTTGTGGCCACGTCCCACGCGCGTCAGCAGAGAATCCGGGTTCAGCTCGCTGCGCGGGCCGACGGCACGCTCCTCGGTCTGAAGAGCGAGGTGCATGGCTACCTCGGCGGCGAGCTGAGTAACGTCGGGATGGGTCCGGTTTGGGTGGCGACCGGGTCGACACCTGGGCCCTACCGCATTCCGCACATCCAGATCACCGCGACCGGGGTAATGACCAACCGCACGCCGTATGGCTCGTACCGTGGGTGGGGACATCCCAAGGCGAATTTCGCCATGGAGCGCGCTCTCGACGCGCTCGCCTATCGCCTGGGGATCAGCCCCATCGAGGTCCGTCTGATCAACATGCGCTCACCCGAGGAGCTGCCCGGCGACAACGGAATGGGGTGGACGCTTGACAGCGGCGATTATGCCGCGGCGCTCAGACAGTGCCGCCGATCGGTCGCCGATCGCGGTTGGCTTGACTGGCAGACCACTAGGCGGAACGACGGATCGTTGGTGGGAATCGGCTACGCCAGCTTCATTGAAGCGACCGGAGTGGGCAATAGCCGCAAGATGGCAACTGGGCTGGCGATGGATCAGGGGGGCTTCGATGAATGCGTGATTCGTCTAGACTCGACCGGCACCATCACGGTTTTCACCGGCCAGACCGATATCGGTCAGGGCATCACCACCACGCTCGCCGAGCTGTGCGCGGACGTGCTCGGGGCACGGCCCGCTGACGTGCGCGTCGTCACGGGCGACACGGATGCGTGTCCCTACACGGGATACGGAACGGGCGGGTGTCGCACTGCCTCAGTCACCGGTTCGGCGATCACGATCGCTGCCAAGGATCTGCGCCAGCAACTCATCAGGCTCGGCGCGGCGCGGCTGATGGTCTCTCCGGCAGATACCGAGATTGTCGACAGTGAGGTACGCGTTGCTAGCGATCCCACTCGGCGAATTGGCTTCGACGAACTTGGCTTCGCGGCCTACCGGCGCCTCGACCTGCATCCGGAAGGCGTCCTGCCCGTGCTCGAAGCCCGCGCGGTGTGGGACCCGGTCGATCGCACATATGGCTACGGCTCCGTGGCGGTTATGGTCGAGATCGACCCGGACACCGGTATTCCCAACGCGCGTCAGTACCTGATGGTCGACGACTGCGGCAAGGTGGTCAATCCCGTGATCGTCGACGGGCAGATCATGGGCGGGTTCGTGCAGGCTCTCGGCGGAGCGCTTCTCTCGGAACTGGTCTACGCTCCAGACGGCCAGCCGCTGTGTACCACGTTCAAGGACTACCTCGTCCCAACGGCGATTGACGCGCCGCGAATGGCCGTCGAGCATCGTCGCACCGACCCGGTCTGGGCTCCCTCGGGATCCAAGGGGATCGGCGAAGCCGGCACGATCTGCGCCTTTTCCGCTATCGCCCAGGCCGTCGAGGATGCCGTCGGGGGCGAGCGCACCACCTGGGCAACCACCCTGCCAATCCGACCCGACCGTATTCTTGCCCGCCTCGATCCGAGACTCGACCGGGGGAGGGGCTGAATGGCGGTAGATGCGGACAAACGTGCCGGCGAAGCCGTGGAGGCATGAAAGCGATGTTCCGAAACCAGCGGGTCAACGACGGAGCGCCGGACTCGAGTCGCGAGTCGTCTGCTGTCGACGGGCTCCCGCAGGGCCGCGACGATACGAGGCTGAAAGGTCACCGGCTTCGAGCGAACGGTGCCCGCACCGATAAATGTGGGTATCTGCATCGCCGCTGTGTGGCCAACCGCGCGAAGCTGTCTTCGCCACAGATCCCTTACCAGACGTTGCGCCGCGGTTCAATGCAATGACGAGCAAGCCAATATTGCGTCATCTGCGCTACCGGCGGATTCATGAGAGTTCGTAGCAGGACACTTAGTCGGGATGAGGATGGTTAC
>JBFWVD010000037.1:0-50482 GCA_050246915.1 Acidimicrobiia bacterium | reverse complement strand
ACACGACCGCTTGGCCGATCGGTCGGCGGCCTTGCTATCCTGCTCACGCAACGCGGACGTGGCTCAGCTGGTAGAGCATCACCTTGCCAAGGTGAGGGTCGCGGGTTCGAATCCCGTCGTCCGCTCCACAGAAGCCCTGGTCAGAGCTAATCTGACCAGGGCTTTGTCGCGTCTCGGTGCCACGCGTTAAGCACATCCATTAAACTGCTACGTTGCGCTACCATCTGGGCATGGGACGGGGTGCCCAGGACAGTCGCCGGAGCCGTGGCAACGGTGGGCTCAAGCTCACTCGCGATGGGGTGTGGAGAGTCGACGTCGAGCTTCCGCGCAAGGATGGTGAACCGCGCCGGCGGGTGTCCCGCACGATCAAGGGCAGCGAGGCTGAGGCCGAAGAAGCGCTCGGGCGGTTGAGGCGCGAGGTGGCCGCCGGCAGGCTCGGGCCCCAGGAGCCAAAGCGCCGCGGACAACCGCAGTCCGGCCGCACGCATGCCGCGCGTCGCCGCCAAGGCGGTTCGGGCGGAGTCTCCGAACTGGCGCACGATCATTGGTTGGTTGGCGTGGAGGCACCGCCCGACCCGGTCACCGGCGCCCGCCGTCGCTACACCAAGGTCGTGCGTGGCACGCGCGATCAGGCGGAAGCGATGCTCGCTCGTCTGCGGCTCGATGTCGGGCAGGGAAAGATCCCGATCGCAACGAGCGCTCGTGACGTGCGGGCGGCGTGCAAGGTGTACCTGGAGGAGGTCCGCACCGAGAAGTCGACTCTTCGGACCGACCGGAGCGCGTGCAATCGGCTCTGTGAAACGCGGCTCGCTGGCGGCGAGCTCTTCGGCGACGTCGTCCTCAAGGACGTCGACTGGAAGGTGATCGAGTACGTCTACGACGTCTGGTCCCGCACGCTCACTCCGCAGTCGACGGCGCGCTACGCGTCCACGCTGTCGAAGGTGCTCGAGTACGCCAAACGGTCGGGTTGGATCTCGTCGAACCCAGCCAAGGAGGCGAAGCGGCCGCGCGTTCCCTCCCACCGACCTGACGTCCCGCACCGAGACGACGTCAAGGCAACCCTCGAAACGGTGCGGACGGCCAACCCGCTGCTGTACGCGTACGGGATGGCGCTCGCCTCGATGGGGTGCCGTCGCGGCGAGCTCCTCGGCCTGCGTGTGGAAGACGTGAACCTGCGGGCGAGGTACGTCACGATCCGCGGTGCGATTGCCGACGGCGGCCCCGGCGTGGGCATCTACTACAAGCGCACCAAGACGAGCGACTGGCGCGACGTGCCGATCACCGACCAGCTGGCGAACATCCTCGACGATCTCCTGGCCGCCCGCCGAGCCGAACTCGGCGCAGAGCTGCCGGCCGACTCGTACGTGTTCAGCGAAACGAGTGACGGGTCGACGCCGCTGCGACCCGACACGACGTCCCAGCGCTGGCTGGAGGCTCGTGGCGACAGCGACGTCACGTTCGCCATGCTGCGCCGCTTCGTCGCGACGGAGCTGCTCGACGTGACCGACGGCGACTACCGCACGGTGGCGTCGATCACCGGCAACAGCGAGGAGACGTTGCGTCGCTGGTACGACGCCGGCCCCAACATCTCCAAGAAGCGAGCCGTCCTCCAGCGGGCGAGCTTGTGACGCGGGGTACGGGGCCACCGCGAGTTCCGACGGCGACGCCGCGTAGGTCAGTATCACGCTATGGACGAGTTCATGGTGTACGACGAGGTTCAGGACGGCTGGTCAGCTGACTTCGTCGACGGGTTCATGCCCGTCGCCCTCAATCGACTGAGGCAACACCTGGGGCGAACCGGTGACGAGGTCGGCCGCGTTGTCTTGTCGACCCGCGAGGAGCACACGCGTCGATTCCCGGAACGGTCCGGCGAGGCCTCCGCGCTTCTGGACAATGAGACTGGCGACGAGCCGCTTGGGGCGTCGCAATACGCCTGGTCGAACTACGCGCACGGCGTGACGACGAAGTCACGAGTCGAACTCGACCCTCCCGCAGATCTGCCCCTCGGTGCGACGACCGTCTTCCTCGACGTTGAGTCAATTGTTGAGGCTGCTCAGTCGGTCTCTGTGCTTGACGAGGCGATGCTGGCACGCGTCCTCGTTCACGAGTTGGCGCACGTCGCGCGCGGACACGCAAGTGAGGAGGGTGTAGCTACCCACGGTTGGCTCAAGGAGGGGGACGCCCAACGCGATGCCTGGGCGGCGCTAACCGCGTTGTTGGGCGACCCGCGTTGGGCGGGTATAGCGCGCTCAGCACGCGCGGCGCAGGTGCGGCTTGCGCAACGACAGCCGCCTGCTTACCGGCAATTCGGGGTCGATCCCTTGGAACGGTCGATCTTCGAGTCAGAGAACCCGCACGAACCCACCGAGTGGCTTACCTACCCTGTGCGACCACTCGACGAGCTGGTCCGTGAGGCACTGATCGAGATCCCACTGCGGAGGATCACGCTGATCAGCACAGCCGTGCCCAACGTCGGCGACCTGGTCTACCTCGCTGACGCTGAACAGACCGCTGGCCCGTGGGTAGTGATCGCCTCGAGTTCCGATAGCAGGCTTCGGCGTTCTGCCGACCTCGCGGCTTTCGAGACGGTCTTCGCGGAGCGCTCAAAGGACCGAAGTAGCAGACCCGAGTTCGTTTGGTGCCGTCTGCGCCCGTATGGCGAGCTTGCTGTAGTCGACGCGAGCGTCGGAAGTCGTCGCAGCGGATACGCCTGGAACGTCCAGTCAGAGGTGCGGAGCCTGAAGGAGAAGCTTGACCTGGTTCTCGCCCAGCTACGACCAACCGAGGGGGACTGAGCCGCAGGGCGGCTACGCGCCGACGGCCAGCATCGCTTCGATCGCCGAGGCTGGGATCACGAGGCGACGCTTGAAGCGCAGGGCTGGAAGGTCGCCCGACTTCACACAGGCATAGGCGTGCGAACGAGAGATGCCGAGCAGGGCGGCGGCCTCTTCGACGGTGTAGGTCGTCTGGCCGCCGATCTCGCGAGTTGGCCCTTCCATGGTGCGATTCGGGAACTCGAACACGTTGCTCATGGCATCCACCGTGACCCTCCGATGTCACGGACTACTACCCAACCTCGACAACCGGGTCGGGTTCTGGGAGGGCTGGCTCGATTGCCGCCGGCTCGATGCCTCCTCGGTCGGCGTTGATGGCCTTGAAGACAAGTTCGTCGGCGAGGGCGCGAATGTCACGGGTGCCAAGCTGGCCGTTGTCGTGCAGCCGGCGGACTTCGTCGACCACCCAAGCTGGTTGGGTAGTCAGTAGCTCGTGGGCAACAGTGGTGACTCGGGTAGCGCGGGCGGCTTCCCAACTCGTACCCGAGTAGCGCTCGAAGCTGCTTTCGACCCGCTGGGCGCGTCGGGCGTTGCGCAGCTCCGCGGTGGCGCCGGCGAGTTCGGCTTGCACGACCTCTGCCTCTGCTGGGGTTACCCCGGCAGCGAGTCGCTGAAGGCGGTCGCGCCTCGCCTCCAAGTGCCGCACGGGGTCGGCCTGGAATTCGGCTTCGTCGAGCTGGGCGAGCGTGCGGTGCTCGCGGACGTCGAGCTCGGGTGCCAGCGTGGGGAGCTGCTTGAGGACGGCGAGGACCTCGGGCGGTTGGGCGGTGGGCCAGTGGGCGAGCGGTGCCTGTTGGGCGATCAGGTTCGTGACTTGCTCCATCTCGACGAGGTGTGGCCAGTTCGTGAGGATCCACTCGCGCCGGGCGTCTTGCACGGCCATCGCCGAGGTCAGGTACGCGTGCATCTCGGTGGGATCGAGCTGCGACGTGACGATCCGGTCGATGAAGTTCCGTTGGTCGCCGGGGGCACTGGCGAGCAGCTGCTCGAGTTCTTGCTGACGGTCGATGAGCTGTGCGGGCGTCAGCGTGCGGAGCGGTGCGTGCTCAGGCTGCTCGTGGGTAGCGAGCCAGAGGCGGTCCTCGAGGATCCGCAGCATGAGTTGTGTCCAGTCCGCCGCGACGTCCTGGTCGACGGGGCGCGGGCCGATTCCCGACGCATCAACAGGAACGCTATGGATTGCTCGGAACTCGGCGATGCGGGTGACGGCGTCGTCCCACACTGTTGACGCCGCCGGTGTGGCGGGTCGGGAGCCGAGCCAGGTGGTGAGCCACTCCGGCCGGTCGGCTCGGAGTTGGCGGACCGCGTCGTCCAGGGCGGTGTGAGTCGCCCGGCGATAGCAGTCGGCGTCGCCGGGGGAGACCCCGTACTGGGTGAGCGCTTCCGCCCATGCCTGCTCGGCGCGCTGTACGGAGGCCTGCTGTCGCGTCAGCGTGGCCACGGCTTCGTCCGTGAGCGTGACGGCGTCGGGATGATCGATCACGACGAGGTCCGACCAGTCAAGGGTCTTGGTGGCGGTTCGTCCGTCGACGCTCTCGAAGTGGACCACGCACGACCCCTCGTGGTCGTCGATCGACATCACGAGGCCCACGTTGTCACGGTCGATCGCCCGTACCCGGCGGCCGACGGCGACGTGCTCGCCGGTGGCCACGGCGGCGTTGTACGCGACTCGCTGGGTGGCCGGGTTGTCGAGTCCGCAGGCGAGTTCAGCCTGTGCTGCGTGGTGGGCGCGCTCGGCCAGCTCGGGTACGGGCACCGTTCGGACGAGGGCGGCGATGAGTGGGGCCTCCGGGTCCTCGACGATGACGAGCTGCTTGGCTGCGGTGCTGACGAGCCGAGACAGCAGTTCGCCTTCGGGGTCCGGTTCGGCCTCGACAGGCAACGGGATGCCGTCACGGTGTGCTTCGAGGGTCTCGGCAGCCTGGGCTGTCGTGGCGTAGATGCGGGCGGCGTGGCGAGCACGGGACAGCGCGACGTAGCCGGCCTCCCGGTAGAGGCCGGCTGGGCCGACGACGAACACCGAGTCGCAGGTGACGCCCTGAGCCTTGTGCACGGTCACGGCGTACGCGTGATCGACCCAGCCTCGTTCGAGGTAGGTGCGTTCGAGCACGACGTGGTCGCCGCGGGTGGTGACCAGCGTCATGTGGTCGGGCGAGACGCTCGTGACGGTGCCCCGCATGCCGTTGTCGACCCGGAACATCTTGCCGGTGACGAGGTGTTGGTGCGGGTTGTTGCGGCACAGCACCACTCGGTCGCCGACGACGAATCCCCGGCCGGCGAAGGCGACTTCGCCGTCGAGGTCGAGTTGGCCGTCGGCCGCGAGGATCAGTCGGGCGTGGCGGTTGAGCAGCCGGGCCTCGGCGCGCGTACCGGCCAGCAGGAGGGTGTCGTCGCCGGCCGACCACGCCTGGTGCCAGTCGCCGAGCACGATGCCACGGATGTCATCGGCGGTATCGGCGATCACCACCCGGCCGTGTTCCCGGTAGGCGGCGAAGGCTCGCGCGACGTCGCCGCAGCGCAGCTCGTCGAGCGCGTCGCGTTCCCACGCGTTGACCTGGCGTCGGTTGATGGTCAGCTCGACCACCCGGTCGTCGAGGGTCGCGAGTGCGGCTCGGAACGCGCCGCCGGCGGAGACCTCGGGGAGCTGGTGGTGGTCGCCGACGAGGAGCACCTTCGCTCCCGTGGCAGTCGCCTGGTCGATCACGGCCGCTAGGTCGCGGGTACCCGCCATGCCGGCCTCGTCGACGACGATCAGGGTGCGCCCAGTCACCGGAAGATCTGCCGCCCGGTGGCGTGCGATCGTCATCGACGGGATCCCCGAGCCGTCCTGCAGCTCGCGGGCCCCACGCGCTGAGGCGGCGAGCCCGATCACGTCCCAGCCGATCGCCTCGTACGCCTGGCGGACGGCGCCGAGCGTGTGGGTCTTGCCCGTGCCGGCCCGTCCGACGAGGACAGCGACCCGGTCGCCGTTGCTCGTCAGGGCCCGCAACGCCTCGGACTGGTCGGCGCCCAACGTGGATTCCGCAGCCACCCCCTCGACCAGCTCGGCCGGAACGAGGCCGATGCCCGCCACGGCTCCGCCGCCGAGCTGGGCGACCAGCGTCTGTTCGATCGCGAGGAGTGACGTCGCCGTGTACAGCAGCTCGCGGTCGTCGCCGACGGTTCGGCCGGGAGCGTGGATCTCGCGCCGCTCGGCCCGGTGGTCACCCACTTGTGTCACGGCGGGGGAGGCCAGCACCCAGTCGACGGTGCGATCGATCCGCTCCAGCGACGCTCCGGCGGGGAGATGAGCGGCTACCGCCGCGGTGAGCTGGAACCTGGTGAACGTGCCCGTCTTCTCGGTCACGACCTCGGTCAGCAGCCACTCGGTCCACTGTTCGAAGGCCACTTCCGTCTCGGACTTGGTCGTCGTGTCGGGGTGCCACTCCTCGCTCGGGATCACCCAGCGCTCCGGGTCGTTGCACTTCGGCTCGGGGGTGCCGGCGAGCAGCGCTTCGAGCTTGGACGGCCCCCAGCCGAGAGCCTCGGAGCGCTCCAGCCAATCCGCCTGGAGCGACGGGAGGTCCCCGAGGCGCTTCTTGCTCGTCCGCGTGTCGAGGCGGGCGTCCTCGGCTGCCTTCGCCCCGGACGCACCGTTGAGATCGAGCCACTCTGCGATCTGTTCGTGCCGCTGGGAGAACTCGCGCAGTACTCGGGCCGGGATCCCTGCGATCTCGGCCGAGTCGTTGTGGATCGGACCCCACTCGACTCCCAGTCGCTGGGTGAGCTCGCGCCGCATCGCCGATTGGAATAGGACTCCTGCCGGGCGCTGCGACCGGTAGAGCGCGGTGCCGTCGAGTGCGGTCCAGCTCCCGTCGATGCCGCGTCCGATGTTGGCGACGAGCACGTGCCAGTGCAGGTGCGGGTCGCCGAGCCGTGACGTCCGGTGCGGGAACTGGGCGGCGACGAAGCCGTCCGCCACCATCCGGCGTGTGCCGAACTCGGCGGGGTCTCGAGCCAGCTCGCGGTTGTTCGTGCCCCGGCGGACGAAGCACGCCTCGCGCTCCAGCCAGGCGATCGCTTCGGTGAGTGCGGCCTCGCAGCCAGCGGTCACCTCGGTCTGGACGAGCGGATCCCCGAGTGCCCAGAGCACCGACACGGACTTCGGGACCGAGAAGGTCAAGTCGTAGCCGGGTACCCGCCGCGGGTGGGAGACGACCTGCGCCCCGTTGGGTGTGAGGCCCGTGCTGGGAGCGAGACCGGCGAGCACGGCCCGCAGGTCGTCGCCGGCGACTTCACCGTCGAGCCCGAGCAGTGCCGATGCCGTGCCCTCCCACCGGCCGGGTGCTTCGCCGGCGCCGGTGTAGTACTCATCGAGGCCGGAGGCGATCTCGGCGAGGTAGTACGACTCAGCTCCGACGCGGAGCTTCCACAGGGTCATCACGACGGGTACATGCCTCTGCGGAACGGCGTTCGTGACATGTACGGGCACCGCCGGTGCAGATGTGCCGAAGAGGACGAATTGGGTCTGATGCAAGGGGCGGGGTCGGGACGCGAAGAAGCCTCGGACGGAGGGCACGCCCGAGGCTTCTTCGGTGGGGTAGCGATGGTCAGGCTGAAGCGAGGCGTTGGGCGTGCTGTCAGTCGGTGGGATGGTGGCCGAGCCGCTCGATCGCATCGAGATAGCGGATCACCATGGTTGAGCGAGGTGCCTACTTGGCGGCTGCCCGCCGGCGGCGGCCATGGACAGTCCGATGAGGGTTTCGATGCCGTCCGTCACGGCTGCTCTCCTTGGCTGGAGCCGCCGGTCGGTGCGAGTCGCCCGAGCGCCAACTGCACGGTGATGGGCCAGCCGTGCGGGTCGTCCGTCGGCGGTGTGAGGCTCGTCTGTCCGTCGAGGCCGACCTCGAGCCACCTGCCGTCGCTGGCGGCGATGAGGGCGGAGTGCGCGGCGTGGTGACGGGCGACGGCGAGAGCGGTGGCAGCGGCGAGGGCTGGCTCGACGGTCACGGCGATGGGGCGGTGGTCCGGCGTGAGAACACGGAACCGCACCTGCGCCGAGGACGGGTGTGGGACGTACAGCAACGCTGGGGTTGCGGCGCCTCGTCTCACGACTGCTCCGCTCGGTTGCTGCGGCGGTGACTACCCGACCGGGGCGGGTAGTGGGGTCGGGCAGTCATGCGGCGGTCGGGAGGTCGTTGCGAAGGTAGTCGGGTAGCTGCGCCAACCAGTGCACCGGAATGTGAGGGACGGTGGTGCGAACGGCAATGCAGCTCGGACCGATGAGCGCGAACCCGAACCGGCCGAGTCTCGACAGCGCCCTCGGTGCGAGCGTGCGCTTCGACAGCCCGAACGTGGCGGCGAACGGCTCTGGCTCCCACACCGTCGGTCCCGCAGCGGCGTAGCGAGCCAGGCGGTGCAGGATCATCGTGGCCGACGGCCCGAGGACCGGGCAGAGGAGCACGAGCGCCTCGTCGGAGTCGGTGGGCGGTCCATCGGCTGACACGGGGTCGACCCAGGCGATGACGTCGAACGACGGGCGGGACAGGAGCTCGACGGCGAGCTTGTGGTGATCCATTGCGGACCTCCGATCTGGCTGAGTGAGCGAGTGCGGTTCGCCGGGTCGGCACGGAGGGTGCCGACTTCCCCGATATGTGGATCGGACGTACCGACCCGGCCCACTCATACAAATGAAAATACTCTACCGATGTCAAGTAATTTCATCTGTAAATCTGTACGGCGCTCCGCGCAACTGTGCCCGTCGTGAGTCTCGCTACCTCGGGCGTCGGACAGCCGACGTCCTGGGCTAACGAGGACCCTTACGAGGAGAGGAGCGCTTGTCCACGGCTGACAAGTGTCGTGGCAGCCGCAACGGCCGCCTCAAGCTCGTCGACCTCGGCCTGCCCCACCGACTGCTCTGAAATCTCCCGGCTTAGCGCTTCTGCATCGGGTGCGAGCGCCTTCATCGCGTGGTCGGCTGCAGCTTTCACGACGCGAGCTACTTCCTCGGCGATCAACTGCCGTCGCTCTCGGTCACGCGCCTGTTCGCTCCGCTTCTGCGCCTCGTCCTCCACCATTGCCGCGAGTTCCACGACGAATGGGAGCACGGCGGCGCCCACCCCAGCGAGCTGCCCCCAGTCACGCGCCTTGGTCGTGTTCGCTGTGGCCTCGGCTCCGGTCCTGGCCGCGTCCGCAGAGCGCTTCGTGCCCTTCTTGCGGACATCGTCGGCGTTCTTCAGCGCAGCGAACGCTTTCTCGCCGAGCTTCTCGAACCGAGGGGTGAACCTCCGCCCCTCGCCGGCGTCTGCGGGGTCAGGCTGGGCGAAGGTCGAGTACAGCGCTTCAAGCTTGGCCCAGCCACGTCCCTCTCGTTGTTGGTCAAACGCCTTGATGGCGTCCGTCCGAATGCGAGCGAGACCGGCCTGTTGCTCGCGCCACCACTGCTCCAGCACAGGATCGACGGCCTTCTGAATCGACTCGGCGTCGACCTGGGGGTTGAGCTGCGCGCGTCGGATCGCGTCCTGGACTGTGCCTTCGAGAGAAACCTTCCCCGCGGTGTTGAGCTCCTCCAGTTGCTTGAGGAACAGGTCTCTTGCCTTCAGCGCATTGCTCGTGACGTCGCGAGACACCATCAGGTCGTCGAGCCTCTCCTGCAGGGCATCGAGCCGTTCGCTGATGGCACCTCTCCAGAACCGCCGTTCTGCCGCTGTCCGCGCCTCGTTGAGATCCTGCCCGGGCAGCGCTTCCAGTGCCAAGCGCAACTCGGCCATCCCGTCCCACGGTCGTGAGATATCCCACACGCTCGCGTCTGGCTCCGGTTCGAACGCGCCCAGCCCTGCGTAGTCGGGGACCAGCACATGAATCTGACCCGTTCCATCGAGACTCAACGAGGCCCGAAGCTCTGCACGCTTTCGTTCAGCCCATTCTTGGAATCCCACTTGGTCGCGGGTGGGGTCCACGCCACCCTCGTCCGCCCTCGAGATGAGATACCAGATGCAGGACTGAGGCCGCCATTCGGAAATGACCTCCAGTAACTCGAGTCGCTCCCCGGTCGCGAGCTGCGGGTTGAGCGTCACCAGCAGCACATCGGTTAGTCCCAGTGCCGACCGAGCCACTGCCGAGTTGTTGAGCGATCGGACATCGGCTCCCTCAGGAGACAGGCCGGGGGTGTCTCGGACAACGCAGCCGGCAACCTCGACGAGATTCCCAGCGAACGTCTCGTGCCGGGCGCTGATGGTCAGCCATTCCGGAATAGGAAGGCCTGACTCAACGAGGAGGCGCCGCACGATCGAACTCTTGCCGGTGTCGTACGCACCGAACAGTGTCACGACGGGTTGCTCGTGGCTAGCGAAGTTGGCCCAGGCGGTATTGAGCTGCTGAAGCGACTCAGACCCAGACACTTCTCCGATCCACGCCTGCACCTCGATCAGTGGCATCGACGTCATGAAGTAACCCTCTCTGTTTCACCGGTGGCCAGAGCCTCGCCGGCCTGTTGAAGGACGGCTATCGCCGCGAGGCGTTGCCGAGCATCATCTACCGACCGCTGTCTCCACTCCGACTCAGCGCGGAAGTCCTTGAGGTGGCTGGTGATCAGGGCGGCTCGCTGTCTGACGTAGTCCATGGGTCCATCCTCGTCGTCGAGAACGCTCGCGACGACCGCGTCGACCGTCCGGCGAACGTGGTCGACCGCAGCGTTGCGTGCTTCCTCGCGACGGGTTTCGTTCTTGTGGTCCTTCACCCACGCGAAGATGTCGAAGCCGACTGCCACGACCCCCAGGGCGGCTCCAATCTTTGCAACCTTGGCCCCTGCCTTGACCGCACCCCAGGGTTTGAACTTGACGTCCAGAACCCGCTTGCCGAACGCGTAGGCAGCGTCTCTGGTGCCGAAGGCCTTGACCACGTTCGCGAGTTGGTTGACGACCTGGGCGGCGACCTGTGTGCCGTCGCCCCCGCCAGACCCTGCGTCGTTGTCGCGGCTGTCGGACCGCTCACCGTCTGTTGCCAATCCCAGCCGGGCGAGTTCCCGATCGAACTCCGACCCATGCCGCTGCGACCAGGACGTCAGATCGCGGGCGACCTCTCGCGCCAACGACTCCACCGCCTTCTCCAGGCGGGGATCCTCCCACCAAGACTCCAGCCGCTTTGCCATCGCTTGGACCTCGTCTGGGCCTGCACCGAGCGCTTCGATCAAGACCTCCTCGGCGTGGTCTTCGACGACACGTCGGGTGCGGCGATCGATCGACTGCTCCAGCAGCCTCAGCTCTGCGAGCGAGGCCTCGGTGAGTCGCCTAAGGCGGTCGCTGTCTCCTTGCGATCGCTCAATGCCCTTGATCTCGTCAGCAAGGAGTGAATGGGCGGATGCGAGCGTCGATCGGCCTCGATCCAGCGCGGCTTCCGCTGAGAGTTCGCCGAGGCGCTCATCGTCGAGCACCAGGAGCGGTTCGCACAGCGTGTTCACGCCATCCCAGACCTTGTTCGCGGAGTCATAGTCCGCACTGGTGACTGGGGATCGATCGCCGACCAGCCCGTAGGGGTCTGCCGACAACGCGAACACCTGTGCCGGACGGGAGGTGAGTCCGCTTGCTTCGAGGATTCGGTGAAGTTCCTCGACCTTGCGTCGTCGGCGTACCAGGAAGTCAGCCGGTGCGGACTGAGGATCGGCGCCAACCTCGTCGATACGGCCGATCACGAACACTGTGCGAGCTGTCCTGGCGATGTGCGTGTCGTCGCCGAGGAGAAGCTGTGCCAGGCGCGACGGGTCGCCGATGAGAAGGTTCACATGGAGCACCACGATGACGAGGGCCGCGTCCCGGGATGCGTCGACGGCTAGGGCGTCGAGTCGTTCATCGCCGCTCTGGAAGCCGGGAGCGTCGACGAGAGTCAGCCGTCCGAACTGGTACCGCTCGAGATCGTCTGTGGCGGGGCCAGCTTCGACCCGAAGAGTCGCAGGTGTTTCGGCGCCCGCCTCGGCGAGCAGTCGCTTGATCAAGGTCGTCTTACCGGAGCTGTAGTCACCGAGTACGAGGATCGTCGGCTGTGAACTCAGGAGTCCGCGAGCGGTGTGCAGTTCCTTCCGGGTTCCCGGCTCCAAGAACTCTGATCCGGCGGCTCGTTCGAGCCAGTGCGCGATCGACTCGGCCCGTGTCGCTGGGATGATATCTGAGAGGTGAGCGAGGAACTCGGCTCGTTGCCTCCTGGCGGCTTCGAAGAAGCGCTGTCGCTCGATCTCCGAAAGCTCAGGTGAGATTTCGCTTTGGGATGGGTCGATGAGCCAGTCCTCGCCGAGGAGCAAGGCAGTCGCACCTTGTTGGTCCCACCCGGCTGTGCGGGAGACAACTCGATCCGTGGCGCGATAGATGACCACAGCGGGCGATGTTGTTGGGGGTTGACGATCGGCCTCCTCGCGCAACCAGACAGCCTCCTTGACGATCGTTGCGCAGCCGTCGCGGATGCGTAGGGCCTCGCTGAGCAAGTCAGCGAGGGGCGATGAAGCGCCTCGCCAGGACTCCTCGACGACCTGCGTCAATTGCTCTGATTCGCAGGTGTCGTAGAAGGTGTTGATGTCGGCACGAGCCCGTGCGATCGCGCCGGCTCGTGCCGCGGCCCGCCTCTCTTCCGCGCCCCGACGGGTGCGGCGGCCGAGGTAGTTGGACACGGTGCTGGCGATTCCGAGCCCGCCAAGAATGCCGGCCGCCGCCCAGCCGCTGGGGTTCCAGAAGTTCGTCAGGGCCACGACTGCGAGCGTCGCGCTCGCGCCGCTGGTGAGCAGTCCAGTTGTTCGAAGCACGGTGGCTGTCCGACGGCGCGCGACGCCGACCTTGCCTCGAAGTTCAAACACCGACCGGTCGATCAGGTCGAGGTCGATCTGCGCGTTGGCGCTGGCGACTTCCATGCTCGCGGTGACGAACTCTTCGGCGCGTTGGGCGACGGCGGCAAGCGACTGGCTAAGAGCAGTCGAATCGAAGACATTCGACGCGAACTCGGCGTCCGAGATCTGTGCTTGGGAGTCAAACGCCTCTCGGATCAGGTTCTCCGCTGCAAGAAGTGACCTCGTTCGATGCGGGTACAGATGTGATCGCAGTAGGTGCCTGACGTGCCCCGCCAGGCGGCCCTCGACCGACGCGGTGAAGGGCTCTCGCCGAGCGTCCTCGAGCTGCGTGAGGAGGTCCTTGTCGGTGGCGCCGGTGTGTAGCAAACCTCGTCCCTCTAGCTCCAGGTATCCGAGGATCTCCAACCACTCGGCGACCTTGCGCTCGAGCGTCTCGCCTCGTGCTGTCTGCAATCCGGCGACCAGTTGGAGCTGGTCCGCCCACCGCCGCAGCCCAGCCTGGAACCCTTCCCGCAACGCGGCCAGCCGCAGGTCGGATGCACCCTCGACGATGCACGCCGAGACGAGCTGTTCGAGAACAGGGAGGTTCGACCAGCGTTCCAGGTACTCCAGCCCGTAGTCCGACCGCTCGGCCTCGAGCTCTGTCTCTGCGGGCCCAGCGAACGGCATTGAAGCACGCGCAAACAGCCCACGCTTCGAGTTGATGGCCACGACTGGCACTCCGGGCAGACCGATCGCCTCGAGTTCGCTCACGATGTTGTCGGCGTGTTGTCGAGCAGCTCGGGCCAGTCCCGCACGCTGGTTCGGCGTCGTAGGTCCCGCCGGATGGCGCCACATGGTGTTGCGTATGTTGAGGACGGCAAGCACGGGCTTCCGGTAAGCGCGTACCCAGTCGGCAACCTTGACGAACTCGGAGGCCTGCTGACTCTGGGTGTCGAAGCAGAGCAGTACGACGTCGGCGACTTCAACCGCCCCTCGTGCACGTTCTTCGAGCTCGTGGCGCGATCCCGTCCAACCCGGCCCATTGATCCCCGGCGTGTCGTACAGGCGACAACCCTGCCAATCAAGGGGCTGAACGTCTGCTGTGAAGTCGCTCCTGCCGTCCGAAACCAGCTCGCCGTTGAGCCGCCCCAGCGCCGACAACAGTGTGCTCTTGCCCGCGCCAGTACGCCCGAAGAAGACGATGTTGAAGGTCGACGCGACGCGGCGGCTCTCGTCCAGGCGAGTGGTCAGGTCGCGCACGGCGTCGTCGAGCAGGACGTAGAACCCGTCTTCCGGGGTCTCGGACTCGCCGGACTCGAAGGTCTTGCCAATCTCGCGTAGCCGCGACTCGGCCTCGTTCAGGATCGCCGCCAGCCGGTTCAACTCCTCGGAGCCAGTGTTGATCGCCTCCGTCACAGCTTCTGCGAGGGTCTGCGCTGGTCCGTTTGCCACGGCAAGACTCTTAGCTGATCTGGCGTCGCCGAACGGGCAACGGTGGATCGGCAGACCAGCCCGGACGACAGGGGGTTCTGCTGGGCCCGGCCCGGTGTCGGAGACGTCAGCCCGCTTCCGGCGGCCAGCCGCGGCGGGGGCGGAGCGGTACGCCGGCCTCGATGAGACGGGCACGCACGGTCGACTGTGCGACTCCTAGCGCTTTGCCGATCGTGGCCACGCTCTCGCCCTTCTCGTAGCGCTTGATGAGCTCTTTGAGGTTGAGTTCGGCGGCGTTGCCGCTGGGCCGGCCCTTCCCGCGGAACTCGGCGCCGGCCTGGGTGAGCCAGCGACGTGCCGTCTCGTAGGCAATGCCGTATTTCTCTGCGACCGCGGGGATGCTGCCGAGCTTCTCGTAGGCGCGCCGAAGCTCTCGTTCCGGTGGTCGAGGCGCTGGTGCTGCCATGACAGATGAAAATACCACCATCGGCTGGCAAGTCGTCGTGGGTGACGATTCCCCGGGTGATCGCGTCCTGCACGGCACGATCACGCCGGCGTCTGCTGGGCGGGATGTCGAGCGCCTCGTAGATCTGCTGCACGTGCCTCTCGATCTGCTTGACCGTGTAGCCGAGTCGTGACCGTGGCAACCAGCGGCTGCCGGAGCGCTGCCTCGCGCTGAGGCTTGGGAGTGGGCCTGCAAAGACGGTTGTGGTTGGCCAGCCCGCAGTACTCTGGGGGCCGCCCGATCCTGGGTGTGTGCTGAAGAGGTGTGTGAGTGATCACGGGTGAGCTGAAGAGTAAGGTCGATCGCGTCTGGGACGCGTTCTGGTCGGGTGGGATCTCCAATCCTCTGGAGGTCATCGAACAGATCACGTGCCTTCTGTTCATCCGGCGGCTGGACGATCTCCAGACCCTTGCCGAACGCAAGGCGCGCGCCACTGGTGGCCCCCTGGAGGGCGCAGTCTTCTCGCCGACCCAAACGGCGTTGAGGTGGGGGCACTTCAAGAACCTTGCTCCGGACGTCATGTACAAGACCGTTGCGGAGGAAGTCTTTCCGCTGCTTCGGACCCTGGGAGTTGACGGCTCCACTTACAGCGAGCATATGAAGGACGCCCGCTTCACGATCCCGACACCGGCGTTGCTGAGCCGGGTGGTCGACATGGTCAGCGACATCCCGATGCAGGACCGCGACACCAATGGCGACCTGTACGAGTACCTACTGAGCAAGATCGCTTCCGCCGGTGTGAACGGCCAGTTCCGCACGCCACGGCACATCATCCAGCTCATGGTCGACCTCATGTCTCCAACCCCCGACGACGAGATCGTCGACCCGGCGTGCGGCACTGCGGGGTTCCTCGTCGCGGCGAGCGAGTACATCCGCGACCGCCACCCGGACGCTTTGCTCGACGTGACCCAGCGGTCCCACTTCCATCGCTCGATGTTCCACGGTTACGACTTCGACTCCACGATGCTGCGCATCGGCTCGATGAACATGCTGCTGCACGGCGTCGAGGCGCCGGACATCTCTTACCGGGACGCGATCAGCGAGAAGGACTCTGTCGATCGCGGCAAGTTTTCGTTGATCCTTGCCAACCCGCCGTTCGCCGGATCAGTTGACGCCGAAGGTATTGCGAAGGATCTCGCGCGCGCTGTGAAGACGAAGAAGACCGAACTGCTCTTTCTCGCCCTGTTCGTGAGACTGCTCAGGGCTGGCGGGCGGGCTGCGGTCATCGTGCCTGATGGCGTGCTCTTTGGTTCGTCGACGGCGCACAAGGCGCTACGCAAGACCCTCGTCGAAGACCAGAAGCTCGATGCCGTCATCAAACTTCCGTCCGGTGTCTTCCGCCCTTACGCCGGCGTGTCGACAGCCATCGTGTGTTTCACGAAGACGGACTCCGGCGGCACCGAGGATGTCTGGTTCTACGACGTGCAGGCCGACGGCTACAGCCTTGACGACAAGCGCAACCCCATCGAGGCGAACGACCTTCCTGATGTACGCGTTCGCTGGGTAGAGCGGACCGGCGCTGAACTCGAGCGCGCCCGTACCGAGCAGTCCTTCACCGTGCCGAAGGCAGAGATCGTCGCCCACGGCTACGACTTGTCGCTGAATCGCTACAAGGAAGTTGTCCACCGGGAGGTTGAGTACCGGGAGCCAGCAGAAATCCTCGCCGACATCAAGCACCTCAATGCCGAAATCGAACGCGGCGTAGTCGGGTTGGAGGCACTCCTCGCATGACGAAGATCGGGGACTTGCTCTCGGAGTTCAGCGAGCGACCAGGGAAGGGTGCCGAGCCACCTGTTTTGACGCTGACTGAGCACAACGGTTTCGTTCGGCAGGCGGACCGCTTCAAGAAGCGCCTCGCCACGGAGGACACCAGTCGCTACAAGGTCGTTCGCCGCAATGACATCGCGTTCAACCCATACCTGCTGTGGGCGGGAGCGGTAGCTCAGAACACGATTGTTGATGAGGGGATTATCAGCCCGCTGTATCCGACTTTCCGTGTCCGGCCTGGCAACGACCCGCGCTTCGTCGCACGACTCCTGCTCACCCCGCAGGTGGTCGCCGCGTACGACGGAATCGCATTTGGCTCGGTGCCTCGTCGGCGTCGATCCTCGACCACTGACTTCTTGGAACTCGCAATCGGTGACGTTCCGTCTGCAGATGAGCAGCGCCGTGTAGCGGCAATCCTCGATGCCGCCGACGCCATCCGAACCCAACGCCGCGAGATCCTTACGCACCTGAAGAGCCTTACTCAGTCGCTCTTCCACAAGATGTTCGGCGGGGGAACGTTCCCACAGGTGGCCGCCGGTGAGCTGATGCCGGAGATGCGAAATGGGCAATCTCCCGCGACCGCAGGCGCGTTCCCCGCTCAGGTCCTTACTTTGTCTGCGGTAACGCAAGGCGGTTTTGATCCGACCGCCGTCAAGTCTGCCGTGTTCACCGTGGATCCGTCCGCCGACAAGCGAGTGAGCGCTCGAGACTTCCTCATGTGCCGTGGTAATGGCAACAAAGCGCTCGTTGGCGTCGGTACGTACTCGGCTGCCGATCGGCCTGACTTGGTATTCCCCGATACCGTCATTGCGGGGCGTGTCGCGACTGACCGCATCACGATGCTGTTTCTCGATGCCGCGTGGAAGCAGCCCTCAGTCCGCAAGCAGATTGAGTCAGTTGCCCGCACGACAAATGGCACCTACAAGGTCAACCAGCAGACGCTCTCGACTGTCACCGTGCCAGTCCCCCCGCTCCCGGAGCAGCACGCGTTCGCCGCCAGCGTGTCCCGTATCGACGCGCAGCGCGCTGCCGTCCAGCGTGCTCTCGCTGCGGACAATGAGCTCTTCGTTTCCCTTCAAGCTCGTGCTTTCGCTGGAGGGCTGTGATGGTGTCTGGGGCTAGCTCCACCGAGCGCGGGCATCCCGAGGTAGAGGGTGTGCGCAGGGTCGGCGAGTATCTGGCCGACCTGACCATCAAGCACCGCATCGGCACGCAAGCGCGCCTTGACGCGGACGTCGTCGAAGTCGACGAAGGCTTGTTCGCGTAAATGTCAGCCGCCAGCTTCAAACGCGCGATCGACGATCTCTGGTCGGGCTTCGAAGAGGTTGGTATCGAGGATGGGTACGACATCGTCGCCCAGGCGAGCCTGTTGCTCGCCGTGCGCCGCTTGGATGCCGTCCATACGGCGGCCGAACGCAAGGCCGTTGTTACCGGGAAGCCAATCGAGGGCCCAGTCTTCACAGACGAGACGGATGACATTCGCTGGTCGCGACTCAAGAACGCCGACCCCGACACGATGTTCGGCCTCTTCGAGTTGAGGGTCATTCAGCTCGTCCGTGACCTCGGCGGCACGTTCACCGATGCGGTGTTCACGATTCCATCGCCAAGCGCGCTGAGTCGGCTTGTCGATCTGGTGGACAAGGTCCCGTACGGCAGCCCCGAGCTCAACGGTGCTGCATACGAGTACCTGATCTCAAAGATCACGACGAAGAACAGCAGCGGCGGCTTCCCGACTCCACGCCACCTGATCGACCTCATGGTGAAGATGCTCGATCCCCAGCCAGGCGACGTCATCGCCGACCCCGCTAGTGGCTCGGGCGGCTTCCTCGTGGCGAGCGCCAAGCACGTTCGCGCACATAACGCCGACCTCCTACTCATCCCGGCCACCCGTGAGCAGTTCCACGACGGACTACTCCATGGGTTCGACAACGACCCTGCATTCGCGCGAATGAGTGCGTTGAACGTGCTCTTGCACGGGGTGGAGAACGCCGAGATCGTCCGCCGGGACTCGCTTGCTACCTGGGGCCGCGGTCTCGGCAGCTTCACCGTCGTGCTGACCAACCCGCCGTTCAGCGGCTCGATCGAGAAGTCGGCGCTCGACAAGGATCTGCACCGGTCGGTCAAGTCCACGACGAAGGCGTCGCTGTTCGTCGGTCGCGTACTGAGTCTTCTTCAACCCGGCGGACGCGCTGCCGTGATCGTCCCTGAGGGTGTGCTCTTCGGCGAGAGCAAGGCGCAGACCGCGCTGCGGACGTCGCTCGTTGATGACCACCACCTACGTGCGGTCATCAAAGTGCCTCCTGGCGCGTACGAGCCCTTCTCAACGACACAGACATCAATCCTCGTCTTCACCAAGACAGGGGTGGGTGGGACCGACCGCGTGTGGTTCTACGAGATCCGAGCGGATGGTCGGTCGCTCGACAAGAAGCGATCGCCAGTTGACGCGAACGACTTACCGGACGTTCTCGCCCGGTGGGCGACGCTGGAGGACCCCGCGAGCCCCGAGTGCTCACGCACGCGCCTCGAACAGAGCTTCTTCGTACCGCGCGACGAGATCGCCGCGAACAACTACCAGCTGACGTTCAACCGGTACCAGGAGGCTGCCGATCAGGTGATGGACACGCGGCCTCCCGAAGACATTCTGGCCGACATCGAGTTGCTGCACGAGGAGATCGGCATGGGCATCAAGCGACTGAGGGGAATGCTGAGTTGAGCACGTCTGATCGACTCGCCAACTGTGTTTGGAAGGATGCGTCCCGTGAGTAACTTCGACTTCGTGCGGCAAACGCTGCCGCTACTGCATGACGACTGCGCCCGGGCCGAGTCGTACTTGGTGTCGGACCCGCGATCCGCGTGTGTGTACGCCCGCCGGGTCGTTGAACTTCTCGTGGGTTACATCTACGACATCGCCGATCTTCCAGAGCCGTATCAGCCCGACCTTGCAGCGCGGATCGCGGATCCCAGGTTCAAGAATGTCGTCGGGCAGGCGATTGCGAACAAGTTGTCGCTCGTCCGCAAGGTGGGCAACCGCGCCGTCCACGAGCAATCCGATGTGTCTCAGCAAGCAGCCCTGCAGGTGCTGCGCGAGGTTCACCACGTCGTGGTGTGGGCCGCATTCCACCACTCGCCTCACCCAGAGGCCGCCCCGACGTCGGTCCAGTTCGATCCGCAGCTCGCTGCCAAGGCGGCGCCGCTCTCGCGAGCTGGCGTCATTCAGCTTGTCGCGAGGTTCAAGGCGCAGGACCAAGCGCGCGCCAAGGAGATCGGTGAACGCGACGAACTGCTCAAGTCCCGCGACGACGAGATCGCCGCTCTGCGGGAGCAGATCAAGGTCGCCCAGGCTGCAAATGTTCGGACCGACGACCGCGACTACACCGAGGCCGACACCCGAGATCTCTTCATTGACGTGCTGCTCGGCGAGGCGGGCTGGCCACTCGACCAACCCGCAGATCGAGAATACGAAGTTAGCGGCATGCCGAATGCTCAGGGCAAGGGCTTCGTCGACTACGTGCTTTGGGGTGCCGACGGGCTACCGCTGGCGGTGGTGGAGGCCAAGCGCACCAAGAAGGACGCAAAGGTCGGACAGCAGCAGGCGAAGCTGTACGCAGATTGCCTGGAGGCACAGTCCGGGCGTCGTCCGGTGATCTTCTACACCAACGGTTACGAGCACTGGCTCTGGGACGATGCGGGTGGGTACCCACCCCGCGCTGTGGCCGGGTTCTACACCCGGGACGAGCTCGAGCGCCTGATCCAGCGCCGCGCCACCCGCGTCGCCCTGACCGGAATGCCGGTCAACACGTCAATCGTTGAGCGCCCGTACCAGACGCGGGCGATCAAGGCGATTGGGGCGTCGTTCGACGTCAAGCAGCGTGAAGCCCTGTTGGTGATGGCAACTGGGTCGGGCAAGACCCGGACAGTGATCGCCCTCGTTGAACAACTGATGAAGGCAAACTGGGTCAAGCGAGTGCTCTTCCTGGCGGACCGCATCGCATTGGTCAACCAGGCGGTCAATGCCTTCAAGACTCACCTGCCGCAGGCGACCACCGTCAACCTGGTCACGGAGAAGCGGACCGATGGCCTTGTGTACGTGTCCACGTACCCGACGATGATGGGGCTCATCAACGAGGTCGACGACGCTGGCCGTCACTTCGGTCCTGGCTACTTCGATCTGGTTGTGATCGATGAGGCGCACCGCTCGGTTTACGCCAAGTACGGCGCGATCTTCGACTACTTCGACTCGCTCCTCGTCGGGCTGACAGCAACGCCCAAGGACGAGGTCGACCACAACACCTACCGGCTCTTCAACCTCGAAGATGGCGTGCCCACAGACTCGTACAGCCTCGATGAGGCGGTGTTCGACGGGTACCTAGCGCCGCCGCGGGCCGTCAAGTGCGAGACCAAGTTCCTGCGGCAGGGGATCAAGTACGACGACCTGACCGAGGAAGAGAAGGACGACTGGGATGCCATCGACTGGGGCGACGGGCCACCGCCGAGCCAGATCGACGCTGCCGCGCTCAACCAGTTCCTTTTCAACGAAGACACCGTCGACAAGGTGCTCGCCACCCTCATGGCGAACGGCTACAAGGTGGCCGGAGGGGATCGGCTCGGAAAGACCATCATCTTCGCCAAGAACCAACAGCACGCCGACTTCATTGAGGACCGCTTCAACAAGGCCTACCCGCATTACGCCGGCCACTTCGCGCGGACCATCACGTATCAGCAGACCTACGCTCAGTCCTTGATCGACGACTTCTCGATCAAGGACAAGGCACCCCACATTGCGATCAGCGTCGACATGCTGGACACCGGCATCGACGTGCCCGAGGTGCTCAACCTCGTCTTCTTCAAGACCGTTCACTCGAAGACGAAGTTCTGGCAGATGATCGGTCGCGGCACTCGTCTTTGCGAAGACCTGTTCGGCCCAGGGATACACAAGGAGGACTTCTTCGTCTTCGACTTCTGTGGCAACTTCGAGTACTTCAGCCAGAACCTGCCGGTGGTCGAAGGCTCAGCCCAGAAGTCGCTGTCGCAGCGGATCTTTGAGGCGCGACTCGACCTCATCGAGGCGCTGGACCACAGCGACGTCGAACAGATCCCTCTTACTGAGGGCTCGGAGGAAACGCTCCGCAAGGCGACCACCGACATCGTGCACGCTGTCGTCGCGGGCATGTCGCTCGACAACTTCCAGGTCCGCCCCTACCGCAAGGAGATCGAGCAACTCTCCGACCGGGAGGTGTGGAACGCGCCGGTGACTCCTGAAGTCCTCGAAGCTGCGCGCAAGATCTCTGGGCTTCCGTCGGCTGGCACACCGTCTGACAATGAAGACGCCAAGTACTTCGATCTGCTGGTGCTTCGTCGAATGCTGGCGCAGCTCGACACCGACGTCGCGACCGCGGACAAGATGCGCGAGCGCATCCAGCAGATTGCCGGTGGGCTGCTGTCGAAGGTGGCAATCCCTGCGGTTGCCGCGCAGAAGGTGCTACTCGAACAAGCTGCCAGCGACGAGTGGTGGATCGGCGTCTCGCTTGAGATGCTCGAGATCTTGCGTCTTCGTGTTCGCGGGCTGGTGCAGTTCCTCGACAAGAGTCAACTCGTTCCCGTCTACACCGACTTCGAGGACACCCTCGGGCAGCCCGATGAGGTCGTTCTCCCGGGCATCCCGACTGGAGTCGATCTCGCTCGTTTCCGATCAAGGGCGGAGGCCTACCTCCGTGCGCACTTGGGCAATGTTGCGCTCGAGCGGCTTCGCAGAAACAAGCAGCTCACCCCTACAGACTTGAGTGCCCTCGAGCAGATGCTCATCGACTCCGGCGCAGGACAGAAGGTAGATGTCCACTGGGTCGCTGAGAAGGCCGGCGGTCTCGGAATCTTCATCCGTGGGCTGGTCGGTCTCGATCGCGAAACGGCCGTTGAGGCATTCGCGGACTACCTCGACGCGGGCAAGTTCACAGTCGACCAGATCCGGTTCATCAACCTGATCGTCAATGAACTGACGAAGAACGGCATCGTGGAACCTGGGCGTCTCTTCGAGTCCCCGTACACCGACCACGCACCCACAGGCCCCGCCGACTTCTTCGCTGACACCGACGTCGAGATCATCGTCGAGACCTTGCACGGCATCAAGCGCAGGGCCGTCTTGGAGACGGTCGCATAGGCGCTGCCAGGCTGGTTCGCTACTTCGGCTGAAGGGACTCGCGTCAACCTGTGTCGCGTGCCGGGCGGGTTTCTTGTCACGAACGCGGGTGCAGGTGCTGGCATGCCGAGACTTTGCAGAGCTGGGGATTGACAGCACGATGCCCGCGGCGGGACGCTGGTGCTTCTGAGCCAACATCCCTGCCGGTTGGGTGTCGCCGAGCTCAACAGTGGCGCCTGATACAGACGATCAACCTCGAAACGACCACCACGCCACGGGCACTGCCCGGGAATCGTTGTCACGAACGCGGTTCCCCCGAGGCATGTACCCAGCGTGGAGGATTGCCGGCCTTCCTACGCGTGCTTCGAGGGGCGACGAGAGCGCTTGGCCTCGGCCCGGTCGCGCTTGGAGAGTTCGGTCTCGAGGGCGGTGATCAGAAGCGACTGGAAGCTGCACTCGTCCGTCGCCGCTCTGATGCGGGCTTGCTTCAGCAGGTCCCGCGGGAACCGCACTGACGTCCTCACCAGTGGCTCGTCTCTGAGTCGTTGTCCACGAGGTGGCACGGCCCCTCCTTCTCGTGGTGGCGCACCAGGTTCGTGTCGGCGCCGTTGCATCCCGCTTTCGCATGGTGGACCGCGCCACGTCATACGCGGGTCAAGGCTTCGTTGGCATATTGCGCTACTTGCGCGAAGTCTCTTGACTCGGCGTTTCCGCCAGTCACAAGTTGGAACCTCCATTTCCCACATCCATGAGCAAGGGGTCCTGCTGTGGATGAACCGTCCTTCCGAGATGGGGTGGGGCCGTGGGGCGGCCGGTTCCCCCTGGGAGTCATGCGGTGCTACCGCACGGTCTGGGGTCGGGCCCGCGGGAGGTGGTCCACATGGCCGTAGTCACTCCTGAGGCGCGCCCGAGCGAGCGTGCCCCGACGAACACGTCGAGGCGACGGCCGGCCCGCAGGCGACGACCGGCGCTGGCTGAACGCATCACCCTCAACGTCGTCGTTGGCGTGGTCGCCGCGCTGTTGGCGTTCGTGCTGGCGGCGGCGCTGCTGGCCGAGCGTCGCGAGACCACCACCGTCGCCGTCGCCAGCCAACAGATCGCGGCCGGTACGCCGCTCATGCCCGACCTCGTGACGAGCGAGGAGGTGCCGACCAACGTCGAGTTCAGCGGGCAGCTCGTGCCGTTCGACCGGATCGCGTCGGGCGGGATGGTGGCGGCGCGCACACTTCAACCGGGTGAGCCGATCGCCCTGTCGGCGGTCGGCGAGGCGGAGTCGACGACACCTCGTCGAGTGATGTCGATTCCGCTGGAGTCGTGGCAGGCGGCCAACGGCGATGTCGCCGTTGGCGACCAGGTCGACGTCATCGTCACGTCTCGCGATACCGCGCCGCGTTACGTGCTGACTACGGCTGCGGTGGTTGGCCGGTCCGGTGGTGGCGACGGAGGCGGGCTTGTCGGCGGTGCGAGTCGGTCCGACCTGATCATCACGGTCGAGGTCGACGAAGATGAGGCACTCGACTTGGCCGCAGCGATCGACGCCGGCACGATCACGGTCGTTCGGTCGACCGGGGTCGCCCCCTCAACGCCGGAGGCGGGCGGGTGAATGCGCCGTTTCGCGTCGGTGTCGTGCTCTCACCGGGGGAGTGGTCGGGGCGCTTGCACGCGTTTGTGGCCGACCACGTTCCTGACGTGGAGTTGCAGGTCGTCCGCGATCGGCGAGCGGCGCTCGACGCCGCGCCGCACGTCCTCGTGCTCGATGCTGGCACGGCGTGGCTCACGCAGGCATTCGTCGGCGAGGCTGAGCAGGTGGGCGTTCGGTTCGTCGGCGTCTACGACCGGTCCGATGGCGGAGCCAGCCGTGATCGTCTGGCCGGTCTCGGCCTCACTCACCTGGTCGAGCAGGCGATGCCACCGGAGGACCTGATGTTCCTGGTGGGTCGACTCCGTCCGCTCGACGACCTCGACGTTCCACCGATCGCGAGTCACGACAGGGGAGAGGTGGTCGACGGCCGCGTCGTGGCGGTCGGCGGGCCGTCCGGCTCGGGCGCACGAGAGCTGGCGATCGGTCTAGCGACCCACTGGGCACACGACGGTGCTCAGACGCTGCTGGTCGATGCCAACGAGACGACGCCGGGTGTCGCCCGCAGGCTCGGCCTGGGCCTCTACCCGCACCTGCTGACCGCGGTCGACCGGTGCCGTTCCGACGGCCTCGCTGGCGTCGAGGCGGCGCTGGCGGATCAGGTGGCCTCGATGCCCTTCGACGTGATCGTCGGGCTGGCCACGCCGCGCGATTGGGACCGTGTCGTGCCCCACGACGTCGAGACGTTGCTCGACGAGTGCCGCACGGGGTGGGAGCGGGTGGTCGTCGCGACTGGCCCACTGATCGAGGATCTCCAGCGGTGGGGCGATCGCTTCGGCGTCTCGCGTCGTGCGCTCGCGACCGCTGACGTTGTTGTCGGCGCGGCCGAGCCCAGTCCACGGGGCGTCCTCCGCTATCTCGACTGGTTGACGGACGCGAGTCACCTCACTGCCGAGGTGGTGACGGTGCTCAACAAGGTGCCGTCGTCGAAGCGGGCTACATCTGAGGCGAGGCAGCAGTTGCTCGACGTGGGCGGATCGCTCGTCGAGGACGTGATCGAGTTGCCGTTCGACCGTGCAGTCGCTGCAGCCGAGTGGGACGGCAAGCTCGTGACCCGAGGGATCTTCCGTAAGGGACTCGCTGTAGTGGCTGCCGAAGTCGACTGCCACGTCCGCGAGCGCGAGCGGGCGGTGGCCTGGTGAACGCGGTACTCCACCCCCAAGCGGAGCTGGCCGCTGAGCCCGTTGCGTCACAGCGGGACGAGCCGAGCGGCGCCTCCACCTACGAGACGGTTCGCCTGGCCGTGCTTGACGAGATCGCTCGGACCAAGACCGACGCACGCGACAGCGGGGCCGTCGCGGCGCTCGTTCGGGCGCACGTGGACCAGCACCAGCGAACGGCGGAGTCGGGGAGCGGTCGACGGTTCGCCAAGCCGAACGAGGTGGTCGAGCGGTTGATTCGTTCGGTCGTCGGGGCTGGGCCGTTCGAGAAGTTCTTCGTGAACCCTGACCTCGCCGACGAGGTCAACTTCCGTAAGAACGTCATCACCTACTTCACCCGTGACGGGCGCCAGATGATCGACAGCGAGCCGACCACTGAGGCCGAGCTGACCGCGGTGTGCCAGCGGCTGCTCGCCGATGCAGGCGTGGCGGTCGACCTCGAGAACCCGGTTGTGGTGCATCAGGTGTGGGGCAACCGTGTTCGGGCCTCGGTGTCGATCCCGCCGGTGTCGGATTGCCTCGACGGCACCTTCCGCATCTACCGGCCGCACCGCACCGACCTCGACGACCTCGTCGAGCTCGACTCGTTGAACCGGCCCGCGGCCAACCTGGTCGCCGCGTTCCAACTCGCGCCAACCGGCGTGCTGGTCACCGGCGGGCCAGGCAGCGGCAAGTCGACGGTTGCCGCGGCGCTGCTGCGGGCGACGCCCGCCACCACGATCACTCGCATCATCCAAGAGGTGCGCGAGCTAGACGCGCCGCACCTGCCGGGCGGGCGCTGGTCGCCGGAGGCCGGCGGACACACGATCCGCTCGCTGGTCCGGCGGTCGCTCCAGTTCGCACCGCAACTCCTCGTCGTCGGCGAGACGTTGGGGGAGGAGGCATTCGAGCTGCTGAAGGCGGGCAACGCCGGCTGCGGGTTCCTCACCACCCTTCACGCCAACTCCGCCCAGCTCGGGATGCAGTCGCTCGTCACCGCCGCGCTGATGGCCGGTGAGAACGTCCCCGAGCGAGTGGTGCGCGTGTCGTTCGCTCGCCTGATCGACCTGGTCATCCACTGTGAGGCCGAGCCACTCCACCGCGTGGCGAGGGGTGGCCGCCGTCGTCGTCAGATCATGGAGATCTCAGCCGTACCCGCCCAGATCTCGAACGACGAGTTCGTGCTCGAACCGATCTTCGTGCGCGAGGACTTCGGTCGCCCACTCGAGTTCGTGGGTCACCACCTGCCCGAGGATCTGGAACGGCGAATGAACCGGGCGCTGCCGACCGGCACGACGATGCGCGACCTCGCCGACGGATCGGCGGTGATCCTGTGAGGCTCCTTGTCGCACTCCTCGCCGCTGTGGCGGCCTACGCGCTGGCGACCGGCATCCTCGACTGGCGCCGCCCTCGGCCGCCTCGCACACAGCGGCGACGCCCGCCGCGACCGAGCAGACTTCAACAGCGCCTCGATCAGTCGGGCGCGGGCATCTCGGCGCGTCGGTACCGGCTCACCGTCGTGGGCACCGTGCTCGGCGTCACACTCGTGATCTTCGCCGCGACAGGAACGGCCTCACTCGCGATCCCGCCCGCCGTCGCGATCGGGCTCACACCGCGCCTGTACTTCCAGCACCGTCACGCAAAGGTGCTGGCGGAGCGGCGCAGCGCGTGGCCGGAAGCGATCCGTGACGTGCTCGCTCACCTCGCCGCCGGTCAGACCTTGCATCGCTCCCTCTGCCTGCTCGGCTCGACCGGCCCGCTGCCGCTTCGTGAGACGTGGCAGCGTTACGAACGCAATGCCGCTGCGCTCGACACGGCCACTGCGCTCGACATTGTGCGGAACGAACTAGCCGATCCGGTCTCCGACCGGGTGGTCGAGGCGTTCGTCGCCGCGCACGAACATGGCCGAGACGTGATCGTCTCGGTGCTCCGATCGCTCGCCGACAACGTCACCAAGGATCTCCAGGTCGTCGAGCAGATCACCACCAGCCAGACCGAGATCCGCTCGCAGGCTGTCGTCGCCGTGATCCTGCCCTTCGGGGTGCTGGCGTTCCTCGTCGCCGCCAACGACAGCTACCGGTCGTTCTACCGGACCGGAGGCGGATGGATCGTGGTGTCGATCGGCGTACTGATGGCGATCGGCGGGTGGAAACTCATCACGCTTCTGGGTCGCATTCCCGGCGAGGAGCGGGTGCTCGTGAAAGTGCCCGGGGGAACGTGATGGACGGACGCGTCCTCGCCGTGGCGGTGCTCGTCGCGGTCGCCGCCGGCTGCTTCGCCCGCGCCGCCGTCCGTCAGCCGGCGCGGCTGTCGACGCGAGTGCAGCCCTACACGGTGGGTCACCGCCGTGTCCTCGGCACAGTACGCGCCGATCTGGGTGCCGATGTCGGCGCTGGCCGCTCGGGCGTGATGCTCGTGTTCGGGCCGCTCGTCCGGCAACTCGCCGACGGTCTCGCGAGCGTGGTGGACGCGTCGAACTCGACATCGACCGAGTTGCGGCTGCGCCAAGCTGGCCTCGACCTCACCGTCGAGCGGTACCGGACGCGCCAGCTCGCCTACACGGCAGCGTCAGTCGCCGGCGGTGCCTCACTCGGCCTGCTCCTCGACCGCTCGGCGGGGGTCGTCCTGTTGCTCGCCGTGGCGGCCGGTCTGTGGGGTGCGACGTGGTGGCGGGGCCGCGTTGACCGGTTGATCACCAAGCGCCGCGAGCGGATGCGTTCGGAGCTCTACACCGTGTGCCAACTCCTGGCGGTGTACCTCCGCACAGGCGACACGCCGGCGGGCGCGGTCGACCGGCTCATCCGCCGATCGTTGGGCGAGGTGATCGTGGAGTTGTCCGAGGCAGCGGCAGAGATCCGCACGGGACACACGCCGGCGTTGGCGTTCGAGCACCTGACCTCGACCACGCCGGAGCCGGATGCCGCCCGGCTCTACCGGCTGCTCGCATCGAGCTGGAGTGCCGGCGGTGACGACGAAGCACTGTTCGCACTCGGCGAGGACATGCGGGCCTCACGTCGGGAAGACCTCGGCCGACTCATGGCCAAACGGGAGACGGCGATGGCGCTCCCGCTGGTGATGGTCATCGGCCCGATCCTGATTCTGTTCGTTGCAGCAGCCATCCCACACATCGTCTTCGGCCGTTAGGAGACCGAACCGAACGACGCACAAGGAGATACCCATGCACACCACCGACACTGAAAATCTCAGCGACGAGCAGGTCCGCGACAGCGGTGCCACGACTGTCGAGTACCTCGGCTGGGCTGCGATGTCCACCGTGGCGATCGTTGCCATTGGCGCAGCGCTGCAGGTGCTCGGGCTCGACCTGATCGACCACGTCCGCACGCAACTCGGTATCTGACCCGGTGTCCACCCGGGCCGACGCCTCTCTCGGCGCGCGCAGCGACGCCTCGCACCGCGATCGCGGCGCGGCGCTGATTTCGCTCGTCGTGGCGACCGGGGTCGCGCTCGTTCTCCTGACCGGCGTCATCCAGGTCATCGCATTCCAGTACGGCAAGGGAACCGTGCGAGCAGCGCTCGACGAAGCGGCCCGTGCTGGGGCGCGGTCGCCCGACTCGGTGGCGACATGTCAGGCGCGCGCCGAGGACGTGCTCACCGACCTCCTCGGTGGGCCGATGGGTGACGGAGTCGCAGTGGCGTGCTCTGACGCGGGCGACAGGATGTTGGTCACCGCGACCGTTCACTTCGAGGGGTGGCTCGGGTCGCTCACCGACTACGACGCCACCTTCTCCGCTTCAGCGGCGAAGGAGGACCGGTGAACGCAGTTCGTGACCGGGGAGCAGCCGCCATCGAGCTTCCGCTCGCGGTGGGGCTCCTGTTGCTACCGATCGCTCTCGTCGTGATGATCGTGCCGCAGTGGCCGGAGCGTCAGACGGTGGCCCGCGCTGCAGCGAAGGAAGCGGCGACCCTGTACGCCAATGCACCCGACGCGGCTTCCGGTGCCGAGCTTGCCCGGGCGAGTGTGCAGCAGGCGGCCGCAAACTACGGCCTCCCGGCTGAAGCGTTGACGGTCGAACTGGGAGGGGAGTGGTGCAGGGCGTGCACGGTCACCGCCTTGGTGACCGTCGACATCCCGGCCGTTGCAGTGCCGGTCGTCGGCACCGTCGGCGCGTTCGCGTATACCGCCGGCAGCTCGGCGCGAGTCGACGACTACCGCAGCATTGCTTCAGGAGACCGTCCATGAGCCGTCAACGCGACCGCGGGTCGGTCACCGTGTGGACGCTCGGGATGGTGCTTGTCGTGCTGTTCCTCGGTGCGCTCTCGTTCGACCTGTGGAGCGGCTTTGCGACCCGCCGTGATTACGCCGGCGCAGCCGACCAGGCCGCGCAGGCCGGCGCGAACGCGCTCGATGAGACGCTGTTCCGTTCGACCGGCCAACGTAAACTCGATCCCGTGCGAGCCGAAGTGCTCGCCGAGGAGAACCTCGCTACGCACGGCCTCTCCGACACCACGAGTGTCGTCATCCACGCCACCGCCGAGCAGGTGGTGGTGGAGCTGACGGGCTCGGTCGACGTCGGGCTGCTGCGAATCTTCGGGGGTGGCGACCCCCTCGTCGTTCACGTCCGCTCCGTCGGACAGCCACGAGAGGGCACGCCATGATCACCCGCCGATTCCTCATCCTCGCCACACTGACGGTCGCCGTCACGGCCTGCAGCGGTGACGACGACACATCAGCGACGAGCACCGACGTCGCCTCGTCGACGACCTCTCCGTCGTCGTCAACGTCATCATCCACGTCGGCGCCCACGATGTCGCCCACCTCGTCGACCGCGCCGACCAGCTCCGCCCCGTCGTCGACCACGGCGCCGACGTCGAGTTCACCCACGTCAATAGCTTCGACGGCGCCGCTCACAACCGTCGAGGGCGACATCGACTGGCGTGCGGTGGTCGAGGCGCTCGGTCAGCGACGTCAGGAGCTCTACGCCGCGCCGGACGTCACTCGGATTCTCGAGGTGTGTGGCGACCAGACTCCGTGCTTCGAGCAACTCGATGCCCAGATCGGCGACCTGGCCAACAAGGGCTGGCACGTGGAAGGAGCCTCGCCCTACGTGGTGTTGGACGTCCGAGTCGAGGGATTCGACGGTGACAGCATCGAGACCTCCAACGTGCTCACACTGATCGTGACCGTTGAGCGGCCAACTGCCGGCGGCCAGATCCTCGACGCCTCCGGCGAGGTCGTTGCCGACGTCCAGCCGGAGACACCCGAAGGCGTGAACACGGAGAACCGCACCATCCTCGGTCGGAGCGGGCCCGGTGGCGACGAGTGGCGCATCATCTCGCAGGAGCGCACAGGAGAGGTTCCTGGATGAGAGTCCGTTCCCTTGTCTTCTCGGCGATGCTGCTGCCAGCGGCGTTGTTCGTGACCTACGGGGGAGTGGCGCGCGCCGAAGCGAAGACGTGTGAACTCGATCCCGACACCGGGCTTCTGCGCTGCACGATCGTCGCCCAACCCAGGCCACCGCGGGTCGTCGACATCCCCGGCGTGCCGCTCCAGTGGGCGCGGTACCCGTGGGTCGACCCGGACGCGATTTCCCGGGGGCACTGCACACGGAGCGTCGAGGGCATCTTCGAGATCGGCGTCATCTACGTCGTGACGTTGGAGAACACGCAGACGGGCGAGCAGCTGTACATCGACGGGATCTGCACGTTCCCCGACGAGGACCCGCCTCAGCCGCCGCCCCCGCCGCCCACGCCGGCCGAGTTGGTAGATGACGTGGGCCGTGCGCTCACCTTGACGCCCTCCCTGAACCCGTCGAGCAGCGTTGGAGGCTTGACCGGACTGGAGTCCTGGTTGTGGTGCACCGATCCGGGCACCGTCCCGGTCGGTGTGTCGCTGCGCGGATGGACGGCAGCAGCCGAGGTCGAAGTCGTCCAGTTGGAATGGTCGATCGCCGGCCCGAGCGGGACGACGCGCACCAGCACATCGTGCGGCTCCGAGACCGACCCGTCTGTGCGTTGGACACCCGAGACGATGGGGGAGCACTTGATCTCGCTGACGGCTGACTGGGCCGGTGTGTGGGAGCTGACGTGGAACGGCGTGCCGATGGGATCGTTCCCGCTCGGCCCGGTGCCGCTCACCTCCCCAGCCACGCCGTACGTGGTCGACGAGTACCGAGGGGAGTTGACGGAATGAAGGCAGATCGTCAGGTCGGGGCGAGCGGCCTCCTGCGGCCGCTCGTGTTCTCTGTGGTCGCGGTCGCCGCGGCGTCCGCCTTTCTCGCCGCGGGCCGATGGAGTGTCGACCCGCTCGACTGGCGCAACCCGAGTGGGTGGCTGGACCGCGTCGATCCTGCGGACGCGCTCGTCGAGGTCGCTCGCTGGATCGGGTTCGGTCTCGCCGTGTACGTCGCGTTGGTCTCCGTCACCGCACTGCTCGCCGAGATCGCCTCGCTCGTCCGGCTTCGCCGCCTGACGCGGGTGCTGCGCGGCGTGGTTCGTGTGGTCGCGATCCCCGCCCTGCGTCGGCGGCTTCTCGACGTGACCGCAGCAGTGACCATCACCGCGTCAGCGCTTCACGCCAGCCCCGCGACGGCCTACGAGCCGAGTCCCGCAGTCGAGTTGGTCGCCGAGTCCGACGCGGCGCCGACTGAGGTATCGGTACCGCTGCGCGGGGAGTTCGAGGGTTTCGACGTCGTGCGTGCAACTCCTGGTGTTGCGGCCAACCTGACGTACGAGGTGGAGCGAGGCGACACGCTGTGGGAGATCGTCGAGCAGCACTACGGACGGGTCGACCGGGAGCTCCTGGAGATGGTGGCTGCCGCGAATCCACAGATCACCGACCCAGCGCTGATCCAGCCCGGCTGGGTACTCACCTTTCCCGACGTGCCGGATCCGACTCCGTCGATGGTCGTCGGCGAGGCGAGCTGGACCGTGATCCGTGTGGAGAAGGGCGACACCTTGTGGGACATCGTCGACCGCCACTACGGCGACGCGACGGCCGAGCTGGTGTGGGCCACCGTCGCAGCCAACCCCGAGATCGTGGACCCGGACCTGATCTACCCAGGGCAGCTCGTCACCTTGCCCCCGGCCGACGACAGGGCTCCTACGACCGAGCCTCCGGCAGACGTGGTCGACCAGGTTGACGACATCCCGATCGACGACGGCAATCTCGACCTCACTCCAGCCGCGCCAGTCGAGACAACGGCTCCAACGTCGCCGGCTGACCTGACACCGTCGCCGACCACCGCAGTGGTCGACACGGCGCTCGGTATTGACGATGCGCCGGTCGAGGCACCAGTGGAGGCACCAGCACCGGTCGCGCCGTCCAGCACTCCGACGAGCACCGTGCCTACCCCAGATCTGCCACCCACAGCCGTCGAGTCGGACGACGACTCTGTGTCTCCACCGATCGCGGCGGTCGTCGGTTGGACGGGAGGCGCAGGCCTCGCCGCCGCACTCTTGGCACTCGCGGCAAGACGTCGGCGTCGGCTGCCGACCGCCCAAAGGCACATGCGTCCGCCGAAGGGAGCGGTCGAGTTGGGGATTGCGATGTTCGAGACGGACAACGTGTCGTTGGTCGAGTGGGCTGCGCTCGCGCTCCGCCACCTCGGAAGTCACCTACGGCCACGACCCGGGGAGCCGACGCCGGTTCCTCGTTTGCTGCGCCTTGCCGACGACACGGTCGAGATCGTGTGGGACTCGCCCCATGACCCGGCGATCGCTCCCTGGACGACCGACGATGGCGGGTGGTCATGGAACATCCGCCGAACGGAGCAGCTCGAACCGAGTGATGCCGGAGCTCCGTGCCCGGGGTTCGTCACCGTTGGTCGTCGTGACGGTGCGGACGTCCTTCTCAACCTCGAGAGTTGCGGCGCGCTGGCGATCACCGGAGCCGACGTGCGATCGGTGGTTCGCTCGATGGGAACCGAGGCGGCGGCCGGAGTGTTCGGCGACGCTCCAACGGTCCTACTGGTCGGGGCGCCGGCGATGCCTGGTGATCCAGAGTTCGCTCGGGTAGCCGACGTCGCCGAGGCGATCGGGTGGCTCCGTGACCGCTCCGACTCTGCCGGCGCGCTGCTCGCACATCGCCGGCTCACATCACTGTTCGCTCTGCGGGCACGATCAAAGCCACACGACGCGCACGAGCCGGTGGTGGTGATCCTCGACGGTGTTGGCGTCGATGCAGAGGCCGTCGATCGCATCATCGGGCTTGCCAACGGCGACCTGGGCGCGGTGGTACTCCTGCTCGGCCAGCATCCTTCGGTGTCGTGGCACTTGGAGTGCTCGGCGCGTGAGGTCACGCTTCAACCGCTCGGACTACGGCTTGACGCGGTGGGTGTCGACGAGGGCCTCGACGAGTTGATCGACGAGTACGTACCCGACGCGGACCTCACGGTGGACGAGTTCGGCGAGAACGGTTTCGACGACAACGAGGTCGACTCGCGGCTGGTGCTCGCCGACCACCTTGACGTCATCGCCATGCGAGAGCTCGGCGACCCGAACGCCGACTCCGGCAACCCGGCACTGGCATGGGATGGCGAGGATGAGAGATCAGAGGAGACGGAGCCGGCCTGGGACGTCGAACTCAAAGTGCTCGGACAGGTGACGAGCGTGGGCAGTAAGGACCCGCTCTCACCCACGGAGCTGCACCTCGCCATCTTCCTGGCCTTCAACCGCGGCGGGCAGAACCGCGACACCATTGAGGCGATGCTGTGGCCCGACGGTGTTGCCTCGAGGACCGTGACGAACGCGATGGCCGGTCTACGACGGAAGCTCGGCGTCGGCACGGACGGCGAGCAACTGTTTCCCCTCGGCCGCAACGCCCAGCACCTCTACTACCTGTCGGATCGGGTGATCACCGACTGGGACCGGTTCGGCCGCCTGGTGCGCCGGGCCGACACCGTGTCGCCGGAGGAGGCCCTGCCGCTGCTCGACGAGGCGCTCGCGATGGTCACCGGCCCACCGTTCCGAGCCAAGTTCGGCTACTCCTGGGCCTTCAGCGATGGAACGGTCAGCCTGATCACCGAGACGATCAAGGCCGCCGGCCAGCGCTCTGCCCAACTCCACACCGACCGAGGCGACCTCACGAAAGCAGCGGCTGCGCTGGCCGTCGTGATGAACGTGATCGGAGCTGACGAATCCGGCGAGTTGGTATAGCGGCTTCCGCAAATCCGCTAGCGCTGCCGGTGTGGCCGGTCGTCTCGACCGTCGGTCGGCTTCGTTGGCGCAACCTTCTCGATGGCCGCCCGCTGCTCGCTGTAGAGCGGGTCGACCACCGCTGGGTTGTTCTTCAGTAGAAAGCCAGTTTCCTGCCGGTACGTGCGGTTTTCGTCGCCCCGGAACGACAACCAGTTGAAGCTCGTGACGATCTGGTGGTCGTCCCAGATCAGGATCTTGGCGTGCGTGTCACCCAAGCAACCCACTGTGACGTTCTTGAATCGATCGTGGAGTTTGGAAAGGCGTTCGAGGGCACTCGCATCGCACCCGTCTGCGTCGTCTCTGATCCCATACCCGACGTGAACCTGGACGCCGCGGCGTGCCAAAGCCCAGAGTTGGTCCATGAAGTCCTTGTTCACGACGGCGTTCCTGACCCACGGCGAAGTGATGAGGAGGCGGCGACGCGCCGTCGCGAGCGCTTCTGTCAAGAAGGGTCGATGCTCGAAAGTGTCGAGGTTCCTCGCCTCAAGTACGGCAACGCTGGCGGGGCGGCCAGTGAGCGGATCCTGACCTTTCGGAGTCGCTGTGCCTTCAGGAGTGACAGCGACGACAAGTGCTTCTTGCCGCAGTTGGTCGACTTCTTGGAGCGAAGCAACCGGCTGCTCGACGCGCGACAAGACGGCGTCGATTGGGGCAACCTCCGTCGGGTCGCCCTCGGCGGCTTCCCCGAACTGAAGTCCGAGATGGGCGATGCCACCCTGTGCTTCGATCGCCGCAGCGGCATCAGGGTCCAGGCGGCCGTCGATCGCGATCTCGAACGCATGTTCTCGACGATCGAGTGACTCGAAGATGAGCAAGTGGCATGGCAGGAACTTGGCATCACCTCGGTCGACCTGCTTTACCACGAGCAGATCTGCGTCCCCAAGCGCTTCGCCCATCGACTCCTTCAGCGCCCTCGCAACCATGCCGAGGGACAGCTCAGTCGCATCGGGGCGCGCCTCCTTCTTGCCCTTTCGCGGGCTGATCTGACGCATCCCCGCATCCCTTGCATCACGCGGCTGTACGAGATCGAAGGAAGGCACCGTCGAGGGACGCCAGGCAAGGCGGTCGAACGTGAACCAGATCTCGCCCTCTCGGGGCACAACCTCGCTGATCTCTTCCAGGGCCCGTTCGCCGATGCGGGTCAGTCGGAGAAGTCGGCCGCCGTTGCCGGCCGGGTAGTCGACGAGATCGCGCTGCCAGAGCCGGGCGAGCGAGTGGTCGACCAGCGCCGTGTCGAGGCCAAGGAACTCTCCGACCTCCTTCGGGTCGACGACGCCTGCGTTGATGGCATGCAAGATGAACTCGTCGATCGGTGGAAGAGCCTTTCGCTCCTGCCAGACTCCGCGCGCTGTGATCGAGAAGTACGGGAGGGCAGCGACCTCGCATTCGAGCAGCCGGTAGCCAGGCTTGTGAGAAGCGAATCGTTCTGCGACCACAGAGGTCTCGATCACGACGACACCTCCTCGATGCGCGCGTACTGGGGGTGCGTCTCGAGGAAGTCGAGCACCGACTTCAGTGGTGACTTGGCGTCGGACAAGAACACCGAGTCGCCCACGATGATGAGCCCACGCTTGGCGCGGGACAGGGCAACGTTCACGCGCTTGTCGGAGTCGAGGAACCCGACCTTCGCAGATGGGTTCGACCGCACGGTGGAGAAGACCACAAGGTCGGCTTCGCGGCCCTGCACTGCGTCGATGGTGTTGACTTCGAGTTGTAGGCCGCTGAGTTCTGCGCCGAGGCTCTCGACAAGTCGCCGCAGCTCGGAGACCTGAGCGCTGTAGGGAGCTAGGAGGAGGACCTCGAGTCCTTCGAGCGGCGCCCCGGCCCTCAGCGCAAACGCCAGGCGCCCCAGGATGTCGTGGATGGCGCGGACCTCGGCGGGGTTGCTCAGACTCGTGCCAACCGCTACCTCATGGCGCATGGCGATCGAGCTCGTGGTCCACCACGTGATGGGTTGCGCCAACACGCCAACGAGCTCTGGTAGGGGATCGGGTCCAAGCGTCTGAAGCGCGCTCTCGTAGAAGCACTCCGAGACCAACTCGCCGATTGCCTCGGTCATTCGACGCTGGACCACCAGCGAGCGCTTGCTGTGCTCTGGGAGCGCGGCAAGCATGCGGTCAAACATGGTCGTGTCGAGCTCGCCGGCGTCTAGGCCGAACTCCTCAATCAGCTCGCGATCAGCCAGTGCTTCCTCTTGGAATGGAGGGAGTTGTCGCTGATCGCCGACAAGCAACCACCGTTTCGATCGTACGAGTGGTACGAGCGTCTCGGTGGCGGTGGCCTTCGATGCCTCGTCGACGATGCAGAGGTCGAACTCGAGGGATCGCAGCGCGCGATACCGCGCGATGCCGATGCACGTACCGCCCAAGACCCTGGCGTTGGTGAGGAGCGCTTCGATGAACTCTTCGCCCCGTCCCATCCGTTGGATCCACGCGTTGAAGACCTCAACACGCGAACGATCACTGCCGAGTGGTTCGAACGCTCGGCGGGCCACTTGTCGCAGCATCACAGGTGTCGCCTTGTCCAAGTCGAACCCCTCAGCCTTGGCGCGCTTCGCGATCAGCTGCTCAACCTCTCGGGCGTCGCGTCGGAGAAGGTCACGGCGCTTACTGAGCTGCTTTCGATCCTCCTCGATCTCATCGGGATCGCGCTTCTCCTCGTCAGCCCCCGGGGGCATGTCGAGTGCGCCGATTGCAGCAGCCACTCCTGAGAGCCCGTCGCGAAGTTGCGCAAGCTGTCGAAGCTGCGCCGCATACTCGAGATCCTTCGGCGACACTCCGTGACCCTTGCACCAGGCGTCGAACGAGCTACGAGCTCGCTGCTCGGTTCGTTCCCTCCAGCTCTCGAGTTGCGCGTCCAGCAGAAACCGTTTAGCCCCATCGGCGACCTTCGAACCGGATCGGTCTGCAAGGCGAACGACGGCGCTTGCTGGCACGAAGTCGGCAACTCGTTCGAGGGCGTTGTCGAGAGCCACATTCGTCTGGCTGGAGATCAGCACGCGGGCCGACGGGCGGCGCTCCAAGAACTGCGCAACGAGCTCGGCGATAAAGGTTGTCTTGCCGGTGCCAGGTGGCCCTTCGACCGCAAACATCCCGCTCGATCCGAGTGCGGCACGCACGACGTCCTGCTTGTCGTCGTCGAGATCGCTTCGAAACCAGCTCGAGATCTCCACGGTCGTTGGTTCCGACTGGCAGCTCGGTTCGATGATGACATCGCGCAGCGCCGGCTCGACGAGGTCAGCCGTCTTGTGGATGAGTGCGAGCAGAGCAGCCTTCTCGCGGTCGATCTTGATGCTCGCAGCTGCGTTATCGACGACGAGTCGACCGACGGGAGGGATGTCTCGCGGCTCCTCGTCGAACCGAATCTCGATCGACTCTCCGTCGGCGCTCTCGACCTCGCCGATCGGAGGCCGTCCGCCTCGTTCGAGTTCGATGCGGCGTAGTTCGCCAACCTCGACGCTCGCGGTGCTGTCATACAGTTCGAACTTCACTCGCCTGCCGCGTCGTTGGTAGCTCCGATACTTGACAGGATTCGACTTGCGCTTCTCGACTGCCTGTCGCGCCGACAGCTGCGCACGCCATTGGTCGAGCAGCCGGCGCCGCTCGCGCTCGTCGGCAGCGAGATCAAGCTCGGCAAGGTGGGCATCGACTGACCCCACCAGCGCGTCAATGTTCGCCTGCGCCGCCTTGGCACTCACGGGCTGCTCGAAGGTGAATTCGAAGTCGGTGAGCAACTGGTTGCGCCCTAGATCCGGTGCACCCGACCGAACTGGCTGAACGCCGACAAGCAGTAGGCATGGCGGTCTCCCAGCGGGCATCTGGACGACCGCTCGATAGCTGTACTCATCCCCGCCGAGGAACAGTTGCCGACCATCGACTTGGCCAAGGTGTTCTGGGTCTTGCGCCTGCCTCACCGACGCTGAGTGGCCGAGGTCCTGGGTGACTGCCTTTCGGAGCGCGAGTCCTGCGAGCCCCATCGACTCGGTCAGCGTCCTCTCGACGGTGTTGGTAAAGGCAAGGTGAAGCCTTGTGCGCTTCTTCCGGCTCGCGCGACGGCGTTCCATCAAGCCGTTCAGCTCCTCAAACAGTACGACGCCTGTTCTTGGTCGCTGTTCGGGCGTGAGGCTGACGCAGCGCCGGAGCAGATCCTCGACATCTGCGGGGATATCGACTTCGGCGAGGGCGCGCTCGATGTCCGGATAGTCCCTCATGTGTACGTGTGAGATCGCTCCGAGCAGCAGAACCCCAAACCCGAAGACGTCTCGCGAATAGGTCGAGTCTTGCTCGGGCGGAGAGTACGGGCGAGACATGAAGTCGATAGTCGTGTGCGATGAGGCAGTCAGGTCTGACTTGATCTTGGAAATACCGAAGTCGGCGAGTTTCGGGATGGGCGGGTCGTCGCCGGTAATGAGAACATTTGCGGGCTTGAGGTCGCGGTGAATGACGTGCCGCTCATGGGCGAAGGCGAGCGCCGTTGCGAGTGGAAGCGCGATCTGTTCGACGATCTCTTCCCACCCCAGTTCGGGGTGTTGATCCAGCCAGGTTCGGAGGTCCTGGTCGACCCACTCCAACGCAAGGAAGTAGCGGCCGTCGTCGTCGACCCCGGCGTCGATCAACTCCACGATGTTCTCGTGCTCGAGCGTGAGCAGCGACTCGACTTCGCGGTCGAAGAACGTCTGAAGGAGCGGAACCTCGAGAGCAGCGCCGTCGAGCACCTTGACAGCGACCTCAACTGGTGGCCGAGCGCTGAGGTCAACACCGCGATAGACGGTCGCGAAGCCGCCGGTGCGCGCGTCGTCGGTGTTGAACGAGAATCGGTCTGCAAGTTGTCGTCTCACTCCGCCCCCGAGGCTCTTGGTCCTGGTCATTACCGTACCGAGAGGGTGTCACAGAGTTGAGTGACGAGCTGGCACAGTCCTGTGCTTGCCTGATCGGCACTTTGGGATCAGGCCCTGAGGAGATTCGGCGGGTAGCGCGCTTAGAAGCTGCAGCCATCCGAGGAGAGCGACTCGGGTTCGACGCCGAGACCGGTGTCGTATAGCGCTTGGAGGAGGGCTTGCGGGCAGCGCTGCCGGCCTCCAACCTTGACCTCGAGATGGAGGTGTGGGGCGCCGGAGCGGCCGGTGTTGCCGGACCACATCAGGAGCTGCCCGACCGCTACTTGGTCACCGACTTGCACGCTGTTGAGACGCCTGCCGTGGCAGTACACATAGCGGGCCCCGTCGTCGCCCTCGATCGAGAGGCCGATGCCGCAGGTCTGTTCGCATCGGCCGACCTCCCAGCAGTTGTAGGGCCACTCGACGACGCGGGCGACGGTGCCGCCGCGGACCGCGTAGATGGGTGAGCCGGTGGGGATCATCAGGTCGATGGCGGCGTAGTCGTGGTGCGGCTCGTCGAGCATCGACGGCTTCGCGGCAACGAGTGGTCGGTCGATGGGCAACGCGTAGCCATCTGCTGAGACGGCGCCGACGCACGCGGTCGTGGAAGCCTCGGCACTCTCGCGCTCGTACACGGCGAGCCAGCGCTGCTGGTACTCGCGCACGGTGAGCCGGTTGCCGGCACCGGGCATCGGCACGATGTCCAGCTGGGTCGGGTCGCTCGCCGCTGCGGGCCAGTACCAGATCACCGGCACGAAGGCGACGTCGCCATAGGTGGCCAACACTGCCTGCACGTCCGTCGCCGCCCGGGCATCCTGCACCTCGGGCGGAGCGAGGTAAGCCGACTCGTATCCCTCGTAGTTGTTCCAGGTGCTGTCGATGTATTGGTACGCGCCCGACGCGCCGCCGGCATTCTTCGGCGCGGAGTACTCACCGCCGGACTCAATCGAGCGGATCGTGTCGAGGATCACGGCGAGCTCGCCGCAACCCGCAGCCGGGGAGCCGCCGTTGCCACCGATCACGAGGGGGATGCCGATCAGCGCGCTGCTGAGCAGCGCAACCGCCGCGAGGGGAGCTTTGACGATCACGCCCTGACATGCCTGCTGGCGACGGTGTTCGTGACACGGAATGTCACGACCGCCCGTCGCGAGAGGCATGTACCCACCGACGGCCCTCAAGGTTCGGCCGGTGGACAAAGGAGGTAACGAGATGCAGGTGGTCACTCGCCTTGACGGCCGTCACCGCTCCCCACGGCGGGCGGTCGCCGTCGTCCTGGTGACGACGGCGACCCTCGTCGGGGCCGGGGGCACGGTCGCCGCGGCACCCGTCGGTGGTGAGCCCGACCCCACAGGGATGCCTGGCGCGCAGCTCGTGTCGCAGCTCATCAACTGGCTGATGTGGGCGTCGCTGATGGCGTCACTTGGTGCCGTGCTCTATGGCGCAGCGCTGTGGCGCGGGGGAGCCCGGTTGGGAAACAGCCCGCGGGCGGAGGACGGTCGGAACTACGTAGCCGGCGGCGCGGTGGGCGCGCTGCTGGCGGGCCTCGCGGTGGTGTTGATCAACACGCTGTTCGAGGTCGGCCGGGCGGGGGGTTGAGCGATGCGCGTAGCAGTCGTTCTTGCGTCGGTGCTCGCGGTGTGCGCGGGCTGCTCGACTGGCGGAGGCGGCGCCTCCGAACCTCCGCCCGATTCAGCCCCAAGCGCAACGGTGGGCCGATCGGAGCAGCCAGGTGACTCGCCGGGCTCGACCGCTCCCGATCCGGTCCGCGCAGCGGTCGCGTTCGTGGCGGCGACCGACAACTTGATGGCGCACTCGTCGATCGGGCGCGCCGAGATCTTCCGCAAGCTTGTCGTACCGGATCAGGTGGCGGCCAACGCCCAGGCGTTCGAGCAGGTCGCAGAGAGCATGGCCACCACGCTCGAGGTCCCGGTGATACGACTGACGTGGGTCGAGGCGCCGCTGACCGCAACGCTCGTCGAGGCCGCAGGTGACACCGCCACGGTCGACGTGTGGACCGTGGCGGTGCTCGGCGCGCCCGATTCGGGTCCTCCCCAACAGGTGTGGCGCACGGTCACCGTCGTGCTCGACCTGGTCGAGGGTCAATGGCTCGTGGCCGACTCGTCGGCCGACAGCGGGCCGACGCCAGTCACCAGCGACCTCGCGCTCCCCGCCGCATTCGACGCGTTCGCCGAGGTCGCCAGTTGGTCGGCCGTGGTGCAGGGGGTCGGGCTGTGAGCAGCGGCGGAGCGATGGTCGCCTTCCCATGGGGGCCGATCGACGACATCGTCATGGCCCCGTTCCGCGCAGCCGCTGGATGGGCGTGGGACACCGTGATCGGCGGCATCACCGACTGGCTCGCCAAGGGATTCGTGATGGTCCTCGATTTCGTGTGGGCGATCATGGACCGGTCGAGCTCCCCTCGGTTGGAGTCGGAGTGGTTCCGTAGTCAAGCGGGCGCTCCATATCTGACCGCGATCGCGGTAGCGACGGGACTGCTGGCGATCTTCGTGTTCTGTGCGCTCATCCAGGGTGTTCTCGCCGGGCGGCCCCTCGAGCTGGTGAAACGGATGGCGTTCGACACGCCTGCCGCCGTGGCCGGGATCCTGCTCACCGCGTCGTTCACGCAGGTCGCCATCGACCTCGTCGACGCGATGTCGGATGGCATCTGGTCGGCAACCCGACCGAATGCGGTCGACGCGGTGGACGGCCTGGTGCTGACCGCCGGGAAGCTCTCCCCGGCCTCGTTCCTCACCCCGCTCCTCCTGCTGCTCGGGACGCTCGCGCTGCTGATGCTGTGGATCGTGCTCGTCGTTCGCGAGTCGCTCATCTACCTCGTCGTCGCACTCGCCCCGATCGCGTGGGCGACGAGCGTGTGGCCGGCGGTTGCACTGGTGCGTCGGCGAACCCTCGAACTGCTCGCCGGCTTGGTGTTCTCGAAGCTGGCCATCGCGATGGCGCTGGCGGTCGGCCTCGGCGCGCTCGGTGGCATTGGAGCGACCGGAGAGCCGGGCGGCTCGGTGATCGAGAACGGCCTTGCCGAGTTCAGCACGCTCGTCGTCGGGATCATCACGTTCGGGCTGGCCGCCTTCATGCCATTCGTCGTGATCAAGCTGATTCCGATCGTCGAGGCGGCCGTCATCGCCCAGGGCATCTCGTCGGCACCGATGAGGGCCACCCAGACCGGCGTGCAGTACTCGTACTACTTCCAGGGGATGCACGGCCGCCTGGCCGGAACCGGGCAAGGTGTTGGCGGAGCAGGACTCGCCGCCCAGGCCGGCACGGTAGCGCACGGACACAACCGCGCTGCCGACCCGGCGACTCGACCGGTGGGAGATGGGCAGTGACGCCCGCTCAGACCGAGGCGCGCGCGTATCGGCTCTCCCAACTCGTCCGCACCGGGCTGTTCGGCTCAATGCCCGCCTCGCAGGTGATCGTGCTCGGCGTCGGGTGCGGCCTGTCGTTCGTCGGCGTGTTGCTACGGCTGTTCCCGTGGGCGCTCGTGCCAGCGCTGGTTGCCGCGGTGGTCGCCTTCAAGCGCGTTGGCATCTGGTCACTCCACGAGCTGATCCCTCTCAGGTTCGGGTGGTGGGCCCGGAGGCGGGAGCACCGCTGGTTCCGAGCGGTTCCGTTGCTCGCGCCCGGCGAGGACGCCAGGGACGACCTGCCGCCGCCGATGCACGGGCTCCGCTTGCTCGACGTCGACGCGTCGTGGGCTGTCGCTCCGCGCCGGCTCGCCGGCGTGGGAGTGGTGTGGGACAGCGAGGCGTCGGTGCTGACGGCCGTACTGCGCGCGACGGGCGACGGGCAGTTCTCGCTGCTGTCGGCCGACACTCAGGACGCCCGTGTGGCGCTCTGGGGTGATGCGCTCGGCGCGTTTTGCCGGGAGCGTGCGGCCGTGTGTCGAATCGCATGGCAAGAGTGGTCGACCGCGACCCGTCTCGACGCTCCCGTTGTCGACACTCAGCGGGCGGGCGCGCTTGCGGTTGCGGCGGCCGACTACGCGGATCTCGTGACGCGCTCGGCGCCTCGAGCCGTCACCCATGACACGCTCGTCTCGATCTCGCTCGACCTCGCCAAGGTACCGTCCCGTCGATCACGCGGCACGAACGCATTGTCGGCCGGTCTGCAGATGCTCGTCGAGGAGTTGCGGCTGTTCACCGTGCGGCTCGAAGCAGCGGGGCTCATCGTCGACCCTCCGCTGAGCCCCGCCGAGCTGACCTCGGCCGTGAGGTTGCGGTCGTCGCCGTTCGCCGAGCCGCAGCACCGGGCATTGTCGTCGTCGCTCGCCGTGAGGCTCGGTGTCGGCGTTTCCGACCTGGCATCGATGGCGGTGGACGAGCAGTGGGAGCAGGTGCGGGTCGACAACGCGCTCCATCGCTCGTGGTGGATCGAGGGCTGGCCGCGCTCGGAGGTGCCGGCCGTGTGGATGGACCTCTTGCTCCTCGGCGGCGAGTGCACGCGAACAGTCAGCGTGGTGTTCGAGCCGGTGGCACCGTCGCAGTCGGCCCGCGAGGTCGATGAGGCATCCGTTTCGCTGGAGTCGGCCGAAGCCGCCAAGTCGAAGCGCGGCTTTCGTGTACGGGCGGGCGATCGGCGCGCACGCGAGGACGTCGAGCGGCGGGAGCACGAACTCGTGGCCGGATTCGGTGAGCTGACGTACTGCGGCCTGGTCACCGTGTCGGCTCGTACGCTCGACGAGCTCGAGGATGCCAGCGCCGACTTCGAGCAGTCGGCCGCCCACGCCGGCGTGCAACTCCGCCCGCTCGTGGGTCGCCACGGCAAGGGCTGGGTGTCCGCGCTGCCGCTGGGTCGCACCGTCGCCGAACGGCGGCGCTGGTGATCTGGTTCTGGCGCCGGCGTCCCCCGGGACTCTCCCTGCCCCGGCACCGAGGCACCACGGCGAACTTGTCGTCGTTGTACCCGTGGCACACGGGACCTGGGCCCACGAGCCGTGGGCCGTACCTGGGCGTGAATGTGACAGGCGGTGGGACGGGATGGTTCTACGACCCGTTCGAGCTCTACGGGGGCGCGCTGACCGACTCGAACGTGCTGATCGCTGGCCGCCCCGGGAAGGGCAAGTCGAGCGCAGTCAAGACGTTCTTGTACCGCGAGGTCGGCGTGTACGGCCAGAAGCGGTTCATCGCCGTCAACGACCCAAAGGGCGAGTACGGCGCGCTGGGGGAGCGACTCGGCATGCCGGTGATCAAACTGCATCCAGGCGGAGCGCACCGGCTGAACCCGCTCGACCCCGCACCCGGTGACCGCGACGACCGTGGGCTGCTCGGTCGCCAACGCCTCGTCGTCGGGATGCTGTCGGTCGTCCTCGACCGCCGGCTCGAGCCGGCCGAGGAGTCACTTGCAGCGCGGGCGATCGCCCATCTCGCTTCACGCGGCGAGCGCTTCGACCTCGCCGACCTGGCGCGGGTGGTCGGCAACCCGCCCACCGAGCTGATCGGCGCCGACGAGTTCACCGCACTGTCCGAGATCGAGCTGCGCGCCGCGGTCGTGCCAGTGCGGTTCGCGCTCGGCAAGCTGCTCGACCGGACGCTGCGGGGCATGTTCGACGGCCCCACCACGGTGTCCGTCGATTGGGAGCAGGGGGCTGGCGTCGTGATCGACCTGTCAGCCGTATTCCAGGACCGCGAAGCGCTTCCGCTCGTGATGATGGCGGCGACCTCGTGGCTCCAGTCAGCGTTGACCGCTCTGGCCCCGGGCCGGCGTGGTCTCCAGGTCGACGACGAGGTGTGGGCGCTGTTGGCGAACGAATGGACCGTGCGTCATCTGCAGGCCCGACTCAAGCTGTGCCGACACTGGGGCATCTGCAACGTCCTCGTGTGCCACCGGCTCTCTGACCTTCGCGCCCAGGCGGCCGACGGCAGCGCCGCGCAGAAGGTCGCGGCCGGCCTGCTCGGTGACACGGGAACGCGGATCTTCTTCCAGCAGGCGCCAGACCAAGTCGCCGACGCGACCGAGCTGCTCGGCCTCACTGACGAAGAGGCGCGCCATCTCCCGCGGCTCGTGAAGGGGAGGGCGCTGTGGAGAGTGGGGGAGCACGCGGCGATCGTGCACCACGTGCTCTCGCCCGCCGAGGCCGCGATATGCGACACAGACCAGGGGATGAAGCCATGACCGGGGTCGTAGGGGCCGAACTCCGGGGTGCTTGTCGGTCTGGTCTGGCTGACTGGTCCGGGGTTGGTGAACTGGGGGTCACCGTAGCGGATGAGTGTGCCGTGTCAGGTCTGGGGTTGCTGTGTGGCGCTGGTTGCTTCGATGGTCGGCGAGATCGAATGGTCGGCGGTCGTGGCGGTGATTGCCCACCAAGCGATGCCGGTGGTGATGTAGATGTCGGCGATGTTGAAGGTGGGCCACCAGCCGGTGTGCAGCATGTCGACCACGGAGCCGGCTTCGAGCCGATCGATGGTGTTCGCGAGCGCTCCGGCGATGATGAGCGTGGCGGGCCCGGTGGGTGTCCGGTTGTTCCATGCGGCTCGGAGGATTGCGAGCGCGATCGTGAGGGTTGCGGCGGTGATCAGCAGGGGTGGGATGTTGGTGAACAGCCCGAATGCGGTGCCGCTGTTGTAGCTGAGTTGCAGGTCGATGGGTCCGGGAAGCGTGGTGGGTGCGTCGTCGAGTGTGGCGGTGGCCCAGATCTTGGTGGCGAGATCGATCGTGATGAGCGCGGCGATCCAGGCGAGCATGGTGCGACGTCGGGTCGGGTTCATCGGCTGATCTTGAGGATGCGTCGGGCGCCGTTGGCGACGACGGCGAAGATCACGGCGCCGGCGATGAGGTCGGGGATGCCGGAGTCGGTGAGTGTGACGCCGATCGCTGCAGCGATGACGAGTCCGTTGACCTTGATGTCGTTGGCAGTGAAGATCCAGCTGGCTTGTAGGTGTGCTTCGCCGGACCGGACGCGATGCAGCACGAGCAGTGTGATGATGTTGCCGGCGAGCGCGAGCACGGACATCACGATCATCGAGGTCGGGTCCGGGAGTTCGTTGTCGGCGAAGAATCGTCGTAGGACCTCGGCGAGACCGAGCGCGGCGAGGCCGATCTGGAGGTATCCGCTCGTGCGTGCGAGTTGTTTCTTGCGTGCGGCAGCGGTCCCGACGGCGGCGAGGCTGAGCGCGTACACGCTGGCGTCGGCGCCCATGTCGAGTGCGTCGGCGATGAGTCCCATGGAGCGGCTGATCAAGCCGACGGTGAGTTCGCCGACGAAGAAGCCGGCGTTGATCACGAACGCAACGATCAGCGCGTTGCGTTCGCGTCGGGTGTCGGGGGCGGGCCCGATCTCGCTGGTGTCGTCGACGAACTCGGCGCCAAGGTTGAGGGTTTGGAGTGCGGTGTCGATGGTGTCGGTGTCGGTCGTGTGGTCGATCAGCACGTCACGTTGGTCGAGGTCGACTTCGATGCGGTTGATCTGGTCGATGTCGGACAGTGCCATGCGCACGAGTTGTTCTTCGGCGGCGCAGTCCATGCCGGCGACGTGGAAACGGCTGACGGTCATCGGCTGCTCACGCGTTGGGGTTGGTGGTGTAGTTCGGACAGAGATCGATGTGTTCGCCGGTGACTGCGAGGAGTCGTTCGGCCGAGCGGACAACGTCGATGACTTCGTCGTGGGCAATGCGGTAGTGGACCTCGCGGCCGACGCGCCGATCGGTCACGAGTCCGCATTCTCTGAGGCACTTGAGGTGACCGGAGATGTTGCCCTGGGAGCCGTTCAGCGCAGTCACGATGTCGCTCACGCGTTGTTCACCGTCGGCGAGTGTGGTGATGATCGCGAGGCGTGTCGGGTCGCCGAACCCGCAGAACAGTTTCGCTGCGGTCGCGATGGGTGCAGCGTGTTGAATCGTGGCGCTCATGCCGGCGGATTGTATCGGCCTGCGCCGATGTATTGGTCCGGGCCGATGCGTCGTGGGTCAGTCGTGCCCGGCTTGGTCGCTGAGAGCGGCGTGGTGTGCGTGGTTGGCGTAGATGTTGGCTTGGGCGACGGAGAGGCCGAACAGGTCGCTGATCTGTCGGAGGTCGCCGCCGGTCGCGAACGCTTCGTCGAGGATGCGGTCTTGGCGGATCTGTTGGGCGGGTGTGCCGAGCAACCGGGTGTGCCAGGAGCTGTCGACCGGGCGTGTGTGGTGGGCGCTGCGGATGTTGATGAACAGGTGCTCGTTGGCGGTGTTCGGCCAGGTGTAGTGCCGGTGGAAGAGGTAGGTGTCGAGGCGTTCGAGGACGGCGTCGGCCAGCACGATGGTCTGGTCGCCGAGGTGGAGGCGCCGGTCGTAGATGTCGGTGAGTCCGATGTGGCGCAGGTCCTTGACGCGGATGGCGTGGTAGCAGAGCAGCGCTGCGGTGAGTGCCCGGGCGGTGTTCGGCGAGTCGAGCAGGTTGCGGATGGTGGCGAGACCAACGGGGGCGGGGATCGGGTGGTTGGTGTGGGGTTGGCGGATGTGGGTGGTGGGGTTGGAGAACACGACCTTGCGGCCCTTGAGGGTCCGGAAGATCGAGCGGAGTCCTTGGAGCATGTGGGTGCGCTGCCATCCGCTCGCCGGCAGCGCTGTGTAGATGTCGTCGCGGGTGACCTCGCGCAGCGAGGTGTGCCTGGTGGCCCAGGTTTCGACGGCGGGCATCGCCGATCGGAGCTGTTGACCAATGGTGAGATCGCTGCGCGGCTTGCTGCGAGGCGGGGTGGTGCTGCCGTGGCGCATGACGTCGAACCACACGCCGAGTTCGGCGGCGATGGTTTCGGGCAGGCCGTTGGTCTTGGTGGCGAACCAGCCAACGATCGATGGTGGTCGGTCGTCGTCGAGCATGCCAGCGGCGTCGAGGGCGTCGCTCAGCGCGACGGTCGACACCTTGAGTTTGGCGATCGCGTCGATGTCGCTGCAGCGAATTGGTGCGCCGATCGTTTCTTGCTGGCCGAGCAGGATGTGCACGCCGTGTTGAACGGTGACGATCTTGCGGCGGTCCCAGCCGTGAGCTCGGCCGAACTCGTCGACGTGTTGATCCAACAGCAACGCCAGGTTCGCGTCGCGGGGATCGAGGTGACCGACCCGGCGGGCGACGCTGAGGTCACGTTCGAAACGGAACAGCGGCAATTGCAGGTGAGTGACCGGGAACCGGGCGAGAGTCCCGACCGCAACCGGTGGTGGCGGCGACTTCGGGCGTCGCGCCGAGGCAGCTTTGCCCATATCGGCGAACCACAGCTGTTGTCCGTTCCGGTTCGCGGCGATCAGATCGGGGAGCGGCAACGGCGGCTTCGTCGCCAGGACCCGGGTGCGTTGCTTGGTGCAGAGCCGGCAGGCGCCGTAGATGTTGATGGGGACTTCGCGGCTGCAGCACGAGCAGACTCCGAGCTTGCGCTTTTCTCGCCAGCCGTTGCACGCGGTGCATCGCCAGGCTCGATGCTTGGACGCACCCCACGCGAAGCAGTCCGGACAGGTGTCGATCGTGACATGGCCCATCCGGTGGCAGCGACCGCACAGCCCGTTGGTGAAGTAGTCCGTCGTCGATCCGCACTCGAGACAAGGTGGCGGAACGGCGGATCCGCCGGGCCAACACCCGAAGCAGAACTTCACCGTGGTGAACGCGACGGGCCACTCGCCGCATGTGGCGCAGAAGCTCTGCCAGCTCACCCCGGCGGCAGCGTTCGGTTCTTCCCCAACCTCGGCGTGACCGTCGCACCAGCGGCGCGCTTCTTGCGCGGTTTGCGGGCCTCGACCTTGTCCGGCTCGCGGATCAACAACTGGTCCGGGTCGCAATCGAGGACCGAGCAGATCACGTCGAGGTCCTCGAGCCGGATCGTGGTTGGCGTTCCCGCCCACAACGACGACATCTTCCCGGCCGAGATCTCCAAGCCGGCGTCCGCGAGCCGGCGTCGCATCTCGGTCGATTTCCAGATGCCCTGTTCGGCAGCGGTCAGTCTCAGATTCCAACGCATCAGTTCACTCCTGTTCGTTGTCCCGGTTCGGGTCGAGGCGGTCGGCAATCCGCTGGTTCGCTTCGGTCCAGGCGCGTTCGATGTGATCGCCGTGCACATGGATGTAGCGGGTCGTGGTCGACAACCACTCGTGGCCGAGCAGTTCCTGGATTGCTTTGAGGTCGACGCCGCGCTGGTAGAGCGACGACGCGCAGAAGTGGCGCAGCGTGTGCGGCGTCAACCGACCGTCGGACCACGCCGGCAACCAACGACCAACCGCTGCGGCGAGTCCGTCACGCAGCGCCTGGTCACCGATCCGGCTGCACGCACCGGTCAGCTTGTCTCGCCGTTCACTCGGGAACAGCGGAGCGTTCGGGTCCTCATAGGCGTCGTCGAACTGGTGGCGAATGTCGCCCAACCACCAATCCATCAGATCCGCCGCGCCGTTGATCGCCGGCACCAGTCGACTCTTGGGTCCGCGGCCTCGGCTGCCTTTGCCGAACCGGACATGGATCTTGCCGAACTCGCCCAAATCACGTCGCCAGTCACGGATGTCGAGCATGTAGGTCTCCTGGATCCGCAGACCGCACCGGCGCCACAACGACGCCGCCATGTAATCCCGTGTCGCCGGCAAGAACTTGCGCGCCTCGGGCAACCACTCACGCCACGCTGCGAACAACACATCGATCTCCTCAATCGACGGCGGTACCCGCACGTTGCTGTAGTCGGCTTTGGTCGGCCGGTTGAACTCGTCGATGATCTGGATCACCACGTGGCCGGTCAAACGTTCGATGTCACCGGAGTAGCGGGCAACGAGGAACGAGTAGAACCGCGCCAGCGACCACGCCTTGTGCTGCACCGTCAACCGGGCCCGATGCAACTCCTTGCGTTGATGGACCAAGAACCGATCAGCGTCGGCCGGCTGCGCCGTCCACACCGGTCGCCCCAGGAACCGGATGAACTCGAAGATCGCACCTCGGTCCTCCACCACCGTCGAGTCACCCGAACCTGCACCCACCGTCGCAAGCAGATACTGATCGACCAGTTCCTGCTCGAAATCCTCAACCTCACCAGGCGCGACAAGCGCCTTCGGGGCGTCCAAGGAGCGGACCACAGCCAACGCCATAGCGTCTCCTCCTGTTCAGCCGGTCGAGCGAATCACCTCGATACCCGGCAAGCCTTCAGGAATCCCGACCAGTTGTCAAGGTTCAGGCCAAGTCGGTCAACCGGCACGGCGACTGACCCGCATGCCCACGTTGGAACTCCGGACCGTTCGCGATTCCGGGAAGTTCCTACAAC
>JBFWVD010000036.1:28366-51702 GCA_050246915.1 Acidimicrobiia bacterium | reverse complement strand
GCCACCGCCGGCGAGGTGTCCTTCGAATACGTGGGCAAGGGCTCCTTGGTCCACACCCTGCTCATCGAGAAGGTCTCCGGGTTCAAGTTGCAGGTGAGCAGCGGCAAGAAGGCCACCGGCAAGGTCGCCCTCGCCCCCGGCACCTACACCCTCTATTGCGACATCCCCGGACATCGCGCCGCGGGCATGGAAGCGACGCTGACGGTCGCCTGACGCCGTCACTCGGCGCGACGCGCCTCGGCGATCACCGCTTCGAGCGAGCGATCGTGGGGGTTGTGCCCCAGATACGGGAACACCCGAATGGTCCGTACCCAGCGCGGCACGCCGTCGATCTGATCGTCGACACACACCGTCTCGCCCACGTCACCATCGAGGGCGGGCAACACCCAACGGCCGTCGGGTCCGCGCTCTTTGGTGTGGAACGCCTCGAAGTACTGGGCGATGTCGATGCGCTCGCACACCCGGCGGGCATAGTCGTCACCACCGGCGCTCCACATCACGATCCGATGACCGGCTGCTCGCAGGCTCTCGAGCAGTTCGATCGTGAATGGCCTCAGCGACGTGGCCGCCATGGAGTCGGTGAGAGTCCCATCCAGATCGAACCACCACGTCTGTGTCACGCCGCTGCCACCTTCTCGATGCCGGACCAACGATCATCGCCCACGGACGCGACGAGACCCGGCCCCGTGAGGGGCCGGGTCTCGTTGAGCGGACAGAACCGACTGGGGAAGATCAGAAGAGGATCTCCCACAGCAGCCAGAAGAAGGCCCACAGGCCGAAGGCCCCGATGAGCACGTTCTGCACGCTCTCGTAGAACCAGTTCGTGATGTTGCCGGCAGCGGTGCCACCGATGATGCCGAGCGCCGACAACTCCAGTACCCCGATGACGGCGAGGGCGATGAGCCAGTAGGCGCCCATCTTGCCGCTGGTGGCCAGGTTGCCGTCGTTGAACGCCGGGGCGAGATGGCTGGTGATGGTCATGAACCAGATCATGGACACCGAGAACATGGTGTTCTGACGTGACGCCATGAGCGCCTTGCGGCCGGCGGCAGCGGCGTTGGGATCGGCCTGGCCACCGGCCAGCACGTTGGCGGCGTTGGCCAGCACGATCTTCTGGTTGCGCCAGATGACGCCCCACACGTTGAGCAGCATGATGGTGCCGAGCAACATGCCGGTCGAGATCGACAGGCCGTCCATGCGCTTGCCGAAGTCGTTCTTGAAGTAGTCCTCGGTGGTGAGGGCGATGAGCAGACCGGTCACGAACGTGGCCAGCGCAGCCCAGCGGAACCACCACAGCGCCTTGCGGGCCAGCTTGTCGATGGCCTCGTTGCGGGCCGAGGCTTCTTTGAACGCCGCGAAGGCCGGGACCTGCACGAAGTTGAAGTAGTAGAGCAACCCGATCCAGGTGATGCCCACCACGATGTGGAGGAACCGCCAGAACTGAGCAAACGTGTTTGCGGAATCGAAGAGCGTCATGGGTCCCCCAAGGAAGTCTCAAAAGTCGGTCGGTCGAGCGGGAACGTAGCACCAACCGATGACGCCACGTCACAATGAGCGCGCTCCCCGCGTCCGACGCAGCACTCCACCCGGGAGCGCGCCGGGCGAACCTCGTAGGCTCACCGCCGTGACCGCACAGTTCATCTACACGTGCTACAAGCTCGCCCGCTTCTACCCGCCCGATCGCACCGTGCTGGAGAACATCTCGCTGTCGTTCTATCCCGGCGCCAAGATCGGCGTCCTCGGGTCGAACGGCGCCGGCAAGAGCTCGCTGCTCAAGATCATGGCCGGACTCGACGACGGGTTCACCGGCGAGGCCCGCCTCACTCCCGGGTACACCGTGGGCTATCTCGCCCAGGAGCCCCATCTCGATCCAGCCAAGGACGTGATGGGCAACGTCATGGACGGCGTGGCCGCCGTGCGCGATCTGCTCGTCCGCTACGACGAGATCATGGCCATGTGGGCCGATCCCGACGCCGACTACGACAAGATCGGTCAGCTCCAGGCCGACATCGAGGACAAGATCAACGCCACCGACGCGTATCACCTCGAACGCAACGTCGAGATCGCCATGGACGCCCTGCGCTGCCCGCCGGGCGATGCCGACGTCACCAACCTGTCCGGCGGTGAGCGCCGTCGCGTGGCACTGTGCCGGCTGCTGCTGTCGAAGCCCGATCTGTTGCTGCTCGACGAGCCCACCAACCATCTCGATGCCGAATCGGTGGCGTGGTTGGAGCAGTTCCTCAAGGAGTACCAGGGCACCGTCGTGGCCATCACCCACGATCGCTACTTCCTCGACAACGTGGCTCGATGGATCCTCGAGCTCGACCGAGGCAAGGGCTTCCCGTTCGAGGGCAACTACTCCAGCTGGCTCGAGCAGAAGCAAGCCCGTCTCGCCCAAGAGGAGAAATCGGCATCGGCGCGACAGCGCACCTTGGAGCGCGAGCTCGAATGGGTACGCATGGCGCCCAAGGCCCGTCAGGCCAAGGGCCGCGCCCGACTCACCGCGTACGAGAAGTTGCAGGCCGAGGCTGAAGCCGACACCGGCCGCGACGCCAAGCTCGAGATCGCCATCCCGCCCGGACCGCGCCTGGGCGACACCGTCATCGAGGTCGATGGTCTGTCCAAGGGCTTCGGTGATCGACTGCTCATCGAGAACCTTTCGTTCAGCCTCCCCAAGGCCGGCATCGTGGGCATCATCGGCCCCAACGGCGCCGGCAAGACAACGCTGTTCAAGATGCTCACCGGACAGGAAGACCCCGACACCGGAACCATCAAGATCGGCGAGACGGTGCAGATGGCCTACGTCGATCAGAGCCGCGACATCCTCGATCCCGATCGCACCGTTTACGAGGAGATCACCGACGGCAACGACGTGATCAAGGTGGGCAACCGTGAACTGCACGGCCGCCAGTACGTGGCGGGGTTCAACTTCAAAGGTGCCGATCAGCAGAAGAAGGTCGCCGTGCTCTCCGGCGGCGAGCGCAACCGCGTCCATCTGGCCAAGGTGCTCAAGAGCGGTGGCAACGTGCTGCTCCTCGACGAACCCACCAACGATCTCGACGTCGACACGCTGCGTGCCCTCGAAGAGGGGCTCGAGAACTTCCCCGGCTGCGCAGTGGTCATCAGCCACGATCGTTGGTTCCTCGACCGCGTGGCCACCCATGTGCTCGCCTTCGAGGGCAACAGCCAGGTCCGCTGGTTCGAGGGCAACTTCTCCGACTACGAGGTGTTCCGCCACAAGGAGCTCGGCGCCGAGGCCGACACCCCGCATCGCATCAAGTACAAGCCGCTGGCTCGCTGATCGTGGTCGGGGGACACTGATGCGCTGGAGCCCGGTCGCCATCATGCGCTCGGCCATGGCCGTGGTCTTCGTGACCGGGATCGTGGGCATGATCGTGTCGACGGTGGCAGCCGACAACAACAACGGCGCGGTGGTGACCTTCGGCGTCTTCGCGGCCATCGCCGCGGTCAGCCTCATCGCCTTCACCTTCGGCCATCGCCTCGGCGTGAAGCAACCGGTGACGGCGGTCGCCATCGCCACGATGGGCTACGCATCGGCCGATCCGCAGCCCGGTCCGGCCGATCCCGAAGCACTCGGGGCCCAGCTCGAGGAGCAGATCGAGGCCCTGGTGGCCGCGGGAGCCGCGGAGGATGCCGTGCGGGACCTCACCAGGGAGGCCGTCCGGTTCGGCAGACTGTCAAGGCCCTGACCAGAGCGTCGCGAATCCTCATCGCGGCGATGTCGCTGCCGATTGATAGGCATGGCAACGCAGACCAAGCAGGGAACCCGAGCCGTCGTACGGACCGTCGACGCCGGCTCCTCGGCGATCTGCGTCCATTGCGAGCAGCAGGTGAAGTTCTCCGCCAAGGTGAAGCGCTTCCAAGTGATCTGCAACGTGTACGTCAAGGGCGCGTGGAACCGGGTGGAGCACTTCCATCTCGAGTGCTACGAGGAATGCAACAGCCCGTACGGCGAGGTGGACCCCAACAACGTCCCCGCACCGCGTCGGGTGCAGCAGGCCCGAGAGGCAGAAGCCGCTCGCGAGGCCGAGGCTGCCGCTGGCGACGCCGCCCACAGCGCCGCCTGAACCACCGTTCCACCTTTTCCGACCCGTTCGTCCCGAGCTCCGTCGCGCCCGTGAACCGCGTCTCGACGCGCACGGGGATCGAGACTGGAGCAGCGTCCCCGGTAGCGTCGCCGTGATGCCCGACGAGGACGACCACCAACTGGCCATACGGCTGGCCACTGAAGCTGGGCATCTGCTCGTGCGATTGCGCGACGAGCTCACCGCCAAGTCAGTACCCGAATGGCGGGTGATGGACGCCGGCGATCTCGCCGCCCATCAGTTCCTCGCCGCGGCGCTGGCCGACGCTCGACCCGGCGACAAGCTGCTCTCGGAAGAAGGAGCCGACGATCGATCCCGCCTCACCGCCGATCGCGTGTGGATCGTCGACCCGCTCGATGGCACCAGTGAGTACGGCGAAGGCCGATCGGACTGGGCGGTCCACGTGGCGTTGGTGAGCAACGGTTCGGCCATCGCCGGAGCCGTCGCACTCCCCTCGATCGGAATCACGCTCGGCACCGATCCGCCTCCGGTCGTGCCGCCCCCGACGCGCACTCGGCCCCGGATGGTCACCAGTCGATCACGCATCACCAACGTGACGATGCGCATCGCCAAGGCCCTCGACGCCGAGATCGCACCGTTGGGATCTGCGGGTGCCAAGGCGATGGCAGTGGTCATGGGTGAGGCCGACATCTACGCCCACGCCGGCGGTCAGTACGAATGGGACAACTGTGCGCCCGCCGCAGTGGCGCTCGCCGCAGGCATGCACGCCAGCCGCATCGACGGCACGCCGCTCGTGTTCAACAAGCCCGACGTGTGGTCGCCCGACTTCCTCATCTGCCGTGCCGATCTGGCTCAGACCTGCCTCGACATCTTGTGGACGTGAGCTGACCGCACGCAGCAGGGCACGTGTGGAGTGCTCATGTGAGTGTTCGTGGGCGGCCAGGGCGGTGGCCACCCACGAACGTGGGGTGACGGTAATGAGATCGTTGGAGTTCAGTCGCCGCGGAGCGTTGGCATTCGTCACACCGGACAGCAAATGACGTGGAACGGGTCAGACAGCCGTCACACCCACGGCATGACATGAGCCTCCGCGTGAGTGGATCGCAGGAGTGGGTGCGACAATCGATGTTGCATGACTGACCGATCGCCCGACGCGCCGACCATCGTCCAGACCACCGCCTCGACCACCGCAGACGCTCGGCCTGCCGACCTCGTGTGGGGCGCATTCAGCGATGACGCTCCCTGGGTCCTGCGGCAAGACGGCATTCGATGGGCAGCACACGCCGAGCGCTTGCGGGCCGAAGCTCGCCGTGAGGTCCCCGAGCTCACCCGCGCCTCGAAGTGGCCGCACGGTGCGCGGGTGGTGCGTGTCACCGCGCGCCTGACCCGGGCGATGGTGCCGTGGCTCGTGTTGAAGAAGCTCGGAAAGCTCGCCACCGCAGAGCAGAGCCGAGCCGACGTGTCGCTGCGCCTGCGACGCGCCGCGGAAGACCTCGGGCCCACCTACATCAAGCTCGGGCAGATCATCTCCTCCGGTGAAGGGCTGTTCCCGGCGGAGCTCGTCAAGGAATTCCGGCTGTGTCGCGATCAGGTCCCGGCCGAAACGTTCGATGTCGTGCGTCGCGTGGTCGAGTCCGAGCTGGGCCGCACACTCGAGCAACAGTTCGCGTGGTTCGATCCCACGCCGCTGGCCGCCGCATCGATCGCGCAGGTCCACGCAGCCCGATTGCACACCGGCGAAGAGGTCGTGGTGAAGGTGCAACGTCCGTCGGTGCACGCCTTGGTGCGCAAGGACCTGCGAGCCATGTCGTGGTTGGCACCATTCCTCATCGGTCGCATCCCCGTCGCCGCGTTGGCCAACCCGCCGGCTCTTGTCGAGTTGTTCGCGGAGACCATCTCCGAAGAGCTCGACTTCCGCATCGAAGCGGCCAACATGCTCGACGTGGCGAAGATCCTGGCAGAGCTCGATCAACGCGGTTACGTGATCCCCCGCCCCCATCCCGAACTGGTCACCGAACGCGTGCTGGTGATGGAACGCCTGCGCGGCTTTGCCTTCGACGACGTGGCCGGCATGAAGGCCGCCGGTGTCGACACCACCGCCGTCATCCGCACCGGGATGATCGCCTTCATGGAGGGCGCCCTCATCTACGGCGTGTTCCATGGCGATCTGCACGGCGGCAACCTGTTCGTGATGGAGGACGGCCGCACCGCGCTGTTGGACTTCGGCATCACAGCCCGGCTGTCACCGCAGCGCCGCACGGCGTTCTTGCGGCTCATGCTCGGCGCCACCACCAACGATGTGAACGGCCAACTCGCCGCGCTGCGCGATCTCGGAGCCCTCCCACCGGACACCGATCTCGCCGCCGTCATCCGCGATCTCAAACTCGACCAGCCTCCGCTCGACCCCACCAAGCTCACCGCGGATGAACTCGTCAAGGAGATCCAAACCGTCATCAAGGCACTGCTCGGCTACGGGGCCCGCATCCCCAAGGAGCTGATGCTGTATGTGAAGAACCTGGTGTTCCTCGACGGGGCCATCGCCACGCTGGCCCCCGAACTGGATCTGCTGGGTGAGATCGCGTCGATTTCGATGCTGTTCGCCACCAAGCACGGCGAGCGACTGGCTCAAGAGATCGGCATCGATCCCACTGCGGTCACGTTCGACTACGACGGGATCAAAGCCTTGTACGGCGTGGACCCCACCACCGAGTCACTCACCTATCGAGAACTCCAGGAACGACGCGATCTCATCGCCAAGCGCATGGCTGAGCGCACCAAGCGCAGCCGGCGCTAACTGGCTTCGATGACCGAGCCGGCGCTCTCGCCGAACTCGACGATGATGACCGGCGCCGGCGCGGTCTCCGGGGTCACCGGCGCTGCCGTCACCGTGATCGCATCGCCGATGGAGATCTCGGTCCCGACCTGGGGACCAGTGTCACTCCCATCGTTGTCAATTGAGATTGCCGACGTTGTGATGTGCGCGGACGGCCGTGCGGGGGCCTTTGGCGCCGTCGTGGCGGGAGGGGTCTGCACGCTCGTCGGAGAGCCCGTCGCGTCGGGGGTCGCCGGTGCCGGTGCATACACCTGCGGGATCGCCACCACGAGGTCCCCCGGCTGCGCCGCGATCGTCGAGTCCGTTGGCGCCTCCGACGCGAACGCGCTCGAAGAGGCCGGCGCGACGACCGAGGCAACATGGGTTGACGTACTGGCGTCGGCCCCGTGACCGGCACGGGCCACGACCGCGCCGATGCCCAGGATCGACGCCGTCGCTGTGCCCAATCCGAGCAACGGTGTGACGACTCGGCGACGCATCAGCTGGCGACGCACCCATCGAGCCTCGTCGGCGGTGATGCCCGCCAGCGCCACCAACCGGCTCTCGAGCTCGGCATCGTCGAGGTCCAGTTCTTCGGCCAGCGCCGCCACATCGTCGTGACGCAGATGCACGGGAGCGTCTGGCCCGAGGTTGCGGATGCCGCGCACCAAGGCCAGATACCGCCGCAGGATGACGTCGTTTGAATCCAGGTCCACCGACGTCTCACGGCTGCCGATGCGCAGCACGCCGCTGGAAGCATCGGCCGCAGAACGCTCGAGGGTCACCCGCTCGCGTCCGGGGACCAGGTCGGTCACCCCACATCCGTACACCCCGGCCAACCGGCTCAGCTCGAGATCGCTGGGCACGAGCGATCCGCTCTCCCATCGCCGCAACGTGCGGGCGGGCACACCGACCTGTTCAGCCACGTCCGACTCACGGTGACCGAAACGGGTCCGTACGTCGCGCAGCCACCAGCCGACCCGGATGGGCGGCAGTCCGAAGGTGAGGTCGTAACCCAGGGCGTCGTTCATCACTCAGATGGCATCGGCGCGCCAGGGCGCCGCCTGAAGTGCGGTTCGCCACCCCAGCGGTCAGATGCCCGCGGCATACAGCGCTGCGACCTCGCTGGCGCCGAGCGCCCGGTTCCAGATGGCGAGGTCATCGAGGGAGTCTTGTGAGAATGACGCCGCCGACTCGGCGCGTCGGCCGATCTGAGCGCTCAACGCGTTACCCGCGATCGATTGGGTGGACGCGGAGGAGGCCATCGCTGCGCCGTTGACGTAGGTCTTCAGCGTCGCCCCGTCGTACACGCAGCTCACCTGGGTCCACACACCGACGCTGATGTTCGCCACCACCGATGTCTGGGTCCCGTTCCCGAATCTCTCACAGATGATGCGGCCACCGCCGAAGTAGCTCGACACCACGATCCCATCACGGCTGGGTGAGAGCCGATCCTTGTCGAACACCCGGCCATAGTCGACGGCCGACGGGTTGGTCTTGATCCAGAACGAGATCGTGTACGGCGTGGTGCCGGTGAAGTCGAAGTTGTCGCCGAGGGCGATGCCCCCGGCCGAGAACGCGGTCGCCGGATCGGAATCGCTCACCAGCGCGCCGGGCACCGGACGACTCACGGTTCCCGACCAGGTACCGGTGACACCATTGCCCGACCAATCCACGGCCGTCGTCGATGTGGATGGATCGTCGAGACGCCAGTAGCCCTGCAGTCCGCTCAGTGATCGCACGGCCGCCGCGTAGCGGGCCGGTCGCACCTCATGCCACGCCGACTGCGTCCAGCCGGCCAGGAGTGTGCGGTTCAGATCCATCTCGACCGCCTTCGACGATCGAGCCGATTGCGCGTCTGCTCGCAGGTGCCACAGCGACGACGACACCGCAGTGGCGGAGTACTGGAACGTCGCCGACGCGGTGGTGCCACTGCCACTGAAGCTGGCCGACTCCCCGCGATCGATGCGGGCCATGGCTTCGGCCAGGGCGGTGTCGGTCGCCGACAGGGCCGCGGCGCGCGCTTGGGCACTGCGCGACGCGCGCACGTTGGACAGCACGCGATCGGTCACGGCCACCGAGACCAACAGCATGACCAGAATGATGAGCGATGCCATCACCACCGAGCCGTGCTCGCCGCTGCTCGATCGTCGTGCCCGACGATTTGATGGATGGATGATCCGATTCAGCATCCCAGAGTCCCCGGGATGCGATTGCGAATGGCAATGTCGGTTGACACCGATGTGGCCGGACGGTTGGTACCGGGGCTCTTGGCGATGGTGATGCGGATGCGGGTGGTGCACGTGGCGATGGCACTGGCCGTCGCGGTACCCGGGACCAGTTCGGTGCCATCGCTACGGAAGTAGCGCAGCAGCGACGCCGATGACGACAGTCCGGTCATCACCGTGCGCGAGGAGGTGGCGCTCCCACCGGCGCTGGCGAGCGGCTCGCGCAGCAGCTGCCCGCTGCCGAGCCGCCAACGCACCGGCAGCGACGTCGTCCCGTCGAGGGAAAGGGCGACCAGATCGATCTGGTTGGCGTAGGTGACCGAGGAGGCGAGCGTGGTGAGGGTCGTCGCCCCGCGCAGGTCTCGCGACATCATCTCGACTGCCTCTTGCAGATCCCGTTGGGTCTTGCCCACTTGCTCGAGCTTGGAGTTGGTGCGGGTGAACGAGTCCATCACGTCCAACATGGCGAAGGAAACGGCGAGGAACAGCGCCGCTGCCACCATCATCTCGACCATCGTCGTGCCCTGATCGCCTTCCGGCCGGCGATGTTTCACGATGCGCGACAGGAGCCGCATCAGGGAGGCGAAGGCAGTCATGTCGACGTCCAGGTCGCGGCAAGGTACGCCTTGTCGATCGACACGACGGACGTGCCATCGGTCGAACTGAAGTGCAGCCGCAGTTGCAGATCGGGCACTGTCAGCAGCGACGTGGTGAGACCGATGGTGTGGAACGTGCCACTGGCATCGGTGCTGCAGTAGGGCACTGCTGAGGTGAAGACGTTGCGAACCGTGGTGGTCACGCCCGCAGTGGTCGAGAGCAGCTCGCCCCACCAACACACCCCGAGCGGCCCGTTCCACCCGAAGTTGAGGTTGGCCGAGGTGACAGTGGCACCGGGCGGAGTACGGCCCGAGAAGGTGAGCAGGACCGAGCGATCCGGGGCGGTCCGCGCCGGAGCAACGACGGTCGAGGTGTAGGTGCCATCGCCCGACACGTATGCCCCACCGTCGACCAACACGGCCGTGCTGCCGAGGAAGTTCAAGGTGATCTTGCCCGCCGACAGCACCCATCCGGTGCGGCCCTGCCAATCCAAGGTCACGTATGCGCCAGTGACGTTGATGCCCGCACCCGACGAATCGCGGGCATACAGCCGAAGTCGGAGATCGTTGAGATCGACGCCGCTGATGTTCACCGTTCCCGCCGACAACGTCGTGTCGATGGCCGCGCCGTTCGACGTGCACACCGGAGCACTCGAGGTGCCGAGCGCTCCCCCACTGGCCACCGTGGCTCCGGTCGAGATGCGCACGAGGTCGGCGTACACACACGTCGTCGACTGCAGTCCAGTAGGTGTCAATTGGAGTTTCACTGCGACGTTGGCCAACCCGGGAAGAGCGACGGCCGAGACCGGGAACTGCGACACCATGTCGATGTCCATGCGATTGCCGCTGGCGAACGCGCTCTGTGTGGGCATGAAGGTGGCCAGACCGCCGGGCACGCCGAAGGCGGGACGCGAGGTGACCACAGCATCCAACGATGCGCCGGGGACCGACGTCAGCGTCGCTGAAGTCGCGGTGGTTCCTGCCGCGCCGTTGGCGCCGGTGTGCGCCGCGTCGGAGCCGGTCCCACCGGATCCGCCGGCAACGCTGGTGGATGCCGTCGCACCGGCGGTGATCACAACGCCACCTCCACCGCCACCGCCTGCGCCGTGGCCCGTGGCCGGCGACGCACCGTTGCCACCGTTGGCCTGGATCGTCAGACCTGACGAACCTGAACCGGCCAGCACGACGACGGTGCCACCGGCTCCGCCGCCACCGCCCCCGTCGTTGCAGCCACCGATGCTGGCGGTCCCGCCGTCGCTGGTGATGGTGCCGCTGCCCGACAGTGCACCGGCGCGCACGAGCACCAGACCGCCACCTGGCGCGCCGTCGCTGACGCATCCGTCGTTGCTGTCGCCCGAGCCACCACCACCGCCGAGACGGACACTGTCGACGGCGGCCGACACGGCTTGGCCACCGCGACCGCCGTTGGCAGAGAACTGCCAGCCATCGCCACCGATGCCGCCCGTACCACCGTTCGCGCCACCGCCACCGCCGGCATTGGACTGCGTCCCGCCGCCTCCGGCATTGGCCGGAGCGCCCATCGCGTTGTCTCCACCGGGATAGCCCGACCACGTACTTCCGAGGTCCGACGTGGATGATCCGTCGGACACGAAGCGCGGTGTGCCAGCGATCCCTTCACCCTTCTGCCCGTCGAGACCGTCATTGCGAACGTACACGCCCGGCGATCCACCGCTCTCGACCACGCGACCGCCACCGCGGAAGCCCTTGGCGTTCATGTTCACGGTGGCCCCACCCAAGGCGAGCGTCCCCGGCACGTCGACGGCCAGCACACCGCCGACCGATCCGTTCCACGCCACAGCGTCGAGCGCGCCCATGGTGGCTGTGGCATAGCGGGGCACTCGGATGACCTGGAAGGAGTATCGCGGGGTGATCGAACTGGGGGCACCGGTCGAATAGCTGTTGATGAGCCCGCCGCCCATGCCACCGGCCGCGACCGTCAGCGTGCCGCCCGAGGTCGATACCGCCGAGGTGGCGATCGCATATTCGTATCGACCGCTGAACTCGGCGCCGAGCATGCCCGCACCGCCGCCACCGCTCGATCCCGAGCCATAGCTGGAGGTGTTGGTGCTGTCGATGAGCGCGGCCTGCATCTGCATGATGAGGACCATGTCGCCGGAAGCAATTGGCGTTGACGCGCCAGAGGACGCTCCCACCGTGATCGACTTCGAACCCGCCGCGGCAATGCCGCTCCCCGGGAAGTACGTGTTGACGACTCCGGAGATGGTGGCATCTGCCCGTCGACCGACGCCGATGCCAGGAATCGATGATGCCGAGATCGTGGAACTGACACCACTCGCCCCAGAGGTCGCGGTCGGGGTCGCTCCAGTGGCGTCGAGCACACCGGGCTGCCCCCCGGTCACGGTGGCTGCGGCAAGCGCTCCGGTGGAAAGTACGACACCGCCGCCTCCGCCGGCACCGTCGAGTCGGTTGGTGTACATGGCGCCGCCCCGTCCGCCGCGAGCGGTCACGGTGAGTCCGGTCGTACCGCTGCCGGCGGCAACGACGACCGAACCGCCGGCACCACCGCCGCCACCACCATCGTTCAGCGACGGCGAAGTCGGCGTGCCCGGACCGCCATCGGCCGTGATCGATCCCGTGCCGGACAGCGAGCCGGCGCGGATCAAGGCGATGCCGCCACCGGGGCCGCCTTGGTGATTGGGACCGGGACGATCGTTGGCGTCGCCGCCGCCACCACCACCGCCGAGCACCACACGCCCGGCGTGCGCAGGGAACGCGGCACCGCCGAGGCCACCGGCCACCGCAGCACTGACCCATTCCACGCCACCGACACCACCGACGCCACCGTTGCCGCCGCCACCACCTCCGGCGTTGTGGCTGTTGCCACCACCACCGGCGTTGCCCGGCGCACCGCGCCGATAGTCACCGCCGGGATAACCCACCGACGCGCCGAGATCGATGTTGCCGCTCGCCGTCGCCACGTACCGCGGCGTTCCGGCGACGCCCTCGCCTTTGATACCGGCAGCACCCGTGGCCACATAGCCCGTGGTGACCGATCCGCCACCGACCTGCCTGTTGGCGCCGCCGCGAAAGCCGAGGCCGGTGAGGTTCACCGTCTGGCTCGCAAGGGCGAGATCACCGCTCACGTCAACGGCGAGAACACCACCGCTCGAGCCGTCCCAGGCTGCTGCGGTGAGGCCGGCTCCCACGGTGGCCGATGAGTATTGCGGCACGCGGACGATCTGGAAGGTTCGTTGGCCAGTCGTGGTCGTAGCGGCGGCCGACGAATAGGTGTTCAACAGCCCACCTGCCGGTCCAGTTCCCGCCACGGCGACGGTCGTCGATCCGCCAGATACGACCGGGGCGCCGAGCGCGGTCACGTACTCGTACACACCGGTCTCGCCCAGATCGGTGGCTCCCGATCCCGTCGTGGTGCCTGCGCCGTAGCTGCTGGAGTTGCTGGTGTTGATCGTTGCACCCTGCATCTGCATCACCATCAACAGATCGCCCGCCGCAATTGCAGTTGACGCGCCCGCAGCGTTGATGGTGCCGAGGCCGATCGAGGTCGAGCCGCGCGCCGCGGTGCCCACGCCGGGCCAGTAGCTGTTGACGACGCCGGTCAATGCTCCGCCGGCGGCCAACGTGGCCGCGCCGGTGTCGGTGGCACCACCAGGATGGGTGCCGTCCTGTACGGACACCAACGGCAGGTTGATCGTCGCTGCCGCGGCGGTCACGTCTTCGGCCGTCGACTGCGTGGAGGTGTACTGCACGGCAACGGTGGCGCCATCGGTGGCCGACGCACTGTTCTGCACGGTGCTCCCCACCGTCATCGTCGTGGGCAACGCGGCGGTGAAGGTGATGGCCACCGAGCCTCCGCCGGGGATGGTGAAGGTCCCCCAGGTCGGCGTGCTCGAACCAGCCGTCGGGTTGGTGGTCGACGTCCGCGTCGCCCCACCGGCGAGGGTCACGTTGCTGGTGGCCGACAACGTCACACCGGCGGCGAACGCGTCGCTCACCGTGACTCCCGCCGCGGTTGGGCGGCCCGCGAGGTTGGCAACAGTGATGGTGTAGGTAGCGGTAGTGCCGGTGACGCGAAGAACCGATGGCGTCGAGGTCGTCTTGCCCACCGTCACGACAGGACGGCATCCGATGCCCAGGGTCGACCCGGGGATCTGTGTCGGATCGAGCGCAGTCGACGACACGCCCTCGGCACCGTCGCCGAACTTCAGTGTGGGCTGATCGGCCACACCACCGGAGACGTCGACCGTCGCCGGGCCGCTGAGGAGCACGAAACCGCCACCACCGCCAGCACCCGATTGATCGTCGGCGAGTCCAGTGTTGGGAGGACTGCCGCCAGTTGCCGTGACCGACAGTCCGCCGAGCCCACCCGGCGCGCTGATGAGCACAGAACCGCCGCCGCCGCCGCCACCGATACCGTCGGTACCGGCACCGACCTTCGTTCCACCGCCGGTGAGTGCGATGCCAGCGACCCCGTTGGCGCTTGCGGTGCCGTTGCCGTCGAGCGACACGGCCCGCACCATGACGACGCCGCCACCGTGACCGCCGAAGCCGATGCTGTCGGCGCCGTTCTGACCTCCGGCCCCACCACCACCACCGGGCAGCAGGCGCGTCACGCCTTGGGTGATGCCGGCACCGCCGAACGCTGCGCTGGCGGTGTTTCCAGCGATGCCACCGCTGGACGCGCCACCACCGCCGCCACCGCCTTGACCATTGGCGCCACCACCACCGGCCTTGCCCGGCGCGCCGAACCCGGCATCACCACCGAGGTAGAGATCCTTGCCGCTGATGACCACGTTGGTGGTGCCGGTCGGGTCGGCCACGGCTTGGGGAACACCGGCGATACCTTCGCCCTTGAGGGCGTCACTCGTACCGCCGACGATGGCGGCGTACGCGTCGGACTTGCCGCCCGCGGCCAGATCACCGGCGCCGCGATACCCGGCACCATTGGCACCGAAGCTCTGGCCGTTGAGGTTCAACGTCCCAGCGACGTCGAACGCCAAGACACCACCACCGGTGCCATCCCACGCCGCGGCGACGAGACCAGCGTCCACCGTCGTGCCGTCGCTGTAGGTGGGTACCCGGATCACCTGGAAGGACTTGCGCGGCGCGGTGGTCTGCGCGGTCTGCTCATAGCTGTAGATGAGGCCGCCGCCAGTGCCCGATCCGGTGAGCGATATCACGCCACCGGTATCGCTCGACAACGCCATGGCGTACTCGTAGCGACCCGATCGGGCCACATCCGTAACGCCGTTGAACGGAGAGCCATCAACCCCGTCGCCGTATGACGAGGTGTTGGTGGAGTTGATCGCGGCGTCCTGCATCTGCATGACCAGCAGCAGATCGCCCGGCTTCAACGTGCCCGTCCCGGTGCTCGAGGTGTAGCTGATGCGCGTCGCTCCCGCGGACACAGTCCCCACCGCCGGCACGTAGTAGCGGTTGACGACACCGGTGATGCCCGTTTTCGGTGCAACATCAGTTGACGGTGCCACGCATGCGAACGGGGTGACGGTGACGTTCTCGACGCTGCCCGAGGTTCCGAAGTACCACGACACCGCACCGCCGGTGGCGACACCGGTGGTGTACGACGTGTACGCGCTGGACGACACCACACCGGAGCGCACCGAAGCCGACACCAGCACGCTGTAGGTGATGGCCACCGAGCCGCCAGCGGGGATGGTGAACGATCCCCAACTCGGTGCCGTGCTCCCGGTCGTCGGATCGCTGACCGTGCCGCGTGACGCGCCACCGGACAGCACCACGTTGAGTCCCGTCGATGAATAGCTGAACCCAGTGGGGAGCGGATCGTTGATGACGACGTTGGTGGCCGTCGGTCGACCGGCCGGCGCCGTCGCCACGATCGTGTACACGGCGATGCCACCACTCCCGTTGACGACGGTGGGTGTCGAGGTGGTCTTGGTCATCGACAACACCGGGATGCATCCAACGCCGACACCGTGGCCGGGCATCGCGCTCATGACCATGGCCGAGTTCACAACTCCGCTGCTGCCCGCGGCCCCTGGGTAGATGCCCGCGCCTCCGGCACCACCGGAGACAACACCGGTGACGGTTCCGGTCGCGATGATCGAGCCACCGCCGCCGCCACCACCGGCCGCAGAACTGCCCGAGCCGGCAACCGTTCCTGCCCCACCGGTCGCAGTCGCGGTGACGGAACCCATGGCTCCAGCGGACGCGATGAGCACTGTTCCGCCGCCACCGCCGCCACCCATGCCGTCGACGGCCGAGGAGGCCGGTCCGCTCACACCGCGAGCGGTGATGGAACCGGTTCCCGACAGTGCCGAGGCACGGATCATCACCACACCGCCACCGCCACCGCCTTGACCGATGCCGGCCACGGTGTTGGCGCCACCGGCACCACCGCCGCCGCCCATGACGACGCGGTCGGCAGCGACGGTCACACCCGATCCACCGAATGCGGCCGCCGCTCCCGGTGTCACGCCACCCGCGCCACCCGCGCCGCCACCAGCGCCGCCGGCACCACCAGTGTCGGCAACCGCGGCAGCACCACCGGCGTTGCCCGGCGCACCACGACCGGCGTCGCCGCCGGGGTATCGATCGGAGGTCGCATCCACGAGATCTGATCCGCTGGCCGTCCGCACGACACGTGGGGTCCCGACGATGCCTTCACCCTTGAGCGCGGCACCGGAGGTCGCGGCGGTGACGAATGCCGAGGTGCCCGTGCCGGACATCGCGCCCGCTCCCCGGAACCCGAGTCCGTCGACGGTTGCCGATCCGCTGTTGAGGTTGAACGTGCCGGCCACATCGACGGCCAACACTCCCCCACTGGTGCCGTCCCACGCCGCAGCGGTCAGTCCAGCGGCCAGCTTGGTGCCATCGGCATACGTGGGAACACGGATCACCTGGAACGAACGACGTGGTGTGCCGCCCAGATCGTTCCAATAGCTGTTCACCAGACCACCGCCGGTGCCGGAACCGAAGATCGATATGAAGCCCGATGTCGCCACCGATGTCGCCATGACGTACTCGTAGCGACCCGAGTTGCCCAGTGCGGTCACACCACTGGCGTTGCCACCGGCCACGCCGTCACCGTACGCGTCGGTGTTGTTCGAGTTGATGGTGGCATCTTGCATCTGCATCACGAGCAGCAGATCGCCCGGAGCAATTGGAGTTGACGCACCCCGTGGCGCGCCGACGGAGACGATGGAAGAGCCGGCGACCACCGAGCCGGTACCGCTGTAGTAGGTGTTCACGACACCAGTGATGCCGGTGCCCGGCGCGGTGTCGACCGACGGTGACGTGCACGCAGAGGCTGACATCTGCGTGACCGCCGAGTCCTCCCGCACGAAATGGTTGGCCGCGCCTTCGGCCCATCGGACGATGACGGCAAGATCCTTGTAGCCCTGCACCGTCGTGTTGCCCTGCGCCGTGACTGGTCGCCAGGTGATGTATCGCTCGATCGAGTACGTGACTCCCGAGACGACGTCGCTGCCGGTGGGCGTGAACCCGGCGCCAGAACCGATGGCGACGGTGGGACGACTCTCGAACGCCCCGGTGTAGCCAGAGGCCGACGGGTTCAGTCCGATCACCGAATAGGGCGCTCCCTTGATGGCTTCGATCTCTCGGGTAGCGATGAGCGACGCCGTGGTCCGGCGCTGTGCCGACACCCCACCTCGCCCGGCGGAGTCGAGCACGGACACCGCGACGAGGGCCGATGAGGCGAGGAGGCTCATGGCCACCATCACTTCGATGATGCTGAGACCGGCGTCGGCCCACCGGCCCGAACGGCGGCGCGACGTGCCCGCTCGCGGGAGATGGGCGCGCACGAACCTCAGCACCTACGTCCATCGGCAGCCGACAAGGCCAATTGACCGCGGTTTGTCCGGCAGGCACCGGTTCGAGCAGCTCGGACGCTGCCAGCGGTGTGCGATCCCGACACGGGCGCGCTCAATCGCAGCGCCGCGGGGCCGATTGGAGACGTCATGACACGCGCACTCGGACGGTCCGACCGGGCCGTCGGCCTCGACATCACCGACGACTCGGTGCGCGGGGTCGAGGTCGAAAAGGGCCTGATCCGTTCGCGAGCCGAGGTCGCCTTCCCCGCCGGGTCGGTGGTGGACGGCACGATCGTCGACCAAGCAGCCGTCGTTCGCTCACTCAAGCAGCTGTGGCGCACAGGCCGGTTCCACACGCACACGGCCGTGTTCGGTGCGCCGATCGAGCACGTCGTGGCCCGCCAACTCGACCTTCCCGACCTGCACCCTGGCGAGCTGCGCAGCGCCCTGCGCTTCGAGGTGGATGGGGTCATCCCGTTCTCGCTCGACGAGTGCGTCATGGACTGCGCGGAGATCGAGCGCGAACAGTTGGGCGACGAGCCGGCGGTCACCCGAGTGCTCGTCGTCGCCGTGTACCTCCCACCGCTGCGGGCATGGCTCGACGCCCTGCGCTCGGCACGGATCGAGGTCACCGCGGTCGATCACTGGGCAGCTGGACTGGTGCGCGCCGCGGGCCCCTCGCCACGATCGGCCGGCTCGGACGAACTGCTGGTCGACATCGGCGAGGACACGCTGTCGGTGTGCGTGCAACGCGACGGTGTCATCCGCTTCGCCCGTTCCCTCACCGGCTTCGCCACCGCGTCATCCGTCGCCAGCGAACTCGAAGCCGAACTCGACCGCATCGAGCGCTATCGACTGCGAGCCAGCGCGGGCGGCACCGCCGTCCTGCCCGAGACCCGCGCCCAGCGCGATCCGATCGCTGACGTGGTGCGGTCCACCATCGACTATCTGGCGTTCCAGCCCGGCAAGGTCGAGGTCGCCTCGGTCCGTCTCGGTGGACAGCTCGACCGGGCGCGCACCGTGCTCGGCTCGCTCGTGTCGATGCTGGGCGTACCGGTCTCGATCGTGCCTCCACTGCTCGAGGACGCGGCCGGCCAACGACGTGGTCTCGATCTGCACCGCGGACGCGATCTGCTGGCCCTCGGCCATGGCCTCGCCGCCCGCTCCGATTCGTTCGGCCCGCCGCCGCTCGATCTGCTCCCGACCGCTGATCGCCTTGCGCCCCAGCAACGTCGGGCCCGCATGATTGCCGTGGGTTCCATCGGTGTGGCGGCTGCAGGGCTTGCCGCCGCGACGGCGTTGGCATCGCCCGATGTCGACGGTGCCACCACCGAACAGGCCCGAGCCGAGGCGTTGCTCAGCACTACAAGAGCCAAGCTGGCCCAGTCAGCGTCCACGAGTCCCGATGCCGTCGATCTGAGCAACCTCTCGGCGACCATCGCCGTCACCTCGGCGAACTCGGTCGATTGGAAACCGCTGCTCGATGCCATCGTCGGCGCTGCTCCCCCCGATTCACCACTCGTCGCGTTCGCCGGCACTGCCGGCAAACCGGGCAACGGTGGCGGCGATGGTCTGGGCACCGTGCAGATCTCGGTGCAAGGCAGCGGCACCGCGGCATCGTCCAGCTGGCTCGAAGCCCTGGGCAAAGTGAAGCTCCTCAGTGCTCCATGGCCCGGAGCCACCACCAGCGCATCGGGTGGTCTCACGCCGGGCAGCCTCGCCACCACCGAGATCTCGGCAACCATCTCCCGTACCGCAGCGCGAACCGCCACGGTCCCAGCGACGACGGCAATGGTCGATCCGGCCGCGGCCACTGCCGATGGCGGCGTCACCCCCGCCGAAGACAGCGCGTCAACCTCAGTTGCACCCATCCTCGACGGTCCGGGCAGCGTGGTCGTGCCCGCACCCACCGGCTCTACACCGGGTCCCACCGAAGGAAGCCCGTCATGAGCCTCGCAGCGTTGAACCGACCGATCGGCAAGAGCGCCAAGGCGAAGGCCGAAGCCAAGTCCAAGGCCAATGGACCCGCCAGGTCGCGTCCGCAGAACCCTGAGGCCGACGGCGGGATGAAGCGATCGGCCACGATGGCTGCCGTTGTGGTCGTCGCCCTCGCCGGCGCCTGGTACGCGCTGTACTGGATGCCCCGCACCAACGAGGTCGCCGAGGCCCATCAGGCCACCGCCGCCGCCACCGATGCGCTCACCATGGTGCAGACACAGCTCACCAACGCCAAGAAGAACCCCGTGGATCCCTCGAAGGTCGCCGCCCAGTTGGCAGCCGCACGGGCGTCGCTCCCAGCCACCAGCGATCTCGCCGGCTACCTCGAGGCCAATGAAGCAGCCGCATCCGCCGCGCAGGTGAGCATCGTCGAGGTGACCCCGGCCAAACCTGTCGGCGGTCCCGTGGCCACCGGCACCGCGGCCGACGAATCGGCAGCCGGAACACCGTCACCGGGCGCAGACGCCGCCGCACAATCGGCCAGCGGCGTCGATCGCATCACCACGATCGCGGTGCACCAGGTGGTGCGAGGTGAGCGGGCACGATTGATCGACTATGTCGGACGGCTGCAGTCCATGAGCCGCTTGGTCGTGATCGACGCGGTGAACCTCACCACCGAAGATGCCAGTACGGCGTCGCTGACCATCGAGCTGCGGGTCTTCTCACTCGCCCCATGACCGACATCATCGGCGGTGCCTGGGCGACGAGGCGACCAATACGCAGTCGACAGCGTGCGCCAGGGCGGGAGCTACTTCGTGAGCGGTGCGTGATCGCACCCGTGTGACCTACTGGGCGCTTGCAGTGGAGCCGGCTCAGCCGACCATGCGCTCGAGCTCTTCGAGCGAGGTCCAGCCGAGAGCCACCTTGCGCAGACCATCGATGCGCATCGGCACCATGCCCTGCGCACACGCCAGCTCCTCGACGGCGTTGGCGTTGGCCCGTTGCAGGATCAGCGTTGCCAGTTCGGGGCTCATGTCGAGCACTTCTTGGACGCTGAAACGCCCACGGAAACCGCTGCCAGCACACGACGGGCAACCCACCGGGTGGAAGAAGTCGAACCCGCCCACGGCGTTGCGCAGATCGAGGGGGATGCGCCGGATGGATGCCTCGCCGGCATCGATCGACCTCGGCATGCGACAGCGATCACACAAGCGGCGCAAGAGTCGTTGCGCCAACACACCACGCAGCGACGAGGTCACCAGGAACGGCTCGACACCCATCTCGAGCAGCCGCATCGGAGTCGACGAAGCATCGTTGGTGTGCACCGACGACAGCACGAGGTGACCAGTGAGCGACGCCTCGATGCCGATCTCGGCCGTCTCCTTGTCGCGGACCTCACCGACGAGGATGACATCGGGGTCGGCGCGCAGGAAGTTTCGCAGCGCATTGGCGAAGGTGAGGCCGGCCTTGTTGTTGACCTGAACCTGCTTGATCCCTTCGAGGCGGTACTCGACCGGGTCCTCGATGGTGATGATGTTGCGGGTCGGCTCGTTGAGGTCGCGCAGCGCCCCGTACAACGTCGTCGTCTTACCCGAGCCGGTCGGACCGGCGACGAACACCGAGCCCCAGGGCTGGCGATAGCAGTCTTCGAAACGGGCCTGAGTCTCGGGCAACAGGCCGAGGTCGGCGAAGGTGGCGCTGTGGGAATCCCGTCGCAAGATTCGCAGCACGGCCGATTCACCGTGCACCGTTGGCACCGTCGCGACACGGATGTCGATGAGCCGCTTGTCTCCCAGGTCCATCGTGATACGGCCGTCCTGCGGCAAGCGCTTCTCGGCGATGTCGATGTCGGCCATGACCTTGATGCGGCTCAGCAACGCGGTCTGCAGCTGCCGGGGCGGATGCAGGACCTCGGTGAGCATGCCATCGACGCGGAACCGCACGCGCAGATCGCGCTCGGTGGGTTCGATGTGGATGTCAGAGGCCCGCTCCTGTACTGCCTTCTTCACGATGAGGTCCACCAGGCGCACCACCGGTGCGTCATCATCGGCGGCCCTCTCGTTGACGCGCACAGCGCTCTGCACCGGCTCGTCCTCGACGGTCGCCCCATCGAGGGCAACTCGAATTGCACCGCGGATCTGTTCGTCCCCGTGCAGTGATCGGGCGATGATGTCGTCGATCTGGCCGGGGTCGGCCATGGCGGCGCGCACCGGCATGCGCAAGATGGTGCGCAGATCGTCGAGAGCGAACACGTTGACCGGATTGGCCATGGCCACGATGACGTTGCCCTCGTCGTCGAGACCCACGGGGATAGCACGATGATGTCGGGCCAACGCCTCGGGGACACGACCGGCCAGCGCCTGATCCACGATCACCTCGTCGAGGTCGACGAAGTCCAGTTCGAACTGGTTGGCCAGCGCCCGCAGCAGATCGCGGGGCCGCACCATGCCCAGTTCCAGCAACACCTCACCCAGGCGGATGCCGCGTTCGCGCTGCTCGGACAGGGCGCGGCCCAGCTGGTCGTCGTCGATGATCCCGAGCTCGACCAGGATCTCGCCGAGACGACGGCGGACTGGTGTCGGGGAGAGATGAGCGGACGGCGCAGATGCCACGGGTCACGATCGGCCGCAACGGCCGTCGTTTGAGGTCCCGACCCGCTGCCGCACCGATCGCTCAGCTCCGGCGAGCGGCAGCCGATGGAACCTCGTGTCCGAGCTGCTCTTCGACTACATCGCCACCGATCGCCGCGGCTCGCGCCAAGCGGGCGTGATCGCCGCTGAGCACGTCGACGAGGCGGCCGATCGCCTCCGACGCATGGGGCTTCGCCCCGCCGTGGTCAACGAGAAGCGATCCTCGGCTCTCCAAGCAGATCTGCACCTGCCCTTTGCCGGCAAGCTGGGCGCCAAACGCCGCATCCGCAACGATCTGGCGATCTTCTCCCGGCAGCTGGCCACCATGGTCGCCGCCGGTCTGCCGCTGTTGCGTTGCATCTCGACCCTCTCGGCACAGAACTCGGCCACCCCCCTCGGTCCGGTGCTCGCCGACGTGGGGTCCGATGTCTCATCGGGCGAGCCGTTCAGCGCGGCGTTGGCCAAGCACAGCGATTGGTTCGACGACTTCTACGTGTCGATGGTGAAGGCCGGCGAAGCGTCGGGCGATCTCGATGGCGTGCTCGAACAACTGGCGGAGACGAGCGAGAAGACCGCCGAACTGCGCCGCAAGGTGCGCAGCGCCTTGACCTATCCCGTTGCCATCGCCTGCCTCGCCGGGCTCATCGTCTTGGCGATGTTGGTGTTCCTGGTCCCGACGATGGCCAAGATCTTCGAGGACCTCGATGGTCAACTCCCCTTGCCGACTCGCATCGTGATCTTCATCTCCAACCCGCTGGTGAAGATGGTGCCGTTCGCCGGTGGCGCCCCGTTGTCGAGCTCGCTGCTCCGTGCGCTCATCATCGGCGGACTGTTCTTCATCACCAAGCGGATGTTGCGTCGGTGGAAAGCCACCGAAGACGGCCGATATGCCATCGACAAGATGAAGCTGAAGATGCCGGTGTTCGGCGACCTCATGGTGCGAACCGCGCTGGCCCGCTTCTCACGTTCGATGAGCGTCCTCATCTCGAGCGGCATCCCCATCGTGGACTCACTGGCCATCGCCCAGCGCGTCATCGGCAACGCAGTGTTGGCCGAGGCGGTGGCCGAGACCGCCGAGCAGGTGAAGGCGGGCGCGCCGTTCGGCATGTCGCTGGCACAGCACGCCGTGTTCCCGCCGATGCTCACGCAGATGGTCGCCGTGGGTGAGGACACGGGCGAGGTGGACCGCCTGCTCGACAAGGTGGCGGAGTTCTACGAGAGCGAGGTCTCGGCCAAGGTCGAGTCGCTCACCGC
>JBFWVD010000036.1:0-28266 GCA_050246915.1 Acidimicrobiia bacterium | reverse complement strand
TGTTCCCGCCGATGCTCACGCAGATGGTCGCCGTGGGTGAGGACACGGGCGAGGTGGACCGCCTGCTCGACAAGGTGGCGGAGTTCTACGAGAGCGAGGTCTCGGCCAAGGTCGAGTCGCTCACCGCTCTGCTCGAGCCGATCATGCTCGTGGGCATGGGCGCAGTCATCGGTGGCATGGTGATCTCGCTGTACCTGCCGATGTTCAAAGTGATCACGCTCATCAAGTGATCACGCATGTCACGGTGATCACGCTCATCAAGTGATCACGCATGCAACCCGAGTTGCTCAGGCGGTAGCGGTTGAACTGCTGGCCGGAGCCTCGTTGGCCGCCGAGTACGGGAGCCACGTGCCGACCTCGAAGTCGTAGAGCTTGCAGGTGCCCGCGGCATGCAGGTAGTCGCGTACCTTGAACTTCTTGTCGATGATCACCCCGGGGTAGGCCTCTTCGATGGCCTTGGCGGCACGGGGCAACTCGTAGAACGGGATGCGCATGTCCACGTGGTGGGGAACGTGGACGAAGATGTGGTGGAAGAACAGCCAGTCGAGCACCGGGTTGAAGCGAAGAACGGTGGTGCCCTCCATCTGACCGCGGAACTTGTTCCACTCACGGCGCGGCCACCAGCGGATCTCCGGCGAAACGTGGTGCACGTGCACCGTCCAGCCGATCACCTGCATGAACCCCAGCGTCGGAATCACGACCAACTTCACGATCGTCCAGATGACACCGAGCACGGTGCCGTAGTGCGACCAGCCGTAGGCACCGGCGGCGGCGACCACGATGGAACCGCCGACCATCACCAACCACCAGTCCTTGCGGATGGCCTTGGCGAACTTCTCCGGCGGGTCGAAGCGCATCATCTTGTGCCACCACACGTTGCGCATGTAGTAGGCGCCTGCGCCGAGGAACGACCACTCCACTCGATGCTGCAGGCGCTGATAGCGGTTGAAGGCCCGGTACTCCTCGGCGGTGACCGGATGCCACACGAAGTCCATTCCCTGGCGCACCGTGTGGCCATGGTGGATGCGGTTGTGACCCAGCACCCACGCCTCGTACACGTGCATCGTGGGCAGCATGAGCCCCCGGCCGATGATGCCGTTCATCCGCTTGGAGTCGAACAACGCACCATGGGCGGCGTCGTGGCCGAGCACGAACAGGCTGGAGAGCGACATGAAGCTCACGAGCCACAGGCCGACCACTGCGAAGGGGTTGTCGGTGATGGCCAGTCCCCAGATGAGCAGGGCGTAGATGACCACGGCGAGGCCGACGTGGGCCAGACCCCGAATGGTCGAACGCTCGTAGCACTTGGCCGGGATGATGGCCCGGACCGGCTCGAGGGTGGTTTCCGTGCGGGCGGCGAGTCCGGCTGCGGCAGTTGTGCCGGGGACAGACAGGTCGTCAGCGGGCGCCGTTGAAGCGCCGTGGGGGGCAGCGACGGGAGTCATGGCAGCCAGCCTACCTACCGGCAGGTAGGCAGACGCAGTCAGCCACCGAAAACCTTCAGTTCTCCTTGACTGACCACTCCCCGCGCCGATGGACGTGCGACGACGAACCCGCTCCTCGCGGAGGGAGAGACACACAACATGAAGCTCAATACCAAACGCAATGACGACTCAGGTTTCACGCTCATCGAGTTGATGGTCGTGGTCCTCGTGATCGCCATCTTGCTGGCCATCGCCATCCCAACCTTCCTCGGTGCCCGCAAGCGCGCCCAGGACACGGTGGCCAAGTCCAGCCTCCGCAACGCCCTGAGCGCCGCGAACATCATGTACTCCGACGCCCAGACCTTCGCCACGGCTGACGAGAACGCTACGACTGGTCTGCCGACCGTCGAGCCCAGCTTGACCTACGCCGCCTCGGCCACCGCGTCGACCGGTCCGAAGGTCCTCAGCCTGAGCGCTGCCGCCGGCACCTGGGGCGCCGCCGCCCTCAGCTCGTCGGGCACCTGCTACACGATCAAGATCGTCGCGGCGACCGGTGCGGTCACCTACGGCTCGGGCGCTGCTGCGGCATCGTGCACCGGTGCGGTCGCGGTGGGCAGCGCAACGGGAGCAGCCACCGGCGCCAACTGGTGATGATCCCAGTCTCGATCGGGCACTAGCCCGAGCGACGGCTCTCGGCGCTCGTCGTCAGCTGTCTGGGCGGAGACAACATTCGAGCACGATCGTGCGATGGCCGGACCTGCGGGTCCGGCCATCGTCGTTTTCGTGGGCGCTACGGCGCAACGGTGGTCACGCTCATCGCAGCCGGGACACTGGTCGGCACGTCGTTCGGCAAGTTGGTCGGCACGGTTGTCGATGCAACCTGAGTTGACACCGACGGGAACGTGCTCGACGGGGCCGGAGCGGACTCGTCATTCGTCGGCACAGCAACGCGGATGGTCACTGTCGCACCGATCGGTACCAACGAGTCGGGGGCAGGGTCTTGATCGATGACGATGTCCCCGCTGGCCCTGGCGACCGACACCTCTTCGATGTTCACCATCAGGCCCCGGTTCGACAGCTCTTCGAACGCTCGATCTCGTCGCATGCCACGCACGTCGGGCGCCGGGATGTTCGCCGGAGCTCCGGGGGTGACGCTGATCGGGCTCCCGGTGGTGGCGGTCAGGAACTCGGGCGGGTAAACACCCTGCGAGGAGATCCGCTCGCCGTGGATCCCCGCGCTGGCACCGAGCCGCGACGCGGTGAGGAGCGCGGCTCCGACGAGCACGATTCCGACGGTGCGGCGCCACTCCGGACGCACCATGCGTTGCGCGACCCACCACGCTGCCAGCAGTAGTCCGCCAGCAACCAATGCCGGTGCGACGACATCTGCAATCCCGACAACTCCGTTCAGATCGAACAGCCACTGCAGCGCGAAGTAGGCGACGAGCACAAGCACCGCGATCTGTGCGATGCGCTTCCACGGGACGGCGATGTGGGGCATCGTCGGCCTCGCAACGACGGCCGGTTCGCCCACGGCACTGGACGGCGCCGAAGGCTCAGTTGCCAGCCGCGCCGAGTCAGTGTCACCGCGCAACTCGGCCGCGTACTTGTCGGGCGGGCCGATCAGCTCGAGGAGTTCGCCCTCCGCGGCGATCTCGACGAGATGATCGTGCAGACCGTCGAGCAATTCCGATTGCGTCTCGAGCGGCAGATCACCCAAGGCATCAGCGACCGCTGCTTCGTAGGCCAGAACGTCGCGCTCGACCTCTTCGGCTGTGCGCTTCACGGTCGGCAGATCGGTCATGGTCGCCCTCCTTCGGTCTCGGGCAGGCCGCTCCCATCGAGGATGGCCTCGATGATGGACGTGAACGACAGCCAGTCGGTTCGTTGTGCCTCGAGCGTCTTGCGCCCGAGCGGGGTGAGTCCGTAGTACTTGCGATGGGGGCCCTCGTCGCTGGGCACCACGTAACTGGTGAGCAGCCCGTGCCCGAACAGGCGGCGGAGCGTGCCGTACACCGAGGCGTCACCGACGTCGGCGATGCCCCCGGCCCGCAATCGGCGCACGACGTCGTAGCCGTAGCCATCACCCTCGGCCAGGGCGGCCAGCACGACGGCGTCGAGCACCCCTTTGAGCAACTGACTGGTCTCGAGCCGGATGGGAGCCTGCGGTGCCACGCATCGAACACTATTCCACATTCCACGGTAGTGGCAAGAGGTTGTTGTGCCGGCTCGCGCTCCCCCAGCGGTGCCCCGTCGCGCCCGGTCGCCCCGCCTGTCGAGAACCTGTTGCACTTCTGCACCGCATAGGTGCAGAACTGAACCAGCTTCGGCGGGTGTGGGTCCATGTGCCACCCGGGCATCGCGGTCCTCCCCCGGCCCGCCACAACAGCTGGCTACGGTCAGATGGATGCGCCTCGTGATCGCCCGCTGCACCGTCGACTACGACGGTCGCCTATCGGCTCATCTCCCCAGCGCGGTCCGCCTCCTCATGGTGAAGGCGGACGGGTGCGTGGCCATCCACGCCGATGGCGGTGCCTACAAGCCGCTCAACTGGATGAACTCCCCCAACACCCTCACCGAGGCCGACGGTGTGTGGTCCGTAGCCAACCCCAAGGGCGAGCGATTGGTCATCACCCTCGAAGAGGTCTTCAGCGACAGCGCACACGAACTCGGCGTGGACCCCGGTTTGGTGAAGGACGGCGTGGAGGCCCATCTGCAAGAACTGCTCGCCGCCACGCCCGATGCCCTCGGCGAGCCGCTCACGCTGATCCGACGCGAGTACCCCACCGACATCGGACCGGTCGACCTGTTGTGCCGGGATCCCGATGGCACGCACGTCGCAGTCGAGATCAAGCGCCGGGGCGAAATCGACGGCGTGGAGCAGTTGGTGCGCTACCTCGAGCGGCTCAGCCGCGAGGCACACCTGCAGCCGTTGCGTGGCATCTTCGCCGCCCAGATCGTGAAGCCCCAGGCCCGTGTGCTCGCCGAGTCACGCGGCCTGCGGTGGGTCGAGGTCAACTACGACGAACTGCGCGGGATGCGACCCGACGATCTCACCTTGTTCTGATCGAGCGGCGTTCTGATCGAGTCGGCCCCACGCTCGAGGTTCGGCCGCTTTTCACCGCCAGGCGACAAAGAGCGGCCAACCTCGAGCGCGTCAATTCGAATTGACCAAGGTGAGCGGCCTCAGACGAACTTGCACAGCCCTTGGTCGATCACCAGGCGATCGTCCACCGACGTCGTGTAGATGGCGTCGCCGCCGTCCACCCAGATACGGATGGTGAGCGCCTCACCGGGGATGGTCGGCGACTTGAAGCGGGCCTCCATGTGCTTGAAGCGGCTGGAGTCACCGCCACACACGGTCGCGGTCAACGCCCGTCCCGTGAAACCGTAGGTGCACAGTCCGTGCAGGATCGGCTGCGGGAACCCGCCCATCGCCGCGAACGCCGGGTCGGAGTGGAGAGGGTTGCGGTCGCCGGTCAGGCGATACAGCAGCGCCTGGTCCTTGGTCGTCTGATAGGTGACCACGTGATCGGGCTCACGTGACGGCGGCACGTTCACCTCTCCCGATGGGCCACGATCGCCGCCCCATCCACCTTCGCCGCGGATGAAGGCCTGCGATGACAGCGTGTACCACGGCTTGCCGTTCGCGTCGGTGGCCGCCGTCTCGGCCACCACCACTGCAGCGTTGCCCTTGTCGTAGATGGCGACGATCTTCTGCACGCAGTCGGCCTCACCATCGGGGGTGAGCGGCTGATGCAGCGTGACCGACTGCTTGCCGTGCAGGAGCATGGCCATGTTGAAGTCGCCGATGTGAGCCATGGCATCGCCCTGACCCCAGCCGACGGTGACGGGGAAGGTGGGGTACACCTGCTGCGGGGTGTTGGCCGTGTTCTCGGTGGTGAAGGCCAACTCCTCGGTGCCCGCACCGATGCCGACGGCGTACAGCAGGCAGTCCTTCGAGGTCCACGACACGTGGTACGGCGACGACGTTGCACCGACTGCATCTGGGTTGATGGGCATCACAAGCTCCTTGGGTCGATTCCAAGGGCATCTTGACCCACCGGCGATCGACGAGTCCACGAGACACGGCACGGATCAACTGTCCGAGGTCGCACTCACCTCACCAGCGGCGACCCACAACGGCCACAGACCCGCCTCCTGACCTTTACACCGGCGTCATCGTGACGAAACCTGCGATCCCTATCGTGACCATCACAACTTCAACCGGCCAGCGGGCCCTTCGTCCCCCCGGGGGCTCGCTGGCCACGAGAAGTTGGTCGATGGAAACCAGCTGGCGGCTCGATCGAGCCGAGGCGGACCTAGTGTCACCCCGCAGCGCAGTGTCATCCCGCAGCGCGTGACCGCGGACCGCGAAAGGGCCCTTCCATGATCGGTGAGTCGTCGATTCCCATCCCTGGCCGTGCCGACGTCACACTCGATCTCGCCGCTGTGTCCGACCTGGTCGATCGAGCGTGGTCCGAGGACATCATCGATCGACTCACCGACTACATCACCATCCCCGCCCTGTCCCCAGCGTTCGATCCACAGTGGGGATCCAACGGTCACCTGGCCTCGGCCGTCGAACTGGTGCGGTCATGGTGCGCGACCCGCGCCATCGCCGGGATGTCGGTGTCGCTTCAGCAACTGCCGGGCCACACACCGCTCATCGTCATCGACATCGCTGCGCACAACTGCGTCGCGCCCGGCACCGCGTTGTTGTACGGACATCTCGACAAGCAGCCCGAGATGACCGGCTGGCGTGACGGGCTGGGCCCGTGGACACCGGTGCTCGACGGTGATCGTCTCTACGGCCGAGGTGGAGCCGATGACGGATACAGCGCATTCGCCGCACTCACCGCTGTCGAGGCCTGCCAACGTGCCGGTGGCTCACACCGTCGACTCGTGGTGCTCATCGAGGCCAGCGAAGAGTCGGGCTCGTGCGATCTCCCGGCACATCTCGACGCACTCGGCGATCGCCTGGGCGACGTCAGCCTCGTCATCTGCCTCGACTCGGGGTGTCATGACTACGAGCGACTGTGGACGACCACGTCGCTGCGCGGCCTCGTCGGATTGACCCTCACGGTGCAGGTGCTGACCGAGGGGGTGCACTCCGGAAGCGGGAGCGGCATCGTCCCATCGAGCTTCCGCATCATGCGGCAGTTGCTCGATCGCGTCGAGAACTCGCGAACCGCCATGGTGCTCGTGCCCGAGATGCACGTGGCCATCCCTCGTCATCGCATGAACGAAGCACGCGAGCTGGCGTCCATGATCGGGGCTCCCGTGAACGGTCTTCCCACCGCAGGCGCCACGCGTCCCGTCACCGACGATCCAACCGAGCAGCTGCTCAACAGCACGTGGCGACCGACGCTCAGCATCATCGCCGCCGATGGCCTGCCCGCCGTCGGCAAGGGAGGCAACGTCCTGCGCCCGTCAACCTCTCTTGCGCTCAGCTTCCGCATCCCACCCGGGGTCGACCCCGATCGGGCCATCGCATCGGTCGAGCGCATCTTGACCGATGCACCGCCCTACGGAGCGCAGGTCACCGTGAGCCACCCCGAGGGTGCCGCAGGATGGGACGCCCCGGCCACTGCCCCTTGGTTGGCATCCATGCTCGATCGATCCTCACGCGCCTGGTTCGGCGCTCCGGCGGCGACGCTGGGAGAAGGCGGATCGATCCCGTTCATGGCCATGCTGGGCCGCCGGTTCCCCAACGCGCAGTTCGTCATCACCGGCGTGCTCGGACCCGACTCCAACGCACACGGTCCGAACGAGTACCTCCACGTGCCCACCGCGGTGAAGCTCACCAAGATCATGGCGGAAGTGCTCGACGCACACGCTCGCTCGGCCGACATCCGCCAGCGCTGACGGCCGCCACGCCGTCGATGCTCGGCACGCCATCGATGCCCGGCACGCCGTCGATGCTCGGCACGCCATCGAGGCTCGGCAGGGTGGCGACGATGGTGCCGTTCAGTCCAGCTCCGGCGTCTCGATCGTCGCCCAGTCCGTGGCCAGCTCGAGAGCGTTGCGCCCCTTGGCCTTGGCCCGGTACATCGCCGCATCGGCTCGCCGCATGAGGTCGGCGCTGCGGCTGCCGCCGGGCGCATGCGCGACACCCACGCTGATGCCCACCGCCACCGACACCCCTTCGAGGGCGATCGGGTCGGCGAACGCGTGCACGATGCGCTCGGCGAGTTCCATCGCGTGACTCGAGTCGATGTCGGTGCACACCGTGCAGAACTCGTCGCCGCCGACTCGCGCCACGAGGTCGCCCGGTCGCACCGCGCGTCGAAGCCGTTGTGCCACATAGCGCAGCAGCTCATCACCCGCCAGATGTCCGAGCCGATCGTTGACCGCCTTGAACCCGACGAGATCGCAGAACAGCACCGTGACCGAGGTGACCGCCGGCTCCGACAGCAACGCGTCGAGATGCTCGGCGAAGTGCGCTCGGTTGGGCAGACCGGTGAGCGGATCGTGCAGCGCGAGATGGAACAACCGATCAGCGGCACGACGACGCTCGTCGATGTTGCGGGCGTGGAACACCACGCCGGCCACCACCGGATCTTCCAGCAGGTTGGCGATGGTCGTGTCGACCCACAGATGGCTGCCGTCGGGACGCATGCACCGGAAGTCGGCACGACGCACACCGTTGGAAGACTGCAACGCGTTGCGGACCTCGGTTCGCAGGCGCAGATGATCATCGGGATGCACGATGGACATCGGATCCATGGTCAGCAGTTCGGCCGCCTGCCACCCGAGCACAGCGGTGAGCGACGGGCTGTAGTGCAGCGGGGCGCCACGCTGATCGACGATGACCGTGAACTCCATGGCTGTGGTGCCCAGACCCCGGTACAAGTACTCGCTCACTGCCAGCGCCCGATCGGCCACCGGCCGGCCAGTGACGTCGCGAAGCATGACGAGCACGCCACCGATGTCGGGATCGTCGAGCCGCGCCGAACCGAGCATCTCCACGGTGCTCCACATCCCATCAGCGCGCTGGACGCGCACCAGCAGCGATCCGGACCGATGGCTGTCGACGCCGGCGAGCTCGCGACCCAGTGCAGTGAGTGCCCGCTCCACATCGTCGGGATGCAACAGCTCAACAGCGTTCATCCCGACGGCATCAGCACTGTGGTAGCCGAGCCACTCCACATCGACGGCGTCGATCACCGTCCCGTCGGGGCTGATGACGATGAAGGCATCGAACATCATCCCGGCAACCTTGCGATAGGCACCTGTCCGCGGCGTCACCGTGCGGGCCTTGGGGATCGGGCTCACAGGCGCGGCTCCGGTCGAACCACGCGATTGCGCGTCGATCCTTCCCTTGTCCGCCACGCTCCGAACCGTAGACCGCGACGGGCGTCTGGAACACACCGCCCCCATTTCCTTGACAAAGAACCAGCCACGGTGAACGGACGGTGTCGGATCGCTGGCGGTCGCGCAACGACCTCATGACGATTTCTGCTTTGGGAGCCAACGTGGCCATCCGTCAGACTCCGACGATGGCGCTCAAGGACCTGCTCCGAACCGCGGACCTCACGCCCGGCGATCTCACGGTGCTGCTCGACCTGTCCGAGGAGCTCACCCGCGAACCGCACGGGCGTGTCGATCTGCTGCGCCACGAGACGGTTGGCTGCTACTTCGCCAAGCCGTCGACCCGGACCCGGCTGAGCTTCGCCACCGCGATCACCCGTTTGGGAGCCACCCCGCAGGTCCTCGGCCCCAACGACCTGCAGCTGGGGCGGGGCGAGACCATCGAGGACACGGCGATGGTGATGAGCCGGTTCCTCCGGGCGTTCGTCATCCGCACGTTCGCCGACGACGAGGTGGCTCGCTTCGCCCGGGCCGCGTCGATCCCCGTGGTCAACGCGCTCACCGACGGCCATCATCCGTGTCAGTCGCTGGCTGATCTCCTCACCATCAGACAGCACTTCGGGAGCCTCCGGGGCCTCACCCATCTCTACGTCGGTGACGGCGGCAACACCGCCCACTCGCTGGCCGAGGCGGGCGCGCTCAGTGGGATGCACGTGGTGCTCGCCTGCCCCGTCGGCTATCAGCCCGATCCGCTGATCATCGCTGAGGCGGCCGACTTGGCCGAGGCCAACGGCGGCTCGGTCACTGTCACCGACACCCCACGCGATGGCGCACGCGAGGCCAACATCGTGTCCACCGATGTGTGGCTGTCGATGGGCCAGGATGAGTCGACGAAGGTGTCGCGCTATGAGTCGCTGCGGCCGTTCCAGGTGAACGACGAGCTGATGGCCGCGGCCGCACCCGACGCGGTGTTCATGCACTGCCTCCCCGCCCACCGCGGTGACGAGGTGACCGCATCGGTGATGGACGGCGCCCGCAGCCTCGTGTGGGATCAGGCCGGCAACCGGCTGTGCACCCAACAGGCAGTGCTCGTCGCGCTCATCGACGGACTCCTCACCGGACGCTGATCGCGCACATAGCGGACCACGCGATGAGCGGGCGGCGCGAACCCACGCCGACTTGATACCCTCATGGGTATCAGCTCACCAGCCGGGAGACAGCCGTGGAACTGCCCGAAGAAGTCGTGACCGACCTGATCAAGCGCCTGCGTCGGATCGAAGGCCAGGTACGAGGGCTGCAGCAGATGCTGACCGACGGCCGCGAGTGTCGCGAGGTGATCACCCAGGTGTCGGCAGCGGGCAAGGCCATCGACCAGGTCGGATTCAAGCTGCTGGTCGCCGGTCTCACCACCTGCCTGAACGACGCCGACAAGGCCGCTGACGCGGGGTTCGATCTGGCCGAGGTGGAGCAGCTGTTCTTGAAGCTCGCCTGATCAGCCGGTGGCGGGCAGACCCGCGTCGGGGTCGGCTTCGACGAATTGATCGGGACGGTTACTGGCCCACTCGGCCGCCGCGCCGCGGTCGCTGACACCAAGGCGCTGGAAGATGCGGCCCATGTGGGCCTTCACCGTCTTTTCGGTGATCGACAGTCGAGCACCGATCTCCCGATTGGTGTGACCGGCCTGCACGAGCAGCAAGATCTCGCGTTCGCGACCACTCAGTTCCACATCGCCGCGTGACCCACCGCGCAGGGCGCGGCGCGCCACCACCGGGCTCAGGGGCACACCGCCGGAGTACGCGGTGTGGATGGCAGCGATGAGCGCGGCCGGCTCGATGTCCTTGAGGAGGTACCCCATGGCGCCGGCGTCGAGGGCGGCGCGTACCCGCGCCGGCTCGTGATAGGTGGTCAATGCCACGACCGTCGTGTTCGGCCGCTCGCCGACGATGACCCGGGTCGCCGCCACGCCGTCCATGATCGGCATCGCCAAGTCCATCAACACCACGTCGGGCTCGGTGGCGCGAGCCTGCTCGATGGCCGCTTCGCCGTTGGCCGCTTCGCCCACCACCTGCAGCTCGGGCGATTGACGAAGCAACTCCGTCAGTCCGGTCCGCACCATGGCGTGGTCGTCGACCACCAGCACCTTGATCATGTCTCCCCCACGAGCTCGAGTCGGGCACGCATACCCTCTCCTGGTTCCGATGAGATGTCCAGGCGTCCGCCGGCATCGGTGACCAGGTCGACCAGAAGTGCGAGACCCAGGTGTCCTTCGGCACGGCGCCGTTCCCACTCCTCGGCGCTGAACCCCACGCCATCATCGACGAGCTCGAACACCACGATGCCCCGCTCGCTGCGCAGCTTGATGGTGACCTCACTGGCCTGTGCGTGGGCGATGACGTTGCGCAGCAGCTCGCGCCCCACACGTAACACGATGAGGGCGACCGCTGGACGCAACTCGGCACGACGCGAGATGTCCACCGTGACACGCGCCCCCTGCGACCGGAGCACATCGACGAGATCTTCCAACCCGGCACCGACCCCCTCAGGCGGCACCTCCACCGGATAGATACTGGTGAGGAGGCTGCGCAACTGCCGTACCGTGGCGGTGACCGTCGACGACAGTGCCCGCAGCCTCGCCGCCGGTTCCCCATCGACCTGTTGGGCGACGGCTCCGAGCGTGAAGCTGACCCCGGCGAGGTCCTGCACCGCTCCGTCGTGCACCTCAGCAGCGATACGCCGACGCTCGCTGTCCGACACCGACACGAGACGCTCCAAGAGCTTGTGGCGATCGCGCTGCTCGCGTCGAAAGCGCGATGCCAACGCCACCGCGACAGGGATCTGCACGAGGGCCAGGACCGCCAGGGCGACGAGAAGGATGGGGACGAACCGATCGCGCAGATCGCCGGCTCGATCGGCGACGAGCGAGTAGTTGAAGTAGCTCTCGATGAGGATCTTGTCGCCCGTGGTCGAGCGAGTCCCCACGTACACCTCGAGCAGACGGGGGTTCAGGTCCTCGAACAGGTTCTCCGGACGTTCCAGCTCCGAGATGCCGGCCTCGACTCCTCCGTTGTTGAGCAGCGCGAGATCGCGATCCTCCAACTCGAACTGCTGGCCGATGAGGCGCTTCTCGTCCGAGTACAACACGCGAGAGTCCGCGCTCCAGACCTTCACCCGTACCGCCGGGCCATCGTCGACGAGGTGCTCCACGACATCATCGATCGCGGCGATCGCCTCGGCATCGCCGGCAATCACGGCTGGCGTGATGAGCGATGCCACGACGTCCCGGGCGATGAACTCGCCATATCGCGACGCCTCGTCGATGGCACCGCTCTTGGCCGCCCGACGCGCCTGATCGAGCGTGAGGTACGACGTCACTGCCAGCGACGCCAGCGATCCGATGAGTGCCCAAGCCATGATGCGCGCCGAAGGGCCCCGGCGATGCGATCGATTCACCGCGGAGTGCACCTCGAGCGGCATCGGCACCTCTTCCACTGCATACCTCCCTCGGTCTGCCGCCCGCCCCGGTGAGCCGCTCGTTGACAGTAGGGTGCCGATCCCGATGGACCGCGACCATGACGCCACTGATCCGCGCCGGCGGCCGTTCGTCGTGGGGGTCGCTGGCGGCACGGGATCGGGTAAGACCACTGTTGCCGAACGATTGGCCGGGCTGACCAGTGGCGGTGAGTTGGCTCTGGTGCGACTCGATTCGTACTACGCAGACCACCCCGACCTGTCCCACGCGCAGCGGGCCGCGCTCAACTACGACCATCCCGATTCCTTCGACTGGCCGCTGCTGATGGCGCACGTGGCCGAGCTCATCGCCGGTCGGGCGATCGAAGTCCCCACCTACGATTTCGCCGACTATCGACGTACCGACCGGACCGAGACGTTGGCGCCGGCCCCCATCGTGGTGGTGGAAGGCATCTTCGTGTTGTACGAACCGGAGTTGCGCGACGTGATGGACCTCAAGGTCTTCGTGGACACCGATGCCGATGTGCGCTTCATCCGACGGCTCGAACGCGACGTCGCAGAGCGCGGGCGGACCACCGCCAGCGTGATCGAGCAATACCTCACCACGGTCCGCCCGATGCATCTGCAGTTCATCGAACCCACGAAGCGATACGCCGATGTCATCGTCCCCCACGGCGGCTACAACGAACCAGCGCTCGACGTGCTGCTGGCCCGGGTGCGTGAGCTCATTCGAACCTGACACACTCACGGGAGCTCACCGATGGGCAATCGCAATTGCACGGTCGTTCCACAGGGGCTCGAGGGACCGATGACGAGACTTCCACCGAGAGCTCCAGCGCGGTCGGCCATGTTCTGCAGGCCGTGCCCCGGAGCCTGGAAGGCGTCGATCCCCACCCCGTCGTCACTCACCTGGAGACACAGCGCCCCACCGGCTACGGACAGGTCCACGATCACCGCGGCCGACGGGCCGGCGTGTTTGGCCACATTGGCCACCGCCTCTGCGCAACAGAAGTAGCAACACGCCTCGATCGAGGGATCGAAGCGTGACGTGGTGGTCACGTTCACCGTCACCGGCATCGGTGCGCGCGCGGCGACGGCCGACAAGGCATCACTGAGACCACCGGCCAGCTCCGCCGGGTAGAGCCCATGGGCCAACGCCCTCAACTCCGACAGGGCAAGTGCCGCGTCGCTCTTGAGCTCATCGAGCAATCCGATGGCCTCTTCGGCATCCCCTCGTTCCACCGCCTGGCGCGCCAGCAGGACCTTCACCGAAACCGTCACCAGGTGTTGCTGAGCGCCATCGTGCAGATCGCGCTCGAGCCGGCGACGTTCGGCGTCCGCCGTGGCCACGATGCGCGAGCGCGATCGGACGAGCTCGCGGTTGGTGCGCTGCAGCTCCTCGACCGTTTCGCTCAACGCCGAGTCAAGGCTCGCGTTGTGCAGCGCCACCGCCGTCTGACGAGCGAGATCAGCCAGCACCAGCTCGTCGCGATCGGAGAACGGTGCCCGTCCATCATTGCGCCACACGATCAACGCACCGAGCAGCACCCCCTGATGGACCATCGGCACGAAACACACCGGACGATCGGCGAACCGCACTGCCACGGGAGGAAGCCACAACGTGAGCCACGCGTGCCCTCGCGGCATGGCGGCCAACAGCACGTCGCGCTCCGCGGCGCTCAGGCCCAGCGCCGGTAGCGCCACCCAGGGCACCGCGGCCCCGAGCGTGAGTTCGACGCCATCGGCGCCCTCTGCTTTCGTAACGCCGGGCGCCTCACTCACCCACACCTCAGCACCATCGGCCTTACACGCCGATCGCGCCACCTCGACCAGTTGTAGCAACACTTCGTCCAACGGCAGCGCACGGGTCAGGCGAGACGCAAAGCGTCGGGCCACGTGGGCCGGGCGTTCGCGTCGACGCATCAACGAGACCATCACTCGGTCCGAAGCGTCAACGCTGGCGACACCCGACGCGCCATCGCTCCGGGAGCCAGGGCGATGAGGTTCGCTGCCACCAAGGTGAGCGCAATCACAATTGCGCTCAGCAACGTCGCGGCCGGGGCCACGTACAGGAACGAGTAGGTCTGCTCCACGACTCGACAGACGAACCGCCCCGTCGCAACGCCGAGCGGCACGCCGATCATCAGTGCGCCGATCGCGATGGTGGTGGCCTGCGCCAAGATCACGGCCACGAGAGAGCGTCGCGGAAGGCCGAGCGCTCCCAGCACCGCGAGCTCACTCCGGCGTCGTCGCACCGTGAGCACGAGTGCATGGGCGAGCGATGCCAACGCAAGAGCGGCGAGGAAAGTCGAGAAGTTGAGCGACAAGAAGCGCGCTTTGCCCAGCCGATCGAACCCGCCCGGGGTCGTGGTGAACACCGGTTCCCAGCCTCGCTCGGCCAACGTCGGGACCAGTCCCTCGGGCTGAGCGCCTGTGGCCAGCCGCATGTAGACACCGAAGATCTCCCCTGGTGAACCGTCGCGATCGGGTGATCCGGTCGCCGCGTAGCCCTCCGGCGTCATCAGCGCCCCGAACGCATACCCCTGGTGCGAGTCGTTGGGGAGCAGGACCTTCCCCACCACGTTCAGCGAGACGCGATCGACCCCGGCGGTCACCGTGTCGCCGATCTGCAGACCGAGATCGTCGAATGAGTCAGGTCCGAGGGCCAACTCGTCGTTGCGCTCCGGCAGTCGCCCGTCGAGCACGGGAGAGCGCATGACGCCCTTGCGTTCGCGCATCGTCCACGCCGAGACGTTCGTGCCGTTGACGAGGAACGTTCGGTGCCAGTTCACCTCGGCCATGGCCTCGACGCGATCGTCGGCGGCCAATGAGGCGATGGTCTCTTCATCGCGTTCACCGTTGTCGGACGGCTGCGCCCCCAACTCTCCCAACCATCCCACCCGCGCGGGATCACGCAGGAGATCATCGAGGCCGGAGCGGAACGTGAACGCGGCAACGACGCCAACGATTCCGAGACCCACCCCACACAGCGTGCTGCGCACCGGCACCGCACGCGCCCCACGACCTGGTTCCACCGCGAACCGCAAACCGATGCGGGCCGTCAGGGGAAGCGGAGCGCGCAGGGCGCGACTGGCCAGCCAACCCGCTCGGGTGGATCGAGCAGTGGAGACGCTCGTGGCACGCATGCTCCCGGCGATCGCCGCCGCCAGCGCCATCAGCGCCATCAGCACTACCCCGAGCAGCGTCAACACGCCATCGAGCGACCGACCCCGCTCGAGCGCGTAGCCCCGTGCCACTCCGATGGGGAACCACGCCGAGGCGAGGACTTCCCCTACGACGGCAACGGGAACCGCGACGGCGATCATCATGCCGACCGGCAGGCACAGCGCGGTCAGCCGACGCGTGCGATCGAGTCCGAGATCGCCGAGCACCCGCTGGTCGTATCCCGCAGCGGTGACCGTACGCACGATGGCCTGGCCGACAAGAGCGACACCGGCCAAGGCGATGGCGAGCGCCCACAGCCGGATGGCCGTCGCCTCGAAGCGGACGGTCTCGTACAGCGCTCGGATGTCGGCGGTCAACGAGATCGCGGGGAACGCATCTCGCCCCACCGCCTTGGCCGCCGCGTCAACCACAGTTGCCTCGTCGGCGCCGGGCTCGAGCCACAGGGCGAGGTTGGTGATCTTGTCGATCTCTGGGTGCGCAGCGATGAAGGCCGGCGACGGAGTCCAGGCACCGCCACGGTCGGGGAGCTCGGGGGCACGGGTGATCCCGACGACGTTCATCGGATGATCCACTGAACGGGCGCCGTCGCGCAGCACGATGACGTCGCCGACGTCCACGCCGTACGCCCGATGCGCTGCTGAATCGATCTCGATCTCGTCGGGCACGTCGGGGTTCACCCGACGGCCGGCGACCAGCGGCGCTTGGGTGGGACGCACCGCGAGACCCGGCTCCGGGGTGGGAACGAGACCAGGCCAGAAGTCGCTCTGCTCGACCCCGTCGACGACCACGGTGACGAACGCGATGGAGAACGGCTCGGCTCGTTCGACCCCGGGCACCTTCGACGCCGCGAGATGCTGCTCCGGGCCGAAGCTCGGATCGTTGGGCACCAACGCCACATCCCAGTCGTCGACGCGGCGCTGCCAGTCGGCCAAGGCACGATCACTGCGCCGGGCACCGGCGAACCCGGCGATGGCCAAGCCGGACGACACGCCGAGCAAGACGGCGAGCAGCGCGTAGGTGCGCCAACGTCGTCGCAGTTCGCTGCGCGCCGCCAACCGAACGGCGGGATCGTTCACCGCAGCACCGCTCTTCGCACCGGCCGCCCTCGCTCGATCATGACTCGCCGTGATCCCTGAGGCCGCCGTCGACCATCATCAATTGCCGGCCCGCCGTCGCCGCCACGCGCTCGTCGTGAGTGACGAGGACAATGGTCTGCCCGCTCCGGTTGAGCCGCACGAGCAACTCACCGATCTCGGCGGCCCCTTCGCTGTCGAGAGCACCGGTTGGTTCGTCGGCCAGCAGCACCGTGGGTTCGTTGGCCAAGGCGCGAGCGATCGCCAACCGTTGACGCTGCCCGCCCGACAGCCGACCGGGCAGCTGGTCGGCCTTGTCAGCGATGCTCAGCAGATCGAGCATCGCACGAGCCCGAAGCTCGGCCCGAGAGCGCTTGGCACCGGCGATCATCGTCGCCATCATCACGTTCTCCAGTGCGCTCATCCCGTCGAGCAGATGGAAGAACTGGAACACCATCCCCACATGACGGCGGCGAGCGGCGGCGAGATCTCGTTCGGACAAGCCGGTGATCTCCTCGCCGGCCAGCATGATCGACCCCTCATCGGGCCGGTCGAGTCCGGCGATGAGGTTGAGCAGCGTCGACTTCCCACATCCCGACGGACCGCGCACGGCCACGAACTCGCCGCTCGCCACGGTGAGATCGAGACCGCGCACAGCACGGACGGGCGCGGCGTCGACGTCGAAGGAACGTCGCAACCCACGGGCGAGGATCACGGCTGTCACGGCTCCGTCAGCCTCCCACGAAGCGCTCACTTCACGGTGAACTGACCGAGCATGCCCTGAGTGAAGTGCGGTGGCGCCCCATCCACTCCGCCCACCGGGATGGGGCAGAAGTAGTAGTAGTCACCGGGGGTGAAATCGGTGACCTTGGTACCGACGGCTCCTGGAGCGGCGAAGGGCCCTCCACCGGACACGTTCACGCTGGCGTACTTCTCCATCTGCGCTGGGTCTCCCGAGAACACTCCCTCGAGGTAACGGCCGACGAACTCCAACGGATCGTCACCACTGCCATCAGTGGGCTTCTTCACGAACAACAACACGTGGGGCTCGTTGCCCGTGTTCGTCAAGCGCACGCTCACCGGTCCGGCCGGGACGGACGCCGGCATGGTGAACGCGTACTCCTTCGCCGACACATCGATCGCCGGGAATCCGCAATCGGTGCGCAGCGACGCTTCGATTGCTTCGTTTGCCGCAGTGAACTCGGGCGTCTCGAACACCGAGCCGTCACCCTCACCCAGCTTGGCCACCACATCGGTCATGACGTCCATGGGACCGGCCAACGATGCTGGCGCATTGGCCTTGCTCGTCTCCACGAACGGGGCCACCTGAGCCGCGAACGCCTTCAGATCTTCCGGTGACGAATCGGTCGGGCCGCCTGGCGTGTCCAGCATGTCGAGTTCGGCCCAGGCCTCGCAGAACGCCTGGACACCGCTCGCGGCGCCCGACGAAGCAGCCGTCGTTGCGGCGGAGGTCGTCGCGGCTGGCGACGCCGACGCTGCGGTGGACGCGTCCGAGGCCGACGTGGAGTTCGCGTCGTCACCACACCCCACTGCCAGGGCAGTGAGGGGAACGCAGATCACGGCGGTCAGGACACGGGAAAGTGGGGATCGTCGATGCATGGATGCATCGTCGACCTCGGCACCGACGAGCGACATGGGGCTGCCACGGCGATGCGGTGCGGTTTACCGCACCATCACCGCGGGGTGCCCACCTTTCACGCTCACGCCGGCGTCCCTACGCTCGGGGGACGATGCCTCCTGACGCGAGCGAACTGCACACGAGCGAAGCCGGCAGCTCGAGTACGACGCGCGTGGTGCTCGCCGAGGACAACGCTCTTCTGCGCGCCGGGTTGGCACGGCTGCTCGAGTCCGATCCGAGCGTCGAGGTCGTCGGTACTGCAGGCGATCTCGACGAGCTGCTGGAGCGCGCCCGTTCGTTGCGACCGGACGTGGTCATCACCGACATCCGCATGCCGCCCACGTCCACCGACGAGGGAATCCGCGCCGCCACGGTGCTGGGCAACGAGCGCCCCGAGCTCGGCATCGTGGTGCTCTCCCAGTATGCGAACCCCTCCTACGCGATCGCGCTGTTGGAGGCGGGCTCCTCGGGCCGGGCATATCTGCTCAAGGACCGTGTGGCCGACGCCGGGGAGTTGGTTCGAGCAGTTCGAGCGGTGGCGGCCGGGGGTTCGGTGATCACACCGGAGGTGGTCGATCAGATGTTGCGGGCACGACGCCCTGCCGACGACCCCGTCTCGACGCTGACGATCCGCGAGCGCGAAGTGCTGGAACTGATCGCCACCGGCGCCAGCAACGCCGGCATCTCCTCACAGCTGAAGCTGTCCGAGCGCGCTGTCGAGAAGCACGTCTCGAACGTCTTCGTGAAGCTGCGCCTCGACGACGCACCTGACATCAACCGTCGGGTGCGGGCAGTGCTGGTCTACATGGCCCGAGGCTGAAGGCTCTATCGTCCGCCCCCATGACCACCCCCGCCGGCGACTGGAACTTCGCCACCCTCTGGGAGACCATCGCCGACCTCCAGCCGGATGCTCCCGCAGTCAGCCAGGGTCAGCGCCGCTACACCTGGAGCCAGTTCGACCAGCGGGCCGACGGCGTGGCATCCACGCTGCTCGCAGCCGGCGCCGTCCACCAGGACAAGGTCGCCCAGTACCTCTACAACTGCCCCGAGTACCTCGAGTCGCTGTTCGCCTGCTTCAAGGCCGGGTTGGTGCCGGTCAACACCAACTACCGCTACACCGATGACGAGCTGCTCTACCTGTGGGACAACGCCGATGCCGTGGCCGTGGTCTTCCACGCCACCTTCGTCCCCACCATCGATCGCATCCGTGAACGCCTCACCAAGGTGAAGACATGGCTGTGGGTCGACGACGGCTCTCATGCGTGCCCGGCATGGGCGGTGCACTACGAGGATGCAGCCAACTCGCTCCAGTCATCTCCGGACGCGTCAACCCAAATTGCCGAGCGATCGACGTCAACCCGCGTTGCGGGCCCCTGGGGCCGCAACGGTGACGATCTGCTCATCGTCTACACCGGTGGCACCACCGGGATGCCCAAGGGCACCATGTGGCGACAGGACGACGTGATCATGGCCATCGATGCCGCGTCCTCGAAGCGCTACCCCGAGCGCTTCAGCGTCGAGGCGGTACAGGCCAAGCTGAACCCACGGATCATCAGCCTGCCCATGGCGCCACTGATGCACGGCACCGGCTCCAACAACAGCTTCTCCATCCTCGACATCGGCGGCAGCATCGTGCTGGCCGAGGGACGATCGTTCGATCCGATCGAGGTGCTCGACCTCGTCCAGCGAGAACGCGTCAGCTCGCTCTGCATCATCGGCGACGCCATGTGCAAGCCCATGCTGAGCGCGCTCGACGCCGAGCCGCAGCGATGGGATCTCTCGGCGTTGCGGGTCATCATGTCTTCGGGCGTCATGTGGTCGATGTCGAGCAAGGAAGGTCTGCTGCGCCACAACCCCAAGGTGATGCTGGTCGACACCCTCGGCTCCACCGAGGCGGTCGGCACGGGTTCGGCGGTGTCCACCGCCGGCAACACCTCAGCAGTGGCCAAGTTCCGGCTCGGGCCCACCACCAAGGTCCTCACCGAGGACGGGCGAGAGGTGATGCCAGGGTCCGGCGAACGGGGTCGGATCGCCAACGGCGGCCGTATCCCGATGGGCTACTACAAAGATCCCGAGAAGTCGGCCGGCACCTTCGTCGTCTACGAGGGTCATCGCTGGTCGGTGGTGGGCGACTGGGCGACGGTCGAGGCCGATGGGTCCATCACGTTGCTCGGCCGCGGTAGCCAGGTCATCAACACTGGCGGCGAGAAGGTGTACCCCGAAGAGGTGGAAGAGGTCATCAAGACCCACCCCAGCGTGCACGACTGCGTGGTGGTGGGCGTGCCCGACGATCGGTTCGGTCAGGCCATCACCGCGAACGTGGAACTCGAACCAGGAGCAGCACTCGACGAGGCGGCCATCATCGCCCACGTCAAGGCCCACTTGGCCGGTTTCAAAGCACCGAAGCGGGTGCTGCAGGTGGACACCATCGGCCGGGCGCCCAATGCCAAGGTCGACTACAAGAGGCATACTGCGATCGCGCTCGAGCGGCTGGGGCTGAGCTGAGCTGAGCTGAGCACGGCGCGCCGATCGCAGGGGGAACATCGATGACCGAATGGAACTTCGCCGACTTCTGGGAGCTCGTCGCCCAGGTGCAGCCCGACGCACCGGCCATCACCCAAGGCGATCGCACGATCACCTGGCATCAGCTCGACGCTCGCGCTGACGCGCTCGCCCATGCGCTGCTCGAGCGCGGCGCCGGGCACCAGGACAAGGTCGCGCAGTACCTGCACAACTGCCCGGAGTATCTCGAGTCCGTGTTCGCCTGCTTCAAGGCATCCCTGGCACCGGTCAACACCAACTATCGCTACAGCGACGACGAGTTGCTGTATCTGTGGGACAACTGTGACGCCGTCGCCGTGGTGTTCCACGGATGCTTCTGCGACAACGTCGAGCGCATCCGCGATCGGCTCCCAGGTGTGCGCACGTGGCTGTGGGTCGATGATGGGTCCGGCACCTGCCCACCGTGGGCAGTGCCATATGAATCGCTGGCGTCACGAGTGATCGATGACGCGATGCGACCCGTGCGCCATCCCAGCGGTCGGAGCGGTCGCGATCTGTGGTTCCTCTACACCGGCGGCACCACCGGGATGCCGAAGGGAACCATGTGGGAGCAGGACACCATCATCCGCGCGTCGATGAACTCGGCGTTGTCGATGCTTCCCGACGACATGGCCGGCATGCGAGCACGACTGCTCGAAACGGGGGTGGGCCCGACCATGCTCGTGGTGCCGCCGCTCATGCATGGCACCGGTCAGCTCATGTCGCTCACACAGATGTCGAGCGGCGCACACGTCGTACTGAGCGATCGTCGCTCGCTCGACGCGGCCGATGTGTGTCGTCTCATCACGACACACCGGGTCAACGTGGTGGTGATCATCGGTGACACGATGACCAAGCCGGTCCTCGCCGAGTTGGACGCCCATCACGGCGACGGCACCTACGACCTGTCATCGGTGCTGATGATGTTGTCGTCCGGCGTCATGTGGAGCGAAGGGGTCAAGCAAGCGTTGTTGCGTCACAACCCCGCCATGGTGCTGTTCGACTCGCTCGGTTCATCCGAGGCGGTGGGCATGGCCTCGACGATGACCACCGCGCAGGGAAGCACCAAGACCGCATCCTTCGCCCTGGGAGATCATGCTGTTGTCATCACCGATGACGGCCGGCTGGTCGAGGCGGGTTCGGGCGAGATCGGTCGCGTCGGCATCCGGGCGTTGACCCCGATCGGCTACTACAAGGACCCGGCCAAGTCGGCGCAGACGTTCCCGGTCTTCGATGGCGTGCGCTACGCGCTTCCCGGCGACTTCGCCACGGTCGAGGCCGACGGGTCCATCGTGTTGTTGGGACGCGGCAGCCAGTGCATCAACACCGGCGGCGAGAAGGTCTTCCCCGAGGAGGTCGAAGAGGTGCTGAAGCTGCACGACACCGTTCACGATGCGGTCGTCGTCGGGGTACCCGACGATCGCTTCGGCGAAAGCGTCACCGCCGTCGTCGAGCTCATGCCCGGCGCGACACTCGATGCGGCCGCCCTGCGCGATCACGTCAAGACCCACATCGCCCACTTCAAAGCACCGCGCCAGGTCGTGGCCATCGGCACGATCGGCCGCGCCCCCAATGCGAAGGTGGACTACAAGCGGCTGCGCACCTACGCCGCAGAGCAGCTGGGCATCGCTCTGTGAGCGCATAGCGCTCCGGCGCGCCGCTCGGCGTAGCCTGACGGCAGGGAGGTCACGTGATGGACCAGATCACCACATCGGGTCTCGACGTCACGGCCATCTTGGACGCGGCGCCCGACGGCACGATCCTCGTCGATGGCTCGGGCATCATCGTCTACGCGAACCGTCGCATCGCCGAGATGGTCGGGTGCGCTCGCAGCGATCTCCTCGGGTCGCCGGTCGAGCGGCTCGTGCCCGAGGCAGTGCGGGCCCAGCACGTGCGCCATCGCAACGCCTTCCAAGAACATCCTCATGATCGCTCCATGGGAGTCGGACTCCAGCTGCTCGCATCTCGGGTCGACGGCACATCGTTCCCGGTGGAGGTGAGCCTCAGCCCGCTCACGCCCGACGGGCGCGTCGTGATCGCGTCGGTCCGCGACGTGACCGAGCGAACCGAGGCAGAGGCCGATCTACGCGCCGCCCACGAATCGCTCGTGGTGGCCGAGGAACGGACCCGGATCGCGCAAGATCTGCACGACACCGTCATCCAACGCATCTTCGCGGCCGGGCTCACGCTGCAATCAGCCATCGACCTCCCGACCGACAAGCTCCACGAGCGGGTCCTGCGGGTCGTCGACGATCTCGACGCCACCATCCGGGATCTCCGAAGCGCCATCTTCCGCCTCAATCGTGAGGGTCACAACACCGACCTCGAGAGCGAGCTCAAGGTGCTCATCGACGAAGCCACCGGATCGATGGCCACCGCTCCCACCGTCGAGCTCACCGGCCTCGAAGTCCCGGTCCCCGATCGGATCCGGCGCGAGCTGCTCCCATCGCTGCGCGAGGCGCTCACCAACGCGGTCAAGCACGCTCAGGCCAAGTCGGTCTCCATCGTCGTCACCATCGACTCGGAGGTCACGATGGTGGTTGCTGACGATGGCGTCGGGATCGCCGAAGGTGCGCCGGCCGGCCGAGGTCTGGTGAACCTGCGCACGCGAGCCCTGCGACTCGGTGGCCACTGCACCATCTCCTCGGGAAAGTCCACCGGCACCCAGGTCATCTGGTCGGTACCGCGATGATTGCTGCGGCCTGATCGCAGCGGTGCTGATTGCTGCGGCCTGATCGCAGCGGTGCTGATTGCTGCGGCCTGATCGCAGCGGTGCGGGCCGAAAGTCCCGGGCCATGGGGACTGCCTACCCTGCCTGGTCACCGCCTCGGCCGGTCATCCTCACCAGAACGCTTGTGGACACACCAGCGCTGGGGCCGTTCGGTGCCAGGGAGCACGCCAGAGAGGAGGACAGCCATGCGCATCATGGTCACCGAAGACGTACCCGGTGCCGGTGCTGCAGTGGCTCGCCAACTCACGGGGGCTGGCCACGAGGTCGTGCGTTGCCACGAAGGCGGCCACGGGGGCCTGTGCGTCGGTCTGGCGACCCAGCAGACGTGCCCGCTCGACGCGGGCGCGCTCGACGTGGCCGTTGCCGTGCGGGAGTCCGAGCCCGATCTCACCGCCCAGGAACATGGCCTGTTGTGCGCCCTGCGCCGTCGGGTGCCGGTGGCCGTGGTGACCGAAGCACCGGTCACCCCGCTCGGGACGTTGGCCGTGAGGATCGCTTCGGCCGACATCGCCGGGGCGTGTGAAGCGGTGGCAAACGGCCGCCAGAGCGGTCACGAGACTGCGATCCGACGGTCCCTGTGGGCCATGCCCCAGCTGGCCCTCATCCCCGGCGAGCAGGTCGTCGCCCTCGTGCATCGTCACGGCCGTCGGCTGCTGGTCGAGGTGCAGGTACCCAGCGACGCAGCGGCGCGCTATCAATCGGCGATCGCCGACCGAGCGGCGCGGGCCGTGCGGGTCTTCGACCCCGACGCCGCCCAGATCGACATCACGGTCACCGGGGCCCTGCCGAGCCAGCCCGAACTGCACCAACTGCTCGCCTGACGACGGAGTTGGTGCGTTTGCCACTGCCGTTGACCTGGGCACCTGTCCACTCGTTCACGGTGGCACGGCGACCCGCGTGTGATACTGGCCCCTGACCGTTCGTTCTTGGAGCGTGCCATGCCCGATCGTGCCATCACCGTGTTCCTGCTCGACGACCACGAGGTCGTCCGGCGCGGAGTGCGGGACCTCCTCACCGCCGACGGCGACATCGTCGTCATCGGCGAAGCATCGACTGCCGCCGACGCACTGGCGCGCATCCCCGCGCTCAAGCCCGATGTGGCGGTCCTCGACGTGCGTCTGCCCGACGGCAACGGCGTCGAGGTGTGCCGCGACATCCGATCCAAACAGCCGTCGATCGCCTGTTTGATGCTCACGTCGTTCACCGATGACGAAGCCATGGTCGATGCGATCATCGCCGGCGCCGCCGGGTACGTCCTCAAGCAGATCCGCGGCAACGATCTCGTCAACGCGGTGCGCACCGTGGCGTCTGGCGGGTCGCTGCTCGATCCCCACATGACCGCCGCAGTGTTCGATCGCCTTCGCGCACCGGAGCCCGAGGACGAACGTCTCGGCCGGCTCACCGACCAGGAGCGCAAGATCCTCGACCTCATCGCCGAGGGAAAGACCAACCGGCAGATCGGCGAGCAGCTGTACCTGGCCGAGAAGACCGTGAAGAACTACGTGTCCAACCTGCTGACCAAGCTCGGCATGCAGCGCCGCACCGAGGCTGCGGTGTTCGCCACGAAGTTGCGCATGGAGCGCGACCGCGGCCATCAGAACTGAGCGAGCGAGTCGAGCGCTCTCGCAACTCACGCAAGTCAGGTTGACACCCGGACAACGACTGCTCGATACGCGCGGCAAAACGACGATGACCCGCCTCCGGTTTCCCGGGGCGGGTCATCGTCGTTGTCAGCTCGGAGTTCCCCCGATGCTGATGAACACCGGTTGCCTCACTGGGTGACGATCATGGCGGTCACCATGTAGCGCATGCCTTCGGGCGTCTCGGCGTGGTTCAGGATGTGACAGTGCCAGGCCCAAACACCGGGGTCGGTGGCGGTGTAGAGCACCGAGTACCGCTCACCCGGGGTGATGAAGATGGTGTCCTGCGGTTGCGCGACCTCGAGTGGAACACCGTCCTTGGCCACCACGTACCCCTTGGGCTGGTGGAGGTGCATCGGGTGTCCGGTGAGGCCCTCGTTGTAGTAGTGGACCAACATCGACTCACCCACCTTGAGCGTGTACGGCTTGGTGGCCGGGAAGCTCTTGCCGTTCAGGCTGAGGCCGATGGTGCCGGCGTCGTTGAGCACCATGGTCACCTCTTGGGTGATGTTCACCTTGCCGAGCGATGACGGGATCATCTTGGTGTAGTCACCGATGATGAACGCACCGGCCATGCCGTTGGGGATCTGGATCTGTGCGTCGTGATGGCTGTGGTACATACCGACAGCCGGCTCCAATGCGGTCCACTCGTAGACGAAGGACGTGCCTGGCTTCTGCGCCGGCTGGGTGAAGGGATCCACGCCGTCGAACTTGTTGGGGACCCGGATTCCGTGGAGGTGTAACGAGGTCGATTCGGGCAGCTTGTTGATGAGCACCACGCGGATCTTGTCGCCGACGTCTGCGCGGATCGTCGGGCCGGGCACCACACCGTTGTACGTCCAGGCCTTCACGATCTTGCCCGGCTCGACTTCCCAGTCGACGATCTCAGCGGTGAGGGTGAACTCCTTGGTCCCATCAGCGAGGATCTTGGGCTCGAGCGGCGCGTCGTCGCCACCGATGCCCTTGGTCTTGGCCGGGAAGCTCAGAGCGACCTGCTCCATGAGGAGGTCCATCTTCTCCGGGTCGAGCACCGGCTGACTGCCATCGTTCAACGTGGTCGCCGTGGCCGAGGAATCGGGTGCGGGACCCACTACGAGTTGGGCCTTCATGCCAGAGGCCTCGTGGCCCGGGATGGTGCAGTACACGTCGTACGCGCCTGGAATGAGGCTCGACACGTCCAGCAACGCCGCCTCACCGGACGGGGCGAGGTTGGGGGTCGTGAGGCTCGTGCCCTTGATGGCGAGGTTGTGCTCCATCGAGCCGGCGTTGGTGACGCGGAGCTTGCCGCCGGTGGACACCTGCATGGTGCCGCCGATGGAGAACTCCTTCAAGGTGATCTCCGACGGAGGGGCCGCGGAGGCGGATCCGCTCGAGCCGCTGCCACCGGATCCGCCGCTGTCGTTGTTGGCCACGGCGACGCCGATTCCGGCGAGGATCAGGGCGAGGACGGATATCGCAAGGGCCAGTAGGCCGACCGCGCTTCTTTCGGAGGATTCCATGGTCGTCATGGTCGACGGTCTGGTTCCCGAACCGGCAGAGAAATCCGATGGTGGCGTCGGGGCCGAACGTCCCATACCCCCCGGGCCGTTCAGCCACGACGATCCCGGAAAGCGACATCACCCCAGGTCACAGTATTCATCACGACTCGAGCACGGGCCCATCGGCTCGACAGATGTGCGACCCGGTCGACGGTGTGTCGCCGGCGACCTGACAGTCACCCGTCAGCAGACCTGACGACCATGAGGGGTCGCCACCCCTGCCCAGAGCGCGCGCCGTCCTTAGCCTGGGCGGATTGACCCCTACGGTCCGGTCCTCGGCCGGTCGTGCGCCCGAAACCGCAGGAATCATGCCGTCGCTTGCCCCCCGTCACGATCATCTCCCCCGAGACCGGGGCCCCAACCGAGTCCGGATGACCGTGACGATCGGTGTTGCGGCCGCGGACGCGCTCATGGGAGCACTCACGTTGTCGAGCGCCGCCTGGTCGGACACGACGACGGATCCGCAAGAGCCGATCGTGCGCCCGATCGCCTTCCCGGTGCTCGGCCCGGTCACCTACTCCGATGACTACGGCGACTGCCGCGACGAGTGCAGCCGCCTCCATCAGGGCAACGATCTCATCGGCGTGAAGATGCAGCCGCTGCTCGCCGCCGTGGACGGCGTCGTCACGGCGATCCACGACGACAAGGGCACCCATGGCATCGGCGTCACGATCACCGATGCCGACGGTTGGACCTACATGTACCTCCACGTCAACAACGACCCCCCTGGCGACATCGAGCTCAGCGACTCTGCGGCCGACGAGGCGTTGCTCGCCCGCTGGCACATGCCCAGCGCGATCACGGTCGGCGCACCGGTCCGCGCCGGGCAGGTCATCGCATGGATGGGCAACTCCGGAAACGCTGAGCACTCGGTGCCCCATCTGCATTTCGAGATCACCGGACCGGACGGAGTGGGGATCAACCCGTTCCCCAGCCTTCGTCGTGCGGAGTGGATCAGCCGTTGCCTCGATCCCTCAGCGCTACCGCAGCGGCCCACACCGGTGCTCTCACCTCCCGACGTCGTCGCCGGCACGCTGTTCCGCTTCGCCACGTCCACCGGTCGAGGGAGCTTCACGATCTCAGCTGCTGGCGGCGTGCTCGCTGACGGTGACGCCGCCGGGTACGGCGACCCCAACCGGACCAATCCAGCGTGCGACGGCGAGGGACCGGTGCTCACCGCCCGAACACTGCCCGAGGCCGCGCCAACCGATGCCGAGGCGGTCACCGACACCACCGTCATCGGCGTGGCTCCAGGAGCCGAGGTCCCGACCACGAGCGTGGCCGCCGACCCCAGGACGACCCTCCCACCCGACATCGAAGACGGTGACGACGGCTGAGTCCCAACGAAGCGTGTGCGGCTCGAGCGGCTCAGCCCGCGACCGCTCCGCCGTGATGCGACACCAACAGCCAACGTCCCGCCTCGTCGCGACGGAACACATTGACCGCGGCCACGGTGCCCGTGGCCGCCCCGTCGAGCAGGTTCTCCTCACAGGTCACGACGGCCATGTCGGCGCCGCAGATGACCTCCTCGCCGGTGACGATGAACTGCAACTGCTGCGAGTTGGTCAACAGCGCGATCCAACTACCGGCCACCTGGGCCCATCCGTGCAACGGGCGCCATCCCGGATGGGTGCACACGACCGCGTCGCTGTGTTCCCATGCGTCGCTCATCGCATCGAAGTCGCGACGCTCGAACGCCTCGTAGAAGGCCC
>JBFWVD010000035.1:0-54948 GCA_050246915.1 Acidimicrobiia bacterium | reverse complement strand
GCGCCTTCGGGGCTCGACGCGTTGGACGGTATGGCCAGGAAGCTCACGTTCTGCAGGGTTCCGGGGGACATCACGTAGGGCCGCACCGTGTCGGGGAAGCTGCCGATGCTGACGGCGGTGTCGACGAAGTTCGGGTTGTAGCTCATGGCCAGATCCACCTCGCCGCTGCTGAACAGCCGCTCGAGCTCGGCCTCGTCCTTGGGGTACGTGTCCCCGTTCTGCCACAAGAAGGGCCGGATGTCGCTGAGCATGGCAAACGCCTGCTCCTCACCTAGGGCTTGCACCGCTTGGCGAACGAACGCCGAGCCGGTGAAGTCGGGCGGCGCTGGGTAGGTGACCCGGCCGGGATGAGTTCGCACGTACTGCGCCAACTCGGTGAAGTCCTGTGGCGGAGCGTCGACCTTCGCGCTGTCGTAGGCGAACACGAACGCTGCTCGGCTCCACGGTGCCTCCTGACCATCGGTCGGAACCCCGAAATCGCTCGTGAGCGTGGTGTCGTCGGGGTTCAGGAAGATGTTGTTCGGGAGTCGGGTCGACCAGTTCGTCAGCCACAGTCCTGCGGCCTTGCCCTGCTCGAAGTTCTTGCCGTTCACCCACAACAGATCCACTGCGCCGCCATCGTTCTTGCCGGCATCGCGCTCGGCGACGATGCGGGAGATGGCCGTAGCGGTGTCATCGATCGGTACCCGCTCGAGATTCACGCCTTGTGCCGCGGCGGCAGGAACCACGTCATCATCGATGTAGCGATTGAGCGCGTCCTCACCGCCCCACATCCACAGCTTCACGCTTTGCCCCTTGGCGGCCGCCGAGATCGTCGTCCACTCATCGCTCCCGGCGTCCTTGGCTGGCGAGGAACCGTTCGTGAGGGCCAGCGTCGCCGCACCGATGCCGACGATGGCCACGGCAGCAGCGATGACCGATCGCGTCGAGAGGCCGCGGCTCATGCCCGACCTCCATCGCTGAGTCCGCCATTGCCGGTGATGTGAGCTATGACCTCATTGACAACGGTCGGTCCGTCCGGAGGCGACTGACGCCGTAGCGCCTTGAGCTCATCCACTGTGGATCGAAGCGCGGCCAGCACCCGAGTGCAACGGCGACAACCGGCCAGGTGACGACCGAAGCGAGCTTCGTCCTTGGCTGCGAGTTCACCATCGAGATGATCACTCATGCGCTTTCGCGTGGAGCGACAGCTACCGTTGCGGATCATGGACCACGGAGTCATGACCACTTCGATGCCATGACCAGCGCAGAGGATTCAGATATCTCTGTGGAGTTGTTGGCGCGAGCAACACGTGGGGACATCGAGGCGTTCGCCACGTTCGTGCAGAGCCATGAGCCCCGCGTGGCGTCGGTCATCGGCCGGATCCTCGACGATCCGCGTGATGTAGCCGAAGCGACTCAAGACGCCTTCGTCCAGGTGTGGAGAAATCTCGACTCGTTCCGCGGTGACGCCGCGGTGTCGACGTGGCTGTATCGCATCGCCACCAACGCCGCGTTGATGCGGACCCGGAAGCGATCACATCGATTGGTGAACCTCGACGATGCCGTCGGTGATCCGGCCCTCGTCATCGACTCTGGAGACGCAGCCGGTGGCGCCACCGCGGAGCGTGTTGCTGCCGTGCGTGCCGCGCTGTCGAGGCTTCCGGCCGATCAGCGGGCTGCGGTCGTGCTGCGCGACATCGAAGGCTTCTCGACGACGGAGGCGGCGCAGATGCTCGACATCCCCGAGCCCGCGCTCAAGACCCGGCTGCATCGCGGCCGCATGCGGCTGCGGGTGCTGCTGGCCGATCGGCGCGACTGACCATCCGAAACGGCCGACCGTCGGTGCACTCAGTCGCACGCTGCGGGAAGGATCGGCGCCACTGAGCGGGTTCCCTGTCCATGGCGATCGAATCCGTCGACCCCGCGGCGTACGCCATCGCGTTCGGCGGCGGGGTCGTGTCGTTCCTTTCGCCGTGCGTCCTCCCACTTCTGCCGGCCTACCTGTCGATCGTGAGCGGTGTCTCGGTCGGCGATCTGACGTCGGCGAAGCGCGGCAACACCCGGCGGGTGGCCAGCACCACCGGCATGTTCGTTGCTGGCTTCTCGCTGGTGTTCATCTTGCTCGGGCTGTCGGCCACGACGGTCGGTCGTGCGCTGTTCGACAACCAGATCGTGCTCACCCGCGCATCGGGGGCGATGGTCATGGCGATGGGACTCTTCCTCATCGGATCGCTCATCGTCAAAGCGCCGTGGATGTATCGCGAACTGCGCTTCCATCCCGAGCTCGGCCGATTCGGCGCGTTCGCCCCGGCGGCGGCGGGAGTGGCCTTCGGGTTCGGTTGGACCCCGTGCATCGGCCCGGTGCTCGGGTCCATTCTGACCATCTCGGCATCGCAGCAACGACCGTGGGCCGGTGGGACCCTGCTGGCCACGTACTCGCTCGGCTTGGGCATCCCGTTCCTGCTCTCCGGAGTGGCCTTCCATCGTGTCGCCGGCGCGCTCGGCTTCATGAAACGTCACGCCGCCGCGGTCACGGTGACCTCAGCGGTGTCGCTGACGTTCTTCGGAGCGCTGCTCATCTTGAACCGGCTGATCTGGGTCACGACGGTGATCCAGGACGCACTTCGCTCCGTCGGCCTCGAACGACTCGTCGAACTCGGATAGGGGACAGCACCATGGTCACACGCAAGGGCACCTCGGCAACGACCGCGCCCAAAGCCCGTGCCACGCCACCACAGCGGGCATCAGCGATACGAGCCGCGGAACGCAAGCGTTCCCAACGACGCCGGGCGTGGGGCGTCACGATCGCAGCTGCGGCGCTGATCGTCGGTGTGGTGATCGCCGCCGCGAACCTGGGCGGAGGCGGCGGCACAGGAGTGACCGCAGCCGAGTCGTTCGACCTGCCGCGGTTGGGCGAGAGCGGACGAGTGACGTTGGCGTCCACGGTCGGCAAGCCGACCATCGTGAACATGTTCGCGTCGTGGTGCGACCAGTGCGAGGCCGAACTGCCAACCTTCCATGCCGCGGCGACTGCGTTGAAGGGCAAGGTCAACTTCGTCTTCGTGAACTCCAACGAGACAGGCAACTGGCAGTCCATGGCCAACCGTCACCATCTGTTCGACTTCCCGGTGGCCAAGGACATCGGCGGCTCGCTCGACAACGGCTTGTACCGCAGTTTGGGCGGGACCGGCGGCATGCCCATGACGGCGTTCTACGACGCTGATGGCAAGCTCATCGACGTGGCCCGAGGTGCGCTGGTGGGCGATTCACTCAAGGGGGCCATCGCTCAGGTGTACGGCGTGACCTACTGATGAGGTACCCAATCGCATCCGTCACCACGACCGACTGCAATAGCGTGCGGTGATGCGCGCATCGGTACGTGTCTGGCTCGTGGTGTTGACGTTCGTCGGTGTCCTCGCGTCGTGTGGGGGAAGCAGCGATGGCCCGAGCGTCCGGGACTTCGACGACGTGCGCGCCAGCGACATCGTGTTCGAAGCTGATCCCAACGATCCGTCGAAGGGTGTGTTGCGGGTGACGACGAGCGAGCCGATGATCTGCGCCATCGTGTGGGGTGAAGCCGACTCGTTCGGTCGGTTCAACAACAGCCTGTCCATGAACGGCACCGGCATCGTCCAACACGATGTCTCGCTTCCCGACGTGAAGCCCGGCGTGAACTATCGATACATCATCCAGGGCACCACGGCGTCGGGTCAGTTGTACCGATCGAAGGTGGCATCGTTCCGCGTCGACGCGCCATCCAATCCGACCACGACAGCTGCGGTGTCCATGGGCAACAACATCGCGCCCAAGGCCAAGATCACTGCGGTCAGCTCCGAGTTCTCTTCGGCCATTGGCGCGTCAAATGCAATTGACAACGACACCCAGACCGAGTGGGCGACTCGAGGCGATGGCGACAATGGCTCGATCACCATCGACCTCGGTGAACCGACCTCCACCGCCGGCGTCGAGTTCGTGACCCGATCCATGGCTGACGGTACGGCCATCACCACCACCTACACCGTGTCGATCGATGACGGCCCTCCCCAGGGGCCGTTCGAGGCGGCGACGCTTGCCGAGCCCCGCCCACAGGCCCTGGCTGCGACTGGTCGAACGATCCGCTTCGACGTCAGCTCCTCAACTGGCGGCAACGTCGGCGCCGTGGAGATCAGGGTGTTTGCCTGACGTTGTCGACGAGCGGGTCCGGCGCAGCGCACGCCGGACCCGCTCGTCGTGGCTTGGGTGCCTAGTCATCGGGGGACCGCCGACCAGTCATCGTTCTCGCCGTAGGCGGTCACCATATGGTGAGGATCACTGCGACGGCGGCTGAGAGTGCGGCCGCCCTGGTGAGCATTGTCGGCATTCCGCGGCGACTCTTCGGGAGGAACCCGAAGAGCTGGGAGATGACGATCATGAGGGCGAAGGGTGGCGCGGTACACCAGTGTCTTTAATCGATCCTCGGCCGGTGTTGTGGAGCGCGGTCGTAGCGTGGCCGGTCATCTTGGCCATCGCGGTGATGGTGCCACCGACTGCGGGCTTCGGGATCTGCTGATTGCTGGTCATGGCGGCCGTCGCGGTGTCGAACTCATCGGTGAGGCTGGGAGTGTCGGGAAGACGGTGCTCGGTCTCATGCGGTCATCGCAAGGAGTTGGTCGAATGCTTCGGATGGTTTCATCCAGCCGAGGGTTTGTCGAGGTCTTCCGTTGAGTTCGTCGGCGACGGCGTCGAGGTCATCCTGAGTGAATGTCGTGAGGTCGGTGCCTTTGGGGAAGTACTGACGTAGGAGACCGTTGGTGTTCTCGTTCGTGCCGCGTTGCCACGGGCTCGATGGATCACAGAAGTAGACGGCGATACCGGTGTCGACGCTGAACTGGACGTGGCCTGCCATCTCCTTGCCCTGGTCCCATGTCAACGTCCGAAACAACGCCGCTGGAAGCCTGACCGCGTTGAGGGTCAACGCGTCTCGAACCGATTCAGCGGTGCGACCATCGGCGATCTTGAGCAGCATCGTGAACCGGGATTGCCGCTCGACCAGCGTGGCGATCGCTGATCGTCCGGCTTTGCCGATGATGAGGTCACCTTCCCAATGGCCGGGGATCGCGCGGTCCTCGATCTCGGCGGGTCGCTCCGCGATCGACACCATGTCGCGTAGACCACCACCGCGCGTTGAGCCGTGCGGTCGACGATGACCGCGACCGCCGCGGAGACTGTCGACCAGTTCACGACGCAGAGCACCACGTGCTTGGATGAACAAGGACTGATAGATCGTTTCGTGCGACACGCGCATCTCCACGTCGTCGGGGAAGTCGACGGTCAGCCTCGCTGAGATCTGCTGTGGTGACCATCGCAACGCGAGCTGAACCTCGACCTCGACGCGTAGGCGATGGCAGGTTGCGAGCTTGGCTTGCTTGGGGCGCCTGGCGTGACGCAACGCTCGACTGTCGGCAGCTGCCGCCCGATACACCGTTCGACCGCCATTGGCCTTGATCTCACGGGTGATCGTTGACACTGACCGACCCAAGCCAACAGCGATGAGTGTTGCGGTGTCGCCTCGGGAGATTCCGAGACTGATCTCCTCACGCTCCACCAACGAGAGACGCAACGCCGACCGTGTGCGTTCATAGGGTCGGAGCCCGCCCCGGGAATGAACCCAGCGGATCACTGTGCGGGGATCGCAACCCAACGCGGCGGCGACTTCCTCCTGGGTCTCGCCGGCGGCGATCCGATCGAACAACTCGAGGCGTTCCGCGTCGCTCAATCGACGTCCATGCTCACCCTGTCCACGCTTGGCCATGACACCTCCACATCGGTCCGCAACATTGACCCGACCAGGTCACCTTCTTGCGTTCACCGATGGAGACCAAGGTGTAAGTGGTTGCTGGCCTGACACGCTGGCCCGTGGGGGCTGGCTGTTCATGGGCCTGATGATGTTGGCGTTCTGGGGTGGCCTCGCCTGCCTCGTGGTCACCTTCGTCCGTCACAGCGCCATGACACACCTGCTGCCGTCGTTGCCGGCGGCAAAACCCCGTTGGAACGGCCCGGCCCCGAGGAGATCCTCCACGATGGCTGGTGGGGGGTCGGCCGTGCTTGATCATCGACTGCGACGGCGCGGGTCTGTGGTCTGAATCCCCACCCAAGCTGTCGCGAAGCGTCAGGCACACCTCACCCCGCTCGCTGGTGCGGAAAGTTCGTCCGAAAAGTGCTGCGCCTGTGTCTCCTACGCCTCTGTAGGGGGTGTGATCGACTTACCGTCCGCTCCGGCACTTCTGTGGGACATCACATCGCGCGGGCTTCGCCTCCCCGCTGAGCCAGCCCAGCGACGATGCGACCGGCTGGGCGGTTGCGACCTTCGGCTGAGTCGGCGCTCTCACGCACAGCGAGCGACTCCTTCCAGAGGCGACTCCCCGTCGGGGGCGACGTGCTTCTCCCGATCAACTGGCATCTGGCTTCGTACGCAGTCGTGGACGATCGTCGCGGCAACTCCGCGGTTCGTCGCGTCCGTCATGACGGGGTATGCCGTCCTTCAAGAATCCCGCAACGCTCAACGGCGTCCAGTGCAAATCGTTGGGATCGATGGGACTCTTCCCGCGGAGATGGACGGGATCGGCCGCGACAAAGTGATCAAGCAATTTTCATTCGTTGCCTCGACGGCAGCTGGCCGTGATGCGACTCGCGTTGCTCACGGGAAGGAATAGGGCCATGAGAAGCAGGTGGGCGACAGGCGTCTTGGTGTCGGGCACGATTGCTGCGCTCGGGGCGTGCAGCAATGGTTCCGGTGGTTCGTCCGAGCCGACAGGGACGGACTCCTCGGTGCGTACCTCGTCGGTCGTGTCGACAGTGCAAGGGAGGATTGCCGCGTCGACCACCGCCTTGGCGCAGCTCACGACGGTGGCCACGACTGCTGCAACCGCGGCTGTCTTACCTGATGCTCAGGTCAGGGCCGACTATCTGCAGCTCCATGAGGCGTACTCGACGTGTCTGCGCGCGCCGACCAGTTGCGATCCGTCGGCGCTTACCGCATCCGTCGGTCCTGCGAGGGGCGCCTTGAGTACGACGATCAAGGACATGGTCAGCGGCGGATTGTTTGCTGGCGCGGACGACCCGGGATACGCCGTTGTCGAGAAGGTGGATGTCACCGGCCCAACTACCGCGGTGGTGTCGTCATGCTGGTGGGACACAGGCGTCTTGTACGGACCGCCTGCAAAGGCTGGCGACCCGCCGATCATCGTCAACAACCTTCAGGTGACGTCCCGATTCGATACGACGATGGTGCTGGAGAACGGTCATTGGCGAACCTCCGAAGAGAAGCGAACAGAGCGAGCCGAAGGTGAGAACCGATGCCCTCCCGGAAGCTGATCTTCGCCGCCGTCCTCCTCGCGAGCCTCCTTCTGTCCGACCGCGCCTCAGCCGAAGTGGCTGGCGGCCAGGGAGGTGCCGGACACGACTCGGTGGGTTCCTGGGTCGTCGGACAGGGGCCGGGCGGTGGCGTACGGCCCCTGACCGGAACAACCGTCTGCACAGCGTGGAAGCGCGTCGTCGGTGATCGCTTTGGCCAGATCTCGGCAAACGGTCGGATCGACGAAGCGGGGATGATGTGGTACTTGCACTCGCGCATCTGCGACGACGTGGAGCAGTTCGTGTGGATACCGCAACTCCCGCCTGGGCGGCTCGGGCAGCTCGCGGTCGATGAGGTGATCAAGCAACTGCCGAAGCCAACGCCCTCGCTGTCGCCGGACCTTGGCGTGGGCGGGTACGTGAACTTCGAATCATGGTTGGCGGTGACAGATCCGGGTGTGGTGACGGCGACCTCGGCGATTCCTGGCCTGTCGGCGACGGCAACTGCCCGGGTCGTTCGGATCGAGTGGGACCCGGGCGATGGATCGCTGGTGTTGTGCGAGCCGTTCGGCGGGCTCCCACCGACTCTTGGATACACCGGTAAGGCGCCATGCGGCCACATGTTCACCCAGCCTTCGCTGTCGAAGGTGACCGGCGCCTCTGATGATCGGTTCCATGGTTCGGTGACATTGGTGTGGGCGGCGAGTTGGACGGCGTCGGACGGCACCTCGGGCGATCTGGGTGAGGCGACCTCGACCGTGCCGTTTTTCTATCGGGTGCGGGAGATTCAGACGATCGGCGCTGGAGGCTGACGATGGTGGCTGTGCTTGAACGAACCACCTCCCCATCGCGTGAGCGCGTTCCAGTGGGATCGGCTCGGATCTCGGCACGTGCCCGCGGGCGCCTCGGTCTCGGGGCGCTGATCGTCGCGGTTGGTGTGCTGTTGAATCTGGCGATCTACCGGGGTGTGAACGACCGCTCGCCGGTGTTGCAACTCGATCGCGATGTGCCTGCCGGCGAGCAGATCACGGTCGACGATTTCCGTGTCGTGGACATCGGGTCGGACGATTCGTTCCGTGCCGTGCCGTCTGGCGAGTTGAACGCCGTCGTCGGCACGTATGCGAAAGTCCGCCTTGTCGCCGGAGCGTTACTCGCCCGTGAGACGTTGCAGGCGGCTCCGCTGGTAGCCGCTGGCGCGTCGGTCATCGCGATGACTGTCCCGGCCGGCGAGGTACCGATCGGGCTTCGCGAGCGATCGCGAATCAACGTCGTGATCATCGGGTCCGATCGCACCTCAACGTCGGTCGCGGGTCTCGTGGTCGGTCTGCCGACCAAGGCGGCAGCAACCGGCCAGGTGTCGGTGTCAATCGAGCTTGCCGTGCCCGATGCGTCGTCGGTCGCAGCCGCTGAGAAGGTGCGTCTGGTGCTGCTCGACCCGGGGGCGGCGGAATGACGTTGCTGGCCGTCTGTGGGGATGCATCGACAACGACGGCGTACGCGTTGGCTGCCATGTGGCCGACGCCTGACGTGCTGCTGGTGGAGGGCGATCCGACGGGAGGGGACCTTGCCGCGTGGCTCGATGTTGCAGAGCTTCCGGGTGTTGCGACCGCGGTGACGATGGCACCGACGGGTGCGTGGCCGGTGATCGAAGCGCAAGTTCAACATCACGGCTTGCTGCGGGTGTTGGTGATGCCGGTCCGCGCTGGTGAGGCGGCGATTGCTGCGAGAGAAGCGACGACGCGAATCATCCCGACGTTGTCGGCGTTGTCCGGGCTGACAGCGGTCGTCGACTGCGGGTTCTGCCACCCGGCGGCCCCGTCAACAGTGGTCACTCAGGCGGCGCTGGTGGTTGTGACGGTTCGTCAGCCGAGGACTTCGTCGCGTGCGGCGGCGGCGCACCTGGATCGTGTCGGCGAACTCGTCGACGCGCTCGGGTCCCGCATGCTCCCAACGGTCGTCGCAGTGATTGGCGAGGAGCCCTATCGAGCGAGCGAGATCGGCGACTTCCTCGGCGGATCACCCGACCGAGTTCGGGTCGTGGTCATCGCCGATGATCCTGTCGGAGCCGCCGCGGCTGCGGGCCGCGAGCGCGTCGGTCGCGGGTTTGCTCGCAGCCACCTCGCTCGGTCCGCGGCGACAGTGGCGAACGAGTTGGCGGTGCGCCTGGAGTCGCTGCACTCGTTGGATGTCGGCGGTGTCAGGCAATGACATTGTGGGAACCCGATCTTGGGCTGAGCGAATTGGCGCCGGTCGAGGCGGTGCGAGTTGTCCGCCTTGTGGCCGATCGGTTGGCGCGTCGTCTCGCCGAGGAGATCGAGGCGCGTCGACTCGCTGATGACGACACCGACTCTGGCGTTCCGTTGGAGCGCGACCTGCTGGGACAGGAACTGTTGATCGGGGACTGGATGGCCGAGGAGTTGGGCTCGGTATCCCAAGCCCGGATGCAACGAGGCATGTCCCGGCTCTCCGATTCGACCGACAACGAGTTGCGACGCCGTGTCGTAGCGGAGCTGTTCGCGTTCGGTCCGTTGCAGCAATGGATGGACGCCCCCGACGTTGAGGAGATCGACGTCAACTCCCATTTGCATACTTGGGTCTCCTACATCGATGGCCGCCAGATCGACATCGGCCAGTTGTGGAACTCACCCGCTGAGCTCGTCGCCTTCCAGAAACGGATCGCGTTACGGATGGGCACCGGCGAGGGCCGATTGGACACCGCCAGCCCGCAACTCACCGTGCAGGCAGCGGACGGGTCCCGGGTCGTGCTGGTGCTCGGCGGGCCGACCGAGCACGGCATCTCGACCCAGCCGCGGATGGCGATCCGCCGCTTCGTCCTTCCAAGACTCGGCATCGGCGCCCTCGCCGATGCGGGGATGTTCCCGCATGACCTGCTGTCGTTCTTTGATGCCGTGGTCCGTACCGGGTTCACCGTGCTGGTGTCGGGCGGCCCGGGGGCCGGTAAGACCACGTTTCTTGTTGAGCTGTGTGGGTTGATCTCGCCGATGGAGCGGCTCATCACCGCGGAGAAGGCGTTGTTGGAGTTGCGGTTGGAGGACTATCCGGAGCGGCACCCGAACGTTGTCGCGTTGCATACCCGTCAAGCGAACTCCGAAGGTGTCGGCGAGGTGCCGGTGCGTTCGATCGTCGAGCTGACGCGCCGTTTGAACCCGGATCGGGTGATCGTCGGTGAGCTGGTCGAGGACGAGGCGCTCGACATGTTGGACGCGGCGTCGATGTGCAAGCGCGGGTCGATGGCCACGATTCACGCCCATCGCCCCGAGATCGCGTTGACTCGCCTCGCGTATTACGTGGCAAAGTCGGACACGAAGTTGCCCGAGTACGCGGTGTGGAACCAGATCGCCGGGACGATCGACTTCATCGTTCACATCGACCTGGTCCGCAACATCGGGACCGGCCGGCCGGTGCGGAGGGTGACGTCGATCCGCGAGATCGCCGGTCTCGGCGAAGGCGGTGGTGTCGCGTCGAGCGAGCTGTTTGGTCTCGATGACAGCGGCGAGCTGACGCAACGATGCGCCCTGGAACCCGGCCACGCCCGCCAGATGGTGTTGGCCGGATTCGATCCGACGAGATTCGTTCCGTCGGCCGTGAACGGAGCCCGGTCATGGGCGTGATCGCCGTGATCCTCGCCGGCGCGGTAGTGGCGGCGGGCGTGCTGACGATCATCACCGCGCTAGTGCCTGCCCGGGCGGAGGTCGAGCGGGTCGTGAAGGTCCCGGTCGACGCGCGGCGTCTCGCACTTCGGGCGATCGTCGCGGTGGTGATCGCCGTGGTCGTGTTGGCGGCCACCCGCTGGGTGCTGCCGAGCCTTGCGTGCGGAGCGATCGGCTGGTGGGTCGCGGGCATGTACACCGATCGCGACCGGTCCGCCCCTGGCGAATTGGAACGCGTCGAGGCACTCGCGACATGGACCGAACAGCTCCGTGACGTTCTGATGGCCGGTGATCAGCCGATCGGAGCAATCCAAGCGACCGTGGCAACGTGTCCTGAACCGGTGCGTCCGCAGGTGCGGGCGTTGGCGTCACGACTCGGGCGCCAAAGCGAGCAGGTCGTGTTACGCCAATTTGCCGACGACCTCGATGACCCGACCGCGGACCTGATCGCGGCCGGGCTACTCGTCGCGCTCACCAAAGGCGGCCGTGCCGAGCGGGTCCTGTCGGCATTGGCGGCCCAGGCCCGCCATCAGGCCGAACGCCGAAAGCTCCTCGAAGCCGAACGGGAACCGGCGCGGCGTGAGGTGTGGTGGGTGACGGGGCTGATGACCGCCCAACTTGTGGGTGGTCTGGTCTTCGCTCGGTCCTCCTACCTCGCCCCCTACCGAACGATCACCGGCCAAACGGTGCTGTGTCTCCTGCTGGCCGCGTTCGGCGGCTTGATCGTGTACGTCCAACGGCTCTCCCGCTTCACTCGCCCGGCGCGGTTCCTCTCCTTGAAGGGCCTGCGATGACCCTCGTCCTCATCATGCTCGGGGGGTTGACGGTGGGTGCCGGGGGATGGCTGTGCATCACCGCGTTCACCGCGTCGACACCATCGTTGGCCCGCACCGTCGCCTATCTCCACCGACCACCAGAGCGACACAGCGATGCCGCCGATCGGTGGACGAGGTTCGGGGCGAGGGCACTGTCGATGGTTGGTGGACGCGTCGGCGGGGCTTCGACGCGGCGACGCCTCGACCTGGTCGGCCGTGCCCCCGAAGCCCACGCCGCATGCATCGCCGCCGCGGCCCTGGCGGGTTTCGTGACGCCGCTCGTTGTTGCCGCGACGGTCAGTCGGGCGTCGGGTTCGGTGGCGATGTGGACGGTCTCACTCGGGTTGGCGCTGGCGTGTGGTGGGATCGCAGTGCTGGTCGTGGTGGCCGATCTCGAACAGCGCGCGTCGGCGGGGTCGCGCGATCTGCGTCACCAGCTCTCCGCGTACCTGGACGTGCTCACGATGCTCCTCGCGTCCAACCAGGGCAACGAGGGCGCACTGCGTCTGGCCGCCGACGCCGGCGATGGACGGCTTTTCGTCGAGTTGCGTCGCCGGATGCTCGAAGCCGCGACCGCGGGCCGTCCGGCGGTGACGGCACTCGCAGTGCTCGGCCGGGACCTCGGTGTCGTCGAATTGATCGAGATAGCGGCGAGCGCGTCGCTGGCTACGAGCCAAGGCGCGCCGGTTGCTCGGAGCCTCATCGCCAAAACCGAATCGCTCCGCTCGTCTCTGCAAGCCGAACAAGAACAGGACGCCCGCGTACGCACCGGCAAGATCACCTTTCCACTCGTGGCGATGGGGATCGTGTTCATCGTCGCCGGTCTCTACCCGGCACTCGCGTCAATCCGAAACACCTGAGGGCTCACCGCCCCACACACCAAGGAGAAACAGAGATGAACCCCGTAGCCGATGTCATGTTGACCTACGTTCGGTGTTGGTGGGCGAAGGCCCGCGAAATGTCCCGAGACGATCGAGGCTCGACGTCGGTCGAACACATCCTGTGGTACGTCGCCGCCGGACTTGGCACCGTCGCGGTCGCCGCGATCATCTGGACTGCGATCCGGGCCAAGGCCAGCGAACCGTTGCCGAACCCGACCGCGCCCTGACCCGATGGCAGGCTCGCCGCCTCGCCTGCGGAATCGTCTCGATGACAGTGGCGTCGCTACGACGGTATCGGTGGTGCTGATGCTCCCGGTACTCACACTCCTGCTCCTCGCTGGGGTCCAAGCGGCGCTCTGGAACCATGCGCGCACACAAGCCCGCGTCGGGGCCCGCGCCACCGCAGCGCTCGTTGCACGATCGGGCGCTGACCCGGCCGACGCCGAACGCGATGCCGAAGTGAACCTGACCGCCCGCACCGATCTCGCACACGTGAACGTCACCATCACCGTCGATCCGACCGGTGGGACCGGTGGAACCGTCGTCGTACGGGTGACCGGCGACGCTCCCGGCATTGTGATCGGAACGACCAGCTCCGTCGACGTCCAAGTAGCCATGCCCATCGAGGGCTGGAGCCCACTTTGAACCGCTCGTGTGACACCGTGCACGACGACCGTGGCGCCGCGGAAGTGGTCGCCTCAATCTTGATCGCCCCAGTTGTCGTCGCGTTCGTAGTGCTCCTGTTCTCGGTTGGGCGTCAGGTCGAGAGCCGCGCCTCGGTGCGGACCGCCGCCGACTCGGCCGCACAAGCCGCAGCCCGCCAACGCGACCCTGGCGCCGCGGACGCAGCCGCACGACGGACCGCTGCCGACATGCTCGGCGACTCCTCGACGTGCACCGCCGACCCCACCGTCGTCGTCGACGTCTCGGACTTCCGACCGGGCGGGATCGTCACCGTCGACGTCACCTGCAACACACGCAACGACGACCTGGTCGCCGTCGCTGCACCGCCTCGAAGGTTCACGGGACACGGCGCGGCCGTCATCGACACCTACCGGGCAGGCACACCGTGATCCGCCGACTCAATGAGGATCGAGGCGACGATCGTGGTTCGGCGACGGTCGCGGCCATTGCACTCATGCTCAGCCTCACCGGTGGAACGTTGCTGTGGCTCACCTCAAACGTTGACCGCTCCGTCAACGCCGCCAGCGACGCCGACGCGATCGCGTTCCAAGCCGCACGCGCCGGGGCACAAGCCGTCGATCCCGCCAGCCTTCGCACCGCAGCCCCCACCGTCAACAGCGACCAGGCTCCACAACTCGCAATCGACGCCGCAGCGGCGCTGCTGCGCGCCAACGAAACCGCCGGACGAGTCATCACGGTGAACGTCACCGCTGATCGGGTGACCGTGGTCGTGGAGATCACCGAAGGCGGCCGCATCGTCACCGGGCAAGGCACCGCCCGACTGGCCGTCGGCGTGCGAGGAGAAGGCACATGAACCTCGCCGTACTTCGAAGCCGTGAACGCAACCTCCAACGGGGCCTCGGCGCGCTCGCCGGTCTGGCGTTCCTCGTTGTTGCCATCCCCGCCCTGCTGCTTCGACTATCGCGAACGCTGCTCGATTCTCCGAACCCGCTGGTGGGTTTGACCGCACCGTGGTCGTGGAGTTGCGCCGACATCAGACACGCGCTCACCCGAGCGGTCGACAACGAGACCGTCATCGCCACCATCGGCAGGGTCGGCCTCGCTGCGGCTTGGAGCGCCCTCGTCATCGTCGTCGTCAGCGTCGCTTTCGAAGTTCGGTTCCTCCGCGTCCAAGGCATCGGTATGCCGCGACTCCACGGATTCGGCTGGTCCCAAGCCATCGCGCAACGCCTCGCCGGTGGACTGCTTGCGCTGTCCACCATGGTTCCATCGCATGTCTCGTCAGCTGCGCCGCTGCCACCTCGCGCGGTGGCCACCGTGCCAATCGTCGCAGCGCCGTTGAGTCGGACCGGTAACCAGGCGGCCCCGACGCCCACCCAGACCGAACAATGGACCACCCACACCATCTGGCGAGGCGACAGCATCTACGGCATCGCCGGTCGAATAGCCGACGGCGACCGTGGCCGCACACGCCAGATCGCTCAGCAGATCCTCGACCGAAACCTCGGCCGCGTGATGACCGACGGCCGGAAATTCACTACGCCCGGCGTCGTCGGAATCGGATGGATCCTCGACATCCCAACCGATCGAGAGGTGCCGGTAGTCGCAGCGCCCGTGTCCGCAGCACCAGTGGCCCCAGCGACGGCCACCGAGGAGACACACACCGTCCAGCGCGGGGACAGCTACTGGGAGATCGCCGACGATCACCTCGAGATCGTCCTCGGCCACGAACCAACCCCACGCGAGGTCTTCGACGAGACGCGTGACCTCATGGAGGCCAACGTCGAGCGACTCGGCAGACGGACACCGAACTCCATGCTCTATCGCGGTGACATCCTGGTCCTACCAAACCCGAACGGACACCATCCACCCGTCGAGACCCCGCAGGAGCCGCCGCCGAGGCCGACGTCAACCATTCCGCCACCGACGGCCACGGCACCCGTTGTGGCGCCCACAACGCCTCACGCGGCGCCGGCGAACACAGAGTCGACACCGTCGGCGCCGGAGTCGCCCGGGCCCACCAGCCCCCTTACATCAACCCCGACGCCGGCTACCGACGGAGAGACCCCCGACGTGAGCGAGGCGACGACACCGAACCCATGGACGAAACTCGTCATCGGCAGTCTCTTCGCCACGGGCATCGCTGCGACCGTCACGCGACTCCGCCGGCGCCGCCTCGCACGCAGACGACCCGGCCACCGTCTCGAAAGCGCGACTCCCGCGGCGGCAACCACCGAGACCATCCTCCATGGCGAAGCGCGCCCGGATCGCATCGCCGCCCTCCACGAGCTACTCGGGTCACTCACCGGGCACACGCGACTCGAGGGCAACAAGCCACTCGTGCGAGCCGTGCAGCTCAACGACACCGGCGTAGAGCTCCTGTGGAGCGAGGCGCAGTCATCGCCGCCCAAGTCATGGACCACGACCGACGGCGGCTGGTCCTGGCGGACCCCATGGCCCCCCGAACGACGCGACCACCGTCAACGGCGTCCGATACTTCCCACCTTGGTCCCCATCGGCGTCCGGGCCGACGGTGGCGAACTCCTTCTCGACTTGGAGACCGCAGGCTCACTTTCGATCGACGGCACACCGGAACTCGTTGCCGCCTTCACCCACCAACTCGTCCTGGCCCTCGGCGCGAGCCCCCTCGCCGACAACATCGATCTCATCACCGTCGATGTCGTCGTGCCCGGGGCCAAGCATCTCGAACGCATCCGATCCAGCTCGCTCGATACGGCCCTGAAGTGGCTGGCCACAAGGACGACCGAGACACGCGCGGCCCTCGCGAAGACGAAGGCACACACCACGTTTGCAGCGCGAATGCTGGGACGATCCAATGACGAATGGGAACCGATCGTCGTGGTGGCAACGTCGGTTGACAGCCCGGCCGCGGATGAGTTCGCCGACGCGGCACCGTCCGGTAGCGGTTCGGTCGCCGTCGGCCGAGGCGTTGTGACCGCCATCGAGCGCATTGTGCTGCACGACGATCAACACGCCGAATGGGTCAGCCTTGGTCTGGTGTTTACACCGCATCTCGTTACCCCGGCTGCCGGCGCCGACATCGCCGAGCTGCTCGCCAATGTCGAGGACACCGTCGAGGTCGAAGCGATCCTCGACGAAAGTCCGATTCAGCCTGAGGAGACGCCCGCCGACTCTGAAGGCGGAAGCGAATTACGGCATGGCTGCTTCGACGTCCTCGTGCGGGTGCTGGGCGAAGTGGAGGTCGAGGGCTGTGCCGAGCACCTCACCGAGGCCGAAGTCGAGCTGCTCGCTTTGTTGGCGACGGTTCGTCATGACGGGCCGATCAACCTCGACCGGCTCGCCACCCTGCTCGCTCACGACGAGTGGCGTACACCCAAGCCCCGATCAATCCAGGCACGCATCTCGCACCTGCGCCGCAAGCTCGGCAATGGCACCGACGGCGCGCCGCTGCTACCCGACAGCAGAGCAGCGACAGGCAATCCGAGTCGGTACCTGATCTCGTCGCGTGTCGTCACCGACATCGACCTACTCGACCACGCCTACCGTCTCGCGGACGACCTCCCGTCGAGTGAGGCGGTCAGTGTGCTTCGTCACGCGTTCGAACTCGTCAGAGGCAAGCCGTACACAGCCCAGTCCGGCTTCACTTGGGCCTACGACGAACACGCCGCAGCGCGCGCCGAACAGGTGGTCGGGGATGTGGCAGCCCGGCTCATCGACCTGTACGGAGAAGCAGGCGATGCCGCCGGCATCCAATGGGTAATCCAACGCGCCCGACGCGGACTCGACGGCCCAATCGCCGAGCTACCGCACCGGATCATCGAGCGCACCTGGGCGGCCCGAATGACCGACCCGACGTTGGTCGAGTCGACGGCGGACTACGAACGGGAACTCGCCGCGGCCATTGAGGACGACGACCCCAACGGTGACTACGACCTCCGAAAGGTCCAGTCGACGTAACGTCAGCGCTGCTGGTGCCTTTGCGAGATGCGCGAACCAGGGACGGGATCGCCGTCGGTTCGGAACAGACCGCAACCAAGAGCCGCAACGCCCGCTCATCGCCGGGCATGATGTTTGCCGTGGGCCGTGCACTTCCGGGAACTGTCGAGTCGCTTCACGCCGCGATCAACGATGGGCTTCTGGTCGAAGACCATCACACCGACTTCAAACGGGAGCTGGCAGCTGGCAAGGCAGGGAACAAGAGCCTCGCGGCCGATATCGCGTCGATGGCCGTCGATGGCGGTTTGCTCATGATCGGAGTCACCGAGGACAAGGCAACCGGGTTGGCTTCCCTCTCCGCTGTGCCGCTGGTCGGTCTGAAGGAACGCATCGACCAGGTGGCCCGCGACATTCCGAGACCCTCGGTGAACGTACGAGTCCACGAAATCCGAGAGACCGACACCGCCGGATATGCACTCGTCGAAGTGCCGATGTCTCTCGATGCGCCACACATGGTCGACGGCTCGTACCGGGGGAGAGGCGACAGCACGAATCGGATCCTCACCGACGCTGAGGTGACCCGCCTCCACTCGATTCGGGAGAGCTTCAACGAGCGGATCAACACGGCACTCGACTACGAGATCAACCGAGACCCATGGAACGGGGCGACCCGCCTCAACGCACACGTTCACGTCGTGGCGCTACCGATACAAGGGTCGCCGAGCATGCTCGATGACACCGTGAGGGGTGACTGCAGTCGGTGGATGTCCGAGGTGTGCAACGTCCGGGACGCCATCCAGTCGACAGGTGTGAGCGACTACGCACCCACCTTCGGTAGCGGCTTCTACCCGCGGGCGAATGGATACGCGTTGTGCGACGAGTATCTGGGCGGCGGTCGTGTCCCGTCCGCGGGTGCGATTGAGCGATACAGCGTGGACCTCGAAATCTGGGAGGACGGCAGCATCCACTCCTTCAACGCGAGAGGGTCCGACGAGAACAATGCCCAGAGGGTCGTAATGACCGCAGTCGTACGGGGGTTCGTTGCGCACACTCTCGCCGTCGCCCGGCACGTCGCGACGGTTGCTGACTACAACGGCGGCTGGAGTTTCGGCCTGGCGGTCACCGGACTACAGCACATGCGCCCCTACTCAGCCGGCATCGACTTCGGTGACGTGGGCTCCCCATACAGCGAGCCCGAATACCGACGAGCCACGCGGTGCGACCACACCGAACTCGTCGACGACCTTGGCGTCATTGCCGACCGGCTGTACCTGCGCCTCCACCACGCTCTCGGACTCCGACCGCGACCGATGCTGTAACCGACTGAGGCCGGACGCATGGTTCAGCCCGGTCCGACAGCCCCGCTGCGGATTGATGGTCCGCGGGCAGAGTGAAATCGGATGAAGGGCGGCCAATCGTTCAGTTGACGAGGACGGCCTACCCCATCTGCTACCCGGTGCATCCTTCAATCTGGAGTTCGGAAACCGCTGGTGTCGTGACGTACGGGTACAGGGCCGCCAGGAGCGACTGAGGGCACCGGTCGACTCCGTTGATGCGTATGCCGACGTGGAGGTGGGGGCCGCTGGAGTGGCCGGTGTTGCCCGACAGCATGATCTGCATACCGGCGACGACGCGATCGCCGAGTGACACCGTGAGTCGTGAGGCGTGGCAGTAGATCCATCTGACGCCGCCGGCGTCTTGGACTGCGAGTCCTGTGCCGCAAGTGTCGACGCATACGTTTCGATTGTCGTAGCAGTTGCCAGACCAGTTCGAGACGTGGTCGACGGTGCCCGCGTGGATCGCGTAGATCGGGGTGCCGACAGGGATTGCGAAGTCCCATGCCGGGTAATCGTGATGGGGTGCCGCGAGCGCGGCAGGGTTGGCGTCGATGTAGCTCCGGTCGACGGGCAACGACCATCGCCGCCATTGAGCACCGGTCCGCAGACGACCGTCGCGGTCGCGCCCTTCGAGTCGTACAAGCTCAGCCATCGTGTCTGGTACTGGCGTGGCGTGAGGGTGTTCCCAGCTTCGGGTACTGGAACTACGTCCATCAGCGCCGAGTTGGTGACCGCGGCCGGGTAGTACCAGAGGATCGGGATGTAACTCACGTCGTGGTACTGGTCGAGGATCTGTTCGACCCGATGGCCGGCGACGACGTCTTGCACCGCTGGTGGCGCTTGCGAGGCGTGTTGGTACTCGATGCCGACACCGGCGGCCGTACTCCATGCGACCCACGTCGAGTCGATGATCTGGTATGCCCCCGACGCGGACGCGCGAGCAGCCTTGGCGGTGTAGTCACCGTGTGATTCGAAAGTGCGGATGGTGTCGAGGATGCGGGGCACGTCACCGCAGCCGGCTAACGCCCGACCTGTTGTACCGCCGGCGATGAGGGGCAGGGCGAGGAGTCCGACGACCACTGACGTGACGATGGCGGCGATGAGTTTCACGGCCGCTTACAGAGACGCGATCGGAACAGTCGCAGCAGATGTGCTGCGCGTGGCGGCTTCGGGCCTCTGTACGTAGGTCGAGGAGGGCCATGCGATCCCTCCCGGCAACGAGGAGGCTCGTGATGACTGATCGATGGCCGAGGTTGGTTCGGCGAGGCCTGGTGGCGGTGATGGCTGCTGTGGCGTTGGTACCAGCATCGCCGGCGCACGCCGACCCGGTGAACCCGACCCCGTCGACAGTCGGGATGCCTGGAGCCGCACTGTGGAATCAGGTGCTCGGCTGGATGATGCAGTGGGGGCTGTGGCTCTCGCTCGCCGCCATCGTGTTGGGGGCGGGCGGTTGGTGGGTGTCGGCCTCGACTGGCAGCTACGGCGGCGCGTCGAAGGGAAAGCAGTTCGTGCTTGGCGGCGCCCTTGGTGCGCTGATCATCGGGCTCGGCCCGAGCATGGTCAACATGCTGTTCAACGCAGGACAAGGCGGATGACAGCGGCCCGCCAACTCGCAGCCGTCGCGCTGCTGGGCGCATCGCTGGCGGGATGTGCCGGCGGTGCGAATCCCCGCAGTCAACGAGACCCCGCCGCGTCAACATCTGTTGCGCGCCACGCTGATGCGGGCAGGGCGAACAGCGGCTCGGCCACGGGTGGGATGGTCGCGGCACCGTCACTCGCGCAAGCCCGGTCGATCGCGTCGGGTTGGGTGGCGTCGACAGGCGACTTGCTCAAGATGGGGCCGATTGCCCGTAGCGAACTCGTTCGTCAGCGCGTCGCGCAGGCATCGGTCGCGGCAATGGTCACCAACCTCGACGTCGATCTCGAAAAGCTGGCGAACGGCTTGCCAGTCCCGGCGACGGAACTGCGCCTCGTGGAGACACCGATCACGATCGACGTGTCCAACGACCCGATCACGGGCGAGGTGCGGGTACAGGTGTGGAGCGTGGTCGTGTTCGGGGCCAAGGACCTTGGAGCACCTCGGCTGGTGTTCCGCACGAGCCAGCTCGTGCTTGTTGTCGAAGTCGGTCAGTGGAAACTCGCTTCGTTCACCGCAAGTGAGGGGCCGACACCCGTTGCGACGGATGCGCTTCCGTCGAGTTGGGACCGGTTCGCTGTTGTCGCCCAATGGCAGCCGGCGACGGCAGGGGAACGCTGATGTTTCCGATCGGGAACCCGTTCGACTCGCTGTGGAACTTCGTGACTTCGCCGTTTCAGAGCCTGGCCGGGTGGGCGGGCGACAAGATCTTCGAGGGGATCACGAACTGGATCGCGAAGGGGTGCGTGCAGCTCCTCGGGTTCGTGTGGGCGGTCATGGATCGCACCACCTCGCCTCATCTCGACGCTGAGTGGTTCTCCGGAACGGCAACGAGCCCCTATCAGGTCGCTGCGCGCATCGGTGGACTCGTGCTCCTCGCCGTGTTCTTCGTCGCTATCGCCCATGGCGTCGCCACCGGCGACGTCGGTGGCGTGGTCCGCCGGGCGTTCATCGATCTGCCGTTCACAGTGTTCGTGATGGTGGCTCTCGTCACCCTTGCTCAGGCCGCCGTCGGGTTGAGCGACGCGATGAGCGACGCGGTGTGGGTAGGCATGCGTAGCAACGCGATCACGACGTTCGACGGGATCGGGCGCATCGCTACCACCGTTCCGGGCGGAACGTTTCTCGCACCGCTCGTCCTGCTCGTGTTGATGGTCGCGTTGCTGTTCCTGTGGTTCGTGTTGATGCTGCGCGACTCGCTCATCTACCTCGTCGTCGTGCTCGCGATTGCGTTCGGTCTTCCCGGCATGGTCTGGCCGGCGTTGCGAGGGATGGCCCGTCACACGATTGAGTTGTTGGCAGCGCTGATCCTCGCCAAACCGGTGATCGCGCTGGCGTTGTCGGTGGGCGTCGGTGCACTCGGCGGTGTGGGCGCCACCGGCAACCCAGGCGACGGCATCGTCGACAATGGCCTCGCGGAGTTCTCCACACTTGTGGTCGGGATCATCACCTTCGGCATCGCTGCATTCATGCCGTACCTCGTCTACCGCCTCATACCGGTCGCCGCCGCGGCGACGGTCGCCGCCGGTGTCGCGGCGGGCCCGTTACGTGCCGCGTCGACGGGGATGCAGTTCCAGTACTACACGCAATCGACTATGCACCGGCTCTCGTCCAACACGGGGCCGACGGACGCGTCGGGTGGCGGTGGAGCGGGTGGAGTTGTCGGGTCATCTGGCGCGGATGTGACGAGCGGCGTCGGGAGCGCCGCTCGCATGGCCGGCGCAGCTGGATCCTCGGGCCGTGGCGCCGGGGCAGCAGGCGCGGGCGCGGCTGCGGGTCCGCTGGGCGTTGCCGCTGTTGTCGCCGCGTCGGCGGCGCGCAAGGCCGCCTCGACGAGCGCTCAGGCGGTCGACGTCCAGCTACCTCAACATGATTCGGAGGACGAGACATGACTGTCGATGTTGCTCGCCGTTACCGGTTCGCCGCGGTCCGTCGCGCTGGCCTGTTCGGCAACATGCCACCTTCACTTCTGATCACCTTTGCGGTTGGAGTGATCACCGGTTGGTTGGGTGTGCTCGCCCATGCGCCGCTCCCACTCGCGATCACCCCGCTGCTCGTGTGCGCACTGATCGGATTCGGTCGGGTCGGCGGCCGACCGATCCTCGAACTGCTTCCACGGCTCATCGTGTGGGGGTGGCGACGGGCGCTTGGCCGTCACCGGTGGTGCCGTCGCGTTCCGCTTGTCGTTGACGGAGTTGTTCCGGCGCCGCTGCCCCGAGCGCTTGATGGCCTGGAGCTGTTCGAGGTCGACCGCCCGTGGATGATCGCGGGACTCGCGCCGGGCGTCGTGGGTGTCGTGCGAGATCGCAAGGTTGGGACCGTGACTGCGGTGTTGCCGGTGTCCAGTGACGGGCAGTTCGCGTTGGCCGATCCGTTCACCCAGGACTCCAAGGTCGACTTGTGGGGCCTTGCGCTTGGCGGGTTCTGCCGCGAGGGCGGAGCAGTGGTCCGCGTGACGTGGCGCGATTGGACTTCACCGACCGGTGTCGATGATCACCTCCGTGACGTTCGGGCCCGTTGGGTCGATGAACCCGACAGTCCTGCCCGCCAGTCCTATCTCGCCCTCGTCGAAACGGTTGCGCCAACGAGCGTTCGTCACGAGGTCCTCATCGAGGTCACCGTCGATCCACGCCTGGTCCGCTCGAGGCGTCGCCGACCCGGACACGATGTCGAGTCGGCGGTAGGCGTGCTGCTGGAAGAGATGCGCCTGTTCGCGTCCCGCCTTGAACACGCGGGCCTCGACGTCGGTGCCCCACTCGACGCGGCGTCGATCGTTGAAGCGACACGGCTGCGGTCCGACCCGCGTCTCGTCGGAATGCTGCCCACCTTGTCGAGATCGCTCGCGGCCGCGGCCGGTAAAGCCGCACCCGACTTCGGTCCGCTCGCGGTCGAGGAACATTGGGACCACGTCCGCGTCGATGGTTCGCTACATCGCACCTGGTGGTTCGCGCGGTGGCCGCGCCGCGAAGTCCCCGCCGGTTGGCTCGACCAACTCCTGTTCGCCATCCCCACTACCAGGACGGTAACGGTGGTCTTCGAACCGATCGCCCCGTCACGCTCGGACCGCGACATCGACAAGGAGACCGTGACCCGCGAAACGAACGCAGACGACCGGGCCCGTCGAGGGTTCCGGATTCGGGCTGCTGATCGCAAAGCCGTACGCGAAGTGACACTGCGCGAGACCGAACTCAACGACGGGTTCAGCGAACTCGCCTACGTCGGACTCCTCACGGTCACCGCCGCGACCCTCGACGACCTCGACGCCGTCAGTGGGTTGGTCGAACAGACCGCTGCGCAAGCCGGCATCGAACTCCATCCGCTGTTCGCACGACACGGTGCCGGGTGGGTGTCGTCACTTCCGCTTGGGCGGAGCATCGCTCGAAGGATCGGCCAATGAAACCCCCGGCACGCTTGGAGACACCATCACCGTCGCTGACCGCAAGGTTCGGGACCGGTCTGCGGGTCGCGAGACACCGTGGGACCACCGCGAATGTCGCGTCGATCTACCCGTTCCACGGAGGACACAACGCGGGGGAGCGCGGCCCGTTCCTCGGCGTGAACGTCTCCGCCGGCGGGTCCGGGTGGTTCTTCGATCCGTTCGAGCTGTATGGCCGCGACCTCGGCGGCGCCACCCTCACCAACTCCAACATGCTCATCGTCGGCGAACCCGGCTTCGGCAAATCCGCCACCGCGAAGACGATCCTGTGGCGACAAGCCGGCTACTACGGACGCCGCCGGTTCATCGCCATCTCCGACCCCAAAGGCGAATACGGGGCCATCGGCGCCGGCCTCGGTCTCGCCGTCGTGCGTCTCGCACCCGGCGGTCACGACAGGGTGAACCCGCTCGACGCCGGGCCCGGCGACCCTGCCCTGTCGCTCTTGAATCGCCAGACTCTCATGGTCGGCCTACTTGGTGTCGTGCTCCGACGCGACCTCACCGCGGTCGAAGAGACCCTGCTCACTCTCGCCGTCGAACACCTCGCCGACACTGCCCCCGGCGCGACACTCATCGACCTCGCCCGACTCCTCGGAGAGCTCCCCGACACGCTCACCGGACGACGCGACCTTGCCTTCATCGCCGTCGACGACCTCGGCGCCGCACGCACGCATCTTCGCCTTGGGCTCGGGAAACTCCTCGAGCGAACTCTGCGCGGCATGTTCGACGGGCCCACCACCGTCACCGTCGACTGGGAGACCGGTCCCGGGATCGTGCTTGATCTGTCCGCGGTGTTCGCGAACACTGAAGCCCTCCCGCTCGTGCAGATGGCAGCTACCGCGTGGCTCCAAACCGTGATGGGCGATCTGCACCGACAGGGACGACGCGGGATCCTCGTCGACGACGAGGTGTGGGCGATGCTCGCCACCGAACGAGCCGCGAAACACCTCCAAGCCCGGCTCAAACTCTGTCGGCTGTATGGCATCTGGAACGTGCTCATCTGCCACCGGCTGTCGGACCTGCGTTCCCAATCCGACGACGGGACCGCCGCCGCCAAGATCGCCACCGGCCTCCTCGCCGACGTCCAGACCAGAGTGATTTTCCGACAGGCACCCGACCAGGTCGACGACGCCCGCCGACTCCTTCACCTCACCGACGTCGAAACGACGCTCATCACTCGACTCGTCAAAGGGCGTGCGCTGTGGCTCGTCGCCAACCGCGCCACCGTCGTGCAACACCTCATCGGCGGTCCACTCGAACGACGTCTCGTCGACACCGACGCGGCGATGTCGGCAAACCCGATGACGGCATGAGACCCGACGATGATCGACCGCGACGATCTCTTGCACCGGATCGACCTCGCCGCGCTGCTCGACGAGCTGTCCTCGGCGCCGGCAACCCGGCTCGGGCCAACCGCGCGGTGGCGTTGCATCGACGCCGGCCACGACGATCAACACCCCTCGATCACGATGTTCACCGACCGTCGTGGTGTCCAACGCTGGAAATGTTGGTCCGGTGGTCACGGCGGCACCGCCATCGACGCGCTCATGGTCGCCCGCGGCGCCACGGTCGCCGACGCCATCGCCGAACTCGAACGACGAGCCGGAATCACTCACGACATCGGTGACCGGCGACCATCCCAGCGACTCGCCACCGTGAGCTTTCCGGCGGACCCAGCACCGGAGCTTCTCGCATACGTCGCAGCGTGTGAACGAATCCTGTGGCGTCCCGCCGGGCGCCGGGTTCTTGACTACCTCGCCAACGAACGAGGACTCGCCCCCGACGCCCTCAAAGCAAACCATGTCGGCGCCGATCCGGGACCCGCTGCGTTGAAGCGGGCGGCGGGGCTCCCGCGCGGCGGAACCGCGGCGGTCTTGCCAACGCTCGACCTCGATGGGCGAGTCACCTATGTCCAGGCTCGCTACCTCGACCACGTCGAGGGCCGAGCGAAGTACGACAACCCCGCCGGCCGTATCGCACCCAACCCTCGGATCGGATGGGTTACCCCGGCGAGGCTCACCGACCGAGCGCACCTTGTCGTATGCGAAGGCCTCATCGACGCGCTCAGCGTTGCCAGCGTTGGTGTACCGGCTGTTGCCGTGCTCGGCGCGACCTACGTCGACGAACGAATCACGCGACGCATCGCGAGGGGAGCGGACGGCCGCAGCGTCGTGGTGGCGTTCGATGGAGACTCAGCGGGACGCAACGCCAGTGAAACCCTGTCCTCATGGCTGACACAGGTCGGCTGCCCGAACCAGGTTCTCTCACTACCCGACGGCTCCGACGTCAACACGATGCTCGGCGGAGACGACCATTGGCTTGGCCGCCAGTTTGAGCCGGTGGCACAACGCCACGGACCGAAGCACCACGACCTCGCCCGGAGCCTGCGATGAACGGCGAGCGTCGCGTCGACGCCACGCTCCCCGTCGGCCACAGGTACGAACATGACCGCGAGCACGACTGGCTTGCGCTTGAACGATTCGCCGATCTTGCTTCGCGAACCGGTCTCGACGTCGCGGTGGGGGACTTCATGTGGATGGGAGCCGCCGAGTTCGGAGACGGCCGCATAGTCCACTCCTACAAGCACATCGACACGCGCCGCCACCTCCACCTCGATGGGTCCGCCCACGCGTACCGCTACAGACCGACGGCCGAGGGCGGTCGCTATGACGTGATCCCCGATCCTCGCCTGGCAATCAACCTGGCCCTCGGCCTCGACGTGATCTCGCGGCATCGGTGAGTGCGGAATGCCGATCCCCGGGAGTCCAATAACTAGTGGATACCATCAGTCAATGCCCCGACCGCCCGCGGTCGCTGTCTCGGAACGGCGGGTCGAGCATTTGGTGACGATGCTGTTTGCCGAATTCGGCCGCGATGGTGAGACGGTCGCCGATGTCGCGCGGCGTTCCGGGTTGTCGCACGAGGCCGTCCGACGGTTGTGGCGCCACCCAGACGGCAAGGATCGATCGGGTGCCGGCTTCTTCGTTGTGGCTGCGATCGCTCGAGCGCGTGGTATCTCGCTCGACGATCTCGCCGAGTCGACCGGTTCGGCGCAGTCAATTCGGCAGAGTTTGTGATCGGCGGCCAGGATGCGCGTGGGCCCAACAGCCAGGGGAGGGGGCAGGTGCCAGCTACGACAAATATCTCTGACGCGGCCCACGCCGTCCGCGACATCCTCAGACGGCCCGCGGTGGCAGTCCGGATTGACAGCGCACCGATGCTCCTCGGCTTCGAACTCGATCCGGTCGAGCATCGGCGCCGCTCGCACCTGGGTGTCGGCGCGCTCACTTCGACCGAACTCCTGCACGGCCTTTGGCTCTTGCCAAGCCATGTGCCGGTTCCACTGAGCGCGGTCCCCCCGAGCAAGGTCGAACGCCTCCGCGCGGCAGCACATTCGGTGAACGAGACCGGTTGCGGCTTCGAGAGGCTCTACTCGCCTCCCGGCATAGTTCGATCAGTGGCCTTCGTCGGCCGGAACGCGGAACGACTAGTCCAACGTGCGATCCGGTTCACGCCGATCTTCCAACGCGTCGCCGTGGTGGCGGACAGCCCGCAGCCGCTGTCCAGCCGTGTCGAATGCACCGCGAGGGAATGGGCCGTGGGCATCATCGAGGTCGACGCAGGTGCCGCGACGGTCGCTATCGCCGCCGGCCCCGCCGAGACTGGGGTGCCGAGCGTTTACCGATGGTGGATGGCCGAGCTTGCGTACGAGAGTTGGCTCTACGAGAACGCCCAACTCGTCAGCTGACTCTTCGGCGTAGCCGGACCATGGATTCCGGCCAGACCATGGCGAGACACCGCCGACCGACAGGCGTTCACGAACTCCGCAGTTCGATCGTCAGGGTCCGCATTGAGCACGAATTCGCCGAAGTCGGCGAGCGCGTTCATGTTGTGCCACGTGGCATCGAGATCTGCGTCGAGGTAGCGGGCGAGTGACTCTCCTCGACAGCACTGGAGCGGGCAGCCGAGCTGTGGGCCGGCTGAGCTCCACCCGGCGATCTCAGCGGCCCGGTACCAGTCGAGTACCGAACGCACGAAGACGCGGGCGGTGTTGTCTATGTGCCGGTGCGCGTTCATTCCTGTGGCTACGAAGTGTCGCGTGGAGGTCGACAACCCCATCGCCGCGTGCCCGCCACCGATAGCAACTGCACCCAGGCCACCGTGATCGCATCTGAGGATGCTGAGGTGCGGCACGCGTCCTGCGAGCGAACGGAGTCCGGCGACTGCACCCTTGATAGCGAGCGGGTCGCGTGCGTCTGCGAGCACGAGTGCCGTCGGTCGCTCTGCCGCGATGAGAGCGTCAGCCAACACGGTGTGGCGTCTAGCCAGCCATCTACCGTCGATCGCGACGAGAAGCGTCGCGTCGATGTCGGCAGCGATGCACGCCTGCTCGGCGATGACCGTCAGCATCTGGGTGTCGTCGTCTTTGTCCCACGGCAGGAACACCCCGGGAAGAAGTGCTCGATCGGCGCCGGCGCGGTGCTGCGCGGACACCCACTTTTCGACGGCAAGGTCATGGCCCGCGTATCCCGTTCCGTCGAACATCACAGGCTTCTCGAACCCGCTCGCACGGAGTTTGGTGATGGCTTCTGGACCCTTCGGCCCGGCGATGGTGATCGAGTCGCCGAACTCGGCTGCCTGCCTGATTCGCTCGGTGTTGGCGGCCGTGACGTACAGCGAGAACGACGGAAGCATCGTGACTTGGCTCTTCGTTCGAACTGCGGCGCTGGTCATGCGAGCACGCCCTGTTCCGAGAGCAGGCCACGAACCTTGGGAACGTGGGTGCGATGCAACTTCCAGTTCCGCTTGTCTCGCTGCACCCGCCCGAGCACGACGCTGGGGTGAACCTGGTAGCGCTCCGCGGTGGCGACGATCGACGGCAGGGTGGTCGAGGTGATCTCGAATCCTCCGGGGAAGAGCCATGCGGACGCCTGTTCGTTGGCTGCGATCTCGTTCGGGTCGCTTTGAGTCTCGGTGAGATCGTCGTCGACGATGGCGGGAACGTCCGGTGAGATGTGACCAAGGACGAGATGGGCGCACTCGTGGAGAAGCGTGAACAGGAGGCCGTCGAAGCGATCGCCGCGAGTCGTCAAGCCGATCACGGGCCGACCGTCGCCGAGGAAGGTGACGGCACCGTCGAGTTTGCCGCCACGGAGTCCTTCCGCGACCACCAAGATCACTCCACAGTTAGCCAGGCGCGGCTGGAGTTCTGTCAGCTTGCTCGGTCCATCTCGAAGTGCCCGTGGCAGTTCGAGCGAGAGCGATGCAAGCTTCGTACGATCGAAGTCCGAGACCGTGCGAGTAGCGGCGACCGTTCGTACATGGGCAAGCCATGCGGTCTGTTCGAGCGTGATCGGTTCCGTGGTGTTCGCTCGTCGTGCGGCGAGAGCGAAGCGCGGCCGCCCGTCGAGCGAGTCGAGGTCGAGGAAGCGCCGGACCGCGTCCTCGACGACGTCGAGATCGTCTGTATCGGGCAGCCACCCCCTGCTGCGGACCTCAGCAAGGGGGAGCAAGCTGCGCAGGCGGGCGCGACGGGCGACGGGTGTCAAGCCTGCCGACGAGCGGCCGCGGGTGCGCTGCTCGAAGAGTCGAAAGTTCGTTTGGAGGTTCAGCCAAAGAGCAGGGCTCGTGCCGAGAGCGTCGCTCAACGCGAGAGCGGTCTCGGTGGTGATCTCCTTCTTGCCGTTCAGGATCTCCGAGACCGCCTGGACTGGGCGGCCGATGATCTCGGCGAACTCGGTGACGGTCCAACCGCGCTCCTCGAGTTCATCGCGGAGGTACTCGCCGGGAGCGAACACTTCCGCGGGGGTGGAGGTCATGGTCATGGGTTCGAGCCTCCTCCTCAGTGGTAGTCGACTATTTCGATGATGATCAGCAGGCGTCCTTCGGCGTCGGACTCGATGCGCAGGATGAGCCGCCATTGCTTGTTGAGCCGGATCGAGTGCTGTCCAGCTCGACCTCCGGACAGCTTCTCGAAATGGAGCGCCTTGTAGTTGCGGAGGTCGAGTTCGGTCTCCGCTGCGGCGAGGAAGCCGACCTTCTTGCGGTATGCCTTGATGAGGTCCGGTCCGAGTTGAGGCAGCACAAAGTCTGGCTCCTCGTAGAGGCGGCGAAGGTTGTCATCCCCGAATGTGAATCGCATACTTCATACCTTCACCCTACAGGTGAACTCACGGAATGACAACACCATATCGGGCGGGGATCGACCGCATCAAGGGGTCATGAGTTCTGCTGCCGTCCGAAACGAACGCCGGCCGTCATCGGACGCTTCGCTGGGTGTCGGGAAGGGTCCGACCAGGGCAAGGCTCGTCGCGCCTGCGTCGACCGTGAAGCCGTACCACCTGTCGGTGGTGGTCTCGACGTCGGCACCGAATTCGATGACGTCGCCGAGGTGGGTGAGCGGGTGGATCGTCCAACCGCGGCCGCTTGGGTGTCGATCCCAGATGAGGCGTCCCCACCCTCCGGGCTGTTGACGGTCGGGCCAGATGGTGGCAATCCAGACCCGGGCGTCGGGACCGGGGTCGAGGGGGTTGTCGAGTAGCGACCCGTGGGCGACGCGTAGGACGTGTCGGTCGAGGGTGGCGAAGTCGGGGTGAACAGGCATCGAGATGTCTCCTGCTGTCAGGCCGAATGGCTGTGGCTGGAGGCCCTGTCGGGCGAGGCGCTCGATGCGCTGGAGGCCCCGAAGCTCACGAGGGCCTGTGTCCCAGAAGCTATCCGACGTGAGGCTCACGCCGCGAGGAGCCGCTCGAGCCGGTGACCGAATCGGCTGATGTCGGCGCGTGCGTGGCGGCTCGTTCGCCCGCGGGCGATGTCTCTGGCGGGAACGCCGTGGACGCGCACCGCGACGAGGTCGTTCCATGCGCGTTCATTGACGGCTCCGGTCTGGCGGAGTTCTCCGAGTCGGCGGAGCACCTCGCGGGCGTCGAGTTGCTCGACGATGTCGTCCTCGCCGACGGGGCCGGTGAACTCGTCGAACTCTGCGACGGGCTGCTCCTCGTGCTCGGTACGCAGGCGTGGTGTGGCTGCTCGGACACGGCCGAGGATTCGGTCGTAGAGACGATCCTGGGCGGGGTCGACTCGGGCGATGACGTGGACCGCGTTGACGAGGAGGTCGTCGAACGCGTCGCTGAGGCGTGCCCGGTGGTAGGTGTGGGCGAGTTTCCACAGGCCCGGTCGCAGGGCGCAGAGGAGGAGGACGCTGGCGGCTTCGTCGTGTTCGTGGCTGGCAGCGACGAGTCCGCGGACGAGTCGGTCGTGGTCATGGTGGTCACGTTGCGTGAGGGCGTCGAGTACGCCAGCGGGTGTCCATCCGGTGAGGTGCGGGTCCTGTTCCCAGCGGGCGGTGAGGCGTTGCGCTCGGCGGCCGGTCGTGAGGCGTCCGGCGTCCAGGATGAGGCTCCGGTCGGCGAGGTTCGTGGCGGTCATGGGGTGTCCTCCGGTGAGTACGTGAAGAACCCACGGTGAAGACCGCCTGTTGCTGGACACGCGATTACCGACGCGATCGCCGATTCCCGGTCCGTAGTCGCGTACGTAGTCGCGTGGACGGTCGCGTGTGCGAGGCCGTTCACTAGGACAGTCGCGTCGCCGGTCGCGTGACTGGCCACGACGGTCGCGTGGTTCGCAACATCGATGTCGGACGCTGCTCGCATGAGAGATGCGCAACCGAGAGGTCCGAGCTCGATGGAGTGGTCGCCAGCCGAAATGCTGGGCGCCGCGGCACTCGGCATTGGTGTCGGAGCTGGTGTGGTGGTCTGGTGGGGAGCGGCGTTGGCGGCACGGCTCAGTGGCCATGACCTGACCGCCGGACTTGGAGATTCGATCCGTGTGATCCCACGGCTGCCTGGCGTGGCCGGCGATCCGCGCGCTGCGTGGCCACCGGTCGCGCGGGCGCAGCTTCCGGGACCTGTCCTCTACTGGTTTTCCACCGGTGTTGTGAGCCTTGTCGCCGTCGCCTTGGCAGTCGTCGGTATTCGGCTCGCAAGGGGGCTACGGCCGGCCCGCAAACGGCTCGGTGTCGATGTGCGAGCCCGGTTCGCCACGCGACGTGAGCTACGACCGCTGCTGATCCGTCGCCCGACGTCGGGGCGGTTCGTGGTGGGCCGCTACGGACGTTGGCTAGTCGCGACCCAGAACCGACGGTTCGCTCCTGCCGGTCGACGAACGCCGTGGCGGAGTCCGTCGGGGGACATCTCGTCGGTGGCGATCGTTGGGCCGTCGCGGTCGGGCAAGACGGCCGAGTGCGCGATCCCTGGGGTGCTCGACTGGGATGGGCCGGCGGTGCTGCTGTCGGTGAAACGTGATCTGCTCGACGCGACGGTTCGTCGACGTCGCCAGCTCGGTCAGGTGCGGGTGTTCGATCCGGCCGGTGTCGTGACCAGACGGCCGGTTGACCCGACCGAGCAGTGGGTCGAAATCCCGCAGGAGGAGTTGGCGCGTTGGTCACCGCTCCGCAACGCCGGCACCCCGTCCGGTGCGAAGAAGGCGGGCCAAGCCCTCGCGGCGTGGACACCGAAGGCGGGGATCGAGGGTGGCGGGGATTTCTGGGCGAACTCGGGAAAGATCCTGTTCACCGGTCTTCTCGGTGTCGCGGCGATCGACCCGGAGGGCCCGTCGATGGCCAAGGTCGCGCGGTGGGTGTTCCAGCAGGACCAGCCGAACCCGGCAGAAGTGTCGGAGGTCGTGACGATCCTGGACGCTCAGGCCAAATCTGAGCAGGACGAGGTGCGGGTCGCGGCTGACGCGGCGGCGTTGCATCTGAATGCGATCTGGTCGAAGGACGAGCGGCTCGTGTCGTCGGTGTACGCGACCGCGCAGACCGTCGCCGACCCTTACCTTGACCCGAACGTCCAGGCCGTCACCGACATCGGCGCCGACGAGGAAGGTGCGAGCTGGGTCGATTTGGACTGGTTGATGGGCGCCCCGAAAGGGAACGCGAACACGTTGTACCTCGTCGTGCCGCTCGATGACTATGACCGTCTCGCACCGGTGCTCGGGGGGTTCTTGTCGGACCTCAAAGCGCAGGCGTACGAGTGGGATGTGGCCGGGCGGAGGTTCCCGGCGACGTTGCTCATGCTGATCGACGAGGCCGGCAACATGCCCCTCGCCTGGCTGCCCCAAGTCGCGTCGACATGCGCCGGGATCGGCATCCAACTCGTCACGATCTGGCAGTCCCTCGCCCAGATCGACGAGGCCTACGGCCGCCTCGCGAACTCGGTCATCACCAACCATGCGACCAAGCTGTTCTTCCCGGCCGCGTCTGACGAATCGACCCTCGGTTACCAGTCCAAGATCGCCGGCGACGAAGACGTCGAACGCCGGTCATGGTCGAGCGACACCACCGGTGGTCGACGATCGATATCGGGATCGGAGCAACGCGAACCGCTCGTGCCGTACCACGTACCGCGTCTCGCGCCGCTCGGCCAGGCGCTGTTGATCCACGGCAACATCCCGCCCGCAGTTGTGCGGGGAAGGAAGTGGTGGAAGGACCGGCGACTTCGGTCTCTTGCGAAGGGTGGTCCACCGCTACCGGCCGTGGTCGATGAGGCGAGGGTCGCGTGAAGCCCGATGACGAGCGCCTTACCCGTCTGCACGAGGCGCTCGTCGAACGGGTCGAGCAACTCGTGTCGGGTGAGGACTTCATCCGGTTCGTTGCCGAATCGGCCCGCTTCCATCGCTACAGCCCACAGAACCGCCTCTTGATCGCATGCCAGCTCGTCGACCGTGGCGTCGAACCCGACGGTCTCACCGCCTCCTACAAGACCTGGACGAGAGTCCCTGCCGAAGGTGGCGGCACCTGCCAGGTCGCCAAGGGTGAGAAGGCACTGTGGATCTACGCACCGATGACCGCGACCCGACGCGTCGTCGACGACGAGACCGGCGATTCACGTGTCGTCTCAGCGGGGGTCCGCGGGTTCAAACCGGTCTCGGTGTTTCACCAGTCGCAACTGGAGCACCCCCCGGAGTTACCGGAGCCGCCCATGCCTGAACTCCTCCGCGGCGATGACGCCCCGGCACGGGTGTGGGATGGCGTCGTCGCCGAACTTGCAGCCGACGGGTACACCGTCGGGCTCGTCGAACGCGCGAGAGGCGCGACCTGGAACGGGCAGACCAGCTTCACGAGCCGCGAGGTCCGAGTCCACGACGACCTCGAACCGCCCCAACGACTCAAGACACTCCTGCACGAATGGGCTCACGCCACGATGGGCCACGAGACCCGTACCGGAGAGAGCAGCCGTCACATCGCCGAAGTCGAGGCCGAATCGGTCGCGTACCTGTTGTGCGACCGCGTCGGTGTCGACTCCCAGCAATACACCGTGCCGTATGTATCGGGCTGGGCCGGTTCCGTCGACGTGGTGAAGGCCACCGCCGAGCGGGTGCTCGGCGCGACGTCGAAGCTGATCGACCGGCTCGAGAACCGTCTCGCCGTTGATCTCACCCCCGACCTGCTCGCCCTCGCCCAAACCCGACCCGTTGGAGCAACCGTCGAGGATCAGCTGGCTCGTGCCGGTGACCGTCTCCTCTTGGGGGATCGTGCCGAGCTGCTGGGCCGTGCAGCGCCCGAACGGATCGCCGCGCTTCTCGCTTCCGCCGGCTTCGACGCTGGCGAGACCGCGACGACGTTCCGGCAACTCGGAGTCGACCGCCAGACCGTGTCGATCGCGATGACAGCGATCCACCCCTGCGACACCGTCGACCGTGGAGCCGAACCGTTGTACAACCCAACCTCGGTGCGCAGCGTCCTCGATGACGCGTACGCGATGCCGACCGCCGCTCCCCCGGATAGTCACGGTCTTCGCCTGATCCAGAAATGGGCGCACAAGGCCAGCGGTCCCCCCATCGACACGGCCGTTCCGACGAGATGAAGGAGAACGACATGCCTGAGGATCACATCGACACCGAACTCGAAGTCTGGGACCAGTTCGTCACCGCAGTGAGATGGCTCGCCCGTGGACCACGCCCGGGCCTCACCCTCGCTACAGCCACCGAGGAGGCATTCATGGGCTGGACCGCCGAACAGGCGGCGTTGGAGCACGCAAGCGAACCGTTCATCGCGACGGAGATTCAAGCGTCAGTGCAGAGATAGCTCCTCGTCGGACGCGACGCCCCGGCGTCGCGTCGTTGCGCTTCGCTCGCTTCCGGCTCGCCCGCGTCGCGTCCCCGCTCCGACGGTAGGGCATGCCTGTCAACGGCAGCGAGCGCTGGCGATTGGGATGCTTCTCCGGCGCCGACGCGCCGTTCGGCGCTCTTCGCAAGTCCCGTCAGGGGCAGTTCGCCGCTACACGTGCTCTGTCACGGACCTCCGGCGAATGCCCATGTCCGAGTGCGCCCAGACACTACGCGGGTGCTCGGCCCAAGCGTCGCGCTTATGCCGAAGGACTTGATCGCCATCGGTGACCGGCTGCTCGTCCTCGCCCGAACCGTCACCTGTCCAACATGGTGCCGTAGGGCACCGTCGGCGGTGTGTGGGAGTACAGCTTCTCACCCTTCGTGACTGGGCCAATCGACACGTCGAGTTCATCCCCGAAGAGATTGTGCACACCGCTCGCTTCCTGATCCAGCCGCTTACGTCGTCGACGCGCTTGCTCGCGCATCTCGGGGAACTCGTCCGCAGCAGCGTTGTACAGGTTCGTCATGATGCGGTTACCCGCATCGCTGTCCGTGGCAAAGACCATGTGGTAGATGGATGCTCCGCCTTCGTTGAATATCTCCAATGGGTGGGTCCACTTGTAGCCGAGGACCTGCTCTAGTCTCCAGCGCATCAGATTCACATACTCATCCCGAGCCTCGCCGGCCGTCAACGTGCCTGCAAGCTTGGCTTCGTAGACGAGCCGCCATTGGTCGGTGCCGTACATCTTCGTCAGCTTGATGGCCTCAGACTCGGGTACCGTTCCGTCTGTCCGAAGATTGCGAGAAAAGGTGCCGGCAGCGACAAGGATCCACATTTCTGTCTTCGACAACCCGGCCTTCTTGAACTTCGAAAGAGCCTCCAGCGTGGACCAATGAACGTCGGCGCCGTTCGGGTCGATGAACGCAAATGTGGGCGCCCAGTTCTCGTGTTGAAGCTCCTGCAGTGCCGCGGCGACCGTCGCGTTGCAGTCACCGGCAATCACTCTGAAGTTCCGGTTCGGGAAGTCCGCATCCAACGCCGCCCGGAGCTTGGACGCTGACGGCTCCAGTTCGAAAAATCGCAGCGTTGTGAACTGCGGATCATCGATCGACAGTGCGATCCGAGCGGATCCGTCAAGATCGATCTCGGTGAGTCGCTCCTTGTTCTGTGCTCGCCCGCCGAACAAATCGAGGTATACAACCTTCGATGACTTGTGTTTCGTCGCAGTAGTGAATGCGTTCAGGTAGCGCCGGAGGAGATCAAGCTTGCCGACCGTCCAGAATCCCCAGTACCGGGCCATCAGGCAGACATCGCTGCTTCGGGCATCTCGTCGTACAACTGCCCATCGAGAACCCGACCACCGGCTTTGGGTGTCCGCCCGCCCCACTGCTTGAAGAAGAACGGGACGGCGGACTCGCAACATTGGTCGCGGAGATCAACAACCCACTGTGGATCCATCGGGCGCGCGTTCACGCCGCTCTCACCGCCGGCGATCAGCCAGTGCATGCCGTCCAGGTTCAGACCGGGGAGCGGGCCCAGCAACGGTTCGGCGCTGACGAATCGGACCGCTGCGTCGACGGACCGGAGGTGGTCGAGGCGGAAACTGTACTTGGCCGTCTCCACGCTCACCCCCATCCAGAGGTTCTCGGGCCAGCCAAGCTTCGGCCCCAGTTGCGCGAGCCGCTTCGACCGTTTCGTCAGGACCTGATAGGTGTGCTGCGGCGTCTCAGCAATGACCTGGAACACTTGACGCACGTAGTTGTCGGGAACATCCGGATGGAACAGATCACTCATCGAGTTCACGAAGATTGTCCGCGGTGCCGACCACCCACGCGGGATGTCGAGCGTGTCGGGGTGGATTGTTAGCCGGAAGCCCGGACCGCTTGAGCGAGGGTCGCCATCAGCTTGGTACTTGGCCGAGCCCATGGCCTTCAGCCGCTTCGCCAATGTCAACGCGTAGCAGTTTTCGCAACCGGGGGATGTTCGGTCACAACCCGTCGTTGGATTCCACGTCGCTTCGGTCCACTCGATCGAGCTGTGGTCAGCCATCGTCCGACTCCTCGTTCGCATCGGGCTGACCGACGTGCCGACCAGCCATGATCGGACCGGAACCTTTCGGTCGTCGGATTCCGTCCACGGTATCGCTGGAGGTAGATCGGACCGGGGATCGTGGTGGTAGATGTGTGGCTTCAAGCGACGCACAGAGGTTGACCTGACAGGAGCCTGAACGCTCAGTGGGGGACGGAACCGCACTCATGATGGGCGATCGGCGTTCTCACCGAGATCCCACACGACACTTGCCGGGTGCAGCGGGTTTTCAGATGGCCCTCACGCGTGCGTGTTCGACTCTCCGCTTCGCATCGGGAGTTGGATCGCCCAAGGAGAGGTCCGCGGTCGTCGCCCTGTCGAGGACCAGTTGATGAACCTGGCCGGGTCGTAGCTGTGCAAGTGTGCCGCGGTCGTCGAGTTCGGTGAGCAGCTCGATTAGCCATTCCGGCCGTTCGTCGATGGCCTGCTGGTAGATCGTTGTTGTCCGGTGGGTGATTGCTGCGCGCAGCGATTCGTGGTCTGTCGATGCGGAGGTCTGTCGGCTGATGGTTTGGCGTTCGGTGGCGATCAGAGCTCGGGCTTCGTGCTGGTTGGCTCGTAGCGTCTCCAGCTCCGCGACCAAGAGTGCCACTCGGTCCGGGTTCGTCTCGCTGGAGTAGTCGGTCTCGACGCGACGGAGGCGGTCGTTGAGCGCGACGAGCTGCGAGGTGAGGTCGCGCAGCCGTGCCCCGGGGTCCAGCGCGGCGATAGCGGTGTGGAGTTCAGCGAGCGTTCGGCCCTCCACCTGCAAGTCGGGGTTCAGTCGGGCGGCGAGGTTGTCGAGGACGGCTTCGACCTCGGGACTGATTGGCCTGGGCCAGTGGGCGAGAGGGTCGTGTACTTCGGCGATGCGTTGGAGTTCGTGGTGTTCGACGATGTGAGGCCAGTTGGCCAGGATCCAGCGGTCGCGTTCGGTCTGGGCGGACCTTGCCTCGGTCAGGGCTGCGTGAAGGTCGGGTGTCGTGAGGTGTCCCGCAACGAGGTCGTCGATGATTCGGCTTTGGTCGGTGGGCGCGTTGGCGAATAGCTGGTCGAGTTGGCTGATGCGGTCGTGGATCTCGACCGGCGTGAGGGCCGGGTAGGTCGTCTGCGTCACGTGGGGATCTCGGTCGCCGAGCCAGGCTCGCTGGGTGAGTGTCATGGTCATCGCTTCGAGCCATTGCTCTCGCTCGTGCGGGTCGGTGGGGGCGACGCCGAGTCCGGGCTGTTCCGGTGCGATGTGGTGGAGATCGCGCCATGTGGCGATGGTCGAGGTGGTGTCGTCCCAGACCGTTGCGCCGGCCGGGTTCGTTGGCCGGGTGCCGACCCACCAGGTGAGCCAGTGGGGTGAGTCGGCGTGCATTTCGCGGGCGAGCACTTCGCGCCGCGTCTGGATGGCGCGCCGTAGCAACGCAGTGTCGCCGGGCTCGACCGAGTATCCGGCGAGCGAGGTCGCCCAGAGATCGGCGGACCACCCGATCCGGTCTGCCTCTCTGTCGAGCCACCGTTGTGCGTCGGGGTTGATGTCGACTGGCTCCGGGTGATCGATGGGCTTCAGGTCACTCCATGAGAGCGTGCGAACCGCCGGGGTGCCGTCATCGCCGACGAAGAGCACGCTGGCGGCGCCGGTCGTGTCGTGGAGATCGATGATGGTCCCGACGTTGTCACGGTCAAGCGCCCGTACCCGCCGCTCGACCGCGAGTCGTTGTCGGGCGTGACAGGCCCGTTCGAGCGCGGCGAGGTCGTCGGCTGGATCGGCGAGTCCGGATGCTGTCGCGCGGTTTTCGGCGGTGGCGGCACGGTTGAGGCGATCGCGGAGAACGTCGAGCGGTAGTTCGGCGAGGGCGGCTATTTGTGCGGCGTCGGGGTCGGTGGTGGTGGCGAAGGTCTTGGCTTCGGAGCGGCCGATCGTGGTGATCAGATCGTGTGCCGGGTGCTCACTGTCGCCCGGGAGTGGGAGTCCCGTGGCGTGATCGCGTTCGCCGATCTCGGCGGCCTGCCGGGACGTGGCGTAGAGGGTCGCGCCGTGTCGGGCGCGGGACAGAGCGACGTAGGCGGCCTCGCGATAGAGGCCCGCGGGTCCGACGACGAACACGGCATCGCACGTGACGCCTTGGCTCTTGTGGATCGTCATCGCATAACCGTGATCGAGGTGACCATCGGTGAGGTAAGCGCGGTCGAGACGGACGATCTCGCCGGTGCGCAGACGCACGTCGAGCGTGCCCGCGTCGGGGTTGATGGTGGTGACGGTGCCGATCGTGCCGTTGTCGATTCGGATGGTCCGTCCGTCGGGGGTGTGTTGGTTGGTGTCGTTGCGGCAGATGAGCACGCGGTCACCGGCCTGGAACACCCGACCTGCAGCCGTGAGTGCGGGCCCGGCGAGGAAGCCTCCGATGGTTGCTCGTTCGCGGGCGAGCCGGTTGAGGGCGGCCGCTTCGTTACGGGTACCGGCCAACAGGAGAGCGTCGTTACCGGTGGTGTGCGCTGCCCACCAGTCATCGACAGCGAGATGGTGGAGTTCGGCCTGGTCGTCGAGGATCCGGACGCGGTCGTGGCTGAGATAGGCGTCCCATGCAAGGCCGATGTCGCCGTGGCGAAGGTGGTCGAGCGCGTCGATCTCCCACGGTGAGACCTGTCGGCGATTGATGGTGAGCTCGCATACGTGAGTGCCAAGAGCGGCGATCGCGTTGGCGAGTCCACCGCCGGCTTGAACTTCGGGGAGCTGGTGATGATCGCCGACCAGGATCACCTTCGCCCCAGCGGCACGACAGGTGGTGACGACGTGGTGGAGATCGACGGTGCCGCACATCCCCGCTTCATCTACGACGACGACGCTGTTGGCAGTGAGCGGATGATCGCGAAGGTGACGATTGAACCGGGGAACCGTGAACGACGCGATGTCGGCGCCAGTTGCGAGTTCGCGGGCGGCACGGGCCGATGGTGCGACTCCGATGGTTTTCCAGCCGGCGCCGCGATAGGCGGCTGCGACCGCGGCAAGGGTGTAGGTCTTGCCGGTTCCGGCCCGGCCGACGAGAACTTCGATTGTGTTGCCCTGTGTGCACAGTCGCGTCACGGCGTCGTGTTGGTCGGTGCCGAGCGACGCGACCGCGCACGCGATTGCCACCGTGTCGGGAGTGAGCGTGCCGGTGTGGGACGCGACTCCCGACGCGATCGTCTCCGAGAGTTCGGTTTCCAACGCGATCAGACGTCGGGTCGTGAACCGCTGCTCCCACCCTGCCGGCCCACTCAGGGCGGATGGGGCGGCCAGGTCATGGATGGCGACGATTTCGCGGTGGGCCAGGACTCCGGCCGTCAGCCGATCGACTTGGGCCGTGGTGCCGCCAGCGGGGAGGTTGGCGGCGATGGCTTGGGCGACTTCGTGGCGGGTGAATGTCGAGTCGGACGCGATCAGCCGGTCACCGACGAGCGCTACGAGACGATCGATATCGGCCTCGACAGACACGGTGGAAGGCGATACGGAGGTGAGGAAGTGGTCGAGTTCGCCCGGTCCCCAGCCGGCGGCTTCGGCTTCGTGCTGCCATCGGGCGACGATGCCCTCGGCGTCAAACGCCCCTTTCGTCTTGCGGGTTGCGAGCGCTGCTCGTTCGGCGGCTTTCGGGCCGAATGCTCCGAGTCGTTCGAGTTCGGTTTCGATTTCGTCGCGACGTTTGGAGAACAACCGGATGATTCGCTGTGGGATGCCGGCGATCTCGGACGCGTCCTTGACCGGTGGCGTCCATTCGACGCCGAGTCGTTCGGTGAGCTCACGACGTAGCGCGGCCTGGAACACGACACCGGCGGTGCGCTGCGATCGGTAGAGGCCGGTCGCGTCCAGTGCCGTCCACCGCCCGTCAGGTCCTCGAGTGATGTTCGCTGCCAGGACATGCCAGTGAAGCTGCGGGTCACCGGCACGGCTGGTCCGATGCCGGAACTGGGCAGCGACGAACCCGGCGCCTTGCAACCGACGGGTGCCCCACAGCTCCACACCGGCCACTTTGGCGTCACGCCGGTTCGTGCCTCGACGGACGTGGCAGGCCTCACGCTCCAACCATGCAAGCGCCTCGGCCACAGCGGCCTCGCCCGCCTCGACAACGACGCCCTGCACCAGGGGGTCGCCGAGCGCGTACGCGACTGACACCGACTTCGGGACCGATAATGTCAGATCGAACCCGGGTACGCGACGGGGATGGGCACGGAGTTGTTCGCCGTTGGGGGTCAACGCGGTGCCTGGTGCGAGCCCGGCGAGAACGGCACGGAGATCCTCACCGGTGACGTCCCCGTCGAGTCCGAGTCCGGTGGCGGCGTTGCCGACCCAACGGCCAACGCTCTCACCGTGGCCCGAGTAGTAGTCGTCGAGTCCGGACGCGACCTGGGCGAGGTAGTACGCCTCGGCTCCGACGCGTAGCTTCCACAACGACATCACGCCCTCTTACAGAGCCGCGAGTCCGCCGCGCGCAGCACGTGCACGCACTCCGGGTGCAGGTGTGTGAGCCGATTCCTGGGAGACCTTCTTGTGCTGCGGTTCAGGTCGGGTCGACTCTGTAGGTGGGTGATGATCGAGTTCTGGTTCGCAGACGCGAAAAGGCCCCGCCGTTGGGCGGGGCCTCGATGCGGGTTCGGACTGCGGTCAGGCGGTCATCTGTTGGTTCGCTGCGGCGAGGCGTTGTGCTTGTTCGGCTTCGGTCGGTTGGTAGCCCCAGGTTTCGATCGTGTCGAGGTAGCGGCGTGCGGTCGAACGGGTGAGGACGCAGCGGCCGTCCTCACCACTGATGAGTGCTGATCCGTGCTTGGTGACGACGGCACTGGCAATGGCTGCTGCCATGCCGAGGTCGTTGGCGCGACCGGCGAGGTGAGCGTCGGGGGTCCACACGGACAAGTGCGTCAATTGGCCTTGCGTCGTGGCCGTGACGAACAGTGCGGGGACGGGTTGGTGCCTCATGCCACGCTCGGGCTTCTGTACGCGTCGAGAAGGTAGGCGGGGAGGCGAGTGGCCCATCGTTCGGGCAGCGGCCCAACGTGTGTGCGCACAGCGATCCCGGCCGAGTCGATACGGGCCATGCCGAACGACACCAGACGGGCGAGCGACCGGGCAGCGAGCGCGGTGTGTTCCTCGTCGCCGAGGCCGAACGTGAGCGCGAAGTCATGAGGGGTCCACATCGAGTCACCCTCAGACGCGTAGCCCCCAAGGCGATGCAGGATCAACGTCGCCGATGGACCGAGGATCGGACACAGAAACGCCAGCGTCGCGTCCGATGCCGACGGCCAGCCGTGCGTCTCAACGAGATCGTCTCGGAGCGGACGGACGGTGAACTGGGGTTGCCCGAGCAGTCGTCGGGCTTCGGCCAGGGCTTCGGTGCTCATCGGGACCTCCAGATGTGGGAGAAGGATCACGGTGGGCCGGGCCGTACTTCCCCAAGACGGCCCGACCAACCGCTGTGCCTATTATGCCATAACCAACGCCGAAGCGCAATAGATATGGCACAATAAATCCCGAGATGGACATGCGCTGCAACTGTCATTGACTACAGGCAGGGTTGGGGTCGTTCGCCGCGGTAAACCGACACGTCGCTTCCCGCGGTCTCGGTTTGTCGGCGCCCGTCAGTCCGTGTTGGCTTGCCGTCCCCTTGGCCGCATCACCGTGCCGTGTGATTCGAGCCTGCGCTTCAACGTGTTGACACCGATTCCGGCGTCGGCGGCGATTGCAGCGAGCGACTCCCCAGCCTCGTATCGAGCGGCACTACTCGCGACGTCGAGGCCCGTGTTCTGTGGCCGGTGGGCGTCGTTGATCTCGACGCCGGCTGCCAGAAGCCACCGTCGCGCCGTCGAAAACGAGACGTCGTGAAGTTCGGCGACGGCGGTGATGCTCCCAACTCGCGCGTAGTCGCGGGCGACGCTCTTCGGGGCTCCGGCGGTGTCGAGCAGCCCGTGTCTCGCTAGTTGGTCTCGGACAGTGTTCTCGCTGCAGCCCACCGAGGCCGCGGTCTCCTTCGGTGTCCGCCCGGCCTTTGCTTCGGCGCGTAGAAACCGCTTGGTCAGCGTTGCCGCCCAACGTTGCGAAGGTCGTGCTGAGTTCGCCATCTCGTCGTAGACCTACCTGGTCCGCTCGTACGTTGTCGGGAAGCCGGGCCCACCGTGCTGAACCACCAGTTCGAGGCCCCGCAGCTCCCGTAGCCGCTTTCTGATGTTCGCCGGTGCGAGCCCCGTCGCGAGAGCAAGCTGGTCAATGTCGAGCGGGCCCGTGTTGAGGGCGGCGAGCACCTTCGCCGACGAGCTCCCCGGCTTGACGGCAGGACCTTGAGTCGTGGATTGCTGGCGAAGCACAACGGTGAAGCGGAGGCCGTCGTCATCGAAGATCGGCGGCGGCATCTCCGCGGTTCGGAGGGCATCGAGGACCGTCGGGATGCCCGAAGCGAGCGCTTCAACCGCGCGGGTGCCGTCCGGAAGTCGGACGTACTGACAGATGCGTACGAGGTTGGCGTTTCGTGCCGAGGTGACACCGACCCGACCGAGTCGATCGACGGTGAGTCCGTACAGTCCTCCGGGGTTCCGCACCACGAGCCGTTCGTGGTCGAGTCTCACGAGTGCGGTCTCGCCCAGCGCCCACGGCGCGAGGTCGCGATGGATCAGGGCGTTGCCGATCAGTTCGCGGACGGCCTCGCCTGGCCAAGCCGTCTCGTTGATGACCTGACCGCTTGTTGTGCTGCGAATGGCTGACGGACTCGACCTCGCCACCCAGGCGACGGCGTCCGCGAGCATGCGCGGGATCGGGCCGTCGAATCGTCGAGAGTCGCGTGCCCGGGTTCCCGGCGCATCTCCGGCGCCCGGAGCAATCACCGCTTGTAAGCCGGTGCCGGGTAGGTGCTGTTGGGGGTACACCCCGAGTGCGAGAAGGCCGGCGACAGATGGCACACGGTCCGGTCCGACCAGGACTCCCATCCGCCAGAGCAGTTCCTCACCGTCACGGATCTGCGACAGCTGCGCGGAGCCGGACCGACACGCCCGGGTGAACTCCTCAACCAGGGCTGCATCGAGGTCGTCCCGTACGGCTCCGATGGCTGGTTCGACATCGAACCGAGGTTGACCCCTCCCAGCCAGGAGCCCCTGCACCTCTGCTTCGGAGGCGCGGTAGTCGCCGTCCCAGGCGCGCACCCAGACCCCGCGACGGCCGCCCCCAGAGACACGGCACGGCTTCTGCGAGGAATCGAGTTCCAGGACGACCGCGACGATCACGGCCTCACCATCGACGAGACCCTCGGTGATCTCGACCGTGATCGGTGGATCGAGGCCCTGCCGTGCCTTGGATGCCAGGGCGGTCTTGAGTCGACGTCGGTCTGGTAGACCGACCGGGGTGAAACCCGCGGCCTCGTCGAGGCCGAGGATGACCGTTCCCCCGCCGGGCCGGTTGGCGAAGGCACACAGTGTGGGCAGGAGCGAGTCGGGCAGGCCACCCGCTGCCGACTTCACCTCAACACCGGGCAGGTCACCGCCCTCGGCACGCAGGACCCTCACGAGCGCCTGGAGATCAGCCATGACCGAAATGTAACGCCCCTCGCGTTACATTTCGTTGCATTCCAATTGTCGCCTGCGCCCGAACTCTGTCACACCCCGCGCATACCGTGACTCTGAGACGGTACAGCTTCCCGATCCACGCCGGGACCGGCTCGAGGTGCGTGGGTAGGCAGGGCGAGACTCAATGACGATCGGGATCCACGAACTCAAAGCCGGTATGCGGGTCCGTGGACTCGTCGCGGCCGGCGACGTGACGATCGTGGCGGTTGAACCCCACGGCGACGCGATCTTGAACGTGGTGTATCGGGGCGATGACGGCAAGATCGCCGACCGCCTGCTGGCCCTCGATGATCTGGCGAGGATCGAGGTCGCCACCGGGCGACGCTGGTCGTTCGACGCCGACGGCGCGGCGTTCAAACTCGCATCGGAAGCTCGCCGCATCCAGCTGGCGCACCTGTTCGACCCGTTCGCCGCAGTTGGCTCTTCGACAATCCAGCCGTTGCCGCACCAGATCGAAGCGGTCTACAACCGGTTGCTGCCGCTTCAGCCGCTGCGCTTTCTCCTCGCTGACGATCCGGGTGCCGGCAAGACGATCATGTCCGGGCTCTACATCCGTGAGCTGATGCTCCGTGGCGATCTCGATCGGTGCCTGGTGATCGCGCCCGGGAGTTTGGTGGAGCAGTGGCAGGAGGAGCTCGACACCAAGTTCGATCTGCGCTTCGACATGTTGAGTCGGGACATGGTTGAGGCCGCCCGAACCGGCAACCCGTTCCAGGAACGCAACCTGCTGATCGCCCGTCTCGACCAGCTGTCCCGTAGCGAGGACCTACAAGCGAAGCTGGCGGTCACCGACTGGGATCTTGTCATCGTTGATGAAGCGCACAAGATGTCAGCTCGCCTCTACGGCGACGACGTGACCAAGACGCTGCGCTTCCAACTCGGTGAGCTCGTCCGTGATCGGGCACGGAACCTGCTGCTGTTGACCGCGACCCCGCACAACGGAAGCAACGAGGACTTCCTGCTGTTCCTGTCGCTGCTTGATCCGGACCGCTTCGCAGGCAAGCTGCGCCACGCGAAGAACCTTCCCGATGTGTCGGACATGATGCGGCGGTACGTGAAGGAGAACCTGCTCACCTTCGAGGGCAAGCGGCTGTTCCGCGAGCGGCGGGCGACGACGGTCAACTACGACCTGACCGCCGACGAGATGCGCCTCTACGAAGCTGTCAGCTCCTACGTCCGAGACGGCATGGGTCGAGCCCAGGCGATGGAACAGGGCGGCGATCGTCGACGGGGGCTCGCGGTCGGTTTCGCCTTGGCTGCATTGCAGCGACGGCTCGCATCGTCGCCCGACGCGATCTTCCACTCGCTGCGACGCCGCAAAGAAAAGCTGACCGTGCAGTTACTGCAAGCACAGAAGGCGGGCCACTTAGGCGAGGTGCAACGACTCGCTGGCCGCCTGGCAGACCCAGACGGTTTCGACAGCGACGACTTCGACGCAGAAGAGTTCGAGCAACTCGAAGACGAAGCGATCGAGAACGCCATGAGCGTGGAGTCACTCGTCGAACTCGAACGCGAAATCACCGAGCTACGCGTCCTGGAAATGCTCGCCGCCGATCTGCGGGCCTCAGGACAGGACCGCAAGTGGGTGGAGCTGCGCGACATCTTGCAGTCCGACGAGTTCAACACGCCGGGCGAGCCGCGCAAGCTGATCGTCTTCACCGAGCACCGTGACACACTCAACTATCTCGAGGGCAAGATCCGCACGCTCCTCGGTCGCGAGGAAGCAGTCGTAGTCATCCATGGTGGAGTGAAGCGCGAGGACCGCCGGCGCGTGCAGGATGCCTTCCGCAACGACCCAGCTGTCAAGATCCTCGTCGCCACCGATGCTGCCGGCGAGGGCGTGAATCTGCAACGGGCGAACCTGATGGTCAACTACGACCTCCCCTGGAACCCGAACCGGATCGAGCAGCGCTTCGGCCGTATCCATCGCATCGGCCAGGAGCAGATCTGCCACTTGTGGAATCTCGTTGCGCATGGCACCCGCGAGGGCATGGTGTTCCAACGCTTGTTCGCCAAGATCGAACAACAACGCGGCCTGTACGGCGACCAGATTTACGACGTTCTCGGAGACTCTGAGATCAATCGGTCGCTCCAAGAGCTACTGCTCGAAGCGATCCGCTACGGCAAAGACCCCGCAGTGCTCGCCAAGGTTGACGAGGTCATCGATTCCGAGATCGGCAACCGCCTCAAGACGGTGCTCGACGAACGCGCTCTGGCGTCGAATGTGCTCGACGCTTCGAGCATCAGCGAGATCCGCCATCGCATGGAAGAGGCCCTATCCCGCAAGCTCCAACCCGGTTTCATCCAAGCGTTCTTCACGGCTGCGCTTGACGACGTCGGAGGTCGTATCGCCCCACGCGAGGCCGGCCGTTTCGAGGTCACCCGAGTTCCCGCGACCGTCCGATCACGCGACCGTGAGGTCGCGGCAGGCGGCCCGCTCCTGACGGCCTATGAGCGAGTCACGTTCGACAAGGACCGCATCAGCACAGGACAGGGAAGCATTCGTGCCGAGTTGCTCAGCCCCGGCCACCCACTCCTCAACGCACTGATCGCCGCGACACTTGATCGCTATGGCGCCACCCTGTCGGCCGGCACCACGTTCATCGACCCAGCCGACGAGGGCGACACCGTTCGATTGCTGATCTACCTCGAGCACACCATCACCGACGGCCGTCTTGAACACGGCACCCGTAAGGTCATCTCGCGCCGCTTTCAGTTCGTCGAAGTCACCGAAGCCGGAGACATCACCGACCCCGGCGCCGAGCCGTACCTCAACTACGAACCACTCGACGCCAACACACGGCAACTCCTGGCCGACCTCGATACTCGCTGGGGAGACGACGGCGTTGACCAGACCGCTCGTAGCTGGGCCACCGCCAACCTCGCATCACCACACTTCGCTGAGGTCGCCGAGGTCACCAAGGCCCGCATCGAACGTACCCGTCGAGCTGTCGAGGAACGCCTGAACAGTGAGATCCGATACTGGGATACACGCGCCGCGGAGTTGAAACAGCAAGAGCTCCATGGCAAGAAGCCCCGCCTCAACTCGGGTCGCGCCCGTCAGCGAGCCGACGACCTTGAAGCCCGCAAGACCAGACGGATTCGCGAGCTCGACATCGAAGCCGACGTCGTCAACCACGCTCCAACTGTTGTTGCCGCGGCGCTCGTTGTGCCCCAAGGGCTTGTCGACCGTCTCGGAGGACTTGAGGTCATCGAGATCGACCCAGAGGTTGCGGCAGAGACCGATCGGCTGGCGGTGGCTGCCGTCCTTGCAGCTGAACGAGCACTTGGGCGAATTCCGGTCGAGCAGGACCACAACAACCCCGGGTTCGACATCCTCTCCGAGGACCCCGCAACTGGCGTCGTCTACCAGATCGAGGTCAAGGGACACCGACCTGCCAACCCCGAGATCAAGGTCCGTGCCCGGCAGGTGCGACAGGCCAAGCAGAACCCCGAACGATTCCGGCTCGCCGTCGTCCGTGTGCCGAACGATCACGCTGAAGACATCATCGTCCGGTACTTCATCCGACCGTTCGACTCTTACGAGTTGCACTTCGCTCAGACCTACGTGCCGCTCAACGTTGTCGAGCTCATGCCCTACGCAGTGGAGCCACAGTGACGTACAAGAAGAAGCTCATCGAGGTCGCCCTACCGCTGGCCGCCATCAACGAGCATTCGGTGCGCGAGAAGTCAATTCGACAAGGGCATCCGTCGACACTTCACCTGTGGTGGGCGCGCCGTCCACTCGGCGCTGCGCGTGCCATCCTCTGGGCATCGTTGGTTGACGATCCATCAGCTCACGCTGACTTGTTTCCGACCGATGCGGAGCAGCTCGAGGAACGGACTCGTCTCTTCGGCATCCTTGAACGGCTGGTGACTTGGGACGCCACAACGAATGATCGAATATTGCGTGAGGCCCGCGCGGAGATCGAGCGATCGTGTGACGGCGCGGTCCCGACTGTCCTTGACCCCTTCGGTGGTGGCGGGACAATTCCACTGGAATCGCTTCGACTCGGACTCCCCACAGCTTCGGGCGACCTAAATCCTGTGTCGGTGCTAATCCAAAGGGCAATGCTTCAGATACCGAGTCGCTTTGCTGGTGTTCACCCAGTCCACTCCGATGCTGCTGCTCGCCAGGGCCTGTGGGAAGGAGCGCGCGGGCTCGTAGCTGACGTCGAGGCATACGCGGGGTGGATGCAGCAACAGCTCACCGCCCGAGTCGGTCACCTGTATCCCAAGCCGACGACCGCCGAAGGACAGAAGGCGAATCCTCTCGCGTGGATATGGGTTCGAACGGTTCGGTCACCTGACCCGTCGTGGGCTGGTGAGGTCCCGCTTGCGGGTTCGTGGATACTTCTGAAGAAGCCGAAGAAGCCCATGATCTGGGTCCAACCAATCGTGAACCAGGAGACGCGAAGCGTGTCCTACGAGGTCCGGGAAGGAGGCATGCCTGCCGAACCGACGGTGGCGGACGGTAAGGGAACATGTGTTGCCACGGGTACCGCGATCTCAAACGAGTACATCAAGCAGGAGGCGCTCGCAGGCCGAATGGGTTGTGCGTTGATAGCCGTCGTCGCCGAGGGCGATCGTGGCAAGGTTTACTTGTCGCCGTCGACCGAGGACAGAGTGATGGTTGACGCGCCGCTCTCAGGTGTGATCAGTGGCGACCTACCACCGGCGGGCAAGGGGCTCGGTTTTCGTGTCCAGGCCTACGGGCTCACAACATGGCAATCAATTTACGGTGCGAGACAGCTTCAAGCCCTTGACGTACTTTCGAACCTACTCCCCGAAGTGCGCGTCGAGATCCTCAAAGCCGCGACGAGTTTTCCCAGCGATGATCGCCGTCTCCGAGACGGAGGTAGTGGAGCACTCGCCTACGCCGACGCGGTCGCAACCCTTCTAGCCTTCGTGATCGACCGATGCGCCGGTCGCTGGAACACTCTCTCGATATGGAACTCAATTGCCGAGACGGTTGAGCACGTATTTCGCATGCAAACTGTCCAAATGACGTGGGTGTATGTGGAGGCCAACCCGCTGTCGGCTGGGGGCGGCGGCTGGTCGTCACAAATTGAATGGGTTACAAAAGCACTGCTGGCGCTACCCACTGACGGCGAGGCCGATGTCGTTCAGCGCGATGCCAGGGCAAGAGTGTCCGAGTTTGACCGATGTCTCGTCGCGACCGACCCGCCATATTACGACAACATTGGCTATGCGGATCTTTCCGATCTCTACTACACGTGGATGAGACGCAACCTCGCCGAGGTCTGGCCGGACGAATGCGCCACCCTCCTAACCCCCAAGACCGACGAGCTGATCGCCGATCCGGGCAGAGCGGGTTCCCGAGACGCTGCCTATCAGCATTTTGAGTCTGGAATGCGTGAGTTTTTTGGGAAGGTTCAGGCGCATCAGGACAGGCGTTTCCCTGCGGTGCTCTTTTACGCCTTCAAAGCAACGGAATCGACGCAGGATGGTCAAACCTCGACTGGCTGGGAGACGTTTCTGCAGGGACTCCTTGACTCAGGTCTCACTGTTTCCGCAACCTGGCCCTTCCGAACTGAGCGATCGGGAGGTGTTCGTAACTTCGGACGCAACTCGCTCGCGTCATCAGTTGTTCTCGCTTGTCGGCAGCGGAACGAGACCGCGCCGATGGCTACCCGTAGAGAGTTTGTCGGCGCCCTCCGCCTCGAGATGGAGCCGGCCATCAGGCTGCTTCAGGCAGAGAACATCGCGCCGGTGGACCTCGCGCAGTCGGCCATAGGTCCTGGAATTGCGATTTTCTCGCGCTACTCGCGTGTCGTCGAGGCCGACGGCCGCTCGATGTCCGTTCGTGTCGCCCTCAGCCTCATCAACGAGGCACTCTCGGAGATCCTCAATGGTGAGGAGTCGGAATTCGATGCGGATACCAGATTTGCGTTGACCTGGTTCGAGCAGTTCGGTCACTCTCTCGGCGGGTTCGGCGATGCTGACCTGTTAGCCCGGGCTAAGGACACCACCGTCGCCGGTGTCGTTCAGGCCGGCGTCGCGGCGAGCCGCGATGGAAAGGTGCGACTCGTGGAGCGTCACGAGCTTCCACCCTCGTGGGACCCCGCTTCGGACTCTCGGCTCACGGTGTGGGAGGGGACGCAACATCTGATCCGCGCGCTTGAGTCGTCGGAAACTGATGCCGCGGCGCTACTCGCACGGATCGGCGTCGGATTTGGGGATCGAGCGCGGCAGCTCGCCTACCTTCTCTATGGCGTCTGCGAGCGCAAGAAGTGGGCAGAGGAAGGTGGCGCCTACAACATGTTGGTCAGCGCGTGGCCGGAGCTCAGCCGTCTCGCTGCAGCTGGAGTGCATACAAGCAACGAAGAGCGGTTGTTCTGATGCTCGTGCCTGAGACGGACGTAGGGAGCTGATTAAAGATGGTCATGCCGCACAACGAGCGCGTCGGGCGCGGGCTCGACGCCGTACGCGACGGAATCGGACCGATCTGTGAGGTCGCATGGAAGGCCGCGTACGGCGACGGCTGGCTCGCCGAGGTGCACTCGCGCGACAAGGGCGCGGCGGGGATGCCCGACCCCAATGACCTCATCTTTCTGCTGAAGGGGATGCAGAACACCTGGCAGGAGGTGTGGCGTCAACGGCTGGGTCAAGCGGAACGGGCCTACACGAGCGAGCTCCGCGACTTCCGCAACACGTGGGCACACCAAGGCCAGTTTTCGACGGACGATTCGTATCGCATGCTTGATACCGCCGAGCGACTGCTGCAGGCGTTCAGCGCCACCGACCAACTCAAGACGGTGCAGGCCCTGAAGCGCGACCTCCAGCGTCAACTGTTCGACGAGCAAGCACGTAGTGAACGGCGCAAGACAGCCGCGAAGCCCACCGAGGGCGAGCCCTTGAAGGGGTTGGCTCCCTGGCGTGACGTCATCACGCCGCATGCCGACGTAGCGAGCGGTCGATTCGAGCAGGCCGAATTCGCCGCCGACCTCTACCAGGTTGCTACGGGCAACGCCGACAGTGAGTACCAGGACCCGGTCGCGTTCTTCGGGCGCACCTACTTGACGAATGGTCTTCGCGAGCTGCTGACCGGTGCAGCGCGTCGGCTCAGCGGCGATGGCGGTGACCCGGTCATCGACTTGCAGACCAACTTCGGTGGTGGCAAGACCCACTCGATGATCGCGCTGTACCACCTTGCCTCTGGGAAGAAAGCTGCTGATCTGCCCGGCGTTGGCGAGCTCTTCGCTGAGAGCAACCTGTCGTTGCCGGCCTCGGTCAGACGCGCGGTAGTTGTAGGGCAATGGGTTTCGGCGGCCTCGCCTTCCGTGAAGCCAGATGGCACGAGAGTGCACACGCTGTGGGGCGAGATCGCTTACCAGCTTGCCGGTGTTGATGGCTATCGGTTGGTCGAGGCGGAGGATCTGTCTGGCTCGAGTCCGGGCAACAAGCTGATCGAGTTGTTTCGGCTCGCCGGGCCATCGATCGTGCTCATTGATGAGTGGGTCGCGTACGCCCGACAACTCCCTGCCCGAGAGAGCGAACCGACTCTTGTCGGTGGTCACTTCGACACCCAGTTCACCTTCGCTCAGGCGCTCACGGAGGCTGCCGCCGCTGTATCGAATGTCGTCGTTCTGGTGTCGATCCCGGCCAGTGACATCGAGGTAGGTGGCGACAGGGGGCAGGACGCGTTGGCTCGTCTGCGGAACGTGGTGCGTCGGACATCGGCTCCCTGGAAGCCAGCGGAGGACGATGAGAGCTTCGAGATCGTTCGCCGGCGGCTGTTCGAGCCAATGACGGCCGAGAACGCACGAGTTCGGGATGGCGTGATCAAAGCGTTCTGCGACTACTACCGCGACAAGCCTGCCGACTTCCCGAGTGAGGTCCGAGAGGCGGAGTACCGACGCCGGATGGAATTGTCGTATCCGATCCACCCGGAGCTGTTCGATCGTCTGTACAAGGACTGGTCCACGTTGGATCGCTTCCAGCGCACTCGTGGCGTGCTGCGGTTGATGGCGACGGTGATCTCCACCTTGTGGCAGCGCGGTGATCAGAACCTGTTGATAATGCCGGGCACGATTCCGATGGATGAGGCGCGTGTCGCGTCGGAACTCACGAAGTACCTCGACGACGGCTGGGATCCGGTGATCCGCAGTGACATCGACGGTGCCAACGCGCTCCCGCTCCGGCTCGACCAGGAGAACCGAAACCTTGGTCGCTACTCGGCAACTCGACGCGTTGCGCGCGCTGTTTATCTTGCGTCGGCTCCCCGTGAGGAAGCGCGGCGAGGGATCGACATCAAGCTGATCACGCTCGGCGTGGCCCAGCCCGGCGAGGCGCCTGGGACATTCGCAGACGCTCTGCGACGACTGTCCGGGGATGCCACCTACCTGTATGTCGACGGAGCGCAGTACTGGTACTCCCTTCGGGCGAACATCACCCGTCTCGCAGCCGACAGAGCGAACTCGAACGTCACCGACGACAACGCAGATGACGACATCAAACGCCGACTTCAAGCTGGCCGGGCGTCAGGACCGTTCGCCGCGGTGCATGCGTTCCCCGATGGACCTGGCGATGTCACCGATGACGACGACGGTGTGCACCTCGTCGTTTTGCCGACCACGTCGCATCACGTGCCGAACGTCGATGAGTCACCGGCAATCACCATGGCCGAGCAGATTCTCGCTCAACGCAACGCTGGGCCGCGACTGAACCGGAACCTCCTCGTGTTCTGTGCACCTTCCGAGGCGCGACTCCAGGAGCTTCGGACTGCCACTCGCCAGCACCTCGCATGGAAGTCGATTCTCAAGGATCACGAGGATCAGCGGTTGGAGCTGACCAAGAGTGACTTGGCTCAGGCACGATCGAAGATCAGCGAGACGGATGAAACCGTCACGCAACGCATTGCCGAGACCTACCAGCACGTACTCGTTCCAGAGCAGACCCCCGGCACCCGCGAGATCCGGTGGCACCAGACGAAGCCAACCGGTGCCGGGAGTCTCCCGGAGCGAATCGCCAGGAAGCTCGAATCTGAGGAGCGGCTGATCACTGCGTATGGCGGCACGCGTGTCCGGATGGACCTCGACCGCATCCCGCTGTGGTCTGATCGCCGAGACATCTCGGTCGAGGTGCTGTGGAAGGCGTACTGCCAGTTCCCCTACCTACCGCGCCTCGCGGCGTTCGAGGTACTTGCCAAGGCGCTCAGCGACGGCGTGTCCAATATCGCGTGGGATCGCGAAACGTTCGCCTATGCCGAGGGCTACGACGGAAGCCGTTGGGTTGGTCTCGATGTCGGCCAGCACATCAACGCTCGCCCGAGTGGCCTCGTCGTCCATCCCGAGGTAGCGCAGGCACAGATCACAGCCGATGCTCAACCAGCGGACATCCCGGCGGAGACGGAGGCGACGACTCGCGATGCGTCGAGCAGCGAGAGCAGAGCAGCGGGCAGCGGCACTGGTGCGGGCGCGCGCAAGACCGAGCACGTCGTCGCAAGCGCAACGTCGTTTTACGGCCAGTTCTCGCTTGATTCGGTGAGAGCCATCCGGCAGCTCGAGGAGATCTTGCGCAACGTCGTCGAGCATCTCAAGGCGTCCCCAGATGGAGCGGTAAAACTGACGCTCGAGATCAACGCTTCGTCGACAGGATTTGACGACCGCGTTCGTCGAGTTGTCAGCGAAAACGCAAACCAGCTCGGTGCCAAGAGCCAGGAGTTCGAGTGATCGATCCGCCGCTCTCTCCCGCGACAAGCGAATCTTGCTAGGAGTGGATGGTGGCGGGCTACTACCTGGACCCTGGGCGACAGTTCCGGCTCTTCTCGTCCGAGGCTGATCCACGCTGGAGGCGCCCTCAACTGGCGGCACTCGGCGCGGTCCTAGCGCAGTGGAGCCTGGCCGAGAGCGAGGCGCCCCTGATCTCGGTGCCCACCGGCGTTGGCAAGACCGCGATTGCGCTCGCAGCGCCGTTCCTTGCCGCGGCGAAGAGGGTGCTCGTTGTAGTGCCGACGCAGGAACTGCGACGGCAGACGGTGGAGCGGTTCCGCACTCAGGACGTTCTTCGACGAATCGGCGCGCTGCCGGCCGACGATGGAAGCCACCCGATCGTTCGCGAGGTGACTGGCCGCGTCGACGACTGGGTGACGGTCGAAGATGCTGACGTCGTTGTAGCGCTGCCGGCCTCGATCAGCCCCGTTCACTACGACACGCCCCCGCCCCAGGACCTCTTCGACCTCATCGTGGTCGATGAGGCACACCATGCCCCAGCAACGACCTGGAACGCGATCCTCGAACACTTCACCGCCCGCTCGTTGCTGCTCACGGCCACACCTCAGCGTCGCGACCGCAAGCGTCTGCCCGGCAAGCTTGTCTACTACTACCCCTTGCGCCAAGCGCTTCGGGAAGGCCTCTACCAACCCGTCGAACCCCACATCCTCGATGTCCCCGCCGATGCGACGAAAGAGAGCAATGACCAGCTGGTCGCGGCGAAAGTGGCCTCGATCCTGGCTGCGACTGAACATGCGTCGAGCCAATTCCTCGTACGAGCGGCGACGAAGGCACGCGCCGAGAGCCTCGCCGCG
>JBFWVD010000034.1:0-54984 GCA_050246915.1 Acidimicrobiia bacterium | reverse complement strand
GGTACGCACGAGCCGACGACGGGAACCCCAGCGCGTCGACCGGGTTCCGTTCGGCGTACCACCACCACCGATTCCCTCCGCCCCAACGGCATCAACGAGCGCTTCATCCTCGCGGGCACTGGTCGCGATCTCGTCACCCATCTCGATGGCGCAGCGGAGGTCGTGAACCGCGCCACCACCCGGGTCGAGCTGGCCTATGAGGGCGGAGCGATCGTGAAGCACATCGAGTCCAGTCCGGTCATCGACAATCTCAGCGCTCTCGTCGGCAAGCGAGCAACGACCGGCTTTCGCGCCGTGATCGATGATGACACCGCTGCTCAGCGCGGCGAGTTGGTGTACCTGCTGCTCGAGGAGATCCCGGTGTCGACGCTGGTGTCGGGCTATTCGGTGGGCAATGCCATCCGTCGGGGTGACGCTGATGCCGACGCGCTGGCGAAGGTGCGCAATCCAGGTCCGCCTATCCACGGACGCGACGATTGCGCTGGGTTCCGAGTCGGCAGCGTCATCGACACCAGCGGCGTCGAGCGCGGCTCGGCGGTGACCGGACCCGACGCCACCGAAGTGACCAACCCAGACGATCCCCTCGGTTGGCACGAGCTCACCGAACTCCCGCCTGACGCCATGCGTCGCTGGCGTCGCCATGATCTGTGGCGCGGCGACGACGGCCAGCTCCACATCGACTCGTTCTTCCGCGACAGCCACATGGCCCCCGAAGGCCTCGAGACGATCATCCACGAGTACACGGTCGAGGCCACCATCGATCCGTCAACCTTCGTTGTCACCTCGTGCGTCGCCACACCACGCGTCCTGCCGTGGCAGGAGTGCCCAGAAGCAGCGGCCAGCGCCGGGCGCCTCGTCGGGCTGAAGGTCGAGACGCTGCGCACACAGCTGCGCGCCGAGATGGTCGGACCGAGCACGTGCACCCATCTGCGCGATCAGCTCCGCGAACTCGAGGACGCCATCGCTCTGGCCCGCCTGCTCCCGCCTGGCTGATCGCCCGGCGCCTGAATCACCCCTGGGCATCGCGGGCCATCTCGCGCCGACGCATGGAATACACCGGCCGTGGGGGCGGTTGACCGCGATGTAGTTGATATGTCATCTACCTCTGCGATCAGCCGGTCACCCACCAGGCCTCAGGCCACGGACACAAGGACGGTCCCGATGACCACGCACTCGAACTCCCCGCAGGTCGACATCCGTCGTGCGGGCACCCGCGACACCACTCAGATCGGCTGGCTCGACTCGAAGCACTCGTTCTCGTTCGGGCACCACTACAACCCGGCCAACACCCATCACGGTGTGCTCCTCGTGAGCAATGACGACACCGTTGCGCCGGGCACCGGGTTCGACACCCATTCCCATCGCGACATGGAGATCGTCACCTGGGTGCTCGACGGATCGTTGGTCCATCAGGACTCGATCGGCAACCGGGGCGTCATCTACCCCGGCCTCGCCCAGCGCATGAGCGCTGGCACCGGCATCTTGCACTCCGAGAAGAACGATGCGTGGACCCTCGTTGGCCGGGTCCACGATCGGCCGGTCCACTTCATCCAGATGTGGGTCGTACCCGACCGAGATGGCATCACACCGGGCTACGAGCAACTCGAGATCGACGCCGCTGATCTGGCGGGCAAGCTCGCCGTCGTTGCCAGTGGCATGGAGCGCTATCGAGATCGATCGGCCATCGCCATTCACAACGCGTACGCCGCGCTGCACGTGGCGAGGCTGCAACCGGGCGAGAGCGTGGAGTTGCCCGAGGCGCCATTCATGCATCTCTTCGTGCCCAGCGGATCTGTCACCCTGGAAGGGTCGGGATCGTTGGGAAGTGGAGACGCGGTGCGGTTCACCGACGTCGGCGGCCAACGGGTCAGCGCCCTCGACGCCGCCGAAATCTTGCTCTGGGAGATGCACGCCACGATCGACTCGTGAATGTCGTCGGCTCATGGGGCGGCCGGTGCGTCCGGAGGTCCGCTCGTGGCCGCGTCGGGAGCCGTGCACCTCACTGCACCACGCGCTACGCCCGCTCCGGTGATCGTGGCGCGTCGTCGAGCAATCGCATCGCCGCGTCGGCGAGCGCCACGGCGCGCTGCTCGAGTCCTGCGGCATCGATGTTCTGCATCGGATGTGGGAGCACGACGGCCGGCAAGGGGCGGTCGGTCTCGTAGTAGGCGATGGCCCGCTGGACTTGATCAGCGAACGGTTCGGTGAGCACTGCGAAACCGGCGGCACCGCGGGCTTGCAGGAGAACGGAGTCGAGCGAACTGCCCGACGAGCAACTGCCTCAATCGTTGACCCCCGAGAGGATCAACCCTCCTTCGGCAGCGAGTCGATCGAGGACCTCGTCCTCCATCGGTATCCCGGCACTCCGCTTGGTGACGATGTGCTCTTCGACGTCGACACCTCGCTTGCGCAAGATCGCTTGCGCTCGACGCAGTATCGACAGCGAGTTCGGCTTCTGACTGTCGCAGAACACCACCCGCCGCTGGGCCGGCGAGATGGTGACGTGCATCGGCAGTGGCCGAGGCCGTGGGATGGGGTCCACGAGGAACTCGCAGCTGAGATCGCCACAACTCACGATCCGCTCAGCGGGCTTGTTGGCTGTCATGCACCACTCCTATCGGCTCACGATTCGATGTCACGGTTCGATGTCACGGTTCGATGTCACGACTCGATGACCCGTGAGATCACCTTGTAGCTCCCCACCCATCCGGGGATGACCGCGGAGAACTTCCCGCCCGGCGCGCCGGCTTCGATGAAGTGGATGCGGTCCTCCGATCGCACGATCGAGCGGTCTTCGTCCATCACCACATCATCGAATCGTCGGTCGGCGTGCTGGGCGTGGATGCGCCCAACCCGCATCAGTTCTGCCGTCGGACGGCGCGCGTTGTCGTACAGATAGCGCCGCGCTTCGTCGCGGGTGTACTGCGCCGCGATGAGATCCATGTGGTCGGGACACACGACCACGATGTAGCGACCCGAGTGGTAGTAGTAGTTCGTGGTCCCGAAGTGGCGCATGGTGTCAGCGATCGTCTCGAGCACCAATTCACCGGTCTCGGCATAGTGGTTGTTGACGCTGTTGGGTCCCTCGGCGGACATGATCGACACCACGGCCGACGATGCATCGATGCCGAACTGGGTGTGGAACGGGCCCCACCGGGTGTCGGGATGTTCTGCGATGCAGAAGGTCAATCGACCTGGATGGCCCATCGTCCCGTGGGAGTGCATCGTGCCGCCGCCGCGTCCGCACAGATAGCGCACCATCTGAGCGAAGCGCCCCACCGTGGCATTGGCCCGGTTGTTGGCACCCAACGCGTTCGACTCGTGCTCGAAGCCGAAGCGCATCACCGCTGGCCCGCTCACGATCACCAACGCGGCCACGCCGCCGGTGGTCACCTCCACCGGGCCGAGGTTGAACGCCGGGTCCACCAGCGCCAAGGACAACGCCCGCAGCAACGGCCCGTACTCCGGCCTGCAACCGGCCATGACAGCCGAGGCAGCAAGGTGCTCGGCGCGGATGTCGATCCGTTGCTCCTCGATGGTGCCAATGATCTCGGTGGCTTCCCAACCGAGGCGTTCGAGCATCGCATCGACCAACGTGCCATAGGGCGGGATGACGGGCAGGCCGTCGGACCATCCCCCGGCGAAGCACGCCTCGATGTCGTCGTAGAACTCGAGACCCACGGCGCTACCGATCGCTCGGCGGCACGACGAGGCCGGTGCCGAAGGCGTATGCGGTGCTGGCGGCGATGACGATCGGGCCGTCGATGAGACCGTCGTCGTGCAGTTGCTGCAATCCCATCACGGCGTCGGACGGTCCGAGATGACCGGTGCGATCCCCGGTGATGACGACACGATCCATCTCGAACCCCAGGCCGCTCGAGATCATCTGCACCGTCGGGGGCGTGATCTGGTTGCACACCAGACGGCTACCGGTGATTCCGAGCCGCTCCGTCAGCGCCCGATACGCCTGCTGGTAGCCGCGGTCGTAGCTTGCCTTGACGTCACGCCGGTTGCGGTCGCTGACGCGACGAGCGAACGGATCGACACCCGGCGGCGCCAGGGGCTCCCGCGTACCACCGTAGGGGATGAGGACATGACCGTTGCTCTCGCTCTGCGAGGTGAACTCAGCCCCCAGGAACTCGCACATCGCCGGGCGTGTCGACCCCACGCCCACGACGATGGCGCTGCCACCGTCGGCCCACGCCCACATCGCCGCGGTGTTGGCGTTACTGAGGTCCACCGTGTGCGACCAGCGCTCCCCCATCACGATCGCGGCATGGCCGCCGCCGCGCACGGACAACCATCCGTGCGCCATCTCGAGTGCCGCCAACGACCCCAGGCAGCCGATGGTCATGTCGAGTCCGACGCAACCATCGTTGACGCCGTGCAGCCTCATGACCTCGGTCGCCACCGACCACGAAGGCACGTAGTCGCGTGACACCCCGGCGAAGATGACCAGAGCGAGCGCGGAGGCCTCTACCCCGCTCGATTCAAGCGCCCTCGTGAGCGCCGCGCTGGCGAACGTGCTGGGATGATCAGCGGGTCGAGCCCGGCACACGACATCCCAACTGAAGTAGCGGCTGACGTCGGCGCCGGCCGCCGACGCCAACGCGCGCACATCGACCGCCGGCGGCAGATCCACCCCGAGACCCAGAATCGACAAGCCCTTGGACACCGTCGGGGACACTACTGGCGGCCGTCTTCGGCGCCGACGACTCGCGACCTCAGCCCGGGACCGGCAGACCGAACAGCTCGATGGCGTTGTCTCGCAACACGCGCCGCTGGACGGACGGATCGAGCTTGGACACCGACGCGTTCAGGGTGGCTCGCGCATCGCCTTCGAGACAGGTGGGATGAGGGATGTCGGTCTCGACCAGCACGTTGTTCACACCGATCACGTCGATCAACCGCTCCGGCGCGCTCTTCTCGAACCAGTACGTCACGAAGATGTGATCGCGGAAATACTCAGTGGGTCGCTTCTTGGCGTGGTTCACCTCGGCAGGATCCTTCACCATCTCGTCGAACTGGTACTCCATGGCCTCGAGGATGAAGGGAATCCAGCCGATGCCGCTCTCGGCCGAGTTGATCTTCACGTTGGGGTACTTGTCGAAGATGTTGCTCATGCACATGTTCACGATGATGCGGGCGTTCGACATGTAGAACTGCGTCGCCAGCACGGCCAGGCGCCGCTGCGGTCCGAGGGTGTCCCAGTAGACGTCGGGATTGGGGATCGACACCGGGTTACCGGTCCGAACGATCTCCTGCATCACCGGGTCGTCCGAACCACCGAAACCGAAGCCGCTGCCGATATGGAAGTTGAACACCGCTCCCATCTCATTCGCTGTCGCCCACATCGGCGCGAAGTACTCGCTGTCGAGTCCGGCGAGTCCGACCATGTGGGGCTTGTCACTGATGGTGAAGCCCGTGATCCCCTGATCGCGCAGACGCTTCATCTCCTTGACCGTGAGATCCATGTCCCACACCGGCAGCACCGCTTGGGGGAACAACCGTCCACGCGAGTCCTTCTGCAGATCGACGAGATAGTCGTTGTAGATGTGTTGCACGAGCGAACGCTGCTCGATGTCCTGGATTCCGAACATCGTGTTGGAGGCGAACCCCATGGCATTCGGGAACAAGATCTGAGACTCGATCCCCATGTCGTCCATGACGGCGAGCCGCTCGGTGACCTGATAGCAGGCCTTGTCAACCGTCTCCCACGGTTGGACCGTGAGAGTGCCGAGTTGCTTGCCGTTGTCCTGCTGGAAGGTGTTCCCACCCACGCTCGACATCGGCCTGCCGTTGATGAACCAGAAGCTCGTACCGTTTTCGGTCTTCATCACCGGCATCTGGTCGAGCATCGACTTTGGAGCACGCGATGACCACAGGTCCGGCGGCTCGGTGAAGTGGGCGTCGCAATCGACGATCCACATGTCTTCAGCAGCGTTGGCGTGTGCGGATCCGGCAGCGCTCATGGCGTGACCCCCTTCGTTCCGGACGCAGCGCGCCCGTTGCCAGGACCGGCGAAGCCCCACTTGCCGGTCGCACGGACCCTACCGTGCGAGCGACGCCGGGTGCATCCCGGGGCGTCACCAGCGAACGGGAGAATCAGGGGTTGAAATGGACCGACAAACCCATCTCTTGGCAGTGTTGCTCCGATGTCGATTGCACAGAGTTCGAGTGCACGGGGCGCGGCTACTCGGAGATGGATTCGGTGTCGAAGAACGCTCGGAAGCTGGTGATGAGCCCGTCGGCCCCGAAGCTCACATGCGCGTTGACGAGCAACTCGCCGGGCAGCGCATCGGGGATCTTCAGACCTACCCGATAGGTGAGGATCGCCTCGTCACCGTTGATGGCCGCCCGTACATAGGTGAAGGTCAAGTCCCAGTTGGCTGGGATGCCGACCGAGAGATGCGCGATCAACTGCTCCTTGCCGCGAGCTCGCGTGATGGTGGCCGGGTCTTCAACCACGACGTCGTCGGCGAACAGCGCGACCCGGGCCGTCACGTCACCGGTGGCCCAGCTGTCGATGTAGGCGCGCAGCGCACCGTCGATGTGGGAACGATCGTTGAGCGAGTTGATCGGCACGAGCATCCGCCGCCAACCCGTCGAGGAGCGCCGGGGCTCGGGAGTCGTCTCTGCCGGCGAGGATGTCCCTGTCATAGCTGCCACCGTATCCCCCGCCGTCCAACGCTGTTGATGTCCCCAGCAGTCACGTCGCTCGAGCAATCCGTCATTGGCGCATCGTCGTGCCGCCGTCAACGGCGATGACCTGGCCATTGATCCACCCAGCCTCGTCAGAGAGCAAGAATGCGATCGCGTTGGCGATGTCGTCGGGTCGACCCAGCCGCCGCATCGGGTTGTGGCGGGCCATCGACGCCAACTGCTCGTCGGTGAAGGAGTTCTTGGCCGACGGTGTCATGGTGAAGCCGGGCGTCACCGAGTTGCAGCGGATGTTCTTCCTCCCGAAGGCCGAGGCCACGTGTCGGGTGAGGGCGTTCACACCGGTCTTGGCGGTGCTGTACGCAACGCGCACCGGGTCGCCGAGGAACGCGGCGAGCGACGACACGTTCACTACCGCTCCCCCACCGGCCTCGACCATCATGGGCAGTGCGTGGCGCAGCGTGAGCACGAAGCCGCGCAGCCCGACCTCCAGTGTGCGATCCCACGATTCGAGAGGGATCGTGCTGACGTCGCTCGTCGAGTCGGGACCGAGCGTGCCCGGTGACAGATCGGCGGCCACGTTCACCAGCAACTGAAGTTGACGATGCTCGGTCCGCACCGATGCGAACAGCTCAGCCACCGAGGCCTCATCGGCAATGTCGAAGGTGTGTGCCGTCGCCGAACCCCCGGCGGCCACGATCGCCTCGGCGGTGCGAGCGGCGCCGTCGCCGTTGAGGTCGGCCACCGCCACCGTCGCGCCGCGGGACCCGAGCAGCTGTGCCGTGGCTGCTCCGATGCCTGCACCGCCGCCGGCGATGAGCGCGACCTTGCCATGGAACTCGATCACATCATTCCCCGATCACTGAACCCCGGCCTCGAAACCCCACACGCGAATGGCGACACTACGACGATCCATCGCCGCAATCGCCCCCAGGTCCTCACAGCTGGCATGCTCGGACGGTCGGGCCGCTGGGGTGCTCCGACACCATCGCCGAGGGGGAACCATGGCCTACGACGGCTACCGATTGTTGAAGATCGAGGTCACGGAGCACATCGCCCGGGTCACGTTCGACCTTCCCGAGCGACACAACCGCTACACCATCCACACCCACACCGAACTGGCGCGCATCGTGGGGGAACTGGCCCTCGATCCCGACGTGCACTCCATCTTGGTGACCGCCAATGGCAAGACGTTCTGCGCCGGCGCCGACGACGGCGTACTGGCCGCCGTGAACGAGAACAAGGCGGATCTCCGACGTGCCCTCGACGAGGCCCGCACCCAGGTCCATGGCTTGGTCGACATCGACAAGCCCATCGTCATCGCCCTCACCGGCACCGCAATGGGAGCCGGGCTGGCGCTGGTGCTGCTGGCCGACATCATCATCGCTGAGCGTCACGTGCGCTTCACCGACGGTCACGTCCTCGCGGCCATGCCTGCCGGTGACGGAGGCGCTCTGGCGTGGCCGGCTTCGGTGGGCATCATCCGGGCCAAGCGCTATCTGCTCACCGGCGATCCGATCAGTGCCGAGGAAGCAGAGCGAATCGGCCTCATCACCGAGGTCGTCGACACCGGCGCGGCCAAGGCCCGAGCCGAGGTCTACGCCAAGCGCTTCGCCGACGGCCCGCAACGGGCCATCCGATTCACGAAGCGCTCGCTGAACCAGTGGCTCAAGGCGCGTCTCGATTCCTTCGATCTGTCCCTCGCCTATGAGGAGGCAACGTTCGAATCCGGTGACGTGGCTCGCGCCGTGCGGGAGATCGCTGAGCATGGCCGTACCGCGATCGCCCCCGATCAACGATGAGGACGTGACCTGATGACCCTCGTCGACGTCCGACGCTTCCTGCACACCAACGAGAACTGCCGCAACGTCGATCACCTCGAGGCGTGGTATGCGCCACTGTTCGGTCTTCGCACCGTCATGCGCTCGGTCGCCTCCGACACTGACGGCATGGCCACCTATCCGCCGTACACCTTCCCGCTGCCGGGCACCCCGATAGAGGACGGGCTCACCATCTTGTTCCTGCGCGACCCCGACGACATCGTGGTGGAGTTGGTGCAGCGGCCCCGCTCCTTCTTCCGCTGACGGCGTCCCCACCTCACTGATGACGGTAGGGTTTCAACACTGTTCGACTCCTGGGGGGAGTCGAACCGGGGAAAGTTGAGGCTGACGATGAAGCTCACGATCGTTTCCGTTGACGGGCACGCCGGACCACCGGTCGAGACACTTCGGCCCTATCTCGAGCAGCGGTATCACAGCGCTCTCGACGACCTGGTCGAGGAGGAGAAGCAGTTCCTGGCGGCCACGGTCAAGATCGCCTCGTTCTCCCCCGACCAACTGGCGATCATCGATCGCGACGGGGCGATCGCGTCGGGCGGTCACATCGGGGCCTGGGATCTCGATCGCCGCATCGCCGAGATGGACCGCGAGGGCATCGCCGCCGAGGTGTTCCTCCAGGGCCATCAGTTCGCCTCTGGGCCGTTCTTCGGCCTGCAGAACCGGGCCTACCCCGCCGACGTGCGCATGGCTGGCGTACGCGCCTTCAACCGGTGGCAAGCCGACATGCTCACCGCCGCCAACGGTCGGCTCATCGGCGTTGCCGAACAGACGCCGGTGCACGACATCGACGAGATCGTGCGTGAGGTGCACTGGGCCGGCGAGCACGGCTTCCGAGCGCTCACCTTCTCGACGGCCAGCGATGCCGCCATCACAGAGCCGGGCTTCCACGAGCCGTATTGGGAGCCAGTGTGGAAGGCGTGCGCCGACCACGGGCTGGCGTTGGTGTTGCACGTCGGTGTCGGTGTGCAACAGGGACTCGCGTTCGAACTGTTCATGGCCCGATCAAAGGCCACCAAGGAGGGCGACGAGTACAACCGGGACGCCCCGCGTCAGGCGCCGAGCGCCATGGCCCCCAGCGCGATGACACCCACGTCGGGCACCAGCCCCGCCGATGACCCACGCATGAAGGCATTCCTGGCCCTCAACTACAGCACCCGTCGTGTGTTCTGGGAGTTGATGGTGGGAGGCGTGTTCGATCGCTATCCGTCGATCAACTTCATCCCCACCGAGGCACGAGCCGATTGGGTGCCGGCCACGCTCGCCCGCATGGACGCCCGCTTCGAGGCCGGCGATACCCCGCTCAAGCGCCGTCCCAGCGAGTACTGGGCGCAACACGGCTATGCCGGGGCATCGTTCATCCATCGAGCCGAGATCGAGGATCGTCACAACATCGGAGTGCGCAACCTGACGTTCGGCCGCGACTATCCACATCCCGAAGGCACGTGGCCCAACACGCTCGACTGGCTACGGGCGGCGTTCGCCGGCGTGCCCGAGGACGAGGCCCGCTTGATCTTGGGAGGCAACGCCATCCGCTGCTACGGCCTCGACTCAACAGCCCTCGATGCCATCGCCTCCGAGATCGGGCCGGAAGTGAGCGACATCCTCGGTGTCCACCACGTCGATCCCAAGATGGTCACGGAGTTCGACAAGCGAGGTGGCTTCCTCAAGGACGCGCCCGAACTCATCACCGAGGAACTCGACTCGATCATGGACGCTGCGCTCGTCGGATAGACGAGAAGCCTCACGCCACTCGATAGTCGCGGATGGGGCGGTCAGGTGGTGTCAGCAACTCCGCAGTGGCGAAGCCGACGCGATCGGCGATGGGTTGCAGACGGTCCAGATCGAACCCGAACAGGGCTGCGGCGTTTTTCGACAAGATCTTGTGCAATTCGTCTTGCGTGGTGTCGAACGATCCGAGGGTGGACTGTACCCATCGCTTGGTCCGACTGAAGGTGGACTCGAAGTGCGGAAAGTCCAGCCCGAACATCATCTTGTCGACGCCGATCTCGTGGCGACGACGCGCTTCGTGGGGACTGATGAAAGAAGCACCGGCCCAGCAGTTGTCACGCCAGTAGTCCCACGCGCCACGCTGCATGGTCGACTCCCGGCCGATGTGCGCGGCAAACTCGCTCCAACTGCTGGTACGGGCGACCATGGCATCGATCTCGTCGAGCTTGAGCGGGATCCACGATGCACCACCCTCGGCGATGAGGTAGCGCAGCCCCGGGAACCGGTCGAACACGCCGCCGAACATCATCTGCCACATCGAACGACCGGCGAAGAAGTCGTTCTCCATGGCGATCGTCATCAGCGCGGCGTACCCACGCGGCACGCCGCGCGGCAAGATCCCCGCGGCGTGCTGGACGACGAGGAGACCCAACGATTCACACGTTCCCCAGAACGGATCGAGCGCTCGATCGAAGAACCACGGGTCACCACCGGGTCCGGGCAACACGACGCCGCGAAGCCCGCGGGCAGCGATCTCGTGGACCGACTCGACGGCGGCACCGACGTCGTCGAGGAGCACCAGACCGAACCCGACTCGCCGATCGGGCGCCGAGGCGCAGAAGCCACCGAGCCAGCGGTTGTAGGCCTGCAGCGACGCAGCCTGTCGTAGCCGCACATCGGGGTCGGGAGACGGGCCGACCTCGAGGCAATGGAACCCGAAGGGCAGACCGTTGGGGAAGATCACCTCGGCGACGGTGCCCTCGCCTTCGAGCGCGGCGAGGCGCCGATCGCTGTCCCAGTTGACGGCCTCGTCGATCTGGGGATGGGGGTTGGCCGAGTGGGGCAAACCCTGTTGCGTCACGGCCCATGCCGCGTGCTCGTCACGCCATCGCGGCTCGAGGAAGTCGGTGTAGTCCTCGCGCCGTGCTGTCGCATGACAGTCGGCCGAGATGATGACGGCACGCTCCATGGTCGGTCCCCCTGTCGTCACGCCTGCTGTCGAGCAGCGTCCCGCATCGCCGCGAATCGGGCCAGCGAGAACACATCCTGGTCTTCGCCCCAACCCTCGCCGAGCGATGCATCGCCCGACTCGAAACGCAACATGGTGTTGATGCACAAGCCACCGGCGTTGAGGAACATTCGTGACGCCGCGGTTCCTCGTACCGACAGTGCCCGACCGTCGGTATCGGTCATGTCGACCTCGATGGTCTCGACGCCTCCGGTCGGCGCGTGACGGACATTGCGACGCTCGGCTGAGGCCAGTCGTCGAAGCTTGCCGTGGCGGAGGAGGTATCCGGTGGAGAGGTGTTCGATCTCGCTGGTCTGATCATCGGGCGGCGGCATGCAGAACACCAAGAACGCGTCATCGGGGCCGAACGTCCCGAAGGCATAGCTGAGTCGCCGCACCCCGAGCCCGATGAGCTCGGGGCGACGACCCCAGGAGCGATCCCGCACCGCGTAGCAGTCGACCTCGATCTGTTCACCGTTGAGCCGCAGCGTTCCGGTCACCCGACCGTGCTGGTCGTAGTGCGAGGAACCGATGAACGGCGGCGCACCGTTGAGATGGGGCACCGGTGGCGTGATGCCTTCGAACCGGAGATCGGCCACGAAGTCGGTCTGATCACGGAAGCGGTATCCGAGGTCGTAGACCATCCCCGGTTCGATCATCTTCACCGACACGCCGTTGCGGAAGTGCACATCGGTGAGATCGAGTTGTTCGACAGGCACTGGCAGTGGCTGATGCTGGAAGTAGCCGTAGAACGGCAGCTCCCAGGCCAGATGGGCGCCGGGCCGATATACGAACGCGCCGCCGGTGGCCGTACCGAGGTTCGGACGCACTTGCACGTACAGCCACCCACCGAGCGCTCTGTCGGGGGCGTAGAACGAGAACCACGTCGTCTCCACCCAATCGGGGAACTCTGCCCAGGGGTGGAGCCCATCGTCAGCGGGCTTGAACCGGACCTGATCGTCGAACGGGAACTCGTCGCGGGTCGGATCGGCCTTCACGAGTGATACGCGTTGTACTTGAGGTAGCCGCCAGCGTCGACGCGCAGCTGCAGACCCGTCACATAGCGGGCCTCATCGGAGGCGAGGAACAAGACCGCGTTCGAGATGTCGTAGGGCTCGACGAACGGGTTGCCCATCGCCGTCATCGCTGGAAACCGAGGGAGCGCATCTTCGTAGGTCGGGTTCTCGATGTCGGGGCAGAAAGAGCGGTACATCAGATCGCTGTTGATCATCGCTGTGTTGCAGTTGGTGGGATGCACGGCGTTGGCCCGGATGCCGACCGGCCCGAGTTGCAGGGCGAGATCGTGGATGAAGTTGGCGACGGTCTTCTTGGCGAATCCGTAGCCGGCACCGCCGGGACCCTGCGTGGGGTTGTCGACCGCGTTGGGCAAGAACGCAGCGAGCGAACCGGTGGCGATGATGGAGCCACCGGCCGTCATGTGGGGCAGCGCAGCATGGACAGCATTGATGACACCGAGCAGGTTCACGTCCACGACGTCGATCCACGCCTGATACGGCAGTTGGCCGAGCGGGCAGATGCCGGCGTTGGCGCAAACGATGTCGATCTTGCCGAGGGCGGCGATGCCGTCGGACACGGCCTTTTCCATCTGGCTGCGCGAGCGCACGTCCGCCTTGTAGGTGACGATGCGGCGATCGAGAGCCTCGACCTGCTTGGCGGTCTCGGCCAAGTCCGACTCGCGGCTCATGGCGTATTCGTTGGTGGCGATGTCCTCGCACAGATCGATGGCGATGATGTCGGCCCCTTCGCGTGCCAGCGTGATGGCATGGCTGCGGCCCTGACCGCGAGCAGCCCCGGTGATGAACGCGACTTTGCCCGAAACGCGACCCATGTCGACCCCCTGTGACGGCCGTCGGATACGACCACAAGTGTTCACCCTATTTCATCGGACTCGAGTCGGTCGACACCGCGCGACGCTGTGCAGACGATCCATTTCCGAACCGACGGTGCGGTGGCCGGATGTCTGGCTGATCGATCGCAGCCGCTAGCTCGGTGGGCCCGCGTGATCGGACGCGGGCCCACCGACGCTGCGATCCGGTGAGTTCTCGATGCGCTCACATGTCGTGGGCTTCGTACACCTCGACCGCTCCCCCCGCCGTGAGGACCGGGCACCCCTTGGCCATGCCCGCGGCGGCGGCCAGGCTGTCGGCTGCAACGATCGAATAGCCGGTGAGCCCGGCGCCGGTCACGGCGACCGAGTCGTCAGCCGCAACGATCGTTGACGCGCCGAACGGATTGCCGCCGTCGACCACGGCGGAACCCATGGTCCCGAACCACCCGATCCACTTCTCCATCACTGCGGCGCCCTCGGCCTCGCTCTGCGGTGCCGAGCCGCCGGTGTACACGAACACGAACTTCGCCATGCTGTTCCTCCACGTCTGGGGCCGTGTCCCGATGACCCGGTCCGACCATGAGACGGACGAGGGATGCCCCCATGGACAAGATGTACGGACTTCATCAGGGGCGACCCGGTTTCGACTTGGAACGACGCCGTCAGCGGGTCGGCCTCCGGTCGATCAACAGTGACTTGACCACTCGTCCCACCCATCCGGTCCGATCGCTCAGCACACCTTCGGAGTGGCCGGACCCGGCCCGATTGAGGCGCACAACGGAGCTGATGCGCAGCCACTCATCGACCGGCGGTCGGGTCAACGACAAGGTCAGATCAGGGTTCACCGCCACATAGCGGTCGCGCGGCAGCAACGTCCCGACCGTCATCACCAGATCGGCCACCATCGCCACGCGCAAGGTGGGCGTGAGGGGCTCATCGGCCACGAGGGGCACGATCGGTCGGAGCCACACCGTTCCCGATCCGGCACGGTGGGACTCCCATCGCGCCCCGTGGGCATCCCACAACGGATCGGGACCCAGGGGCGATGTCAATTCGGCTTGCTCGGGAGATCCGCTGGGTGGATCGCCGCTCCGGTCGATCGAGGCCATGTCGTCGCCATGGAGCATGTCGCCGCCGTCGAGCATGTCGTCGCCGTCGAGCACATCGTCGGTGCGGATGCGCACGGCGGTGCCGCGCGACACCGCCGTGTCGTCCACGATCAACTCCAGATCCAACGCCTGGAGTCGTTTCCCGTCGCGCGAGATCCGCACGTCGACCCGGGTGAGTCCAGTCGGGACCGGCCGCGACAGATCCACCGTGAGTCGCACCAGCTGCATCGGCACCGGCGACGGCGTCTGGTCTGCTGCTCGGGCCATGAGCGCAGTCACCATCGAACCGTGCTGCGTGCCCGGCAGCCATGGTGGACCGGCTGCCAATGCGCCAGGCCACAGAAGATCGCCGCGGCGCTCGTAGAACGCTGGTGAGCCGCTGTCGGCGGCATCACTGCTGACAACGGTCACGTACTCGGTCATGAGGGCCGATAGTTGCGGGCGTTGTTCGGGTCCATGTGCCGGCGCGCCGCGTTGGTGATGGTGAGGTGATCGCGCGTGTCGAGCATGAACGCGTACAGCGGCAGCATCTCGGTCTTGGGTTGATCGAGGAAGCCCGGTCGTGGGCCGTGCGACAGGCCGCGTGGGTGCAACGTGATGGTCCCACCACCGGGATCGGTGAGCCGGTTCGTTCCGCCGATGCGGAACAAGATCTCGTCGATGTCGGTGTTCATGTGGTGCGGCTGGGCGGGGATGGCGTCGGGATGATCGGGACGCCGCCGCGGCACGACCGCCATCATCAACGTCCCCAGCGTGGTGAACACCAGGTACTGATCGGGGAGCTTCTCGATCCGGCCAGTGATGGGCTCGTAGTCGTCGAGGTTCAAGGCGAACGGATACAGATAGCCGTCCCACCCGACGACATCGAAGGGATGATGATCGAGCCAGAACCTCGAGAGGTTGCGTCCGTACTTCACGGTGATCGGGAACTCGCCCGTCTCGTCGATGGGATCACGGAACTGCGGCAGGCGCAGATCACGCTCCTTGTACGGGGTCCAGGCGTAGAACTGACCGGTGCGCGGATTGCGGAACGACGGTGGGATCGTGATGGGGCTGGTGGACTCGACGACGGCCATGGTGTGGGGCACGTCGTCGGGCACCCATTGCACGGTGAGCGATCGGGGCACCAACACCAGGTCCAGTGGCTTGTAGGGCAGATCACCCATCGGGCTGCGCAGCACACCGGTGCCTTCGGTGATCACGACCAGTTCGTCGGACCAGGCGTTGCGGGTGAACCCCTCGCCGGCGCGATCGGGCTTGGCGATGTCGAACGAGATGTTCGCTCCCTCGAACCACGTACGGCGGGCGCTGAGCAGGTCACCGGAACCGGTGACGTCGCCCATTTGGAACAGATAGTTGTCGAGCGCGGTGTCAGTGCGGTCGTCGGGCAGCGGCGGCAACTGCTCTGATCGCAACATCGACGTCGGAGCGCGAAGTCGGTACAACAGCGAGTACTCGCCATCGAAGCCTTCGTTGGTGAGGAGCTCCTCGTGGCAGTAGCTGCCCAGCGGACCACGCATCAGCGTGTAGTGCTTGGGCGGGAGTTGACCGTGGACTTGGTAGATGGGCATCGGGATCCTCTCGAATCTGCGGGGAGCGGTTTCAGCCGAGCGGGAAGCGGCTGGACATCCACGCCACGATGGCGTCGGTTCCTGCGGTGGTGCGCGGGCCGCGCTTGCCGGGCCCGACGATCTCGTAGCCCCAATGATCCGCGCCACGGATCAGCTCGAGGTGCTTGTCAATTGCACCTGACACGTCGATGAAGTGTTCCACCTCACTGATGCGCGTCGCGGGATCGCCGGCGTAGTGCACAACCAGGAACGGATCGGGGATCGACGGCAATGCCGAGACCACGTCGGCTCGCGATGACAACCCGCTCCACGTGCTGAGGAACGCTTCGGGGGTGAGGAACGGGGCGAACGATTCCTCGTAGTTCTGCAGATCGGGACGTGGGTCGTTGTTGAACGAGCACACCACACGATCATCGGGTTCGATGGAGAGATCGAGCCACTCGGGACACGCCAGCATGCGGGTGATGACCATGTGGCCGGTGATCATCGAACGTCGGGTGAGCTGTTGCCAACGCGGGCCGGTGTCGCCAGCGGCTTCCAGCGCAGCGGCCTCTCGTGCCGCGTCGTTGCGTGCCGCGATGCGCTCACGGGCACGCGCATCCATCCGTAGCGCTCGGGCGTGTTGCGCCTCGCGATAGCGGGCGAGAAACTCCTCGCTGTAGTGGCTGCTCTCCGGCGGGAGCCGGAACCCGTTGTCGGGGTTGTAGATGTCCAGCAATGGGTCGAGCGACATCGGATCGTCCTCGTCGATCTGCGCGGCGTCGATCCATCGATACAGACGCGATCCCTCGCCCCGGTGGGCGGCGATGAGAACCAGGCCATCGGCCGGGGGTAGGTCGTAGGCGCCGAGATCGAACGCCTCCCCCGCCGGTGTGTCCTTGAGCCGGGCCTCGGGAGCCGTGCGCGCTTGCGCTTGGTACAGGCTGAGGATGCCGCCGCCGCCGCTGTTGCCGATGAGGATGACCTTCTCACATCCCGACTCGCGCAACGCCTTCACCGCGGCGGCGACGTCGAGCACCAGTCGCTCCTGACATGACGAGGTGTCGTTGTGCACGTATCGGCACGCGCAGCCCATGGCGGCGTATCCCGCGGCCATGAGGGGCAACAGCACATAGCTCTGCGTCTGGTCCATGCGGGGATGGAGCATCAGCACACCGACGCTCGGGCGGGTGCCTCGGCGGCGGTACAACATCGCCCGCGAGATCGCCGCATCCTGCGCCACCAGTTCGACGGGGATCCGCTCGATGTCGCCCGGCACATCACCGACGCCGAACCGCGCCCCTCGCAAGAACGTGCGCTTCATGGTTCTCCCCATCTCATGAGCGCTACGGCGATACCCCCGCCGTCTCGCTTCCCCTAGACTAACTGGGGACACTACCCCGCTTGAGGGTGGTTGGCCGTCAGGTGAGACCCGTCGCCGAGGGGGAACAGTGGACGTTGCCTACATCAACTTGGGGGACAACCTCCCCGATCCGAACACTGGAGACCTCCCGACCGACGCTGCCAAGCACCTCGGACTCATCGAGCAGGCCGTGGCCGCCGAGCGCGCTGGCTTCTCCACCTTCCTGCTCGGCGAGCACCACTTCAACTACTTCGCCATCTCCACGCCCGTTGCCGTGCTGGGTGCCATCGCCCAGCACACCTCGACCATCCGACTCGGCACCGGGGTAACGCTGCTCCCGACCCGCGATCCGGTGTTCGTCGCCGAGGAGATCGCCACGCTCGACGTCATGAGCGGTGGTCGAGCCGAGGTGGGTGTTGGACGCGGCATCCACCAGGGCATCTACGCCGCGCTCGGTCGTCCCGCCGATCGTGCGTCGGAGATCCTCGACGAGGGCGTCGAACTGCTCCACCGCTTGCTGAACGAGACCGACGTGACCTGGTCCGGCAACTGGCGCTTTCCCCTCGAGGCGATCACCATCCGACCCCGTCCGGTGCAGGCCTCGATCCCGGTGTGGTCGGGCTCGACCTCCAACATCGATCTGTGCGCCCGGCTCGGCCTACCGTGTATGTGGGTCGCCACCGTGTACCCGTTCGAACACCTGGCGCCGCTGGCCGATCGCTATCGCCAGGCGTGGGTCGACGCCGGACGCGATCTCTCGACGCTGGAGTTGGGCATGGGCATCCACTGCCACGTGGGCCACACCTCCCAAGGGGCGCGTCAACGCTTCTTGCCACACTTCGCCCATTACTTCGAATGCTCCGCGTCGATCGAGAAGAGCAACCTCATCCGAGCCGTCAAGCCCACTGCTCGCGACGTCTCGCTGTTCGACACCGTGCCGCTGGTGGGGAGCCCACAGGAGATCATCGATCGCATCGGTGTGGCCAAGGAGGTGCTGGGCATCACTCGCATCGGATTGGCCATCGATCTCGGGGGCATCCAACTGCCGCTCGCCCTCGAGCAGATCGACATGATCGGTTCCGAGATCATCCCGGCGCTGACCTGAGCTCGACTCCCTGAACGCCGTTCAATCGGCGGGGCCGAGCCGGAGCTCCTCGCTCTGTCGTCGCATCGCTCTGCGCATGACCTGACGAGAAGGCGGTCGAGGACCGTCGGTGGCCGACGCCGATCGCAGGCCGTCGAGCAGGAGGTGCACCAGTCGCGCCGAGGCCTTCGGTCCGGCCTCGTGCGCGTTGCGGACCAGACCGGCGTTGGCCATCAAGATGACCACCACGTCCTCGGGGGTGAAGTCGAGGCGCAGGGCGCCGGCGTCCTGGGCTCGCTCGGCCAACTCGTGCAGCCCCTGCAGCGCTTCGGACCGCGATCGCTCGATCTCCGGCGCGGTGGACAGGTCCATGGTGACCAGATCGGCGATGCCCCGGTCACGGACCTGCATCAGGCACAGTGCGTGGACGAAGGCCACGAAGCCGTCCCACGGATCGGCGATCTCGAGGGCTTCGGCCACGGCGTCGAGATGCTCACGCATGCGTTCGGCGAACACCGCGTGCACGAGATCGGCGCGAGTGGGGAAGCGCCGGTACAGCGTGGCATTGCCGATGCCCGCACGCCTGGCGATTTCATCCAGCGGGGCGTTGAGGCCCATCTCGGCGAACACCTCACGCGCCGCCTCGAGCAGCGCTTCACGGTTTCGGACGGCGTCCGAGCGGAGATCATTCGTAGGGCTCACGTCCCCAGAACGGTACCGCAAGTAGGGACTGCGCCCCACTTGGTCGAATGGACCCCGCTCGCGCCGACCTCAACGACCGGTGAATTTCGGCGGCCGCTTCTCGAGGAAGGCGTTGATGGCCTCGGCCGAATCGCTGCCGCCCGACAGCGCCAGATACGTCGCTTCGTCACGGAACGACTGGTCCTTGCTCTGCTCGAATGACGCGTTGATCTGGCTCTTGATGTGGCCGATCCGGATGGTCGGGCCCGTGGCGACGCGGTGGGCCAGCGCACGAACGGTGTCTTCCAGCTGATCGCCCGGAACGCACTGATTGATCATCCCGAAGCGCTCGGCATCGGCCGCCGACAGCGGATCGCCCAAGATGGCGATCTGCTTGGCCCGCACGATGCTGGTGAGCTTGGGGAGGATCCACGCTCCCCCACCTTCGAGGGGAAGGCCGCGCTGCACGAAGATCTCCCAGAAGGTCGCTTCCTCGGCCGCCACGATGAAGTCGCAGGCCAAGGCCAAGTTGCATCCGCCGCCGGCCGCAACACCATTGACCGCGGCGATGAACACCTTGTCGCTGTTCCAGATGCCGTTCATCAGACGGTCCCATCCATACAGCAGCACATCGTCGCGCTGGATCACGCCGAACCCTCGTGAACGCTCCGGTGGGATCTCGTTGGCGCCACCGTCTTGGGTCAGATCGGCTCCGGAGGAGAACGCGACGCCGGTCCCGATGATGATGGCGCACCGGACGTCGGGGTCCTCGCTCACCTCGTGGATCGCCTCCACCAGCGCCGTGCGCAGCGGTCGGTGCATGGCATTGCGCCGTTCCGGTCGGTTCAGCCGCAGCCACGCCACCGAATCCTCCACGCTGTACAACAGCCCGGCGCTCTGCCACCCCTCCACGTCAGCGGTCATCTCGCTCTCCCCTCGTTTCTGACGCGCCCGCGTGACTCGCGAACCAGCGAAACCGCATCATTGCCGATACCGACGCACGAGCGCACGGCAAGTAGGGACAGGACCCCACTTCGCGTGGCAGGATCACGGGATGACCCAGATTGCTGCAGTACCCGAATCCCATCTCGACCTCGTCGATCGCAAGATCGGCGCGCTCTGCACCGTCGGCCCCAGCGGACGTCCGCAGGTCACTGCGGTGTGGTTCATGCTCGATGATGACGGCATCGTGCGCACGTCGCTGCTCGACAGCCGCCAGAAGACCATCAACATGGTCGCCCATCCGAAGGCCACGATGTTCGTCATCGACGCATCCAACCCGTTCCGCACGCTCGAGATCCGCTGCGACGTGGCCGTCGTCCCCGATCCGGACCTGGCGATGATGCGACGAGTCATCACCCACTACGGCGCGGACTTCGACACCTTCCCGGCTCCGAAAGAGGGACGCGTCACGCTCGAGATGACGCCACGCCGGGTTGTCGCCAACGGCTGAGCCCCGCCGGGCACCATCGTGCGTCCGGTGCCGAGCGATCTGGCACCGGAGCCACGAGCGAGGCGATCAGCGGGCGCCGGCGGCGGGGAACACCAATGGGAGATGCTCGATCTCGCGCAGGCCGCGGCGATAGCGCAACTCCGTTCCCTCGGCCAATGAGTACTCCGGGATGCGGCGATGCCACTCGCGCAACGCAACCCGCAACTCGAGTCGGGCCAGATGGGAACCGACACAACGGTGCACACCGCCGCCGAACGCGATGTGCGGGTTGCTCTCGCGGTTGAAGTCGACCTCTTGCGGGTTCACGAACACGCTGGGATCGTGGTTGGCCACGGCCAGGACGGAGCGAACCCGCGTCCCCTTGGCCACCGGGCAGCCGGCCAGCGTCGTGTCGCTCATGGCGATGCGACTCACCGTGGGAACCGGGGTCTCGTACCGCAGCAATTCCTCGACGGCACGTCCCACGATGTTCGGGTCGTCCACGATCTGCTGTCGATAGGCCGGATGCGTCGACAAGAAGGCGAGCGAGCACTCGAGGGTGTCGGTCACCGTGTCGAGCCCCGCAGGGATGAACAAGATGCAGATGTTGATGATCTCTTCCCGGCTGAGCCGCCCCTCACGCTCGAGACCGAGGAAGTAGCTCAAGATGTCGTCGGTGAGGTTCTTCTCCCGCTGCGAGAGCGCGGTGTTGATGTAGTCGGCAATCCACATTGACGCCTTCTCCTGCACGCGGATGCGTGCGGCCTCGTCAGCACCTTGCGGGCGGATCATCTCCTCCTTGATCCTCAAGAAGTCGGTGAGCTCATCGAGGGGGAGGCCCATGAGCGTGAGGAACATCTCCGACGGGAACGGCACGGCGAACTCGTGGCTGAAATCGACGTTGCCTCGATCGATGAACTTGTCGATGAGGCGGTTCACGATCTCGGCTGCCTGGCCTTCGCGCGCCGCCATGAGCTTGGGCGTGAACAGCGGATCGAGCATCTTGCGATAGCGCGAGTGCATCGGAGGGTCGATCTGCAACGGGATGGCACCGGTGTCCGAACCGAAGTAGCCAGCGGCCGGATTCGAGGAGAAGATCGACGCGTCGTGAAGCGACTCGTGGACCGCGGCAGCCGATGCGGTCACCGCACAGCCCGGGTTGGGCCACAGCACGGGCCCCTGCGCGATCATCGACGCCCACACCTCCTGCGCGTCGATGCCATAGATGGACGTGTCGAACTCCGTCGTGAGGACGCTGCGCACAGAGTCCTCTCCGGTGAGTGCACCGAACTCGAGCTTCATGATGCTCCCCTTCCGCGCTCACCGAGCGCCGACCCACGCGCCTCACGTGCTCAGCGCGTTCCCCGAGCGGACTGTACCCACCGCGAGCCCGCCTGTCTCACACACCGGCTACCAGGCGCCGGCGATCACGCGTCGACGACCAACGGAAGGCTGGCGTCGACATCGAGCAGACCGACCAGCCATCCCGGCGTCGCCCCCAGGTAGAGGGCGTTGCACAAGACCGCACGCACTGCCGCCTCATGATCACGGTTCAAGAGGGCCACGAACGCAGCCAGTCCTGCCGCCTCCATGCCGAAGGTGACGATGGAGCTCCATCTGATCGTCTCCTCCCAATAGGCGTCGGTCCACAGGTCCTGGGCGTCCCCACCCCATGTCGTGTTCCCGAATGCCACGGCGTTCTTCCAGACGTCACGCAAGTTCGCGTCGCCGTCGGCCCCGATGATGAGCTGTTCATAGGCTTCGGGATGCGACGTCACTGCGCGCTCGAACGCCGATCGCCATTGCTTGAGGTACAAGGGCGTCGCCATGTCGTAGTCGACGCGCATGAAGTCACGAGCGTTGATGCGCACCACCGAGGGCTTGACCGGGCGATGCGGTCGGCGTTGCCCGATGGGCGGTTCTTCGGTCTTCACCACCTGCACCCCGGCGTTGTAGCCGACGCCGTGGATCGGACCCGACGGCGTGGCCTCACGCAAGATCGACGGCAACAGTTCAAAGCACGCCTCACCGCCGGCGCGTACCGCGCCGAGACGCTGGCTCATGAGGTGGACCATGCCGCGCTGGACCTCGGCGAACGGCGGCTGCGGTCGGGCCATGCCGATGCGTTCGAGGGCCGGTGGCATGCCCCAGTGCTCTCGCAACTCCATCGCCCCCCAGCAACTGGACGCGTACACCGCCCAAGCCTGCGCTCCGATCTCGTCGACGCTGATCGCGCCGTCCATGACCGGTCCCGAGAGCCGATCGGTCATCCAACCGTTGAGGCCGAGCCAATAGGCCTGGGCCGTCGACAACGTCTCGGCCACCGGCGCGAACTCGGTCACCAACGCATCCATGAGCACGAAGTCGGCGGGCATCCACGCCGCGAGCTCCGGTAGGAGCGGTGGTCCGTCGCCCACCAACCGCTTGCTCCTCGTTCGAGACGTCGATGCGTCGCCCATGCCAGATCCCCCCTCGATCGCCGCTGCCGTGAGGCCCAGGACGCCCGGCAGTACTGAACGTTGTTGACCAACGCTAGCGCAGTCCCCCGAGATCTGATGTCAACGTGATCACACGAACTCGGGGCTCACCGCGAGCGCGGTGAGCCCCGAGTGATGTCAGTTCAACTCACTTGCCTTGTGTCAAGAAGTCTGCGATCGCCTTCAGCGATTCCGACGTATCGACCGCCTTGAAGGTGGCGAAGTTCCCGTCTTTGTCGAGCGTGGTCTGCAGCGCACCCGTGGTGCAGTAGGCCGGACCGGCCGGGAACGCTTTACCATCGCACTTGAAGGTGATGCCGTAGGCCAACGGCAACGGTTGCGCCGGCGCCTTCTTCATTGCCGCGGCGACCGACGCCGGGGTGATGTCGGTGGCGGTGATGCCGCCGCCCTTGGTACCGAGGTACAGGGCCCACACCGTCTGGTATGCCCATCCACGTACGCCGGACACGATCGGCTCCTTGGACGCGTACTTCTTCATGATGGCCTGGTACAGGTCCCAATCCTTGTTGGAACCGGCAGGAAGTCCCATCGCGACGCTGGCGCCGACCACGACCTTGGTCTTCACGTCAGCCGGTATCGGCTCCCACGTCTCGGCGTTGACGCAGTAGTCGGCGGTCTGGATGACGCCCTTGTACGACAACTCGTTCAGCGCGGTGATTGCGGTGAGGCAGAACGTCGGGTCACCGACGATGCTGATCATCTCCGGCTTCTTCGCCAGCGCCGCAGTGACCTGCGGGATCATGTCCGGAGTGCCGGGCGGGATCGACACGACCTCGTGGGTGATGCCCTTGGCCTTCGATGCGGCTTGGGCGAGCACCATCGGGTCGACGGCCGCGGGCATGCCGATCACCAAGCTCGTGATCGACTTGATGTTGTTGCCCGCGGCGTAGGCCGCGGGGAAACCCAGCGACCCGGCAAGACCGTTGACCAAGAGGAAGCTCGCCTTGGCGTCGGAGCTCTGACGCTCGACGCTGCAGCCCCCGCAGATGAACGGGATCCCCGCCGCGCTGACGGCGTCGTACAACTCGCCGGAGCGACCCGACGTCGACAACAGGGCGGCGTTGACCTTCGCCTCGGCAAACTTGTTACCGCAATCGGTGGCGATTGCCCCATCGTCGAGGCCGATGCAATGCACGAGTTCAATCGGTCGACCGGCGATACCTCCGCCGTACGCGTTGAGGTACTTGACGGTGGCTTCCGCGACGACGAAGTCGTCGGAGTTGTCCACCGCCGGCGACTTGCCATCGTCGAAGAACCCGATCTTCACCGGATCTCCCTTGGCCGCGTTCGGTGTGCCGAGGATGTCGCCGCCCGCGGCCGTGGTGGCGGTGGATCCGGCGCTCGTCGCCGTCGATGCCGCGGTGGTGGCTGATGCTGTGGTGGCGCTCGACGACGCAGTGGTCGCGGTCGTCGCCGCCGTGGTGGCGGATGTGCTGCCGCCGTCGTCCCCACATGCCGCAGCGACGATCGCCAGAGCGACAACAGCGACGAACAAGCGCGACGAAGCGCGCATGGTTCGGTCTCTCATTTTGTACCCCCAAGGGTCGGTATCTCACACGGGACCCCCCAGCCCCGGCACGAGGGACGATAACGCAGTTGACGAGGCGGTGGTCACCGACTGGTCGAAGTATCGAGCGCTCCCCCATCGGCAGTGAGCGCGTCGGTCTGTTCGGGGCGCAGCTGGGGCGACGTCACCCAGAGTTGCTAACGATTGGCGCCGGCTGCGTAGCGACGCATGATGCGACGGCCCAGGCTGCTCTTGTGGACCTCGTCGGCGCCGTCGTAGATGCGAGCCGGACGCTCATGGCGATACCAGTACGCCAGGATCGTGTCGTCGGTGACCCCGAGCGCGCCGTGCACCTGGATCGCCGTGTCAACGGCCTTGAGCATGGTGTTGGCCACCACGAACTTGATGGCCGAGATCTCGTCGCGGGTGGCCGCTGCGCCATTGCGGTCGATCTGCCACGCGCAATGGAGCACCTGCAGCCGTGCGCCGCGGATCTCGGCGTCCAACTCAGCTGCCCAGTGTTGGATGATCTGTCGGTCGGCCAACGTGCTCCCGTCACCGGCGATGACGCGCCCGTTGGCGCGGGTGCACATCATGTCGAACGCCCGTTGGGCGATGCCCAGCCAGCGCATGCAGTGATGGATCCGCCCGGGCCCGAGGCGATCCTGAGCGATCTTGAACCCTGCACCTTCGGGACCGAGCACGTTGGTGCGTGGCACGCGACAGGATTGATAGATCACTTCGGCGTGGCTGTCGTGGCCCGACCCGACGTGCCCCATGACGCTGACGTTGCGCACCAGGTTGAATCCGGGCGTGTCGGTGGGGACGATGATCATGCTGGCCCGGCTGTGTGGCGGTGCGTCGGGATCGGTGACTGCCATGACGATGGCAAACGCCGCGCCGTCGGCCGAGGAGGTGAACCACTTCTGCCCGTTGATGACGTAGTCGTCGCCATCGATGTCGGCTCTCGTGGCCAGCAGTACCGGGTTGGATCCGGCGGTCTCCGGTTCGGTCATGGAGAAGCAACTGCGGATCTCACCGGCCACCAAGGGCCGCAGGAACCGCTCGCGCTGCTCGGCGGTCGCGTACTTGTGGAGGATCTCCACATTGCCGGCGTCGGGCGCCTGCGTGCCGAACACCCGCATGCCGAGTGGGCTGCGACCGACGGCCTCGGCGAACAATCCGTGGTCCACCATCGACAGCCCCAAGCCGCCGAACTCGATCGGATGGTTGGGGGCCCACAACCCCATCTGCTTGACCTTGGCCTGGGCATTGGCGACACCGGCCTCCAGGTCCTCGGCCGTGCCGTGCAGCATCACCGACTCGAGCGGGATCACCTCACGTTCCATGAACGTCCGGATCATCTCCAGACGGACCGCCATCTCTTCCGACACCGCGAAGTCCATGACCCCTCCCTCGGTGCCCAACCGTACAAAGCCTCGACGCGTCGACCCAGCGGCCGAGCGCGTCGAGACTCAGGAAGTGACAAAGGTCGGTAGTGGCGACCGTTCGCCGGCGAGGCCCACCGGCGTGTCACCACCGGCGATGATCTGCTGGCTGCCTCACTTGACCGGCTTCACCCCGCCGGGGTTGTTGATGTCCTGTTGGTCGAGGAACGACGTGGCCGCAGCGGCCAGCTTGTGCGAATGATCGGCGGCGCCGTACTCACGCGGGGTCGTGTCAACCCCAATTGCCTGCGCGCGCAGCGCCCCGACGGTGCACTCGGCCTTGGTGCGGTGCTGGAAGGGATCGAAGTTGTACCAGCGGGCCGCGTTGGCCCACGTGACCTTCTCGATCTCGTCATCGCGCATGTCGGCCGCCTGCAGTGCCTTCCACAGCACCTCTGGTGAGGTCGGCCAAGTGGAGTCCGAGTGCGGATAGTCGCACTCCCAGGTGATCGTCTCGATGCCGATGGCGTCTCGATTCCGGAGGCCTGTGACATCGTCGATGAAGCAACCCTGCACGTGGCGGCGGAAGACCTGGCTCGGCAACATGTCGCCGAAGTCCTCCCCCGTCCATGCCCGATGATGGTCGTAGACGAAGTCGGCCTTCTCCAGGAAGTACGGGATCCACCCGATGCCCCCTTCGGCCAAGGCCAGCTTGAGGGCGGGGAACTTGCGGAACATCTTCGACCACAACAGCTCCGAGGCGAAGATCGCCGTCTGGAACGGCATCACGTGGGGGATCACCGAGAACGGGGTACGGGGCATGAAGTTGGGGAAGCCACCGAAGTGGAACACCATGACGCTGCCCACTTCTTCCGCGGCCTTCCACGCCGGGTCCCACTCTTCACCGTGGTAGTCCGGAGCGCCGAAGCGATAGCCGTCGGGATGGCAGGACACGGCGAAGCAGCCGTTGTCAGCCAGCCGACGGATCTCACCGGCCATCCATTCGGCGCCGAGCATGAAGCCGCTGATCGCCATGGGGACGAAGCGGCCGGGATACTGACCGCACCATTCGTGGATGTGCCAGTCGTTGTACGTGCGGGTCATGGCGGCGACGTACTCGTGGTCGGTGTTCTGCATGAAGAACTGACCGCCGATGCCCGGCCACGACGGGAAGTTCAGTGATGCCAGCACCCCATTGGCGTTCATGTCCTTCACGCGCTCGTGGACGTCGTAGCAGCCGGGTCGGACCTGATCGAAGCTGGATGGATCGCTCCCCCAGTTCTGCGGCGGGCGTCCCTGCACGGCGTTGAGTCCGAAGGTGGCGATCTCCTGCCCCTCGATCAGCCACGCATCGGTCCCGTCGGCTCGGCGAATGACCTTCGGGGCACGATCCTTGAACTTTGCTGGGAGATTCTCACGGAAGAAGTCGCCGAGCGACGGTGGCTCCACCACGTGGTCGTCGGTACTGATCAGGATCATGTCTTCGAGTTGCATGGCCAGTCCCCCTCGCCGACGGCGCTCGGGTGCGCCGCTGAAGCGGAAGCGTAGATGGCACGCGGCTATTGGTCGACGCGAGAGCGCGCCGTTACGTTTCCGAATTCGATGACCGAGTCCAGAATCCTGCCCGCCGCCTCTGGCCTGCGCGTCCCGGTGGCCGAACCGACTGGCACAGCCCGCTGCACCATCTACGCGCTGCACGGAGGTGGGCTCAACGGCGACTACTGGGACTGCCCGACAGACACCGATCTCTCCCTCGTCCGTCTGGCCACCTCCCTCGGATACCGCGTGGCCCATCCCGATCGGCCGGGACACCGCGCCGGCGACGCTCGATGGCCGGGAGGTCTGTCCACCGAAGCCGAAGCGGCCGTGCACACCGAGACCATCCGCGAACTGTGGCCCGACGAGCCGGTGGTGCTGCTCGGTCAGTCGGCGGGCGCCATGGTGGCCCTGCACATCGCCGCCAGCGCGTCCGATGGATCGCTCCCCCAGCTGCTCGGCATCGACTACTCCGGGGTCGGGATCACCCTCGACGTGAGTCGCATCGTCGACGGGCTCACCCTCGAATCATTCTGGGGCCCGAAGTCGCTCTACCCGCCAGCGACCTTCACACCCGAGGGTCGCGTCACCGCCCCCACCACCGAACACGACGGGACCGCGGCGAACAGCTGGTCGCAGGCGTTCCACTCCGTGGCGGCGCGCGTGCAGATCCCCGTGCGCGTGACGATGGTGGACCACGAAGCCTGGTGGGGAGAGGTGTCGTCAACGCTCATTGACGTGGCAGCGGGCTTCACGTCTGCCGTTTCGGTGCAGACCAACATCGAGTACGCCGCGGGCCACAACGTGTCGGTCGGACTCTCGGCTCGCAGCTACCACCTCGGCGTGCTTGCCTTCGTGGAGCAGTGCCTCCGCCGGGCACAACTCACGCAGCACTGAGCGAGTCCGTCGACCGTCACCTCGTGCTGTCGGGCCGGCGGGCCCTCATCACCCGCATCGGCACCAGACGCTGATGGGCGATCTTCCACTCGCCATCGATCAGCGCGAGCTCCCAGTCGTAGTCGATGGAGCTCACGGCGGTGGCGCCGATGATGAGCATCTTCATACGGGCTCGACCACGGTCGGGTCCCGTGCGCTCGAAGATCACGTTTGTCGGATGATGGGCCACCGAGACGTCATCGGCGGCGAAGTTCGCTTCGATCTCGGCCCGACCGGTGAGCACCTTGCCGATGACCAGCGTGGCATCGAAGACGCCATCGACGGTGAACAGCTGGGCGAACGCCGCCCACTCGCCATGGTCGGCATGATCGCCGTAGCGAGCGGCCAGCTCGAGCACCGCCAGCTTGTGTGCGAGCTCCTCCAGTTCAGATGATCCATCTGCCGATGTCATCTCGCTCCTCCCCTGATCGTCTCGTGCTTCATCGCAGCCCGGCGATCGTGCGGACCACAGCGAGCTTCTCCTCCAGCGTGCGACCCGACGGAGCGATCGACATGATGCCGATCCCGGCCGCTGCGAACGCGGCGAGACGCTCTGCTATTCGAGATGGGCTACCGATCAACGCCAACGAATCGATGAGCTCGACCGGCACGAGCGCCTCGGCGTCACGCTTGCGACCGCCGAGGTAGGCATCGGTGATGGCGATGGCCTCCGATGCGTAGCCATATGAGGTGACCAGGTCTCGATAGAAGTTCTGTTCACGGGTTCCCATGCCGCCGATGAGCAGCGCCAGATAGGGCCGATAGATGTTGCGGGCGACGTTGATGTCGTCGGACACCACGGCGGCGGTGGACGCCGCGATGGTGACGGCCCGCGGATCCCGACCGACTCGGGCCGCGCCCGCCGCGAGATGCGCATAGGCCGGCGCAAAGCGTTCCGGATGCACCAACGCCGGCAACCATCCGTCGGCCTGCTCGCCGGTGAGCTCGATGCTCTTGGGCCCCATCGCGGCGAGGTAGATGGGGATCTTCCCGTGGTGCTTCATGATCAGCTTGATCGGTCGCAGCGAGTCACGCCGAGGGACGCGCTCATGTGCACCGTGGTAGTCCACCGGTTGTCGGGCCAGCGTCATGCGCACCACGTCGAGGTACTCACGCGTGCGACGGAGTGGATGGTCCCAGTCGACCCCATACCAGCCTTCGGTGACGGCCGGGCCCGAAATGCCGAGACCGAGGACTATCCGGCCGGGGAACAGCGTCTCGAGCGTGGCCGCCGTCATGGCCGTGGTGGTGGGTTGGCGCGCCGGGATCTGCATGATGGCGCTGCCGATGCGGATGCGTTCGGTGTTCGACGCCAGCCATGCCATGAGCGTCACTGCGTCGGCCCCGTAGGCCTCGGGCACCCACGCGATCGAGTAGCCGGAACGCTCGGCCTCCTGAACGGTTGCCAGCATCGCTCGTGCATCGGCACCGTTACCGTCCCACGTGCCGAGGATCACTCCCAATTCCATGTGCTCTCCTGTCCGGTCTCGTCGCTGCGCTGGCTGATCATCGAGCAGCTGTCACATCCGCTGCTCCCGCAGCAGAGAGCGCCTCACCTTGCCCGCCTCGTCGCGCAGCGGTTCGGTAACGATCTCGAACGTGCGCGGAATCTTGTAGCGCACGAGGCGCTCGGCCAAGAACACGGCGAGATCATCTTGCGTCATTTCTTCTTGCGAGTGTGCTGACTCGACCTCGACGATGGCGTGCACACGGTGTCCGAGATCGTCATCGGGCAAGCCGATGACCACGGCGGTGCGCACCAGCGGATGAGCCTCCAGCGCGTTCTCCACCTCGGCGGGGTACACGTTCGACCCGCCGGTGACGATCATGTCGGTGCGTCGGTCAGCGATGTACACGTAGCCGTCCGCGTCCACCCAGCCCATGTCGCCGAGCGACTCCCATCGACCATGGCTGCGGACCTCCGCGCCGACGTATTCGTAGGTCGGGGCTTGCTCGCTCGGGGGCAACATGAAGATCTCGCCCAGCTCGCCGGGCGGCAGCTGCACCATGTCCGGACCGAACGCGGCCATGACGGCACCGCCCACTGCCCGGCCCACCGATCCGCGGTGGGTCAACCATTCGTCACCGCGGATCCACGTGGTGGCCTGACCTTCTGTTCCGGCGTAGAGCTCGTAGATGCGTTCCGGTCCGAGCCAGTCGATCCAGTCCTGCTTCAACCACTCGGGGCACGACGCGCCAAGCGACAGCACACACTCGAGCGACGACAGGTCATGGGCGTCTCGTACCGAACGCGGGAGCTTGGAGATCCGGCTCATCATGGTGGGGACCACCAGCAGATAGTCGGCCCGATGGTGAGCAATCTCCATCAGCGTCGCTTCGGGATCGAAGCGCTCGAGCAAGACCGCGTGCTTCCCGCGGAACAACCCGTGGAACGTCGCCAGGAACGGGGCACCGTGGTAGAGAGGCCCGGGCACCATCACGCAACCACCCGGACGCAACCGCAAGGCGCGGCTCTCGGGATCGTGCACGCCAGGCGCCTTCGACAACACCAGCTTGGGACGCCCCGTGCTTCCCCCCGAGGTGGAGGCCCGCCACCACGTCGCGACCTTGCTCGTAAGCGGCGCAGCGCTGTGGCCGTCGGCGGCGACCTGATCGGGCTGCTCGATGAGCAAGCTGGGTTGCACCAACTCCATGAGCGGGCCGCGCTCGGCAGGCGGCATCTTCGATGCGATCACCAGCGGCGTGGCGCCGAGCTTCCACGTGGCGATGCAAGACACGATCAACTCGACGCTGTTGGCCAGCGCGGTGACCACGATGGTTCCCTCATGCGCCCCCTGCTCGGCGTATCGCCGCGCCACCTGGTTGGTGACGCGATCGAGCTCCGCGCGACTGAGGGTGCGTTCACCGACGGTGATCGCCGGCAGATCCGGAGCTGACGCGGCGTGCTGCGAGATCAGTTCACCGAAGGCGACGAGGGCCATGTCGTCGACCTCTCAGGCACCGGGCTGGAGACGTTCGATCTCGTGGGCGAGCATCTCGTCGATGGTGCGCGCCGGTGGCTTCGGCAACGTGACCTCGCCGTGTTCGCGGCTCGGGAGCAGCACCACCGCCTTGCCGGGGCTGGTGACCACACCGCGCTGGTTGGTGCACCGGATCGCCAGATGTACCTCGCTGCGCACGCCGGCAGCAGTCTCGGTCTGCTTCTTGTCGACGACCTCACCGGTGAGCCACGTCGTGTCACCGATGAAGTTGAAGCGACGGTGTTGGCATTCGAGCTTCCACAGCCAGGCGTCATCGCCCATCCAGTCGCTCACCAGATGACACAGCCACGTCTCGCGCAGGCCGCCGTAGTCGTACGAGGTGGGCAGCCCGAGCTCCTGCGCCCGCTCGGGCTCCCAGTGGAGGCGCTGCACGGTGTCGGGGATGTTCAGCTTGTTCGGCGGGAACAGCCCTGGCGCCTTCTTGCGGATGAGGTACGACAATCGGAAGCTGCCCGGAGGCGTGAGCTGCATACCCCAACCGAGGTGCCACACCACCACGTCCGTGGTGCGCAACGGACCTTTCACCTTGCGGTCGACGACGTCACCGATCTCGACGTCCTCGAAGTATCGCGGCACGTTGCCACGGCGGGTCTCGGCCTCGTAGCACGCGTCGATCTCGGCCAACTGCTCGGCGGTGTAGGGCTCGGGGGTGTCGCTCTCCTTCTTGCGCTCCTTCGAGGTGTGACGCTCGGCGTTCACCCAAGTGCCGCGTCGGATGGCATGCAACTCGCCTTGCCCGTTGGCGTAGATGAAGTCGTGGGTGACGTGCGCCGTGCGGCCACCGAAGTCGGATCGCTTGTCGGCCAGGCCGACCTGCGAACGCAAGCACTTCAGCTCGTCGCCGATGTACAGCGGAGTCCACCACTCGAAGTCCATCACCGCCTGATAGGAGCCGAGACCAGCGAACGGATCGCCCTTCAGCACCGCCTTGTTCTCCGGCGGCGTCGGCTTGGGAGATGCATCCTCGCCCATCGTGTACAAGAACGCCGGCGGATTGATGAGTCCGCCCCAGCGGGTTCCCTTGGCGTATTGCGGGTCGCAGTACAGCGGGTTGTCGTCTCCGTAGCCGAAGGCGAAGTGACGCAGCCCGTCGCGAGACACCTCGAGGTTGTGCGGCGCGTTGGGCAACGGGATCGGCACGCCGATACGGCGACGAGACCGTTCGAACGACTCGTCGGTGAGAACGCCGTAGCTCTGGTCGTTCACGTTCGTCATGGCGATCCCCCGTAATCCTTCACCGCATTCTTCCCCGGGCATTCTTAGCCGGATCGGTTCCGACGGAGCGAACCATTGGATCGCCGCAGATGGTCAGGCCACCTGGGGAAGGATCTCCCCGGCGATCAGCTCAGCGACCGCCATCGGACGGGTCGTGGTGGCGACGGCGACGATGATGTGTCCTGCTCCCGCCTCGCGGAACTGCCCGAGCCGGTCGGTCACCTCGGCAACGGTGCCCGTGACCGCGACGCGGTCCAGCATCTCGTCGAAGTCCTGTCGATACGTGCCACCGAGGAACGACGCGGTCTGTGATCGGGCTGCGGCGGCATCGGGCGACACGTTCACGAACACGAACGCGGTCCACTCGAAGCCCGCCAGATCGCGCCCGGCCGATTGCGCGATCTCGCGTATGTCGAGAACCGAACGACGATATCGATCGGGCGAGAACAGGTACGGCATCCAGCCATCGCCGAGGAGCGCGGCACGGCGCATCGCTGGCCGCTTCCGTCCGGCCACGATGATCGGTGGCCCGCCGGCGCGACACGGTGCCGGATGGATGCGAACGTCGTCGAAATCGAAGTGACGACCGTGATGGCTGACCGGCTCACCGCTCCACAGGGCGCGCAGCACAGCTATCGCCTCGTCGGTGCGTGTTCCTCGCTCGTCGAGCGGAACGCCACAGGCACGGAATTCTGCGGGGTACTCACCTCCGACGCCGACGCCGAGCGTCACTCGTCCATCGCATGCCCGATCGATGTCAGCGATCTGCTTGGCCACGATGGCTGGCGGGTACAGCGGCAGCAGCAAGATGGAGGTGCCGATGCGAACCCGCTTGGCCGACGCCGACAAGCGCGCCAACTGCACCATGGCTTCAGGTGTGGGGTTCGGAGATGCGACGTGTCCGCCGACCCAGAGTGAATCGATGGGCATCGATTCGAACGCAGCGACCTGCTCCGGTGATCCGTTGGTCACGAATCCGAACGGCAACGCGCTCAGGCCTTCGGAGCGCGCCGCGTGCCGCTTTGCCTGGTGCGCGCTGCCGTCTTGGTCGTGCGAGGCGAGGGTGCGCCCGGGCGCGCCTTGGTTTTGATGGCCGCACGCGAGGAAGGCTTCGGATCGTCGACCTTGGCCATCGACGCGTCGCCCCCGACGGCCATCAGGCAGAAGCGCCAGAAGTGATCGATGATGGCGTCGGCGTCGTTGCCGAGTTCGGTGAAGCTGTAGTGGTGATAGGTGGATGCCGTGAGCTCGTTGATGAGCGCGGCATCGCGCTCGGGATCGATGGGATGGAAGACCCCTGCGGCTTGTCCGCGGCGCAGGACACCGAGGAGCAGATCGGCGAACGGCTGCGTGGCGATGGCCACGCCCTCGGGCGAGATCTGGTGCAGCCGGAAGTGTTCTTGGGTGACGATCCGTCCCCGGCCGTAGTCACCGTTGCTCAGCCAACGCAATGGAGACGTGACGAGATAGCGGAGCTGTTCCACCGGATCATCGATCGTGTCGACCACCCGTTGGATCTCTGCGCACGAGCGCGTGATCCCGCTCTCGAGCACTGCCAGCATCAGCTCGTCCTTGGTCGGGAAGTACCGATAGAACGTCTGCAGGGCGATGCCGGCTTCGGCGACCAACTCCTGGATGGTGAACGCCTCCCCGGTCGCCAGTAGCAGCCGTTCGGCGGCGGCGACGATCTCCTCGGCCTGCTTCACGCGACGGGCTTGTGAACGCTGCGCTGTGTCGGAACGATCCACGACCCGGTCCAACCATGACATCGACGGCACGCTAACAGTCACCTCTCACCGACTTTTCGGCTCGGTCGGGTCGAAGTTGCTCTCTGCTCCGGTTTCGGCCGCGTGCGGACTGTCGTGTCGTCAAGATGCATCGGGGGTGACGATGACCAGAGGGATCACTCGGGTGGTGCGCGTCGTGTAGACGTCGTAGTTCGGCCAGATGTCAGTCATCAGCTTCCACAGTCGGGGCTTCTCCTCGGCGGTGGCATCGCGGGCCGTGGCCTCGAAGACCTTGTCCTTGATCTGGATGCGCACCCGAGGGTTGGCCTGGATGTTGAAGTACCAGTCGGGATGCTTGGGTGCGCCGCCAACCGATCCGATGAGCAAGATGTCCTCGCCGTCGGTGCCGAAGATGATCGGGATGGTGCGGGGCTGCCCGGACTTGCGACCGATGGTCGTGAGGAGGAGGATCGGCGCCCCGTTCCACATGTAGCCGACCTCGCCGTTGGTCTCCTGGTACACCCGAACGTGCTCGGCCCCCATCAACGAGATGTCGGGCTTGGTGTATCCGGGTTCGTTCGTCGATGACATCGTGCGCTCCCTACTCCCCTGCGATCTTGCATCCCAGCGCCCCGGCCGCCGACGGCCGCAACAACGAGAGTGCCGTTCTACTACACGGACAACGCGTCACGGCCGAACGCTCGATCGCCTTCTCCGGTCACACCAGATCGGACGATTGCATCCACTGCACGGTCGTCCTGATCCGCTCGATGGTGGGCACGAACGTGTAGCCGAGTTCTTGCGACGTCACCGAAGCATCGAACGACGGGACCGGCGATGGCGTCTTGGCCCGCTCCACCACCGTCGGCACGAAGCGGCTGAGCAGTTCCAGATCGTTGAGACGATCAGCGGGAACCTCGGTGACACGATGCGACAAGCCGGCCAACTCCAGCGCAACGTTCACGAACTGTGCCGCGGTGAGATCGCAATCAGGGGCGCCCAGACCGAGATAGCGATGTCCAGCTATGCCTCGCTCGAACGCAGCGATGGACACCCCCGCCACGTCGATCGTGCACGACCACGGCATCCTTGCCGGGAGGTACTCGGCGGGCTCGCCACGCAACGCCCGTACCAGGCGTTGGTTCATGCCGAAGCTTTCGATCGAGCGTTTGCCAACGGGACATGGCCCATAGGTGCCACCCGGCAACACGACGACAACATCCTGGCCCTGCTCGAACCGGCTCATCGTCGCCAAGAACGCGCCACGCTTGCTGGCTGCGTACGGATCAGGTGTGTCGGCGGGAACGACGTTCGAACGCTCGGTGAGTGTGGTCGATCCGTCGAAGGCAGCACCGGTCCCGATGGCGACCACGCGTCGCACGCCAGCCCGACGCGCCGCGTCGAGGAGTGTCAACGTTCCTTGCACGTTGACGGCCTCGGCCGCTTCCATCGTCAAGGTCGCAGAGCTCACCAGCGCGGCGGAATGGAAGACGCCATCGCAGCCGGCCACGGCCGCGTCGACGCTCGCCGGATCGATGAGATCGCCGCGGACCACGGAGACCCCGAGCGCTTGGATATCCGCGGCTGATGTCGACGGCCGCACCAGCGCGACGACCTCGTGGCCCTCGCGGCGAAGTTGTGCCGCTATCTCCGAACCGATCAGGCCGGTCGCACCGGTCACCAGATGACGTGCCATCTTTCCCCCAATGTGTTGTGGCGAAGGTTCATTCAACCTACGGGCATGACGAGCACCGCCCTGCCCGCGGAGTTGCTCATCGATCCGGCTTCGTCACTTGAGCTCGCCGATGGCGAGATGCTTCATCTGCTGGAAGGCCCGGATCCCCTCCGGTCCGCGTTCGCGACCGAGCCCGCTCTGCTTGTAGCCACCTGACGACGCGTAGGCCGAGAACACCCCGGTGTTCACCATCACGGCGCCGGTGCGAAGCCGGCGCGCCAAGCGCGTCGCAGTGGCCACGTCGGCGCCGTACACCTGGCCGGACAGCCCATACGTGCTGTCGTTGGCGATGCGCACGGCGTCATCGAGGTCCTTGTATCCGATCACGCCGATGACCGGCCCGAAGATCTCGTCCTGAGCCGCAGGGTTGGCGTTGTCGGGGAGGTCCAGCACCGTGGGCTCGAAGAAGTACCCGTGGGGCAATCCGGCCGGACGACCGCCGCCGCTGGCCACGCTCCCGCCGTTGTCCTGTGCCAGCTGAACGTAGCGCTCGCACCGCGCTCGCTGCGCTGCACTGATGACCGGACCCATGGTGGTGGACGCCTCGTTCGGATCACCGAGCACGAACGACCCCAACGCCTTGGTGGCCATCTCGATGACCTCGTCCTTGCGGTTCTGCGGAACCAACACTCGAGTGGCTGCGATGCATGCTTGGCCAGCCAACCCGGCGACGGCCATCGCGGCGCCCGCTCCGGCGCGAGCCACGGCATCGTCGAGGTAGATCTGCGCCGACTTGCCACCGAGTTCGAGCGCCACCCGCTTCACCGTCGGCGCGGCTTGGGCCAAGATCGCCTTGCCGACCGCGGTGGAGCCGGTGAACGACACCATGTCGACCGCAGGATCGGTGGTCAGCAATTCGGCCCCAGCGGCGCCGCTTTCGACGATGACGCTGAGCACGCCGGCCGGTAGGCCAGCTGCTTCGGCCGCCGATCCGAAGATGAGCGAGGAGATCGGCGTCAACGGGCTCGGCCGCAGTATGACGGAGTTGCCGGCCATGAGCGCGGGGATGATTTTCTGGAACGCCATCAACATCGTTGCATTGAACGGTGTGATCGCCGCGACCACACCGATCGGTTCGTAGTGCCGGAAGCTCAACGCAACGCGACCGTTCACCAACTCGTCCAGCGGAACCGGATTGGGTTCCTCGTGCACCATCGACTGATACAGATCGATGTAGGCACGGGCCTGGGCGACACCACCCACGATCTGACCGAACTCCGCGAAGGCGCGGGGCTGCCCGGCCTCGACGATGATCGTCTGCGCCAACGCAGCCCGCTGTGCCAGAACATGGTCCAAGAACGTGTTCAGGACGCGTGCCCGCTCGACGGCAGGCACGTCGGCCCACACCCCTTCATCGAACGAGCGGCGCGCTTCGCTGATGGAGCGAGCGATCTCCGACATCGGCGTCGTCGAGACCTCGGCGAAGACCTTCTCGTCAGCCGGGTTCTCGACCGGCAGTCCTTCGTCGCCGTCGATCCATCGCCCTGCGACGTACGACCGACGTTCGGACATCAACAGTGTTGGCTGTGCGGTCACGAGTACTCCCCCAAGTTTGCGATTCTCGTTTCGCTGAGAACGAGACTCTACCTCGCCTCTGAGCACCCATTAGGGTGCCCCTCGGGGAAAGGGGACCGAGATGAGCGAAGGTCAGTCCGCGGCCACGACAGCGGCATTCAGCGGCATGTTCAACGGGGTGCGAGTGGTGGAGCTCGCCCAGTGGGTGTTCGTTCCGGTCGCTGGCGCGGTCATGGCCGATTGGGGAGCCGATGTCATCCGCGTCGAGCATCCGGTCACCGGCGATGCCTATCGGGGGCTTGTCTCCCAAGGCATCTTGGCGGCCAAGGACGGCATCAACATGTCGTGGGAGCTGGCCAACCGCGGCAAGCGCGACGTCGCCCTCGACGTACGCAACCCCACAGGGCGCGAGCTGTTGCTGGAACTGATCGACACGGCCGACGTGTTCCTCACCAACTTCCGTCCCGGCGCTCTGCAGCGCCTCGGGCTCGACTCCGACACGCTGTGCGCCCGCAACCCGAACCTCATCTACGCCCGCGGCCATGGCTTCGGGGTGAAGGGCCCCGATGCCGGCATGGCCGGCTATGACGCCTCGGCGTTCTGGGCACGCGGGGGCGTGGGCCACGTCCTCACTCCCCCGGTGCTCGACCATCCCATCAACCAGCGCGGTGCGTTCGGGGATCGCTCCGGGGCCATGGCATTGGCCTTCGGCATCGCCGCCGCGCTGTTCAAGCGCGAGCGCACGGGTGAGGGCACCATCGTGGATGTCTCGTTGCTGGCCACCGCCATGTGGATCTTGTCGTCGGACATCATCACCGCCATCCAGGGCAACAAGCCGCGAGCCCGTTGGGGACGCGACCAGAGCCCGAACCCGCTCGTGGAGATGTACCGCACCAGCGATGGTCGCGACATCCAGCTGGTCTTCCTCGAAGCCGACCGTTACTGGGCCGACTTCTGCCGTCTCATCGACCGCGCCGATCTCATCGACGACCCACGCTTCAGCGACATCAAGGTGCGGGCAACCAACAGCGGCGAGTGCGTCAAGATCCTCGACGCCGAGTTCGCCAAGCGCACCTACAGCGAATGGTGCCAGCTGCTCGAGCCGTTCGACGCTCCCTGGGCGCCGGTGCAATCGGTGGAGGAACTGCTCACCGATCCTCAGGTGATCGCCAACGGATACATCAGCCCGGTGGACAACGACGGTGGGCCGGAGTTCTCACTCCCGAACGTCCCGGTGCAGTTCAACGAGTCCACGCCGCCGTTGCGGCGAGCCCCCGAACTGGGTGAGCACACCGAGATGGTGCTGCTCGACCTCGGCTACGACTGGGATCAGATCATCGCGCTGAAGGAGAGCGGGGTGATCCGTTGACGCCGGCGCCCACACCCCAGGCACGCACATCGTCGGTACCCAACAAGCCGGTTCCGGTCCCCGACGCGCTGTCGGCCGGTTACTGGGCGGCGACAGCGCGTCATGAGTTGGCCATTGCCCGATGCCCGGTGTGCCGCACCTTCTCGATCCCTCCCGACAATGTGTGTCGCACCTGTTCGAACGCCGAGCAGCCCTTCGAGTACGAGGTGGTCAGCGGCAACGGGAGCGTCCGATCGTGGACGATCATCCGCATGGCGTTCTTGCCCGGCTTCAAGAACGATGTGCCCTATGTGATCGTGGACGTCGAACTCGACGAGCAACCCGACTTGCGCATGTTGGGTCGCCTCACCGACGGTGTCGATGCGTCGCTCCGGATCGGCGCACGGGTGCGCGTCAGTTTCGACACCGTCGTCGACGGTGTGTTCGTTCCGTCGTTCACGTTGCAGGAGTCGTGATGGCCCATCGCTTCAAGGCTCGCACCGACGTCGCTGTCGTCGGGTACGCCCATTCCACGTTGCAGCGTCACGCCTCGGTATCCCTCGGCGCGCTCACCGTGCAGACCGCGCTCGCCGCCATCGCCGATGCTGGCCTCACCAAGGATCAGATCGACGGGTTCACCACCGGAGCGCTGTTGCCGTCGATGGGTGGACACGAGCCGGTCGACGGCACGACGTTCGTGTCCTCGAACTGGTTGGCCGAGCGCCTCGGCGTCAACCCTCGTTTCGCCTCTGGCTTCCAGGGCTACGGGCAGCTGTCGGGATCGGTGATGCTGGCGGTCAACGCCATCGCGTCCGGGGCGTGCGACTACGTGCTCATGCATCGAGCGCTCTACAACCCGCCGGGCACCTATCACGAGAACCCGATGACCGAGGTCTCGGGCAACGCGCAGTGGATCGCCCCCCAGGGCTTCTGGGGTCCGATGGCCATGATCGCCTTGCCGTACAACGAGTACCTCCAGCGCTACAACGCCGAGCGATCCTCGTTGGCCACCGTGGTCGTCGAGGCCCGCAAGAACGGCTCACGCATCCCGACCTCGTACTGGTACGAAAAGCCCATCACGGCCGAGGACTACATGGACGCTCGCATCGTGGCCGATCCCATCTGTCTGCTCGACTGCGACATCCCCGTCGACGGCGTTGCGTCGTTCGTCCTCACCAGCGCAGAGCGCGCCGCCGATCTCCCCCACAAACCGGTCTATGTCGCGGGCTACACCCAGGGTCATCAGACCAAGCAGCGGGCCATGACGCACTGGCCCCTCGACGACATCATGGAGACCGGCATCGAAACCGGTCGTCGCCTCTGGGAGCACACCGGCCTGTCGGCTGCCGACATCGACGTGCCGCAGTTGTACGACGGGTTCTCCCCGTTCATCTACTTCTGGCTCGAGTCGCTCGGCTATTGCGCCCGCGGCGAGGCCCATCAGTTCGTGCAAGAGGGACGCATCGATTCCGACACGGGCGGCCTGCCCATCTTGTCGGGGGGAGGCGCCGGCGGCAACGGTCGCATGCACGGCGTTCCGCAGATGCTCGAGTGCTATCTGCAACTGTCACAGCGAGCCGGCGCCCGCCAACTGGCCAAGGCCGACATCGGCCTGGCCTGTCACTCCTCACCGCACTTCGGTGGAGCGGTGATGTACAGCAGCCACCGTCTGTAGCTCAGATCCCTGCAGCTCAAGTCCCTGAGGCCCAAATCCTTGTAGCCCAGATCCCTGAGGCTCAGATCATCGACATGCCACCGTTGGCCCGCAGCACCTGACCGGTGACGAAACCGGCCGCGTCGGACGCGAGGTACAGCATGGCCAACGCTTGATCGGATGCAGTGCTGACGCGCCGCAGCGGCGCGGCCGATGCACGCAGATCGAAGATGGCGTCCTTCTTCTCCTGGTTCTCCGATCCATCGGGCTCGGTCCAGTACACCGCAGTCATGCCGCTCGGCACCCAGCCCGGTGCGATGGTGTTCACCCGCACCCCGCTCGGCCCCACCTCTGCGGCCAACGTTCGTGTGAGCATTGCCACAGCGGCTTTGCTCATGGAGTAGCACGAGATACCAGGTGTGCCGAAGTCCATCCCAGTGGACGCGACGTTGATGATCGAACCGCGACCTTGCTCGACCATGATGCGGGCCGCGGCGGCGCATCCGTAGAACACACCCTTGAGGTTCACGTCGATGATGAGGTCGAGCATCTCGTCGGGAACATCGACGACGTTGGCGTACTTGATGACACCGGCGATGTTGCACCAGACGTCGATGCGGCCGTGATGCTCGATGGCCGCGGCGGCGAGCGCGTCCACCGAAGCCCGCTTCGTCACGTCGGTGGGCACGACCGTGGCCACGCGATCGAGTGCCTCGACCTCGGCCGCGGTCTCGGCCAAGGCGTCCGCGGACACGTCGGCCAATACCAGGTTGGCGCCCGCTTTGGCGAACGTGATCGCCGTCTCGCGCCCGATGCCGCCCGCGGCGCCGGTGAGCACGGCGACGCGGTCGTTGAGGGAGAAGGCGTTCGTGAGATCGGGGTGCATGACGTTCCTCCGGTGTTGGACTGACGGCGACGAGTGCGAGAGCTCAGACCCCGAGGAGGTCGAGCGAACCGTGTTGGGCGACTGCGGAGCCGAGGCGCCCGACGAAAGCATTGATGATCGGCGGATCGACGCGGATGGTGATGCCCCACAGGAACAGGCCATAGGCAAGCCCGATGCGGTAGTTCGTCCACGCTTCATCCCACGAAGGCGGCTCGACGCCACTGGCCAGCAAGCGATCGAGGTAGGAGCGCAGGAGATCTCGCTCCGAGCGCTCACGATCGGCGGTGTCGAGCACCGCACCGATGTGGTACGCCACATCGATGCCCCAACTGCCCATCTGCAGGATCTGCCAGTCGACGATGCCGGCCTGACCATCGCTGGTCTGGAACAGGTTGCCGGCATGCGCATCGCCGTGCACGAGGCACGTAGCGCCGGCCAGCGTCGATCCGGAGATCTTCACGATGGCGGCACGCAGGCGGGATCCATCGAGCACATCGCGCGGGAGCCCTTCACCGCGAGGCCCGTCGAGCAACTCCTGCAACCGCTCCGGGGTCACGTGGTTGAGCATCATCTCGAGGCTCGGCGTCAACCACGGCAACGCCATCAAGCGTTGGTTGCCCCACGTCGCCGCGTGCATCGACGCCAACTGGTCGAGCGAACCAGCGACCTGCGCTGGCGTGTACGGGCTGAGGGCTGACAGGAAGGTGCATCCCTTGGCCACGAGATCTTCCATGATGATGATCGAGTGCCTGGTGACCGGATCGGTTCCACCGTAGATGCAGTCGGGCACCCGCACCGGAAGATCGGCGGCGAGCTGCTCGTAGAACAGCGTCTCCTTGGCCCCCATCGACGGATTGGCACGACCCGGTTCGAGGAAGTATCCCTTCACGCACAGATCGTTCGGCGCACCGCATTGCGCGTCGTAGTCCACGTGGAAGCGGACCTTGGTGGCCATCGTGGTGATCTGCTCGGTGATGGTGGTCCCGGCCACTTGCACGCCGGGAAACCGCGCCGCGAGCGCACCGTTCAGCCACGTCGGATCGAGGACTTCGGCCAGCTCCAGTGGCGCCGGCGCATGATCAGTTGACATCGACGTTCTCTCCTCACCCGTTGCTGGGTCGATACTCGGCGGGCACTTCGAGGTCCAACATGGCGCACGTGCGGTACAAGAAGTGCAACGGCGGACGAACCGCCATTGCCCCTGAGGAGCGAGCCAGGTCGATGGTGCGCAACGTGAGGATCGTGAGCTCGTAGCCGCTGAGCACTTCGTAGTAGTGGATGTCGTGGGCCTTCATGCCCGTGATGTCCTGCCAGAGGTCGATGGTCTCCTGGCGGTTGCCGAGCCCCTCGAGGCGGGGCAGGTTGTGATCGACGCTGTGGTAGTCGTCGAAGAAGAGCCACCAGCCGAGGTCCTGCATCGGGCCCGACAAGTTCGCCTGTTCCCAATCGTTCACACCGACCAACCGGAAGTCGGGACCGAACATCATGTTTCCCATGCGAGCGTCGCCCCATGCCAGGCTCCGCTCCAGTTGAGAAGGCACGTTGTCCACCAGCCATTGGCGGATGGTCAACATGATCTCGGGTACCTGGCCATGGGTGGCCCACTCCAGGCAATGGGTCCAGTAGTTGATCTTCTGTTCGACGCCGGTCTTGCCCCACTGTGGACGATCGCAGAACTCGAACAGTTCGGTGGGCACCATGTGGATCTTGGCGAACTCGGCGACCGCCGTCTCCCACACGATGCGCCGCTGTGCCGGGGTGGCCTCATAGAGCCATCCGCCGGAGTTGTACACCGGCATCGAGACCGGCACGTTGCCGTGCAGTCGCTCGACGACGAAGAACGGCAACCCGAGGAGTGACTCGTCGGGCTCGTACCAATAGGTCTGGGACACCTTGACCAAGTCGTTGCGGTACATGGTGTCGAGCACCTGGAACTGCAACTCGAACTCGGGGTTCATGAACAGCTGATACTCAGGCCGGGGGTGGATTCGCACGACGCATTCACGCAGTGCCTCACCAGCGCCCGTGCCGGGGTCGAGCGTGAGGAGCAGCGTCTCGTTGGACACGCCGGCGCCGGCGGGAACGGCGAAGTCGAGGATCCGTACTCCGGTCCGGTCCAGCTTCTCGCACAACCATGGCTCCAACGCCTTCCGAGCGGCGTCGAGATCGCGCTCCTTCTTGAACACCGGAGGCTTGGGGGCATCGGCACCGTCCCCCGAGCCCACGTTGGCCCCCACGCTCTTGTTCCAATCGTCGTTCTTCACCCGAAGATCACCGGGATCTCGGTGGCGCCGCGCTCGTACATCCCGATGAATCGGGGCGGCTCGGCGTCAGGATCGAGTCGGAGGTTGGGGAGTCGATCGAGCAGCGCGTTGATGGCCGTGTTCATCTCGGCACGGGCCACGTGCATGCCGAGACAGGTGTGAGGACCACTCCCGAACCCCAGTCCCGGTATGAGCGGGCGGCGCGGATCGAATTCATCGGGGCGCTCCCAGCGCAAGGGATCACGGCTCGCCGATGCCACCCCGAGATGCAGCACCGAACCGGCCGGGATCTTCACGCCGCACAGCTCGTAGTCGGCTCGGGCCCATCGGGCGAACATCGGGTCGGTGGGCTGCCAACGAACGGACTCCTCGATCGCACCGCGCAGCAGCGATCGATCATTGCGGATCTCCTCGAGGAGCTCGGGGCGGGTCAGCAGCGCCGCCAGAGTGATGCCCATCTGCTTCCAGGTCGTGCCCGATCCAGCGACGAGCAACAAGAACGAGAACGACTGGATCTCATAGTCCGACAATCGGTGCTTCACACCGTCCTCGTCCGCAACTTCGGCCTGCACGAGGACGCTGATCAGGTCGTCCTTCGGCTCGGCGCGGCGGGCATCGATCACGGGTTGCAAGATGGCGAGGAACTCCGCGGTGCCGTTCGGGTTGTCGGGCTTGACCGCGTGACGCAACGCCAACGCCTGCGATTCGTCGATGCCGAAGCTGCCAGTGATCGTCAGCAGCGGGATGGCCGCGCAGAAGTCGACGTTGAGATCGCAGCGGCCATCGCCGATGAAGTTGTCGATGAGTTGCTGGACCAACGTGGCAGTCCAATTCTCCATCCACCAACGCATCTTGGCCGGAGCGAACGAGGGCTGGACCAGCGCTCGATAGTTGCGATGCTCCTTGCCACCCATGCACAGCAAGGTGTCCTCGATCTGGATGGCCTTCTGCCGTCCGGCCGGTCCGAACTCACCGGCCCACGATTTGAACACCTCTTCGTTCCGGAACACTTCTTCGCACGCGGCGAAGGTGAACACGGTGAAGTGCGGGCGGCCCTCCTCGGGAAGGCCCATGAAGAAGGCGGGCTGGTCGTAGCCCATCAACTCATGCATCACACCTTCGTGCACCGGCGCCTGCTCGCGCAGGCGATGCCAAATGGGATAGGGATCTTCCGAGTACGAGCCCCCGGTGGCAGCGTTGGTGGCGCTGCGGAGGTCGAACAGCTCGCGGATGCCCTCACGGTCGAGTCGCGCGGATGGTGCAGTCATGTGAGTTCCCCTGGTTCAGCGGTGTTGTTCGAAGGGGCCGTTCACCGCGCGGTGTAGCCACCGTCGATGGGCAACAAGATGCCGGTGATGTTGCGGGCCGCGTCCGATGCCAGGAACAGAGCCCCGGCTGCGCAGTCCTCCGCGGTGATGGGTCGCCCCAACGGGTGCACGCTGCCGAGCTGGCCGGCCACGTCGGAGGGCAAGCCCACAGAGCCGGTGGACGCATCGGGCACCATGAAGTTGGTGAACGGCATCGCCGCCGGGCAGATGGCATTGCAGCGGATGTTGAATGGGGCGCACTCGATGGCAGCGATCCGGGTGAGCTGGATGACGCCACCCTTGGTGGCGCCGTAGGCGAAGCCACCCCAGCCGACCATCCCGGCAGCCGACGCGGTGTTGACGATGACACCGCCATCGCCCTGCTTCTTGAACTGCACGACCGCCTCGCGAATGCCGAGAAAAACACCGCGCATGTTCACCGCAACGAGCTTGTCGAAGTCGGCAACCGTGTGGTCCTCCAGCGACATGCCCGGGCGGGGCGTTGAGATGCCTGCGTTGTTGAAGATCACATCGAGCCGACCAAACGCGCTCACCGCCGTGGCGACCGTGGCCTTCACGTCGTCCTCGTCGCTCACGTCGCAGCGCACCGCGACCGCTTGGCCGCCAGCGGCGGTGATCTTGTCGACCGTCTCTTGTGCCCACGCCTGCTGCACATCAGCGCACACCACGCGGGCACCTTCGGCAGCGAACAGCTCTGCCGAAGCGCGCCCGACGCCTGATCCTGCGCCGGTCACGACGACCGACTTGTTGTCGAGTTGCATTCCGATCCCCTAGTCGTTCGCTGGAACGTTCAACGTGATTGCGCCCGTGGGGCATGCCTCGACAGCCACGCGAACCGCGTCGATCGAGTCGATGGTGTCGGGCTTGAACACGGCCTTGACCGCGTCGTCTTGATCGAAGGTGTCCGGTGCGTACATCACGCACAGCCCAGCACCCATGCACAGCTCACGGTCGATGGACACCGACCACGCACGCTCCCCCATGTCCGCCTCGCTCACGACACGGCCGGCGGTTCGGCGGGCGTGAAACGGAACAGCCGTTCGGCGTTGCCGCGCAGGATCTTGTACTGCACCTCAGGTGACAGATGAGCCATGCGCTTGTTCATGAGACCGATGCAGTCGGGCCACGTCGAATCGGAGTGCGGATAGTCGACTTCGCACATGACATTGTCCTCGCCGATCTCGCTCAGGCTGTTGAGCCCGTGGATGTCGTCGATGAAGCAACCGAACACGTGCTTGCGGTACAGACCGCGCAGATCGAGGTTGTCGAGATCGATGTCGAGACCAGCGTGCCCGTCGAACGTCACGCCACGCTTGACCCAGAAGCGCTGCTTGTCGAGCACCTGCTCGGCGCGTTCGAGGAAGTACGGGATCCAGCCGATCTCGCCTTCGGACAGCGCGATCTTCAACCCGGGCATGCGGGTGAAATAGCCGCTGAACAACCACGACAACATCGTGCCGGAGGTGCGGTTGGCGCCCCACGCCAAGTTGGCCATGAACGGCGAGTTCGACGAGATGAGCGGCAGCGTCGACGACGAGCCGACGTGCATGCACACCACCATCTCCAGGTCGGACGCGGCCTGCAGCAACGGGTCCCAATAGCCGCTCGGATCGTGGATGGTGGGGAGACCGAGTGGCTCGGGGTTCTCGGAGAAGGCGAACGCCGTCGCACCCTTGGCAGAGCAACGCTCGAGCTCGGCGGCGGCGAGCTTCGGGTCCCACAGCGGGATGAGCACGAGCGGGATGAAGCGTCCGGGAGCGTCTGCGCACCACTCGTCGATCATCCAATCGTTGTACGCCTTCACGCACAGCAGCGCGAGTTCCTTGTCCTTGGCCTCGTAGAACACCTGGCCACAAAAGCGCGGGAACGACGGGAAGCACATCGAGGCCAAGATGCCGGCCTGATCCATGTCGGCGACGCGGGCCTTGGAGTCGTAGCAACCCGGCCGCATGTCGTCGTAGCCCACTGGCTCGGGCGAGAACTCTTCCTTCGACTTGCCCGCCACCGCGCTGAGTCCTGCGGTTGGAAGGCGCTTGTCCTCGTACGTCCAGAACTCACCGGTCGTCCCGCGCTCGATCTGCGGGGCGATGTCGTGGTACTTCGCCGGCAGGCGATCGAGCCACACCCGGCCCGGTTCGAGCACATGATCGTCGACCGAGATCATCCAATCGAGCGAGATCTTGTCAGCCGTCATGACCATCCCCCTGCTGCAGGCGTCGGCCCCCCGGCCGGCGCACGCAACATATCAGAACGTGCTTCTACATTTCGCCATCAGCGACCGGCTGCGCGTCGATTCGTGTCACACCCAGCCCGATGCGCTGGGCCCGTTGGATGCGCCGCACGGCGTTCGGTAGGGCGAGTGCGGCCCGATCGGCCTCACCTGCGAGCACCATCGCGCACGCCGTCAGGTCTATTTGCCCCACGGAGTCGACGTGGTCATCGAGTTCGTCGGGGGTGATGGCCAGGCGTCGACGACAGTCGGCGGCCAACTCGCGTTGCTCCCACGCCAACTGCGATGCGCTGTCGCGCAGATACGTGAGCACGATCTGCGACTCGTGATCGTGATCACCGCGATCGAGCAGCCGGTCGCACAACCGGGAGGCAACGGTCGATGAGCGTTGGGGCGTGCACCCCAGCAAGGGGTACGAGGCGCCGAGCAGTTCCACCAGCTGCGCGCCGAGCAACGCTTCGTAGGTGAGCACGACGATCGACTGCACAAGGGTCACGTCGTCGGCCGGGCCGCTGTTGGTCGCCGCCCGCATACCGACAACGCTCTTCCACATGACGAAGGCCAGATGCCAACACAGCCGGTGCCGATCGAGCACCGTGCCCGACGCTGCCTCGTACTCTGCGATGCGCCGTTGTGGGTCACCGAACGCAGTGTGCGCGCCGCGCATCCACAACCACGCCAGATCCTCGTGCGGGTCACCGACGTGGGCGGTCTCCCAATCGAGCATCGCGGCAAGACGACCCTCGTTGACCATGAAGTTCCCCGCACCGACATCACCGTGCACCACTGACGGCATGTCGCCGACATCGGGCAACGTGGCCGACAACACCCGCGCCGCGAATCGCAACAGGCGGGTGTCCATCGCGCCGGTCCGAGCCCCGAAGTCGTTCCACCATCGCAGATCATCGGCGATCGCGTTGCGGACCGTGTCGTACTGATCCACGTCGAACTCACGCGGATCGATCGCGTGGAGGCGCGCGATCTGCGCCAGGTACTCGGGGGCCACTGCCTCGACCTCGTCGGGATCCGGGCGGCTGGTGCCGATGATCATCTCGGTGAGCAGACCCGGAGGGGTGCCTGGCGTGCCGAGCAACTGCGGCACTGGGAAGCCCAGCCGATGAGCGCCGCGAAGCATCTTGGCCTCGCGGCTGAGCCCGTACCGAGGGCCCATCGACCATCCGGCCGGTTCGGTACGCAGGAAGGCGAGCGATTGCCCCTCCCCATCCTTGGCGCGCACTTCGTAGGCGAGATGGGCTGCACCTCCCTGGGGAGCGAGCACCAGTTGCACGTCGCGACCGAGGCACTGGGCGACCTGCGCAGTCAGTTCGGCCACCGGATCGATTGCTGTGTCCATTCACGCTCCCCCGCCCGCGAACCTAGGTCCGAACGTTCCGTCCGACAAGCGACGCCCGGACTCACGACCCCAACACCGACGATCCCAGTACTGGCGACCTACGCTGGCGGGATATCCGAGGTGGTCGTTCCCTCGGCTCGGACCGGGGGGACCGTTGCCACCAGCTCGTCAATTCATCTTGACACCCTACCCGCTCACCGCGATGACCTGGACGACGCCATGACCGGCGCACTGGACGGGCGGGTCGCCATCGTCACCGGCGCGACCCGCAACATCGGCAAGGTCATCGCCCGTGAGTTGGCTGCCCACGGCGCATCAGTGGTGATCGGCGGTCGTTCGATCGAGCGCGGCACGCGGGTGGAGGCCGAGCTCTCCGTTGATGGTCGCGTGTGCCGGTTCGTGCCGTGCGATCTCACGCTCGAGCGCGACGCCGAGACGCTGGTGCAACGCACCGTCGAGATGTTCGGCCGGGTCGACATCGTGGTCAACAACGCATCGGCCACCGATGTGGCCATTCGGGACCGTCCAGTGGTCGAGCAGACCACCGAGGACTTCGACCACTTCCTCGGAGCATCGCTACGTGGAGCGTTCTGGATGTTCAAGTACGCGGTTCCCGCAATGGGCGATTCGGGCTCGTTCGTGAGCATCTCCTCGACGGCGTCGATGTCGTCGCGTCCAGGCGAGCCCGCCTACGGCGCGGCAAAGGGCGGGATGAACGCATTGTCCCGTCAGGTCGCGGTCGAGTACGGCCCTCGCGGCATCCGGTCCAACACCTTGGTGCTGGGCTTCATCGTCACCAACGCGTCCGCTCCCCTGGTCGCCGACGCTCGCTACGGCGATCGATTGCGGGCCTGCGTCCCTGGCACGCTGCCAACGGCCCTCGACGTCGCCAACGCCGTGGTGTTCTTGGCCGGTGACGCCAGCCGTGGCTTCAACGGCGCCACCCTCGTGCTCGACGGTGGTCTCAGCGCCATGTCGCCCGTGCCTGCGTTCGAATGATCCCGCCACTTCCATCCAACAGGAGCACTGCATGACGACCTACCTCGACGAGTGGGGCCTCACCGCCGACGACGACAACTTCCATCCGCGCAACGACGATCCGTGGTGGACCGAGACGTTCTGGTTGGCGTGGTTCGTTCCCGATCGCAAGTTGATCGGTTACATCTACCCGATCTTCCGGCCCAACGTCGGTGTACAGGGCGGCGGCGTGATGGTCTACGACGACACCGGCGATCTGGAATGGCAGATGCCGGTGTACGACTTCGATTGGCATCGTCAGTTCGACCCGAGCGCCGATCTGCGCGACATCACCCTCGGCAGTGGCTTGACGATCCGCTGCCTCGAGCCGGCCCGCAAGTTCGAGGTGACCTACTCGAGTCGTGACATAACGTTGCACCTCGTCGCCCAAGCCGCGATCAAGCCGTTGGTGACGCTGGGGACGCCGCCGTTCAACAAGGGCCACATCGATCAGATCTGTCACGTGACCGGCGAGATGACGCTCAAGGGCGAGACGATCCCGGTGGACTGCCTGTCCATGCGCGATCGCTCGTGGGGTCCGCGCCAAGACGGCCGTCAACCGACTGTGGGCTACGAGTACGCCACACAGGACCCCGACAACGCGTTCCTCGCCGTATCGGTGTGCGACAAGGAAGAGGCGTACAAGGCCGACCCCGTCTACACCGTGACCACCGGGTTCTTGATGCGCGACGGAGTGTGGTCGCGGGTGTGTGGTGGCACCCGCACCGCCGAGCGAGACATCGAAGGTCATCCGCTCGTCGTGCGCATCGAAGCGGTCGACGAGCTCGGCCGGACCATCTCGGCCGTGGGTCGCGCGGCCAACACGTATCGGGCCAAGAGCTATCCGTCGATGTTGTGTCTGCAGGCGCTCATGGAGTTCGAGTTCGACGGACGTCGCGGTTGGGGTGAGGTCCAGGACTGTTGGCATCCGCGCCGTTGGCGCGATCGGTTGGAGGCGCTGACGACATCAGGCGCGGTGCAGCCATGAGCAAGTTGTGGACGGTGCTGCACCCGATCGGCGCGCACGAGGTCGCCGGCTTCGCTCAACACGTCGAGGCCCAAGGTTGGGATGGGCTCATGGTGCCCGACAACCAATGCCTGTGGGGTGACACGTTCGTGTCAATGGCGCTTGCCGGCGCCGCTACTACGGAACTCCTCCTGGCCAACGGCGCCGCCAACCCGGCGACGCGTCATCCCGCGGTGCTGGCCTCGGCGATCGCCTGGGTCAACCAATCATGCGGCGGGCGCGCCCAGCTCGGCATTGCCCGAGGCGACTCGGCATTGGCTCACCTCGGTTCTTCGCCGGTCACCATCGGCTACTTCGAGAAGTACCTCAGCCTCGTTCGGCGATATCTCACCGGCGACGGGATCGAACTGTCCGAGCTCGGACCTTGGCTCGTCGCTCCGCCGGCCACGAGCCTGCCGGTGGCGGCACTGCCCGAGGACAGCCGGCTGCACTGGAAGATCGACGTGCCCCGGCCTCCCATCATGGTGTTCGCAACCGGCCCCAAGATGATCGCCGCCGCGGCGCGCCTCGCCGATCGGATCTGTTTCGTGCACGGTGCCGACACCGATCGACTCCGGTGGGCCATCGGCGTCGCCCGCGACGCGGCGCGCGAAGCAGGGCGCGATCCGAGCGAGCTCGGCTTCGTCGCCGGGATGAGCATGAGCATCGCCGACGACATCGCCACGGCCCGTCAGACGGTCGCTCACACCGTGGCGTCGAGCGCCCGCTTCTCGTCGATGCACGGCGCGGCGGTGGGGCCGGTGAACGACGAGGACCGCGCGGTGTACGAGTCGATCGCCCGCAGCTACGACATGCGCAAGCACAACGCCAGGGGCAAGCAGATCGACGCGCTCACCGACGGGTTCATCGACCGGTTCGCCGCCGTCGGAACACCGACGCAGTGCATCGAGCGCATGGCCGAGCTGCGCGCGCTGGGCATCGACGAGTTCCTGCTCGGCCTGCCGTACAACGACGTCGATCCCGATCAGGCCGCGGCCAGCCACGCGGCGTTCTACAACTCGGTGATGCCGGCCCTCCACGCTCTTTGACGCGAAGAGGTCGGGTGCCCCGCGGTGGCGGCACCCGACCTGTTCGAGTCGATGGGGCGATCAGCGACCCGACAGGGCCTTGAGGTTGTCGCGCAGCGCAAGGCGCATCTCTGCCGCCGGCAGCCCGGCGAAGTCACCGATCCACTCGCGCGGTTCCGCCAGACCTTCGGGATGGGGGAAGTCGGATCCGAGGAGGATGCGATCGGCGCCGATGGCGTTGCGGGTATCGACGATGTTGTCCTCGTAGAACGGAGCGACCCAGGTGTGTTCGATGAAGGACTCCACCGGGTCTCGCCCGAACAGCTGTGGGGTCTTGCCGTAGGCGACACGCAAACGGCGTTGCAGCTCGGGCACCCATGCCGAACCCAGCTCGAGCACGGCGACCTTGAGCTTGGGATGGCGATCGAACACGCCGTGGCACACCATCGCCGCCATCATGTCGAAGATCGGTCGTTCGATGTGGACCGAGAGCACCTCGATGAGCGGGGACGACTTGGTGCCGGTGTACTTGCCCGATTCGCCCCAATCGGCGGCGTACTTGGCGTAGCCGGAATCGCCAGCGTGGATGACCACGTTGCAACCGGCCTCGGCCAGCATGGCCCACACCCGGTCGTGGCGCGGATCGCCCGGCGAGCGGTGACGGCCGGGCACGGCGACAGGAGCCGGCCGGAAGGTCACGAACTTGGCGCCCATGTCCAGCACCCGCTTCACCTCGGCCTCGGCCAGCTCCGGCTCGATGAGTGAGATCAGCGGTCCGGTCTGGATGCGACCGTCACGGTCGTATCCCCAGTCCTCGTCCAGCCACGTGTTGTACGCGCCGGTGATGGCATAGAGCAGCTCGGAGTCGTCGGCGAGCATCTCCTCGAGACCCAACCCGAGGCTGGGGAGCAGCCACGAGAAGTCCACCTTCTGTGCATCCATGACCTTGAGACGAGCGTCGCGAACCCGGTACTCGGGCCGGATCTCGTGCATCTTCATGATGTCGCGGACCTCACGGCCCTCTTTGTTCTCGGCTCGGAAGTAGACCTCCATCGAGCCGGGGACGCCGACGGGGTTGTAGGTCGGGTTGGGCACGACCGTGAAGAGCTTGCCGTTGATGATGAGGGTGCGACGACCCTCCATGTCGATCCACTTGACCGAACTGCGGTACTTCTTGTCGAGATGGCGGGTCAGCGCATCCTCGGCTTCGTAGTAGTGCTGATCGGCGTCGTACAGCCCATAGTCGACGGCCTCCATGGCTGAGGTCCTGCTGCTCTCGAGAGTCGTCATCGGTGGTCTCCTCGTGTGTCAATGCTGCGGGGCTCGCTGGCGGGGTGCCGGGTGTGGCCAGGGCGGCACCTGACGCCGCGTGACCCCGATGCGCAATGTACTGCTGATCGGCCGTCGCGACCTGGTGGAGCTCACACGTTTCGCTTCGGCGCCTCGGCGAATGCCTGTGCAATGCCGGCGGCCCGCTCGGCCACGCCCGGGTAGTACTCACCGTGGGTGATGATGTACATCAGGTTCGCCCGGATGGCCTCGACCACCTGCGTTCCCACCAGCGCCGGGTCGATGCCCGATGACATGTCCGACGGCATGCCGGCGGGGCGGCTCGCCGCGGGGGTGTTGGTGGCCAGATTGGTGCGCACCATGCCGGGACACAGCACCGAGACGCCGACGCCGTGGGGCGCCATCTCCGCCCGCAGCACCTCACTCATCCCCACCACCGCGAACTTCGACGCCGTGTAGGCGCCCAGCCTGGCCATCGCCGTAAGGCCAGCCATCGAAGCGGTGTTCACGAAATGGCCGTCCCCACGCGAGCGCATGTCAGCGCCGAGGGTGTGGATGCCATTGAACGTGCCGGTCAGCTTGATGCCAACCAACCGATCGAACGCCTCGACGGGCATGTCAGCCAGTTCGTTGAGGTCGGGGCCGATGCCCGCGTTGTTGACACAGATCTCCACCGGTCCGAAGCGTTGCTCCGCTGCGATCTTGGCGGCGGACCAGGCCTGGCGGTCGGTGACGTCGAGGACCACTGCCATCGCCGAGTCACCCAGTCGCGCCGCTTCTCGGTTTGCCACCTCCCCGTTCCAGTCAGCGATGACGACCCGTGCGCCCTCGGCCACGAGCGCCTCGGCGATGGCCAAGCCGATGCCGCTGGCACCTCCGGTGATGAAGGCGGTTCGATCGGCGATGCGTTCCATGGACTTCCTCCGTGTTCGGTCGCGCTCAACCTACGGTGCGACCGGAGGCGCCGAAGAGACGGCGAACCGGGCCCGCAGTTCGTTCTTGATGATCTTCCCCATGGAGTTCATGGGGAGGGCGTCGACGATCTCGAGCTGCTCGGGGATCTTCTGGGGGGCCAGCCCAGCATCGCGGCAGTGCTCGCCGATGTCTGTCAATGTGAGTTGCGCATTCGGCGGACTGAGCACCACGACGGCACAGCATCGCTCACCCTTGCGCTCGTCGGGTAGCCCGATCACCGCCACCGTCGCGATGGAGGGATGGGAGAACAGCACCCCTTCGATCTCGAGCGCCGAGATGTTCTCGGCGTTGCGGATGATGACGTCCTTGAGCCGACCGGTGATCCGTACGTATCCGCCATCGTCGACGAGGCCCAGATCTCCGGTGCACACGAACCCATCGGCGTCGGTCGCCGTGGCGTTCAACGACGAGTCGACGTAGCCGAGGAATCGTTGCGGCCCACGCAGCCGCAGTTCTCCCTCGGTCCCCGCAGGGAGAACTTCTCCAGTAGACCCGACGACGCGGACCTCGATCCCGCTGACCGGCCGGCCGACGGTCTGCTCCATCACCCAGAGCGGATCGGTGGGCGCGACAGACGTGGCGCATGGGAACTCGGTGAGCCCCCATGCGTTCAAGATCCCAGCACAGCCCAGTTCGTCACGGAACCGCCGGATCACGTCGGTGGGCAGCGGCGCTCCTCCTGCGACGCCGAAGCGCAACCTGGGGAACATGGGCTCGGATCCATGCGCCTGTTGTGCATCGAGGAAGGCGAGGAAGAACGGCACCGCGGAGCCCAGCAACGTCGCGCCGAGATCTCCCATCACCTTTGGCGACCTCTCGAAGTCGAAGGTTTCGAACAGCACGACGCAGAAGCCGGCAGCCAGTGATGCCATGAGCCGAACCGGTCCGCCGATGTGCGCGAACGGATAGGCCATCGGGAACACATCGTCGTGGTGCACACCCACGATCTCGGTCAAGAACCGCGACGCCATCGCCACCGATCGCTCGGTGTGGACGACACCCTTGGGGATGCCGGTGGTGCCC